>NZ_LFEE01000019.1:58979-91779 GCF_001039045.1 Lactiplantibacillus herbarum
CTTCAATCTGTTCAATGTTCGTCATGCTGTTCATCCTGTCGTAAGTATAAATGAATCGGATCCAGTGGTGCGCGCTGTTCAAGCGTTAACTGGTCCTGTTTAGTTAATTCTAACACAGCCATGAAGGTCGTCACTAGCATTTCGTCGCTCGCACTAACTGTGAAAAGCTCCGAGAACGCTAACCCTTGAGGTTGTTGCTGCAAACGAGCCGTAATCTGCGTCATCCGGTCATCGATACTAACCGTTTCAGCTACGACCGTTCGCATCAATGGTTGTACCCGCCGACGTTTAACGACTAATTGGTGAAACGCCGCTTGTAAATCAGCAACCGTAATCCCCGCCGTCAATTTAGGCGCACTAAGATCAGACGGTACTAGCATTGCTTCACGCGTAAAGTGCTGGTGGCGCGCCTGCTCTTTGACCCGCAATTCACCCGCAGCCTCTTGATAGACTTTGTAGGCCAACAATTCAGCCACTAATGAGTCTCTTGGATCTTCATCCTCGGATAACTCATCATCTTCCGGCTCAGGCTGTGGCAGTAAATCCCGACTCTTGATCGTCATTAAAGTTGCGGCCATCACCAAGTAGTCGCCAGCAATATCTAATTTCAACGCCTGCATTGAATGAAGGTAATCTAAATACTGCTGGGTAATGTCAGCAATTGGGATATCATAAATATCCATCTTATTCTGCCGAATCAAGTGCAGTAGTAAGTCGAGTGGGCCTTCAAACTCCGAAATTTTAATTGTGATTGGTTGTTGATTGTTTGTCACGGTTACGCTCCCACGCGCCAATGATCGACGCCATTTCTAAAGTTCCCATCACCCGTTTATCAGGATACAACGCCGCTAGTTCATCTAGCACGAGGTACTGGTTCGCACTGGTACGTTCTTCTGGTGACAGGGAATCGTGGTGGACTAAGATAAAATCAGGGCCGATTTCAATTCCAATAATGCCACTAAAATCCCCATCAGCTTGTTGCCATAATAATAGCTGGTGGTCATCGGTAGACTGATACCATTGCATTTCCGTTCTCAAATGCGCTAAGTCCTTAAAATCAGGAATGAATGATAGCAATCCCATGGCAACTTTTTCGTAATCTTTACGATACTTAATGAGCACCGAATCCCTCCTTATTATTCTACTTAATTGTTTTGCCAAATTAAATTATTTATTTGATTGACAGCTCAGTCTATGCCCGTGGATGGTAGCGGTTATAAACTTCTGCCAGCCGTTTCTTCGTAATGTGCGTATAGATTTGAGTCGTTGAGATATCAGCGTGCCCCAACAATTCTTGGACAACTCGCAGATCAGCCCCATTCTCTAAGATGTGGGTCGCAAACGAGTGTCGCAAGGTATGGGGGGTCACGTTCTTCTCAATTCCAGCAGCCTTAACTTCGGCCTTCAAATTTTTCCAAACCCCCTGGCGCGTCAACTGTCCCCCATGATTATTGAGAAACAGGTAGGTATTGCGCCGTTTTGGGGATGCTAATTTGGGTCGAGCAGTACTTAAATACCGTTCGATAAAATCAATCGCCACGTCGCCAATTGGAATGATCCGTTCTTTATCACCCTTACCAATCGTCTGAATCAAACCCAAATCAAGATGTAAGTCATCCATCTTCAGATTGATCGTCTCACTGACACGTAGACCAGTCGCATACATCACTTCTAGCAGTGTCCGATCACGCAGACCTAAAGCAGTATCTAGCTTAGGAACTGCCAGTAACCGTTCGACTTCATGTGGTGAGAGCACCTGTGGTAAGTGTTGGGCGTGCTTGGGCGTATCGATTTTAAGCATGGGATCGCTATCTACGACCCCCATTTGAGCCAGATATTGGAAAAACTTCCGCAAACTAGAAACACTGTGAATAATCGTATTACGTGATTTGCCAGCCTCGTCTAAATACTGCAAATAGTTCAACAGAACATACCGATCAACCGCTTGGTAATCCGTCATTTGCTGCGTCATTAAGTATTCGCTAAAAGCCGTTAAGTCCTGCGAATAGCTTTTGAGCGTATTTTCAACCAGTCCCCGCTCCACACGTAAAAAATGCAGGTAATCAGCAAGCTGGTCCTGCATTTTACGATTAATCGTCGGCTTGTTCATCATCAATCTTAATTAACGTGATCGAACCTGGTTGTTGGCTAATCAAACGTTGCTTCAATAGATTACCAACGGCCCGTTTGAATTGTCCCTTACTGATACCGAAATAACTCCGAATATCTTCAGGATCACTCTTATCCCAAAATGGTAAGCTGTGATCTGCCTGATGTTGAAGTGCAGCTAATAGCATTTGCGCATCATCACCAATCTCTTCATAACCTCGAGGCTTCAAGGATAAGTTTAATTCACCGTCACGCAAATGACCGATAACACGAACCTTAACGTGTTCACCTAAACGAGGTTCTTGATCGCGTTCAGAGGGATGTACAAAACCCAGGTGATTGTCATCAGTAATCACTGACGTTCCAGCCATCTTCAAACGGAAGACCGTTGCCATCATATCTGTATTCTTGACCTGATCACGATCGTAAGGCGTACTAATTTCTTCAAAATCAGTTAATTCGGCCATCGTGCACCATAAGCGTTCCTTATTATCGCGAACTAATCTAACATACAAACGGTCGTCTTTCTTAGGCCATAGTCGACTGATCGTTGGTAACTCATCCAATGAAACCACGATATCTTTGTTAGGAAGGCCAACATCGACGAAGACACCTAAATCATGACGAGTCCGAACAACGGTCCCCCATACAAAGTTATCGAATGAAATTTCTGGTACTTCACGAGTCATTTGTAAGTGATGATCTTCGTTCTCATATACGAAGCCCTCGTACTGACCACCGATATGCAATGGTTGTTCTGGTTCATCCTTGTCGACTAATAACGTCTTCCCATCAACTTGAACAAAATAAGCGCGATCGTTTTCATCAGTTACTTTAGCAGTAACTACCGTTCCCATAATACTATCCATTTATAAAACTCCTTTTAACTGGTGATAAAAAAACTATCACACATTCTAATTTACTGTAATTTCAGATGTAACACTTGAACGATGCAGTAAGTAATCCCGGCTGCAATAATTGGTCCAGCCGCAACACCCTTTAATAACACCACACCCATAATCGTTCCAAATACTAGTGCAACCGTAATTTCAGGACTTGCCGATAAGAGGCCCACGCCATGAAATGATAATACGGACACCAGAACGCCACACGCTACCGCGATCCAACCGACCGGCGATTTAAACGCGTGCCACAAGTCGCGAAAACCGATTTGGCCAGTTGCAATTGGAATTAGGATTGCAACGGTAATAACCGTTACGCCCCAATTGATTCCCTTTTGACCAATCGTTGTCAGCAACTTGCTCGTATTAGGGATTAATTTGATCACTAATACAACGACAGTTGCAATTTGTAGCGACTGATTTTTCCCCAGCCACGCAACCACTAATATTGCTAATAAAAATAACCAACTTTCCATGTGACACCTCACGTGTTATTAATTGTAACTGAAAACGCCCGAAATTACGAGGATTCTTGGCGATTCCCCTTGTTTTGACTCATTAAAACAATAACTTACTAGCCATAGTTACTGAATCTAACATGCTGAATTTTATCATATGTATATAAAAAGCCGCCGCAAAGCGACGACTTTTCAATATCAAATTAAATTTGATCTTAAAGGGCGTTTGAAGCACCGCGGTATACGAATCCACGACGTGAATCAACAGTGATCAATTGACCATCAGAGATTACGCTCGTAGCATCCTTAACACCAACGATAACAGGAATACCCATTGAGATACCTACAACAGCAGCGTGTGAAGTTAAGCCACCATTTTCAACAATTAAAGCACTAGACTTTTCGATTGCTGGCAAGTAGTCTTTGTCGGTCGTCTTAGTAACTAAGACGCCACCTTCAACGGCCTTGTCGTTTGCTTCTTGTGCAGAAGTAGCGATTACGGCTTTACCGATAACAGTTTCGTCACCGACACCTTGACCATCAGCTAACTTAGAACCAATTAATTGGATCTTCATGATGTTAGTAGTACCGCGTTCGCCAACTGGCACACCGGCAGTGATCAAGATTAAGTCGCCTTCCTTGGCAAAGCCAAGTTCAACAGCCTTAGAAGAAGCTAAATCAAACATGTCATCAGTGGTTTCTGGCTTTTCAGCAACAACTGGTTGAACACCCCAGTTAACCATCAATCCACGTTGAGTCCGTTCGTCAAAAGTGATTGCCAAGATATCAGCATCTGGACGGTACTTCGAAATCATCTTAGCAGTGTAGCCAGATTCAGTCGCAGCAACAATCGTCTTGATGTTCAAGTTCTTAGCGGCCCGAGCAATCGCAATACCGATTGTTTCAGTAACACTAGTCTTGTCGAAACGGTTTAATTGTAAGTTGCCGTTTTCGGCTAAAGTGTTTTCAGCCTTTTCGTCAATCTTAGCCATCATAGCAACGGCTTCAACTGGGTAAAGACCATTAGCACTTTCACCAGAAAGCATGGTTGCATCAGTACCGTCAAAGACAGCGTTGGCAACGTCAGATGCTTCGGCACGAGTAGGACGTGGGTTTTCTTGCATTGAGTCTAACATTTGAGTAGCCGTGATAACAGGCATACCTAAAGCATTACACTTCTTGATTAAGCTCTTTTGTACCAATGGTACATTTTCAGCAGGAATTTCAACACCCATGTCACCACGAGCAACCATCAAACCATCACAAACCTTAAGAATTTCATCGATGTTATCGATACCTTCTTGTGATTCGATCTTAGGGAAGATTTGTACGTGTTCCATGTGCTTTTCTTCAAGTAATTGGTGGATGTCTAAGACATCTTGTGGTTTACGTACGAAGGAAGCAGCGATGTAGTTGATTTCGTGATCCAAACCAAAGCGAATATCGCTTGAGTCTTTTTCAGTAATCCCAGGTAAGTTGATTGAAACGCCAGGAGCGTTAGTACCCTTACGTGAGCCTAAGACACCAGCATTTTGAACGGTCGTAACCAATTCGCGGTTAGCTTCGTCTTTTTCGTCAATCTTCATGTCTAATAAACCATCATCGAAGAGGACATGGCCACCTACGTGAACATCATCATAGAGGTTCTTGTAAGTAACGGCAATTTTGTCATGGGTCGTATCTAAAGATTCGTCCATGGAAATCCGTACCTTATCACCGATCTTGTATTCAGACTTACCGTTAGCTTGAACGGTCGTCCGAATTTCAGCACCCTTAGTATCAAGCATGATACCAACAGTCTTACCTGTAATCTTTTCTGCTTCATGAACCTTAGTTAAACGGTCCAAGTGTTCTTCATGATCACCATGTGAAAAGTTGAAACGGAAAACGTTAGCACCGGCTTCAATCAATTTAACAATAGTGTCAACGTCAGTACTGGCAGGACCAAGTGTTGAAACAATCTTGGTTTTCTTCATAAGAAAAATCTCTCCCTTGAAAGTTTTATTATAAAAAGACATTAACGTCATTTTTATTTAGATTAATTAGTATTTGAAGTAACGCCTATTTGAATGAAATTTCTTCGTTCAATTGGTTAAGTGAAACTTCTACGTCATGCTTAGAATCAAATAGATCTAAGATGTCGTGGTTAACAAGCTCGTTATGTTGAATACCAACAGCTAAGCCACCCTTACCTGAAAGTAAGAGTTCTACAGCATAGGCACCCATCTTGCTAGCCATAACGCGATCTTTAGCGGTTGGGTTACCGCCACGTTGCATGTGAGCAATCGTGTTACCACGCGCATCAAAGTCACCATATTCAGATAACTTTTCAACGAATTCGTCGGCACCCATGACACCTTCAGCTAAGAGAACCAAATTACTCCGGTGACCATTGGCCCGGTTACGTTTGATCTTGTTAGCGATGGCTTCCATGTCCCAGTCGATTTCTGGTACCACAATGGCATCAGCACCGATTGCAACACCAGACCATAAGGCAACGTCACCAGCGCCACGTCCCATAACTTCCACAACGAAAGTACGGTCATGACTGTGAGCCGTGTCATAAATACGGTCAAGCGCTTGAACATTAGTATTGACAGCTGTGTCAAAACCAATCGTGAAGTCCGTAAATGGAATATCATTGTCAATCGTACCTGGAAGGCCGATTGTATTGTAGCCATGTTCAGTCAAGCGCAAAGCACCGTGATATGAACCGTCGCCACCAATAACAACTAATGCGTCAATTCCAAACCGCTTTAATTGTTCAATTCCCTTTAACTGGCCTTCTTCATGGGCAAATTCTGGGTAACGGGCCGAATATAATAACGTCCCACCACGTTGAATAATACCATCTAAGTCAGCTGCTTCAATCTTGTGAATGTCACCGGCAACCAACCCAGCAAAGCCGTAGTTGATACCGTATGCTTCCAACCCTTCGGCCATTGCTTTTCCAGCAACTGCACGAACGGCCGCATTCATACCAGGAGCGTCGCCGCCACTGGTTAAAATACCAATGCGTTTCATTTTTTCACCTCAGGCAATAAATTGAGTTCGTAACTCCATAAGTGATTCTAACACTTTTATCGTGAATTGTCTGTTATTTTCGCAAATTAAATTTGGTAAAAAACGCTGTTATATCAAGGGATAGCGTTCTTTATCACGACATTATCGCGACCTAGTAACGTTGTAAGCGCTCCAACCATTTCAGGATTTTCAGTGACCCAATACTGTGAATTCAACTCAACTGTGCGGTGAGCCGTCACTGAATAAATCAAAACTGGATTGGGACCATGGTACTGACTCAAAACTTTCAGGATCTCCTTTTGAACCGTTGGTGTGACTTGCTCAGGCTGTAGTCGCAAAAAGAGTTGCATCGTTGGTTTTGGAAATTGGTCTGCTAAGCGCCACGAATTAACAATCACTTGCAAATCACGTTGCTGATCGACCTTCCCACTGATTAAAACAATCGTTTCAGGCTGTAACTCGTCCTGAATGCGCTGATAAGTCTGCGGGAAAATGGTCAGGTCAATCTCACCTGATAAGTCACTCCCCGTGGCAAACGCCATTGGTTGCCCGCGTTTAGTTCGAATCGTTCGCACCTTCGTGATGTAGACCAATAGTTTCACCTGTTGATCACTATTAAGTGAACTGACTAACTGGGTATGCTGTTGTTGCGCGAGCCAATCGTAGGCTTCAACCGGATGCCCAGAAACGTAAACTCCTAGATATTCCGCTTCTTTAGCCAACCGTTCGCCAAGTGCGAGTTCCGGTTGCTTTTTGATTTTAGGTGCCAGTGATTCAAATAAGCTCATACTGCCACCCGCTAACTCGGCACTTGACATCAGCTCAGGCACGCTCGTTAACAGTTCCGCTCGGTTGAGACCAAAGTGGTCAAACGCACCTGCGTAGATCAACGCATTCATCAGATCTGCCTTCAACCACTTGGCATCAATCCGTTGCATGAATTGTTGTAAATTCTTAAATGGTCCGTTAGTTCTACGCTCATCCATCACACTCGCAATGAAATCACGCCGCAAGCCCTTAATGGAGCTCAAACCAAACACAATTGCTGAACCCGTCCAATCAAAATACTGACCGCTGCGATTGATATCCGGCGGAATAATGTCCACTTGATGTTGACGAGCTTCCGCCAAGTATTGTTTCAGTTTCGTCCCATTGCCTAAAACAGAGTTCATCAGTGACGTGAAAAACGCCCCCGAATAATGAACTTTCAGGTAGGCCAATTCAAACGCCATCTTACTGTAGGCAATTGCGTGTGATCGGTTGAAACCGTAATTGGCAAACTGTTCGATATATTGGTAAACCTGAGTCGCAACTTCTACTGTAAAACCATTTTTCTGTGCGCCAGCTAAGAATTGTTGTTTCATCTCATCAATAACTGTGCGCTTTTTCTTACTCATCGCGCGCCGCAACAAATCGGCTTCGCCAAGACTAAAGCCGCCCATGACTGCCGCCACTTGCATGACTTGTTCTTGGTAGACCAAAATACCGTACGTTGGCCCAAGAATGTCAGCTAGTTCTGGCGCTGGATAGTTAACTGGTTCCTGTCCCTTTTTACGCGCAATAAAATGATCGATATTTTCCATTGGACCCGGTCGATACAACGCGTTAACCGCCGCCACCAGCTCAAAATTATCTGGATGCAATTTTCGTAAAACGTTGCGAATCCCCGCCGATTCAAACTGGAAAACCCCAGTCGTGTCACCAGCCTGAAACAATTTCAACGTATCCGCATCATTAAGATCAACCTTCGTAATCGCCAATGGCTTACCGGTCTGGCGCTGAACATAGCTTAGCGCACTTGCCAGTAATGAGAGATTCCGTAGGCCAAGAAAATCCATTTTCAGCAAACCGACTGCTTCAACGGTATCCTTCGTATACTGAGTCATCATCATCGTTTCACTACCCGCTTGCAACGGAACGATTTGAATCAACGGTTTTTAACTCAACACCACACCAGCTGCATGGGTCGAATAGTGTCGTGGTAAGCCTTCGATCCGTTGAGCTGTTTCAAACAGTAATTTATTTTTTGAAGAATCCGCAATTAAATTCTGCAGACGCTGCGAACCATCGTAGGCCTGCTGTAGCGTGATGTGAAGTTGATTCGGAATCGCCGCACTCCAATCACTCATGTCATAGCTAGACAGCCCAAAGACTCGTCCAACATCACGAAGCGCTTGCTTAGCCGCTAGCGTCCCAAACGTAATAATCTGTGCAACCCGATCATGACCATACTTATCATGAACATAATTTAAGACTTGCTCCCGCCGATTATCCGGAATATCCAGATCAATATCCGGCATGTTAGCTCGCTTAGCGTTCAAGAAACGTTCAAACAGCAAGTCATACTGTAACGGGTCAACATCAGTAATTTTCAGAGCATAGGCAACCAGTGAACCAGCCGCCGATCCTCGTCCAGGACCAGTCGTAATATCCGCCTCATGTGCATAGTTCATGACATCCCACACAATTAAGAAGTAATCATCAAAACCCATCTGATCAATAACTTGTAGTTCGTGTTCCAAACGATCAAAGTACGGTTGCGTGTCAGTCCCTTCCGGAAGGTCTGCCAGTCGTTTCTTAAGTCCCGTCTGACATAATTGCCGAAGATACACATTGGCCGGTTGGTCTTCCGGCGTCGGAAATTTTGGTAGTTGTGGTGCTTGAAAAACTAATTCAACTTGGCATTGATCAGCTATTTCAACCGTAGCTGCAACGGCTGTCATCAAATCTAACTGTTGATAATCTTGCGCAATTGCATCCGCAGAGCGCAGATAATGTCCACCAGGGGTCTCTTTTAGAAGTTCTGGATTATCAATTTGTTGACCACGATCAATGGCACGCAATACTGACACGGCAAAATAATCCGTTGATTGAAGATAATCAACCGGATCTAACGCCACAATCGGCAAGTGTTGTTGTTGCGCAAAACCTACAACAGTTGTTCGCAATACAGGGGCTTGATCTAATGAGATTCCCAAATACAAACTATCTGCGTCAACATGTTCGCGTAATTGTGCAAGCCAAGTTGCTGCTCGGTCAGCTGCATTTTGTAATAGTAGAGCCCCTAGTTCACTATCCTTAGCTGGTGTTAAAACCACTAAATGACCCAGCACTGGCAATATTTGTGCTAACGTCAATGGTTCATCCGCTCTAGCGGTCTGTTTCATCGTTGTGAGTCGCATTAAGTTCTGATAACCCGTCTGGTCCTTGGCCAAAGCCACTAGACTAAACGTTTGATCAGTTAATTGACTACCCACTAAGTTGAGTGTGATTCCTAGAATCGGTGTGATATCCGCTTGTCGACATGCATTGTAGAAATCAACAATTCCGTACATTACGTCAATATCCGTCAAGGCTAACGCCGGGTAGCCTTGTTGTTTAGCTGATTGCACGAGACCCTTGACCGTGCTAGTACTCTGCAACAGGCTAAACGTGCTTAAAACTTGTAGTGGAATATACTGTGGCATCTGCTGAGCTCCTTTCTTAATCGTTATTTAAAACTATTATACCAAACAGTTGTTCTAAGCGGCAGTCATAAGCTGATTGCTTTTTATTACCGGTATGTTAAAATAATCCTCATTGGGAGGTGTCACAAGATGATGAAGCAACTTACAATTATCGTTTGGGCTGTTCTATTTGGCGAAGTGCTCGGCTATATCGGTGGAACACTTGAACAACTAGCTTATAAGCCTGGTGAGATTGGTATCGTCGCTGCAATTTTTGCACTAGTCGTTGTCAATAGCATCACTTATATTACTAATCATTCCCTACCCGTTAAAGGTTCAGAAAATAAGTAATTTAAACCTAAAAGTCCCACAACTAACACTATGCTGGTTGTGGGACTTTTTTGTATCGGAACTTCTATTAAATTAAGTTAGACGGTTGGTGTCACTGCTTGATTCTCAAATACTAACTGATCATCCAGCAGATTAATCGCTACCGTTGATTTTGGTGCGGCTCGGCCCGCGATAATTTCCTTAGCCAAAGGTGTTTCAACATGATTCGTGATGAAGCGCCGTAATGGCCGGGCACCGTAAGCTGGTTCGTAACCCTGTTTAGCAATCCACTTCTTCGCTTCATCGGAAATTTCCAGCGTGATTTCGCGGTCTTGTAGCCGTGCTGACAAATGTCCGATCAGCTTACCGACAATTTCTTCAATTGCACTCAATTGTAGCGGTGTGAACATAATGATGTCATCGATTCGGTTCAAGAATTCCGGTTTGAAACGACTCTGAACCAACTGCATGACCTGCTGGTGAGTCTCATCAGACAAGTTGCCTTGATCATCAACACCTGCTAATAACAATTCTGAACCAAGGTTAGACGTCATAATTAAAATAGTGTTTTTAAAATCAACCGTCCGTCCCTGACCATCCGTCAAACGACCATCATCTAATACTTGTAATAAGATATTGAAGACGTCTGGATGGGCCTTTTCAACTTCATCGAATAACACGATTGAGTATGGATTACGACGAACCGCTTCCGTCAATTGGCCACCTTCTTCATAGCCAATGTAACCAGGTGCTGCCCCAACTAACCGTGAAACTGATTCTTTCTCCATATATTCACTCATATCGATTCGAACCATGTGATCGGCTGAATCGAATAAGTTTTCGGCTAATGCCTTGGCCAATTCAGTCTTACCAACCCCCGTTGGTCCAAGGAACATGAATGAACCGAGTGGCCGGTTAGGATCTTGTAAGCCTGCCCGAGAACGCAGTACGGCATCGGACACGGCATCAACTGCTGTATTCTGACCAACAACTCTTTCGTGCAAATGATCTGCTAAATGTAGCAGTTTCTCCCGTTCACCAGCAACTAATTTATTGACCGGAATCCCGGTCATCCGTGAAACCACGTTCGCCACTTGATCCGCTGTGACGGATTCTTCCACTAACCAATCATCATGATGATCGTTAGCCTCCATATCAGTCAATTCCTGTTCTAGTTGCGGAATCGTCCCGTGTTGGAGCTTAGCTGCTGTTTCCAAGTCATAGTTACTTTCAGCGTTTTCCAAATCATGCTTAGCTTTATCGAGTGCGGCCTTCTTGTCACTTAACGCTTGCAAACTGTGCTTTTCACTATCCCAGCGTTCAGCTAACGCACGTTGCTTTTCCTTAGCGCTAGCTAATTCACGCTGTAACTCGCCCAAGCGCTTAACCGAAGCGTCATCCGTTTCCTTCTTTAACGCTGCTTCTTCCACTTCTAAACGCATTAATTGGCGGTTAACTTGATCCAATTCAGTTGGATTAGAGTTCATTTCAACACGAATCTCAGCCGACGCCTCATCGATCAAGTCGAGGGCCTTATCTGGCAAGAAACGATCCGTAATGTAGCGGTCAGATAACTTGGCCGCTGCCACTAACGCGTTGTCGTGAATCCGTACACCGTGGTGAATTTCAAAACGTTCTTTGAGTCCCCGCAAAATACTGATCGTGTCGTCGACGCTAGGTTCCGCAACTAGTACCTTCTGGAAACGCCGTTCAAGCGCCTTATCCTTTTCCATATACTGACGATATTCATCAAGCGTCGTGGCACCGATCAAATGAAGCTCGCCACGTGCCAACATCGGTTTGAGCAAGTTACCGGCGTCCATACTACCTTCCGTCTTCCCCGCACCAACGATATTGTGAATTTCATCAATAAACAGGATGATCTGACCATCGCTCTTAGTAATCTCTTTAAGGACTGCTTTTAGCCGTTCCTCAAATTCACCACGATACTTAGCACCCGCAATCAGTGACCCCATATCTAAAGAAAAGAGTGTCTTATTCTTTAGGTTTTCAGGCACATCACCGCGGACGATCCGTTGTGCCAAGCCTTCGATAATGGCCGTTTTACCAACCCCAGGTTCACCAATCAGTACCGGGTTATTCTTAGTCTTGCGTGAGAGAATTCGAATGACATCGAGAATTTCTTCATCACGACCAATAACAGGATCTTGATCACCCTGGCGAGCTTGTTTAACGAGATCAACCCCGTATTTTTCTAGGGCTTGGTACTGGTCTTCCTGGTTACGTGAGGTGACACGCTGACCACCACGAATGCGATCAACGGCATTCTTCACTTGTCCAGCCGTAATGCCCTGGCCAGTTAAATATTTAGTTAATTGATCACCATTTTGATCCATCAAGGCTAAGGCAATCGTATCAGTCGCAAGAAACTCGTCCCCTAACGACTTGCGCTTTGCTTCAGCCGTCTGCATGACGGCACCTAAACCTGCACTCATACTACTACCATATTGAATATTATCCCCACTGACGACACTGATATTGTCAAGTTCGTGATCCAATTCAACTTGTAGCTTATCGAGATCAACGCCAGCCTCACTGAAGATCTGGCGAACCAGTTCCCCTGGTTGCGTCAAGAATTTAAATAGATGGGGCACACCAATTTCTTGGTGTCGCCGCGTTTGCGCAATCTGTTGAGCCTGCGCTAAGGCTTGTTGTAAACTTTCAGTTAATTGTTCTGGATTCATATATAAGTACCTCCTCAAATTCGGTAACAAAAAGGCAGCCATTTCAGCTGCCAATCAAGTTTGACCTTTATTGACTATTAAAGTATAACGCCATTAGTCAATAAAGGTCAAGAATTTAGTTTTGGTCGTAATTATCCTGAACAATCTGTAAAACAACGTCAACGGCGCGTTCCATTGACTGCTCTGAAACGTATTCAAAACGGCCGTGCATGTTTTCACCACCGGCAAACAGGTTTGGTGTTGGTAAGCCCATGAAGGAGATCTTAGAACCATCTGTCCCACCACGCACTGGGAAGATTGCAGGTTCAATACCAAGCTTCAACATTGCTTGCTTAGCTAATTCAACTACTTGCATGTCTTTTTCAATCACTTCACGCATGTTGTAGTACTGATCCTTCATATCAACTTTGATCCGGGCAACCCCGTCAGCTAAGTTCAACTGATCAGCAACCGCGATGAATAAGCGTTTCCGAGCTTCAAACTTATCGCGATCGTGATCACGAATGATGTAAGTCATCTTAGCGCTGTCGACAGTGCCTTCCAAACTCAATAAATGGAAGAACCCTTCACGACCCTCAGTATGTTCAGGAACATCATGAGCAGGTAAAGCTGATTGGAAATCAACGGCTAATTGTAATGCATTGACCATCTTATCCTTAGCTTCCCCAGGGTGAACGTTGACACCGGCAATTGAAACCGTTGCTTGAGCAGCATTAAAGGTTTCATATTCTAATTCGCCAAGTGGGCCACCATCGACCGTGTAAGCATAGTCAGCACCAAAGGCTGGTACGTTAAAGTTATCGGCACCCGTACCAATTTCTTCATCAGGACCAAAGCCAAAACGAATCTTGCCATGCTTGATTTCAGGATGTGCTAATAGATATTCCGCAACACTAACGATTTCAGCAACACCAGATTTGTCATCAGCACCTAGTAAAGTCGTTCCGTCAGTCGTAATCAACGTTTGACCGGCATAGTTCTTCAAATTAGGGAAGATGGCTGGATCTAATTGGTAGTCGCTGTCTCCCAACTTAATGATCGATTGACCATCGTAGTTTTCAACGATTTGTGGATTAACGTTTTCTGAATTGAAATCAGCCGTATCAATGTGAGAAATGAATCCTAAGGTTTTAACGGCTTTGTCCGTATTAGCAGGCAACGTTGCAAAAACATAAGCACTCTGTTCATCTTGGGTAACTTCACTTAGCCCTAGTGCGGTTAACTTAGTCATCAACTGTTCCAAGAACGCCGTTTCTCGTGGTGAAGATGGTACCGTCGTTGATTCTTCATCAGAACGACTGTTGATCTTAACGAAAGTTAAAAAATCTGAAATAAGATTTGGGTATTTTGACATAATAAAATACTTCCCTTCAACTTGATTTATTTTTTAGACAAAGGTAAACGGATCAGTGTTGAGCTGTGAGGCAACGACCTCAACCTGCCAACCCTGTTGCGTTTGCCATTGTTGGAATAACTTAGTTAATTGTAACTTACAAATGCTTTCAATGTGGTGACCAGGGTCTACAACAGTTAATCCACTCGCCAACATGTCGTGACCAGTATGATAGTAGACATCCCCCGTCACGTAAGCTTGGGCTCCCGCTTGTAATGCAGTGTGGTAGAACTTGCCGCCATCACCACCAAGCACGGCTACCCGGCTAATCTGTTGCTCAGGATCAGCACAAACTAACCGCAAACCGGCAACATGAAAGACTTGCTTGCAATAATCTGCAAATTGACGCGCAGTCATCGGCGTCGGTAAATCACCAATCCGACCCATATAGTACTGGTGACCGCCCGTTAACAGTGGTTCAACTTGATAGTCCCATACGGATGAACCAACCAGTTGCGTCACACCAGCTACCGCCATTGAAACTTGGTCAGCCAGCAAATTAACACTGAACTGTTCACCAGAATTAGCAGCATAGCGATTCAAGGTACCACCCACCGTTTTAGTTAAGTAATCTTGCACATCTTCAACTTGATCAGTTGAGATCGTAACTGTCATCTTAACCGCTGGCTCCTGGTAGCCTGGCACTAATCCCTGTACATCTTGCAGTTTTAACGCCTCAGCTAACCAGTCATTCATACCACCTTCAGCACAGTCCAAGTTCGTATGAGCTGCATATACCAAGATATGATGCGCCGCTAAATCTGCGTACATTGCTTTTTGAGGATCTTGATAATCTAAGTTGTTTGCTGGGCGAAACATTGCGGGATGGTGCGCAAAAATCATATCTGCACCAATCTCAATCGCTTCTTGAACCACTTCTGGTCGTACATCCAGCGTGACCAACACTTTATGAATTGCTTGCTGCGGATCACCAATCTGTAACCCAGTCGGATCGTGCTCCCACTTTAATTTTAAGGGAGCAAACTGTTCGAATCGGTCAATTAACTCATTTGCCAGCATCTACTAAGACTCCTTCGATTAATTTAATTTTGGCTTCGATGACCGCAATGTTTTGAGTTGGTGCCACCTTTGCTTGGTGCATCTGAGCCAACGCACTCTGCGCACGTTCTAATTCACGTTGCCACTTTGCAATAAACACGGGTGACTTTTCTGCTAACAAGAATGGGCCAAATAATTGTTCATTTGCCAAATAAGTTACGGGTTGATCTACCCGATCTGCACAAATTACTTCATACGTATGCCCATCTTCAGCTAGAATTCGTTCAGCCGTAATCTGGAACCCGTTAGCTGCGAGCCAGTCACGTACGGTTGCCTCACCAACATTAGGTTCTAAGATCAACCGTTTAACACCTGCAAGTTGAGCCGTTCCTTGTTCTAAGATTCGCCGAATCAAGGGACCGCCCATACCGGCAATCGTCACCGTGTCAATCTTGTCGGCTGGTTGAATGGCGGCTAAACCATCCGCTAAACGCGCCACCAAAATATCAGATAGACCTAACTGATTAATCTCGTGCTGTGCATTTTCAAAGGGGCCGCGAACAACTTCCCCAGCCACCCCGTAACTAATTCGCCGATTAAGCGCTAAGTTAGCGGGTAAATAGGCGTGATCTGAGCCAATATCCGCTAAACGCGCACCTGTTGGCACAAAATCACCTACCGTGGCTAATCGTTGTGATAACTGTTTTGCATCCACACACATATCCCCTTTAATTTTAATTAAAGATACGACGTTTTACTCAGTAGCTCCTAAAACCAACTACAGATACTGCTTGAGCATTCATGACAACCTCGCACTCAATATTATTATGATCATCTAGCTTTAAGTTTCAGCTTAACTAACCATATTTTACCATGCTTCCCCTTGAATGCGTATTCAGCGAGTAAAGTTTTCCTGAAGGTTACTAAATTCTGGTCAAATCGCCTAAGTTTTCATTAACATCACAATTTCTTCACAACCCCAGTGCCATAATAAAATCCACGTCATCTCGGTAGACGTCATTATCCTCTAAATGAAAGAAAGTTTTGCTTAATGATGAAGAAACATACGTTTACCACGAACCCGTTCTTAACTGGATTACGGCTACTGGCAGTTTTACCACCCGTCGGTATTGCATGGCTGATCTACTTAAGCCGCTGGCAGTGGTTATCCTTACTTCGACATCCCCGTACATTTGGGCGCCGTGACCCACTGTTGGGCTTCATTCTACTATTAATGGGGGTTACCGCCCTCAATCTAAATCATCACGATTATCGTAGCGTCTGGCTATCCGCACTAATGTTATTTGTATTACTCAATTTGTGGTTATTATGCCGGCAATCAACTCAAATCATTGCTTGGCATGAGCTTCGACAATTCATCATTCAATTTGGATTGTATATTACAATTAGCGGTTTTGGCTTTCAATGGCTCAATCAAGCCGTGACCTTACCTAATTGGCTCAAATTCTTACTTGGTGATTTATTATGGGGGTACGCGGCGAACCAAGATCGGTTATTCGGCTCCGCCTACAATCCCAATGATGCCTGTTGCCTATTGTTAATTGCGCTAGGATTATTGCTCACACAATTGACACATCATACCGAGCATCCTGTGACGCCACTACCACTGATCAACTGGTTATTAGCGGGGCTACTCTGTCTCGGCATTTATCAAACCCAGTCACGTACCGGCTTAATATTAATGTTTACGCTATTAATTGTCGTTGCTTACCAATGCTTGCATCGCTATCGTTGGTGGATCACAGGCGCCTTAATTGGTTGTGCCAGTTTTCTCTGGCTTAATTTACCACGAGTAACCTCAGCAACCAGTGCGTGGCAATCGCGGCTTAATATCTGGCAAAATAGTTTTGATTTATTCAAGCAGGCACCATTGCTGGGCGTCACTTACTTTGGTTTTGCCCAAAATTATTTACAGTTAACAGGGGCCTCCGTTCCACATGCCCACAACATCCTATTAATGCTATTAGCTTCGTTTGGGATTCTGGGCGGCGCCGGCTTCATATACCTCGTTGTTCGCAGTGGTTGGCACATTAGCCGTAACTGGCAACAATACCAACAATCACCAAATTTACGATACTTCATGATGACGTTACCGTTAATTTTGGCATACGGTATCACGGATTTTGTCCTGTCTTCCATGCAAGTCTTAATCATCGTTTTAATGATAGTGGCAGCCTGGCGTCATGAACAGCATGCCGTTATCAGTCCAGCTTAAGACTAATGACAAAAAGAGATTTCCAATCATTCTACAGAGTAATGTGGATGATTGGAAATCTCTTTTTATTTATTTTTAGGATCAATCATATTCCTGTAATCACTGGCTGAATAGCTTCTTAGAGTCGTCTTTTTCACTGACAACTTTCATGCTACCTAAAACAGTCCCCATAGGTACCCAAGTTATTTCGTCAAAAGCAATTTATTGTCTAATACTAGTAACTATCAGCTTTTGATTGACCCGGCAAAGCTCCCACACCTCAGTAAAGCGTTCAATATACGCATTATCGTACAGATTCTGGTTATACGCCGCCGATTGATTGTCATACTGAAAATAATCACGCGCCTGAGCCGTAACCACGATTTTAAGCTTTTTGGAAAATTTAGTGCGTTCTTGTCCTAATTCAAGGATCACCAATCCCTCTAACTGATCACGCTTATGTTTCTTTGCATACCGCCTCAATATTCGTCGCTGCTTACGAAAATACCGCGATGACATAACACCTCGTAACGTTTGTATATCGTTAGTCGTCCATGCCGTTTCAACTTGATAAAAAAGCGTTTCGAATTCGGTTTGAACATCTGTCGAGACTGACATCACATTATTAGGATGCACGCGGTTAAATCGATATTGTTTTCTGGTACGTAGAAACACTGGAACAAAGGAAAGGACGACAATCCCGCCAAAAACAACCATAGCTATCGGACTATAATAATTCCGCCCGTAGTAACCACGACGATTATAATCATCATATGAATTATCGTATGTATTGGATGTATACGCACCCGTTGATGTGCCACCATTACCCCCACTATTATTTCCACTAGTACTGCCACCAGCTCTAGCGAATGCCACGACTGGGCATATCAGCAACATTACCAACACGCTCAAGCTAACTGTTGAAAACCACTTTTTCAAAATAAAACGCCCCCATTTTTGATCTTATACTCTACCTAAACACAACTTGCTTGTACCAGCTCACACTGCCACTAATATCAGCGCTACACATAATCACGATTGCAGTCATTGCTCATAGATGATTTACTACTAGCCTCACCATAATGAAATCCTATAAACTATCACTATACAGTACTGTACATTTTTAATAGATTCTTTAAATTGTATCATGGGTTCTCCAAAATATTTGTAAAGTTTTTGTATCGTTGAGTTACAGAGCTTAATGATAGTCAAATTAACCAAGATGCAATGCAGCCACTGCAAAAGTTAATTCAAACGTATACAACTTAAACCAATTTGTGAGATATAAAATAACCAGTCTGTGAAATCGCAACTTTTCACAGACTGGTTATTAATTTAGTCATTTCATTAACCGTTGAAGTTTATTTATAGAGTTCATCCTGTGCCAACCACTTATGATTCTTCACCATTTTCCCACCAGTTGTTGGTGTAAAGTTAACCTCATACGCTGGACCTGGATTAACCGCAGTAATCGTCCCGTGGGCACCTTCCATTCCGGCCATATGATTAGTTAACAAGGTGATTTTCTCACCAACGTGATAACTCTTATGATCACCGCCTAATTCATTCTTAGTGATCCACTTATGGTTTTTAACCATCTTATTAGTTTTCGTTGATTTGAAGTTAACTTCATATAATTTTGTTTGATAGACACCGACGACCGTAGCTTTAGCACCCTTCATGCCTGCCATATGCGTTGCTGACATCTTCACACAACTGCCAACTTTATACTTGGGATTTTTATCCTTCGTTAACCCACTAATTTTAGCTTGCGACTTCGTAGTCGTCTTAGTACTCGTACTACTTTCTGAACTACTACTACTTTTCTTGTTCGCATTGCCACTCGTTCCACAAGCCGACAAAGCTAACCCCAACGTCATTACCGTAACAGCTAATTTAAATTTTTTCATATTTAACGTCTATCCCCCTAAAAACCTGTATCTTTAACCTAACTATGCTTGCATTCATTCACTTCAGCACCACTAGTTGCTTCATTCTCACAGCGCCTCCTTTTCCTGCCTACAATTAAATCGTACATGACATGAGTCCTTTTTATCAAAGCAACACCACCATATTATTCACTCAGTTAATTTACAAAAACGATTTATAAAATGGCCTTCAAACATCTCCGGACAGCAGCCACTAGTATCCCTATCTAGCAGTCCTACAAAGATTATCGTGGCCAATAATTGATATTTTTCAGCCCTTTATCTTATTAACCCTAAAAGTCTAAATCAGTTGCTTAATTTATTCGATTATGTCCATAATCTTTTACTTGTGATAACCAACAAGTAAGTGCTATAACGTTAGTAGCTTAAGGAGGCTACGTTATGAATCAACCAGATGCCATGAAAATTTTATCCGATTTAGTTAAGATTCGATCAGTTAACGATAACGAATTAGAAGTCGCACAATACTTAAAAAATTTATTTGACCAAGCCGGGATTGAAAGCAAAATCCTGCCATTAGGTGGCAATCGCGCCAACTTGGTCGCTACTTTAGGACAAGGCGAACCCGTACTGGGTGTTGCCGGTCACATGGATGTCGTGGATGTCGAAGCCCAAAACTGGGACAGTGATCCTTTTGAAGTCGTTCAAAAAGGCGATAACCTTTACGGCCGTGGTGTTGCTGATATGAAAGATGGTTTAGCTGCTATCACCATCGCACTAATTACTCTCAAACAGAACAAGGTTCCATTAAAAGGAACTCTCAAGTTTTTAGCAACTGCGGGTGAAGAAGTCGGTCAGATTGGTTCGGAACAATTAACTGCAGATGGCTACATGAAAGATGTTTCAGCCATGCTAGTCGGCGAACCAACTGGCTACCGGATTATTTGTGCCAACAAGGGCCAACTTAATCTAACCGTCACTTCTAAAGGTAAAGCTGCCCACAGCTCAATGCCTAAACTGGGTAATAATGCCGTTGAACACCTCTTACAGGCCTTGCAATTGATGCGCACTACTTTTGATAAACTATCCACTGGCGTTACTAATACCGTGATGGGTGAAACCTTGTATAACGTCGATGTCATTAATGGTGGTAACCAGGTTAACGCCATTCCAGGTCTAGCAACAGCCCAGATCAATTTACGGACCATCCCTGAATTACCTAACGCTAAAATTGTGGCTGCTCTACAAACTGCCTTAGCCGATTACAACCAGTCAAGTAATGGTCAAGTTGAATTAACCGTCGATATGGACGTCATCTCAACTGAAGGTAACCAAGATTCTAAACTGATCAAGCTGATTCAAGCTGTTGGTCAACCATATATGGCTCATCAGAATCTCAGTCCAGAAGAAATGAAACGTGATGCCGCATTGCTCAAAATGATTGATATGCCATTCTCCGCAACTGAAATCCTAACCATGAGTGCTTCTGGTGGGACCGACGCTTCGCAATACTTGGTTGATCAACCAGTCGGATTTGACTACGCCGTCTTCGGTCCTGGTAATGATACGCAACATCAAGATAATGAGTACACCTCGCAACAGATGTATTTTGATTTTATCGAAATCTATCAAGAACTCTTTAAACAGTATTTAGCCTAAATTTGTTAATACCAAATTAAATATTTGACTGATACATGATCAATTTAAATAGCCGTCTGAAGTTGGATTTTTATCCATTCTCAGACGGCTATTTTATCTCGTTATTTATCAACAATTGAAACTTTTTTTCAGTAAACTTCGGACTTCTCATTCGAAACAAACCAGTTAGTAATTTCAACGTTAAGCTAATGCAGCGGCTAAAGGCAGAGGCAAGGCCGCCGGTTCACGCACAATAATCGCATTTTTCTTTGACCACCTAGTGACGTACATCGTCGTGTGCCCCATTACTGATAGCGAACCGATGCAATGGCGACCACTTGCTCCCATGATAATCATTGCAACATTATTTAGATTTGATAACTTGGTTAATCTTTTTGACGGATTACCGTAAATGACAGTTGAAATAACATGCTTAACACCAAGCTCAGTCCCCACTTTGTAAAAATTACGATTAAAGTATCGTGCTAGTGACTCTTCACGTCGCTGTGCTGCCAATCCTGGCCATTCTTTGGTATCCACAACGTGCACTAGGTAGAGCGCTTTTTGTAAGCGAATCGCTAACATAGCTGCTTGTTTTACAATCGATAAGGATCGGTGCGTACTATCAACCGCTACTAAAATCACATTATCTTTCATATTTGGTTCCTCCTGAAACAACAGACACTATTCTAACCACTTAAACAATCCAGCGCTATCAATTTTAATCAACGTATCACTGCAGTTTAGTTCACTGTTCAATATAGTCACGTGCGCCGTTCGGCTATATTAATGCTCCTATTTAATGATTACACAGTTAATATCAGGTTATCAAAACAAGACGGTTAATTTAGCCAATTAAGATGGTTAATTTACATTTTTCTTCACTCTCCGCTTAAGAGCATAAAAATTAATTAGCTTTTTTACTTTAAAAATAGTGTGGTCCCTCTAAAGTAGATTTACGCTACCTCAGAGAGACCACATTAAGTTCATGCCTATTTATTCTTTTTCGCCGCCACGTAATTTTGGCGTGCATCTTTTGAATCTTGTTTCATGGTTGGATAAGCTTTCTTGATATCATTTGCACTGATCAAAAAAAATACAATTATTATTACTTCAATTGGAACCAGAATTAAACCCATTAGTGCAAGGTAATTATCCCCGTTACCCCCATTTGCGATATCATTCGTTAATACTGGAAGCAGTAACAATGAAATCACGTTTGAAACGTACACTAAGACCGGCGCAACATACTTTCTTTTCGATACTAAGGCCAATTTACTTGCAGTAAAGTTAGCAATTACCGTTAATATAAGTATGACACCATTAAGTCGAATATTATCGAATCCCAGAAGAGCAGCAGCCATGATAATAATGAGCATGATTGGAATACCTAAATAATAACCATATACCTGATAAGGCCTACTCTTAACCTTTAGTTCTTGCCGTGCAACTTTTAAATTTTCTTTCAAAATTATTCCCCTTAAATAAATTTTGTTATAATTAATAATACCATCTAAACAAAAGAATGTAATTATAATTTTATAAGTGTAGTTTTTTAGCTATTGACCTCACTTTAAGTATTCTTGAAGTAACTTTATAAACTACTATCAAACTACAGTTCACAAAGAAATGCACCGATTCATCATAAAAGTGCTATGCTGTTATCAAACGTTCAAGAATGGAGTGTATTCATATGGCTCAAGCACTAATTGTAATTGACATGCAGCAAGCGTTACAGGAACTAGCACAACGTGATCAGGTTATTGACACCATCAACCACCGCATCGATCAATACCGTGCTTTAAACCGACCGATTATTTTCATTCAGCATACCGAACCGGGGATGGAAGTTGCCAGCCAGAATTGGCAGCTCTTTCCTGAAATCCATGCTCAGGGAACCGATACTTATTTCATTAAAACGCAACCCGATTCTTTCTATCAAACGGGACTTGAATCTTTTCTAAAAATGAACCAGCTAAGACACATTGAAATTTGTGGCGCACAGGTCGAATTCTGTGTTGACACCACGACACGGATCGCCTTTCATCTAGGATTTAAGATTGACCTCTTAATCGATGGTATTACGACGATGGATACTAATTATTTATCAGCCAGTATGATCAAACAGCATCATGCCCACATCTGGGAACACCGATTTGGTGAATTTGTGGATGTCACTACGCCGTTAAATTAACTTTACGTCATCAAAAAATCTTCAGTTAAAAGACAATTTATAACTGTCTTTTAACTGGAGATTTTAATTTAAAAATTAATAATTTTTTGCCAATTCATCACTTTAATATACCGGCCGCGTTTCTCCCTGTGTATCCGCGTCGGCAATCCCCACGCTATCATTGTTCAGATAGCCCGGATCAGCAATGATTTTCACAATTACATCGGCCATACTCTGCCGTGATCCTGAAACACCTAAGTATGGATCATGCTTGTGTGTCACAAGATACTTGACTTCATCGCGGTCATTCAACCATGGAAACCGTAAAGTTGTATATGACAAACCAGATTCCGCTAACAATTGATCGGCATTAATCGCGGCTTGTAATCCTGACTTAACCATCTCGTAGTTCCAGCGACCATATTCACCCGGAACTTCATTATATAAACCTAACAAACTGGACTCAACAACTCGTTCAACGTGGTTAGCCTGCATGGCCTTCACCACGTTTTTCGTAATGATATTGTCGGCCGTATGATCCACCATTGCCACATAGACAAGATCCTGCCCCTGCATGGCACGATTAATCAACTCATAATCGGCCAAATCACCATCAACTAGGGTTACGCGATCATTAGCTGCAAAGTCACTCAACCGCTGACTATTCCGTAAGACAAGAGTCAATGCCACGTTGGGCTGTTCGTTCAATACTCGTTGCGTTACTAACCGAGCAATCTGACCGTTGGCACCTAGAATTAAGACTTTTTTCATTATACAATTCCTCCTATTAACAACTGTTGGCATAGCTGATACTCAACTTTAATTCAGTACTTAGCTTAAACCTTAAAGTTCACTTCAAGGCAAGGATAAAGTTTGAATTTTTCAACATTTATCTTTCAGATTGCTAAATTCATCTGTGCCAGTATCAACAGTCCTATCAGATAAATACTAAATTATGATATTTTTAGACAGTAAAGGCCCGGCATACGGGCCTTTACTGTCATATTTAACATTTACCTAAACATCATACTCGGTAGCCTTAATCCCGGCATTCATTAAGTCATACGGATCCTTCATCGTTTCACTGTCCCAACTTGCAACCCCGACGACTAATCTGATATCTAGATTAGCCAAGTCAACGTCACTTTGCGCGGCCTCAGTGAACTTGGACTTAATCCGATTGGCCGCAATATTAGCCCCGTCAACGTCTGTAAATAACAAGACCGCCCACGTTGGATTGTTATGATCAATCAAATAAGTAATATCATTACTACGCATAGCCGCTTTGATAGTATCCGAAATAACGGTCAGCAAACTACGTAACTGATTATCACTCATCATACTGCGTATTTCTTGAAAGTATCGAATCCGGACAATCATCGTGGTGACAGGCAACTCAAAGCGCCGATTAGTTTCCGTAAAGACCGCGGTATCCTCAATGTAAGAGACCATGGTTCGCAGATTGGTATCAGCATCGAAAGCCCCTCGTTCAACTAAATCCGCCTTTAACTTGGCATTGACTGCTTGTAAATGCCGTAGATGTGCCGTCATACCATAAAAACTGACGGACAACCAAATCGGTAATACTAGCCAAAAACTCAGTTCCCACGGAAACCCCGTAGCGCGAGTCTCGTTGAGATAGATCATAACCAAAGCTTGAAGGAAGATAAACCCAAAGTTGACCACCATTCCCGCAACGATTCCTTGGAAATAGGTCATCAGAATCAAGACTAGCGTTACACCAAGAAAAGCTGTATTAATCAACAACGGGCTAGTCAGCGCCATCGCAACGGCCAGCACACTCATCCCCGCTAAAAAGGCCAGCAAGTATAGGTCAGTAATCACCGTTTCGTGGTTATTATTTTGCATGTCGCTGCCTCCTTTGTGGACCGCTGTGCTTGTGCCATAAGAACCCAATCATCACCAAGATCAGTAGCATGATACCACCAGCAATGGATAAATAAATCAATAATTGACGATGTTGTTGCAACACTAAGTCCGTGTTTAATTTAGCATCAATCCACTTGTCTTTCTTAAAGCGGTACCCGTAATGATTATTATCCGGATCAACCACAATCGCATCACCCGTGTACTGTTGAATGTTTCGTTGATAGTTGATCTGAGTTGACGCGAGATACGTCGCATTACTCGTTCCACCCGTAACGACTAGTAGCCCCCGTTTAGAATTATACGGTGAGCGTAGTAGCTGTGCTGTCCCCACCGTCTTCGCGTAACGTGTTTCTAGGCTCAACTTTTCGTTGGAAACAAACCCAGTCTCCGACGTATTATATTGGAAATACAACTGATTATTCAACTGTCGAATCAACGGTGTTTGTTTAGGCGTTCCAAAAGCAATCACGTTCGCATTTTTCAAAACTTTCTTGCTAGGTGTCTTGGTATAAAATTGGATTGTGCCCGTATTTTGCTGGGCGTAGTTCCCAATCAAATTAAAAATATTCGTGAGCGTTTGAAAATCAGCTGTCGTTAATGTCTTCGGACGCATAACCGCCAGATGATCATACGTCTGATTCTTCAAAAACAAGCTAGGGTAATTACTGAACAATAATGTGTTCCCCGTAGCCGACT
Source organism: Lactiplantibacillus herbarum (assembly GCF_001039045.1). Taxonomy (GTDB): domain Bacteria; phylum Bacillota; class Bacilli; order Lactobacillales; family Lactobacillaceae; genus Lactiplantibacillus; species Lactiplantibacillus herbarum. The sequence goes on from NZ_LFEE01000019.1 coordinate 84,847, forward strand.
TAACATTAGCATACGAGCCACTCTCAACACTAGCCCACGGCGTCTGCGAATCATTGGCCGTCGTACTCGTACTCATTGGTAAGTCAAAGGCCACTCGCACCGTAAAGCTGTGACCTAATGCCATTCCTTTAGGTAAATGAACTGTTAACGAGTCACCGTCAGCCCGTTTAGCCGTCAGCCGTTTCGACCCAATCGCTGTATCGTTCACGTAAACCGTCGCCAAAGAATTCTTAAAGTTCAAGTTCTTCGCGTACCGCAACTTCAAAGTGACCGTAGAACCATCCGCATTATTACGATCAATGGGCAGGTTTACAAAGTAACTGCGCTCCTGATGGCCAGCACCAGTAATCTTATCGGCGGAACTGGTTAACTGGTAATGCCCATTGTAATGTAGTTCCGACGTAAACGTCTTCGTCTTTTCCGTGACCGTTTCGCTAGAATACTTGGTCTCAGTCATCAGCTCCTGATTCGCCACGAACCGAGCTGCTTTTTCCAAGCCTTTATCTGTTGTCGCAGTCACAATCAGATAATGCTTCTGACCAGAGTCATAGCGTTGAATTTGCGCCGCTTTCGCTACTGACTGACTCGACACTTGCCGTTTGAATTCAGCTGGTAAATGGTCATACTTCGCAATAATCAGCTGATAATCCGCGTCCTGACCACTCTTCGTACTGAAGGGTGTAACTGGAATTTGCTGATTTTCAGTCGTAATCACCCGTGATTCACCCGTTAAAGCATACATACTAGCCGTTAATTCCGCATTGGTCGCTTGTTCCGGCACCCGAATGACACTGTTCTGATTGGCAATCGTGTCTGGCCCCGAAAAATGGTCATAGAAGGAATCGATATTTGCCGTTGGCGCTATCAGCTGATAGGCAAAATTAACCGTCGAACGACTATCCACCGTCAACCAATTGGCGGGCGTCTGAGCAACCCGATAATTGGTCTTACCTTTCTGATTCAGGATCTGACCAGAAAGCGTAATTTGATTTTGCCCCTGCAACAAACGTAGTGGAATCTCGATACTCTTCGTTTGTAAGCCCGTCTCCTTGTCAGGACGGAACGAATAGAATTTGACCCCGTTCACCGCCACCGTTAGATCCGAAGTCTGCCGGCTGGATAACTGTGAAATTTGAAAGCTTAAATTTAACGTCGCTTTCTTGACATTCCAGTAGTCCATTTTGATAAAATACGTACTCATACTGACAGCCTGTCCAGAAAGCGTCGTGGTGGTATTTTGAAACGGCTGCGTATAGGTTAAGTCAGCCGTCTCATTTTTCGCTTGGACGTTACCACCGAAAGCCATCATGACACAAAGGCTTAGAATCCCGACAATAAGTTTATTGATAGCGTTTGGTCTTATACCATTTCGCTTGTTGATGAAAGACTTGTTCACGAATATACCCCACCATTCCAAATGCCGCCACCGCTAGCCACATCTGACTATAGACAACGTACATAAATATTATGATCAACAGATTACTAAACGTCATTTCCCCTTTTTCAGTCGTAATCGTTACAAACGTACTAATGACGAATAAACCAATAGCAAAAATCCACAATGAATTATTGAATCCTAGCAAACTAGAATGCGCAATTCCCGCCACCGAAAGCACAAACACCGAATCTGACAAAATTAACGACGTCATTAACAAGAAGTAGACTGACAAAAAGTACAATAAATCGAACCGAATCCGGTTACCTTCCTTGCTAAAAACTAGCCCGAGATTCTTCAGGATGACATAGATGTTTCCCTTCACCCAGCGCGTTCGCTGATGAAACCACACATCCAAAGTCTGCGGTTCCTGTTCCCAAGTGACCGCAAGTGGCTGGAAGTTAATGCGATAGCCCCGACGGTAGACTTGGAAACTAATTTCAGTATCTTCAGCCAACGCCTTAGTATCCCAGCCACCGATGTCTTCTAACAGGTCCCGGCGAATCACGTAGTTGGTACCCGGAATCGTACAGAGTTTGAATAGCTGTAAACGTCCGGCCTGCGCCATCCACTGAAAGGACAACGTTTCGACATTGATGAAGCGGGTTAGTAGCGAAGCGTTCTTATTACGCGTCCGAAACTTGCCAATCACCGCACCGTACTGATCATCTTGAAGCAGTTCTGCAACCAGAATCCGTAGTGCATCCCGTTCTGGCGTATTGTCCGCATCGTAAACGGAGATCACGGTTCCCTTAGCCTGTGCCAACGCAATGTTTAACGCATTTGATTTTCCCTTACCACCCGTTTCAGCATCAGTATTGATCACCGTTAGATTCCGTTCCGGGTAAGTCTGTTGAATCTGTGCCAACAACTCTGCCGAATTATCACTGGAGTTATCGTTGATCACTAGAATTTCATAGCGATCATGCGGATAATCAAAGTTCAATAATGACAGTACCGTTCGAACAATTACCACACCTTCGTTATGCGCGGGGACCATGATGGACACGAATGGTGCCGCTGCTGGCAACTGTGGCGTTGGCGTCCGCGCTAATTTTAAATAGTGCCAGTAACCCGCCATCGTCAAAATAAGATTGACGACTAGAATTCCCCAAATCACCAAGATGGCGATAAAAACTAAGACATCTAACCAACTCATAAAATCCTCCTACTTTCGCATAAACATTCGTCGATAAACTCGTCCGACCCAGTACTAAGAAAATCACTAACACAATAGTTGTCACCGTGAAGAAACCGAATAAGACCCATCCTTGTAGCTGGAAGAAGCGACTAAGTAAGACCTTCGTCTTCACCTTGGGTTGGTAACGTGGCACGCCACTAGCCTTAGTTTTAACCGTAACCTGCCGACCATTAAGATAATACTGCCCCAGTCGATACTGGAAGCTTGCGGACGCACTATCGATCTGTGTTTGCCAACTAGTCGCTGGATTTTCCCACGTCAACGACGTATTAGTGATTCGTTTAAGCATTGCAGTAACGCCTTTAGATGAATCTGGCAGGGCCACCGTAATGGCTGTTGGCATCGCAAATCTTAAATCAGCCTGCGTGACTTCCTGCCCATTTTTGACACTTTGAAGTGACGCCAAGCTCAACCCATAGTGAGCCGAAGTAAACGTGGTTCCAAGATTATCCTGCTTAGCAAAAGTCGTAGTCGTTGGATCAGGTAATAAGATGACGTGGTTAGCATGTTGAAGTCCGTAACGCCGTAAAATTTCATCTTGATTCCAAAAATTGCTTGCACTGATGCCAACCGGAAATACCTGCCGTTGTCCCAACTGATTTAATTGCGCCACCATCGTCTGATCCAGAGTGTTCCCACTCTGAGCATTCGCCGTTCCAACGTAGGGCGCCTGCAAGAATACCACACCACCATCTAATTCAACCTGTCGTAAACTAGCTGTAAAAGTCTGAAACGCGTGCATCGTCGTATTTTCCGCTGTCGAAGTGGTACTAACGGCAAACGGGATGTTCGCACGTTTCAAGGCGTGACTCACTCGCGTCAATTGTTTTAAATCAGTATAGGGCGTCACTCCTGTAATCGTGAGTAGTGGCCGATTGCTCGTCGTTTGATGAAATAATTGGGCTACCATCCGACTAGCCACCACAAAACTAAAGCCGCTAGCCGAAAAGTTTGGCAAATAGCCATATTGCCCCCGAATTGTACCGTACGCATATTTATGTTGAACCGGCGCCTGTGTCGTTAACTGGCCAACCGTCTGAACCCCAGAGCCAGTTGCCGTCAGTATCGTGATATCATCGCTAAAGGGTAACAACTGATGCTGCGTCCCATCGTACAGACTGAACTGCTGATGATAAAGCTGATGACGCTTGCTGTGTAAAGCATCCGCTTCAGTTTGACTCAACGATTGACCGACATGCAATTGCGTTCCAGTAAAAGCTTGACGATCCTTGACAAACGCTGCGTTAGTTAAATGCCCCTGTGGCCAATTCACTAACGTCACGACGCCCTGATATTTTTTAGTCGTGAGTTGCCCCGCATAGTAATCGCTTAAACGTTCTGTTTGCGCCTTTAAACCGATACTGGTAAACAGCCGCTGCAGGCCATCCAATTTTTTTTGACCATTTACGGTCGGGTTAATGGCGTCATAGACAATCAAGACCCGCTGCGTACTCGCTTGGGCCGTCAGTGTGGTTGCCCATCCCAGCCATATCCCACAGATCAAGAGCAACCAAAATCCTAATCGTTTGATTTTCATTGCCCCCGGTCCTTTCCAATCTCACCGGCTGTGTCCCACAACCGATGATTCAAAATATCTGCGATAAACATGACTAAAATCAAATCTAAACTCATTGGCACCATGAAGAGATGTTTTGCCAGATCGGCATCGCCATCCCCAATAATCGAAATAATTGGAACGAAGATAAAAATGGTCAGTAGTCCAATCACCAAGAAGAAACGCAAGACACCAGCGGAACGGTGACGTTTTAAATCCTGATAAGCACCAACACCAAAGACTAACGCCAACGCAACAGCCAGTAAGAGATCAAACGCAAATTTCTGTGGAAAGAATGCGCCTGCCATAGTACTAAAACCCGTAAAATACGTCACCTGCGCACCAGCCGGTTTTCCAGCAGCTTGCGTATAGTCGCCCACCGCTTTCACCTGCGTAATCATCATGTCCTCGGCCACAACATCCAATTGTGCTTGAAACTGCTGCGGATTATGCCAGTAGTATTCGACGATCCACATAAAACTATATTGATTATTTAAATGCTTCTGCACGTAAGCCGAGCTTGGTTGAATGGCCGTAAAGTTCTTCGGATAGTAGTCTTGCCCCTGTATCAGTGCATACTGCTCACTGATACCCTGCTTCTTGATTTTCTTACTGGGATCAGTGGTATGCATCAGAACCCCGTGCGTAAAAGCTTGGTACTTGTTGATGTCATTGAACTGCTTAGTAATTAAGGTATAGGTCAATACCCCAGTCACTAAGATACCGGTAATTCCTAGACCTAGCCACAACCATTGCGCACGATGCCGAATCACGCTGAATAGGCCAAGGCTCACGACGACAAAACTCAATGCTAACGGTGCATTTTGCTGCTTATTCGCAATCAACAGCATGACACTGACAAAGTACAAGATAATCAGCCATAACTCATGCTGATAGCGGTGCCTAGCCAGTAAGAGGATCGATGCAAACATATAGATTGTCAAAACGAACATGCCCGGTTCCGCGAAGAACGAGTTGAAATAGAGTGTAAAAGAGGAATCGGCAAAGATAAACACCACCAACAGTGCAATCAAATAACTGCGAAACTTCCGATAAGGATGAGTTAAGCCTTCCGTCAACAGATAAATACCCCCGAGATAAGGTACGTAGTAAACCAAGCCCATAAAACGGAGATCAAAGACGTGATGACTGTAGAACAGTTTATTTAAAAACACCGCCGCCTTGACAAATAACGGTTGTGATGAGAACACTGCAGCCGTTGTTTCGTTGTAATACTGCATGATTCCCAGCTTCGGATTGACATAGCTGAGCATATGGTAATTTTTAAATTTATAAAGACCGTTCACAAAAATTGCTCGGTAGTAATCACCATTATCAGCTAACCCATGAATGGGTTCAACAAATAGCAGAAGACCGACAATGATAGCCGCCAAGATGGTCGCCAGTAAGGCTGGTGATAGATAGCGCGCAACTAATTGACCGCTACGCTGAATCGTTTGTTTTACTCGTACCATTTCGCCAGCCCCCCTCGCTGTTTAAAAATCAGCTGCATTTAGCGCGGTTAAATTACTGTAGGAATAACTCTGCAGTGTTTTCGCATCGCCAATGCCCCCATAGATGGCACTAGTTTTCTGCACCACTTGACCTGCCCAAACCAGTTGCATGGCTTGTCGGTAGTGTGCTTGATCTTTTTCTAAGGAGAAGATCATTGCCGCCAAAGCATAGTTAGCAACCGACGAGCCACTATCAACCACACTTCCAGCCGTCGAATAACTGTTAGCTAAGTCTTTGTTAGCCACTTGTTGCTGTAACCAACTCAAGCTAGCTGCTTTCAGCTTACCCACTTCTGCTAAATGCAAAAGTACTTCTAACGCTTCTGATGTGTTCAAGTTTTTAGCAGAATATGCTTTGGTATCCCGGTTATAACTTGCTGCATACAAAGGAAATACATCGCCTAAATAGCCATTTTGAATTACCTTGAGTTGTTGCTGATAAGCTTGCTTTTGTTTAGTGGTCTGATTCTCATAGTAGTGCAGGGCTTTTAGATCAACGTAAGCCAAACTTAACGTTGTAGCCGCCTGCTTGGTTTGAACATCGTAAAAGTCCGTCAACTGACCATTCTTAATAGCCCCTTGCGACAACGCCGCAAAATGGTTGGCCGCCGTTTGCTGATAGTGCTTAGTCTTAGTAAGCGCGTCATAGAGATTCAATGCCCGGATAATTCGTAAGTCATCCAGTGTCGCATTCACCGCAAATTTTTTCTTGGTCCGCGGATCATAGCGATAACTAAATTGGCCGTTATCGCCAAACGTCTTGACAGTTGCTTGATAAAAGGTCCGAAAAGCTTTGTATTGATGATGTTGTGCTAAATACGTCAGCCACATCCCAGCCGATTCACTTAACATCTCGTGACCGGTAGCGGCAGCAGTTTGTCGTTTGGTCGTATCCACATAATTGGTATAAATCCCCTGACTAGTTGCCATCTTAGTTTTAATAAAATTAGCCAGTTGTTGTTGGTTTCGTTGATCAGTCGCTGTATGTAAAGTTGTTGAGCGAACAAACGTGGTTGGTTCAGTCTTGGGAGCTGTCCCAGTAACTGCTCTGCGTCCACAACCGCTAAGAAGTAATGACACTCCAGCAACGATAATGAACAGCAGTCTTTGCCCTACTTTCATGAATATCTCCTTTTCTACTTCCAGATAAGTCCAGTACCACAATCAATATTAACGAATTGGTCACCTTTATTTAGTCACTAAAGGTTGAAAGTCCCAAAACAACTTA
>NZ_LFEE01000038.1:0-84667 GCF_001039045.1 Lactiplantibacillus herbarum
AGCTAGTGCTGACCACCGGAGGCGAAAGTTAGAACTTATTTTATTGCAAATTAGTTATCGCTATTCAAGGCCCAACGAATACTTAGATGAATCAATAAAAAAACACCTCCAAATGATTTACAACAATCACTTGGAGGCCCCTATTCACCGTCGTTCTTTTTTGACAATGCGATACCCAATCAAACCAATCACTAACACTAATCCCGCCCTCAATAACCAGCCGATACTCCACCAAGTTACTAATAACTTGAGCAATACTTCCCAATTAGCCATTGTCATTGTGGCTGTTCCGCTAATACGGCTAGGTGCGCCAGTTCTTGATGGAATGCGTGCTTCGCGATTGGCGCTAATAGCGGTACCGGTAACCAGCTAGGTGATGTCGTTAGGTAAAATGCTTCTTGAATAAGTGTCTGCCCCTCCTGCGTTTTCAGCGTAAACACCACACGATAGTCGACCCGACCATCATAACTCTGATACGTAACCTGGTCATCAGTTGTAGATACGTGCAATCGTTCCTGCGAATTTAGTGCTGCATCCGTCCGTTCTACCAAATAATCATCCGCCACGGCCGTAACTCTTGTGACCTCCGTAGCCCACAATGGTAACTTGGTTGGCGCTAATAGTACCTTGCGCACTGCTGCTTGGTCCGCTTGCGTGACGACCTCGTTAGTAAATAATGCTGCTGTCATCTTGTAACCTCCCTAACACGTTCCACAGACGCTACCGTCAAACTCAGTGACCAACCACACTTTATAGTTTATTTGACAGTTAACTTTTACGTTAGCAGATACGTTCTCTAGTTGATGGTTACAATGTACACGTTCAGCACGCCTAACAATAATCAGAATACTGATCGCTGCTGATTACTATAGTTGCTCATTGATCTGCTCGTGAAAGAGGTCTGTGAGCATTTTTTGTCGTTGACTGGCATCGGCGGCTGCCTCTGATTGGCCCGCGTCCTGTGCAAGTTGTGCCATTAACCGGTAATAATTCGCCAACATGTAATGCGAATCGTGAGCCGTCACAAACGCCATCCCAGTTGTTAAGCGCTGAAACGCCACTGTTGAATCTCCCTGCCGATACGCCACCAGTCCGGCCAGATAAAAGATAATATTAAGATTAGACTCGTAATTAGCCGTCTCAATGTCAGCCAATGACTGGCTCACCAGTGTTGCAACGCTAGCTAGATGTCGTAATTTCACTTTAATCAATGCTAAGGAGATCAAAGCTAAGCGCGTCAAGGTACTTGGCGCTGTCTGTGGCATTGCCAAATCTACGGCCAGTTGCATGTGTCGCTGAGCCTCATCGACACTCAAATCAACATTCAGTTCAGCCACACCCAGATAATAATAGTAAGCCTGCGTCTGTTCATCCGTCTCAACACTTGCTAACGTTTCATCCATCAACAGGAAATCTTTCAATGCTTGATACTGATGTGCATTGCACAGTTGTTGGATTCGCTGATTGAAGTGATTGTCCGTGCTAATATCAAAATTATCTGCCAAACTCAGCGTACTAACCGCAATCCCCAAGCGTTGACAGAGCGCTAGTAACAACCGTGCATTCGGAACATAGCGCTCGTTTTCGATAGCTGATAGCATCGACTGCGCGCAGATTCCAGTGGCAACTTGCCGCTGACTGAGATGCTGTTCAAGCCTAGTTTGTTTTAATGTCTGTCCAAGTGCCATGTGCTCATCCCCTTAGTTATTAATGAGTGTACCAAGCCTAATGACGATAGCAACCAAAAAACACCGCCTTACTCAGTTACTAACTGAATAAGACGGTGTCTATAATTTAATTAATTAACATTTTTTTCGCGTACTTGGTACCAGATGATTCCGGCAGCCCCAAAGACGATTGGGCCGACTAACATCCAGACCGTATTTTGAATCTGGCCGGTTTCCAAGATTGGTTGGATCAACGTAAAGACGTTGGCACCCAACACGACAATGAAAACAACCCAGCTGATAATTCTAGTCCAAGTCAATGACTTGTAAACTTCAAACGGTTTAATAATATTCTTGTTTGCTTTGAATTTAGGGAAAGCATAGAGCAAGAACAAGTATGGTAACGTCATTGAAACGTTGGCCATCAACGTTAAAACGTTATAGAAAGCAGAAGCGTTAGCGGTAGCGAATGACGCTACCAAGATAATCACGATGACGATCACACATTGAATCATCATGGCATAACTAGGCATTCCTGCCTTATTAAGCTTCGTGAACTTCTTTGGCCACAATTCCTTAGGCGTTCCCAAGATCAACGTCTTCAATGGTGAATACGTCAACGTGAAGAAGGCCCCACTATAAGCTAAGAACATCCCTAGACCAGTGTAACGTGCAAACCAGAGACCCATTGTTGTAGCGGCCGCTGTGCTCAATCCCATCGACTGACCTAAAACGTAACCTAAGTTCTGCATCATAACGTAGCTGATGTTCCCCATGTTGGTCGTAGGGTTCGATAAGACTGCCTGCCAGTTCGTGCTAATGCCCCAGCAGAAAATTCCTAAAGCATAGCCAATCGTAATCACAACGGCTGAAATCATAATGGCGCGTGGGAAAGTCTTTTCAGGATTCTTCGTCTTATCGACCATCCCACCAAGTACTTCCAGACCACCGTAAGCAAAGATTGCAAACACCGCGAAACCTAATAGTCCGACTGGATGTTGATAACTAGGATTTGGTGAAGACATCACGTGGTTGTAATGGCTGTGCAAATTGGCCGTGGTTCAAGGCCAGAATGACACCAGAAACAACTAAAAGAATGGCCGTTAAACTCGTTACAGCTATCCCACCAAGACTCGTGATCCGTACGATACTCTTCATCCCTTTGATTGAGACAAAGGTCACTAAGACCATCCATAGGCATGAGAGAATCCCGATAACTTGAGTCGCGTTCAATCCAAACATCGCAAATTTTTGCGTTTGGTCACTCCCAAAGAACATCGTGGTGAATGGAATCCAAACTTTGGCTGACGTTGAAACTAACCAAATAATATAAGATGCAAACCACATAAAGGTACCGACAAACGCAAACTTTGCGTTGACACTGACCTCTAACCATTTGTACATCCCACTACTATCCGACGACTTAATTGCGGCCCCGTATTCCGCCATCATTAACGCAAACGGGATAAAGAATAGTACTGCGGCGGCTAAATAAAACAGGATTGAACTGTATCCCATCAAGTAGTAGGCGACCGTACTATTGGCAAAACCGAAAACCGTGGTGAAAATCATCATGACTAGAGCTACTAGCGTGATTTTCGCATTATCATTTTCTGGCATGATTGCACTCCCTTACTCCTATTTTTGATAAAAATTATGGTTAAACTTTTTCCAATTCTAAGATTACCGTAAGATTGCAATAAACCGCTTTAGTTTTCCTAACAATATTATGATTTTTCTATGTGACGATTGCTCGTTTTATTCATTTAATTAATTATTCAAACATTCTCCAGTAACGTCATTAAAAATCTACTTAATCTCAAAGTAACCTCGCGTTAACATTATTGCAACATTACACGTGTATGCTACAGCAATAGGGTTATGAATTTAAACAAATCGGGGTTATACATAATTATGAAGAATTTTAAGTTAAAATCAGTCTTATTACTGATGCTCTTTGGTTGTGCCATTGGCTTATTCACCAATATTGCTACTAACTTAGTCTCACTCAACACGAACACTGTTGAAGCTGCCACTAGACGCTTATCGCAAGCTCAACAAATCGCTCAAGTTAACGCTAAACTATCCAGCAGCAATAAGAATGCTAAGAACTGGATTGCCTACCGTGAATCTGGCTATAGCTATACAGCACGCAACGGTAAATGTTACGGTCGTTACCAGTTATTGAAGTCATACTTACACGGCGATCTATCACCAGTCAATCAAGAAAAGCGTGCTAACACGTATGTTTCTAGCCGTTACGGCTCATGGGTTAAAGCCAAACAGTTCTGGCAACGGCACCACTGGTATTAAAATTACATCAGCAACGTATTAATAAAAGAAACCACCTCAGAAAATTGATTCTGAGGTGATTTCTTTTGTTCTAGATTATGATCTGATTTTTAAAAACAATTAACTCAAATATAGTCAGTATTTATAGTTAAAGCGTTCCCCGTAGCTTAGCTGAATACCCCGATAGCAATTGCCAAACCACCAAACAAGAACAAAACGCCTAAGACAAAACTACTCCACACGGCTAATAACGCAAAACTAGAAGTTTCCGCATTTCCATGTGTCTGCAACTGATGCAAGTATCTCCGACTTGCCCACAGTTGGTAGCCTCCTAATCCAGCGACAACCATTCCAATCACGATTTGCCAAATAATAGTATTCATTAGCAATCCGCCCCCTTATTATGTCTCACATTATACGCCTAAAATTAAAACTATAAGTGTTTTCTACTGGGCAGAAAATTAATCATTAATTCGTATCAAAATCGTTCTTATTAATACTCAAATTGCGCTTCATGTGCCTTAAACCTTGATATGCAGTAATCAGCAATACCACTATCCAACCAATAACTGAAATCACAATACCCAGTTTGGTCACTAGTCTAGGCTGATAGCTCAATTGAATTTGATTTTTTCCGGCTTTAACGGGTACGATCAACGTCCCCAATCTGGTCTTTTTAATACTATTAGTCGCTACCTTACGACCATTTATTCTAATTTTGGTACTTCCATAAGCAAATACTGGTACTTCTTTCTTTTTCTGATTGGTCCGATTATTCCATGTTACCTGGAGAATACCATTAGGCTTGACGGTGTGTTGATAATTAAATTTATTTTTAATAATTAATTCATTGTATAAGTCGTAGTACGAGACCTTAGTTGAATAATTTGAAACCGGAATATAATCTGGTGTAGTTCGATCGACACTCCGAATCAGATCGCCTAAATGTCTAGTATGAAAAGTCGGTTGAAGATCTGTAAAGCTTTTCAATTGCTTACCCTGGTACGTTTTAGGATGGACATTGGCAGGACTGGTATTCAATCCATTAGCAACCGTCGTTTTGGGATTGTTATCGAATTGAACCTTACCAGTCAAAGATATAGCTAATGACATAACGGCTGCTACGGCCATCATAGCACTTGCAAAACCAATCACTTTGGTAGAAATACCACTATCAGTTTTTCTCAGTGCAATATCAGTAAGTACCAGCAGACAACCCAAAGTTAAGAAGACCATTCCAGAAATTGTAAAACGAAATGGTAGTTGCAAATAATATTGCAAAATCGGGAAATGATTTTCTATAACTTGCCAAGGAATTAAATTAGTACCCAAGATAATATAAACTAAGGCTGAAATATAAAGAACCTTCGCAAAGGTAGAAATGTTTTTCCAAAACCACAATAATCCTGCTAATCCTAGATAGAAAATAATTGAAATAACCGGAACACTTAATGACTCACCGTGGCCGACAAATGGGACAACCACGTTAGCAACACCCGCAACCAAATGTAACGGAACTGGTGGCACCATATAGCTATTCGCATTAATATCCAAATACGGCAAAACTATGTTTAAACTAAGGAGTAATGCTACTATAATTGCTACTATCAAATACCCCAAGCTTCGCCATTTATAACTAGATTTAATCAGTCCATACACAAAAAATGGAATTAATATTGGTAACGATAGCGCCACCGTCAGGATTTGCACTTGAGCAATCAGTCCCACGATTACGCCTAACGATAGCATTGATTTGAGTGACCAATCACCTTCATAAAAGTCGATCATCGGACCAACCAACAACGGTATCAAAGCTGCAGCCATTGACCGCCAGTTGGTACTATAAATAAACCCAACAATGGAGAATGATGTCATATAAATGATTCCAGCAGATACCGATATTTTAAAGTTTAATTTCAAGCGCTGTGCAGCGTGATAAGTCGTCACTCCCGCAACAAGCATTACCAACACACACGAAACAATCTGGAATCTCATCCAGTTGCCCGCAAGTAATAAAACACCACCAAAAAGATAAGCTAACAAAGGACTATACACTTGGTTAACAATTCTTCCTGTTTGCTGAAATGAATATAAATTTAAAAAGCTAAAATTATGATGTCTAAGCTGCATTGCAGCTTCATAGATCCGGTTGTACTGAAAATAACCATCGACCCCTAAGATAGCCGTTCTATTTAAAAGTAATGGTGAAACCACAATCAATGTTGCGAGTAATATGATCCCCCATGCTCGCACCGTTCTGTTAACTTTCATAAAGCTGATCCCCTCTTATTTTCTTCCAGTTGATAAACTGACTTCTCCAAGAACAACTTATCTATTATACAAAATTTTCAAGCTTTCTTCATTAACTTCATGGCGTAATTTAACCCCACGAACTGAACTAACTTCTTTTCCATCAAAAAAGTCTGACTTTTAAGCCAGACTTTTACTATTATTCTTATTTACCTGGTTGATAATCTTCATCGATAATCAGGACAGGTTTGATCGTCTTACCACTACCAGAATCGGCGTTGGCTTCATTAATTTCATCAAACTTGTAGAATTTTTCGGTCTTTTCAAATGGGAACATGCCATGTTGATAGAAGTCGATTAAACGAGGAATATCAACACCTGGAATTGAATCACCCATGTTGACCCCGATGACCCGTTTGTCATCAACACAGAGGTCGTTCCACGAACTGATGGTGATGTTCTTAGACGTTACGGCAATCAAAGCGGCCGTCCCACCTTGAGCTAAGGCGTTAATTGCAGAGATCATTACGGGTTCAACACCGGTAGTATCAACGGTGAAGTCAACCCCATAACCATGTGTTAAACGTTTGATAGCTTCAACAGGATCTTCTTCCTTACTGTTGATTGCGTGGGTTGCGCCTAATTCCTTAGCCAATTCCAAACGAGAATCAACAATATCCACGGCGATAACTTCAGTACAGCCAGAAATCTTACCAGCCATCATTGCAGCCAAACCAACTGCACCAGTACCGAAGACAGCAATCGTTTGGCCTGGACGTGGTTGTAAGCTGTTCAAGACAGTCCCACTACCAGTCACATAACCACAGCCTAGTGGTCCTAAGCGACGCAAGTCAAGGTCTTTAGGGACCTTAACGGCGTTGCGTTGGTCAACAACGGTATGGGTTGTGAATGATGATTGGTCAAACATGTCACTGATATGTTGACCATTTTCTTGGAAATGATCAGAGCCGTCTGGACGAGTCCCACTTAAGTTGTAATCGCCGTAATTCCGGCACTTAGTTGGCATCCCCTTCAAACAGTTGTCACAAGTCCCATCCGCATAGAATGACAAGATAACGTGATCGCCAACTTCAAAGTTAGTTACTTCTGAGCCAACTTCTTCAACGATCCCAGAACCTTCATGACCTAAGATAACTGGGTAACCAAGTGATGCGTCACCTTTTCGAATAGCTTCATCAGAGTGACAGATTCCACTTGCAACCATCTTAATCTGTAAGTCGGTTGGTGTCATTGCTGCCAATTCAATATCATCTTTAATGACAAATGGATCGTTAACCTTATCTACAACTGCTGCTTTAATTTTCATCATGAATGCCTCGCTTTATCAAGTATGTAAAACGCTTACATTTCATATTGTTACATACTACACAAATTGCTTCAAGCTAACTAAAAAACACCTTCATACGCTTATAAACACTTACATACCAACGATAATACGTTTTTAACCTGTGAATGTGATACTAAAGTCCTGTAAATATGTTTGATAAATCAGCGTTTTTTTCATTAACTTGTGACTTTTACACTAGCAGTAGCACATTATCGACTAGTAATATCCTCATTTTAAGTTGTGAGCACCTACAAAAAAAGCAAACCGGCCCACGCCATCGGTTTGCTTACTTCTGATCTTATTAATGCTTCACAACTAATTCAGCAATGAAGCGTCCCTCTTCAATCTGATAGTTAACCTGCAATTGTGTCGTCGTTAACTGTTCGATACTGCTCAATCCATAACCAAGATGCCCCGGCTTAGTTGTAAAGCGACTTTTTTTGATTGCTGCTAGATCAATCGTTTCTTGAGCTGGCACTTGATTCACGATAGTAAAAACCGCTGTTTGCACGTCATAATTGCTGATTGTTACTGCCACTCGTTGATCAGAACGAGCCGCTGCATCAATCGCATTGTCCAATAGATTCCCTAAAATACGTACGACCTTGATCTGCGGAATGTCCGTCAACCGGACAGCTTCTAAGATGGTGACACTCAACTGAACATGTTGCTGCTTTGCCGCTTCGTATTTTGCATAGATCATCCCGCTCACTGTCGGCATATCTAGGCGACTGAGTCCAATTAGTTCAGTCTGTCGATTCAACTGCTCGCTTGCCGGTAGGACTTCATCTTCAAAGTATTGTTTAAGACCAGGCATATCGCTATTTTGAATAAAAGCTGCCATGCTAAGTAGGACGTTTTGATAGTCATGTTTGAATAGATGTAAGTCCTGATTATGCTGACTTAACAGTTCATTATAGTTAGACACTTCTAATAATAACTGCGCATCGTTAAGGTGACTATTTTTATTATTAATTAAATAAACACCAATAATACCAAACGTTATGCTAGCCACAATTGCCATATAAGCTTGACCGTTAATCGACCACTCCATGGCAAAAACGTACGCCAGCACATAGATGCCGAAAAATAATAAAACTAATAGATAGTCACTCAAATCAACCCGGGCACGCTGCAGAAAGTCCGCAGCTGCCACTCGAACTAGCCACCGGTGAGCAGCCATCCCCAGTAAGATAACAATCGGTAACGTCACGATCACTGCAATAAAAAGATTCAGGTCTGCCGTAGCATGTAGTCCCACGGCTTGCCGCAATAGCATTGGTGACGTGGACTTAACCATTAGCTTTGCTAGCACGCCGACTAATGCCCCCAACAAACGCTTAATCGCATTTAAAAAGATAACTACCGGCAACATCAATAGCCACTTGGTATAGAGCAATCGTGAGCTCATCAGCGTATTGATAATCAGTAACGGTATAATCCAGAAAAAGACTAACGGGACTTGGGGCCACTGCACGGTTGCCGCGTTAGCAATAATCGCTTCCAGCACAATCAACGCTACCCAGACAGCACTCAACCGCCAAGTAACGTATTCACGAAAACCAATCAGTAAAAATAGCATTTCATAGCCGCCAGAAATCAGCGACAATCCAAACATCACTGCTGCCACCTCATCACCCCCATTTAGACAGATACTGCATGTTTGTTAATTGAACTTACAATCACTTTGCACTAACCGTTTGTTTCTATTACTCTCTCTATTATACATTGTAGTCATCATCCGGTTCACCGAGAAATTTGAGCCCTTACAAGTTTTTTTGTATTTAATACTAATTATTTCATAGAAAATAAAAACTGAACTAACCACTCCCAACGGGAATAACTCGTCCAGTTTAACTGTTATTCAATTCGGTAACGCAAAATCGTTTTTAATCGTTCTGGGGCAACTCGGCGCGCATCTGATAAGTAAATTTCACGATGAATTTTAGACGATCGTCGTTTACCCTGTTCAGCGACTAATTCGTCAATCTTCGCAAAGCTCGCAGGTTCATCATCATAAGATCCAACGTGCAGAATTTGTCCGACCTGCATTGATTCGAAATGTTTGATTTCAATCCGATCAGTAGGAACTTGTTTCTTTTGTTGAACCGCTGCCAGTGCTGGTTCAATCAGCTCGATCGGCACAAAATCTGGCACCCGAATCATGATGTCATAGCTGAATTCATCCTTATCAAGATGATCTAATTGCTGGCCCTTAGCAGTCAGCGACCAGACCCCTTCCAATGGAAAGACCACATAATCATCGAACGCAACCATTTGTTCCTTAACGGACTGGCGATAAGTGTTTTTGATGCCATAAGCTGCTGGATAAAGCGTCTGCAGTTTTTCTTGAAATGCTGACCCATTAGGATTGCCCACACCATGCAACGAGATGAACGTTTGGGCCGGAATCGTTAAGATCTGCGGTTGCTTCTTCAACGAGTAGGTCGTTTGCTCTTGTTTACGCCATTCATATTTCATGTCGGTGTTCTCCATTCGCTATTTAATACACTTATTATAGCATCGCTTAACTGGGACTACCTACCCATTCGAAATCTAGGCTAAATGGTTGTAACTGTAAATAAATAAAAGGCCAGCGACTTTCTAGTCAGCTGTCCCTTAATTTGTATCATCCTATAAATCATCCCGGTGCAACAGCGAGATAGTCTCTCCTTCTTCACGCCGCCGGTCAATATTCTCTTCACCCCAGACACAGAGTTCGTGTAAAACGCCCGAAAGACTGCGACCATAGTCCGTCAATCCATACTCAACTCGTGGTGGTACTTGTTGATAAACTTTGCGTGCCACAATGTCAGCAGCTTCCAGTTCACGTAATTGTTGCACGAGCATCTTTTGTGAAATCTGTGGAATTGCACGTTCAAGCTCGCTGGTCCGCATCGTTTTCAATCGTAAATGGCAGAGAATAATTGACTTCCATTTACCCCCGATAATCTCCATCGTGGCCTCAACGCCGATATGATAAGTTTTTGTTGGCATTCAAAACGCCCTCCTATTCAACACTTACTTTTTGGTGTGTATAGCACTTTAAAGTCGGTACTTGTCTAATAGTTCCTTGCTAGTATAATCATTATTTATCATATTAGCAACTACAGGAGGATTATTATGACAAAGAAATTTTCACCCACATGGACACTCTTCGCGTTAGCGATCAGTGCCTTCGCAATCGGTTCTACGGAATTTATCAGTGTTGGTTTAATGCCGCTTCTAGTCGACAGTTTCCACATTAACTTGGCACAGGCTGGCTTAACCGTTTCAATCTACGCTATCGGGATTATGTTTGGCGCTCCCGTCATGACCCTACTAACCGGTCGGCTCAATCGACACCGTTTGATGATGTTGATCATGGGACTCTTCATTCTCGGTAACTTACTCGCAGCGTTAGCACCCACTTTCGGCGTCTTACTCGTTGGTCGCATTATTGCAGCATTGGCTCACGGGATCTTCATGACGGTTGCTTCCGTTATCGCAGCGGACGTCGTTGCCCCAGCTAAACGGGCATCCGCCATCGCCATCATGTTCACCGGCCTGACGGTTGCGACCGTTACCGGGGTCCCTTTGGGCACTATGATTGGACAATTAGGCGGATGGCGCTGGTCATTCATCTTCATCAGTATTATTGGTGTCTTAGGCTTATTGGCCGATTATTGGTTGATTCCTCGTAACTTACCGTTGCCTGCCAAAGCAACCGTTCGCGGCATTGGTCGCATTTTAACTAACCCTCAATTGTTATTAGCCTTACTCGTAACGGCCCTTGGTTACGGCGGTACTTTTGTGGCTTACACTTATTTATCACCACTATTGGAACAACGGATGCACTGGTCAGCTAGTGCCGTCGTTATCATCCTCGTTGTTTACGGTTTGATGGTTGCACTCGGCAATACCCTTGGTGGTCGTTGGGCAAACGCCAAACCTTTGACTGCCCTATTCAAAATGTTTACCGGTCTATTAGTAGCACTATTGATTCTAAGCATGACGAGTAGTAGCCACTGGTTAGGACTGCTCACTGTTCTATTAATGGGCGTCTTCGCCTTCATGAACGTTCCCGGATTGCAACTCTACATTGTTCAATTAGCTGAAGAAAACACCCCTCAAGACATTACGATGGCTTCAGCTTTAAACATCGCGGCCTTTAATGTTGGGATCGCCCTCGGTTCTGGAATTGGTGGTCAAGTGACTACCCACTTAGGGCTAGGCTGGACGCCACTATTTGGTGCTGGCATGGTCGCCATCAGTCTTGTATTATTACTCGGCTTAATCTGGTTAGCACGGCCAGCTAAGGCGCCCCTTCGTAATTGCACCGAAAGCTAAACGACTAAAATAGCATCATAAAAAGCGGTAAGCCGTGTCACGTAAAAATGATGCTACTTACCGTTTTTTGATTGCATTAATTAATGTTGGGCTGCTTGAACCAGTTTCTTTTGGAATTGACCAGCCATGCAGATCAATCCTAATAGTAGTGCCAAAACGCCACTGACAACAAACGCGTTGAGCCCCATCCCATCACCCATTTTAGTTAGTGGGTTAACGACCAATAGACTAACAACTCCACCGATTGAATAAATAGCAACGTACACACCTAGCGCCATCGAAACGCTATTCTTGCCAACTGCAATTGAGATTAAATATGGGAATTGCCCCATTGCAATACTCATCGCAGCACCGACAACAAAACTGCCGATAAAAGCCAGCACTAATGAGTGACCAAATCCAATCAAGAGATACGACAAACCGTATAGAATAAAGGCAATTGTAATGGAAGAATACTTGAACCACTTACCGATTAAACCGACTATTAGTCCACATAGCATCCCACCAATCAGCGAGATGGTTGACGTCAGTGCAGCATGCGAAGTTGCACCGAGTTTTTCTTCAACTACGAATAATGAAATATTGTTATTGAGCACGTTATTCAGCAGATTATTGACTGTACTGATTAAATAATCACACAGCCACGCTAGCGCGGCGACAATAAGAAATGACTAGCAATACCTACTTGTCGAAGTTGCTCACTAAACGCTAACTGAAAGGCTTGGGCCCCAACTTCGCCAAAATGATGATCAATCGTTGGTAGATTGATGGCTTCACCGGACATTTGATGTTCCTGACCAACCAGATAAGGTGGCGTCACACCTGCTCGTTGGTAAGCTTGTCGCACCCCAATTGCAATGTCATCTCCATTGGTTAAAATCGCATCTACAGTTGGTTGGAGCTGTATAAAGTAGTCACCCGCCCGCTGGCCATCTTGTGGCGTTGTCACTCCCGTAAAGATATTTGCTGCCGACAGCTCATGTCCAAAGACCGTAGTATAAGCTTGGACCATCGCTTGAGTGGTTGCACTCACTTCAAGTGGGCGGCTAGCTAAAACACCAATTTGACTGGCGCCTCGTTCTTGTAAATGTTGAAACACCTGTACATAGCTTGCTTGCCGTTCCGCATATGCGGCAGGTAACTGCGTCTCATGCGAATTTTCGCAAATAACGATCGTCCCATATTGCTGGTAGTGTACCAATTCAGATAATGGCAATCCGTGTGAGGTGAAAATTAACGCATCATACGCTTTTTGCCGTAGGTCTTCTAAGTAACGCCGCTCTATGTTTGCATCGTACATTGAAGGTAATAGTACCACGTGGTAATTTTCTTTAAAGGCCGCTCTCATAATTCCATGTACCAGTTGCGTAAAGTACGGATGATCCGAGTGCGGTAAGACCACACCAACATTTTGCGTCCGCCCCCGACTGAGATCACGGGCGACCGCATTTGGCACATAGTCTAACTGATCAATGACTTTTTGAATTGCCAACTGGGTTGCCGGTGAAACATAATTTTTCCGATTGATTACGCGCGAAACCATCGACACTGAATAGCCGGAGATGCGTGCAATATCACGAATATTAGTCATTTACATCCCCCTAGAGATAAGTTTTCAAAGCATGTGCAACCCCATCTTCAGCATTTGACTTAGTTACCCACTGCCCCACCCTTTGAATTTCAGGCATTGCGTTAGCCATGACGATTGCGGTTCCAACTGATTCAAACATCGGCAGGTCATTTTCGCCGTCACCAAAAGCTGCGGTCGTCGCAGTTTCTAAATGGTAGTAGTCTTTAATAAAAGCAATCCCACTCGACTTCTGCGCTTGTTTACTAGTTACTTCCAGATAGGTTTGGCCAGACAGTTTGACGCTAATATCTTGATAATCGAGCTGCTTCAAAGCAGTTGCTAATTGACTCAATTTTTCTACATCCAAGCTCATCATCATGATTTTAAAACACGCATTATCCTCATCCGCTAATAATTGTTCATAGCTTGTAATAATTGGGCTTTGCCCAGTCAATGCTTGCTCAGCTAACACGCCTCTGTCTATGCGTTCTGTGTACCAGTTATCTTGCGTATAACAGCTCAAACTAACATCAGAAAAAGTTTCGCTCACAAATGCCAAGAGCATCCGTGCTCGTTGTTGTGCCAACGGATGGATCTGTAACGGCTTGATCACGTTGTCTTCGTAAGTAAAGACTAACCCACCATTAAAAGCAATCTGTGGTCCAGTCAAGTCTAGCGCTTTGATGGGCGCCAACATTTCGATTGGTGCACGTGCTGAAACTAGCGTCATTGGTAGTTCTTTTGCTTTAATAGCTGCTATGTTAGTTTGGCTGACCACGCCGGCCGGATTAAGTAACGTCCCGTCTAAGTCTGAAAAAAGATAGTTAATCATCATCTGTCACTCCTAATTTAATTATCTTTAGTATAACGGGTCGAACGCGTTCGAGGGCAAGAAAAAAACAAAGTATCTAGTATTAAAATAATCCTAATACTGAATACTTTATTTTTTTGTGGTACTATTCATCACACAACGAACGTTCAATCAACGCCGGATCAATATGCTGATCGCCCCAAGTGCAGATAGCATCCAGAATAGGGATCAAGCTCTGCCCCTTAGCCGTCAGTTCGTACTCAACGTGCGGCTGAGCCGTCTTAAAGTCGTGGCGCTCGATCAATTCATCGCGTTCTAATTCTCGTAATTGACTGGTTAAAGTCTTGTGGGAGACGTCTTTAATATGATGTTGCAAGTCAGCAAAGCGACTGACCTTAACTTCCGCTAATTCAAATAAAATCACGATTTTCCACTTGCCACGGATCAGTTGCATGGTGGCATCGAATTCGTTTCGATAACGTGGTTGGGCAGCAATGACATCTTTCAACACGGGACTTCACTCGCTTTCATTTGGTAGTTACCTAAAGGTGCGTACTTGTTTCTATAAGTACCTCTTAGTATACTGAAATTCGTCAAGAATCCAACCGATCGCTTTTATTAAAATTTCTATTACTAACCGCAATTACCATGGAGGTAACTTAAATATGAAACCATTAGTTGTTATTACTGGTGCCAGCTCCGGTTTCGGTGCTGAAATCGCCAAATTATTCGCCGCAGACGGCTTCCCAATGTTATTACTCGGTCGCCGCAAAGAAAAGCTCGCTGCTCTAGCTCAAAACTTCGACAACGTGATGATCGATTCAGTCGACGTGACCGACTACCAACAATTTGAAACGGCGATTCGTAAAGCCGAAGACAAGTACGGCAAAACCGACTTACTCGTCAACAATGCCGGCTTAATGTTGCTTGGCAACGTCCAAAATCAAGACCCTCAAGAATGGCAAACGATGCTCAACACCAATATCATGGGTGTGTTGAACGGCACCCAAATCGTCCTCAACGACATGCGCGCACGCGAACATGGGACGATCCTAAACATGTCATCATTAGCTGGTAAAAAGACGTTCGTTAACCACGCTGCTTACGTTGCTTCTAAGTTCGGCGTTCACGGTTTATCCGAAACGTTGCGTGAAGAAAACTCCGGAAAGAACGTCCGCGTGATGATGGTTGCCCCCGGCGCAGCTGAAACTGAATTATTAACTCACGTCACTAGTGATTCTGCCTTGTCAGATTATGAAGCATGGAAAGAAACCATGGGTGGTTTAACGCTTGATCCTAAGCACGTAGCCGCTACCGTCAAGTTCATGTACGACATGCCCCAAGAAGTTAACATCCGCGAAGTAGACATCGCTGCTACGGCCCAAGACGCTTAAGTTGAATTCAAAATAACATAAATTAAAGTACCATCAATTAGCAATCTTATGCTAAATTGATGGTGCTTTTTTAGTACTACCAATAACTACCGTCGCTGAATCAGCGCCTGCGTTGTAGCATTTTGGAACGTAGCAATCAGATCATGGATGGTCGTTAACGACTCTGTTTGACCTGTCAGTAACCATTCGCGCCAAATCGTATAAACGCCGGCACTCATAAATTTCGTCCAGTATTTCAACTGAACGGGTGCTAAGCCAGTATCACTCATCGTGGCACGATAAAAATCCGCCATATTTTCATTGAAGATCTGTCGGATCACAAATTCAAACCCACGTTGTTCAGCCAATTGCATCGTGGGGGCAAAATCAGCAAAAAAGCCCCCAATAGCGGTTAACTTCTGGTCCGCATCAACATGTTCCAGGACTTCTTGAAACCGCGCATGAATCGCTGGCTCAAAATAGGCCGTCAGCAATTCTTCAAGACTGTTGAAGTTGCGATAAAATGCCATCCGACTGACACCTGCTCGTTTAACAACCTGCGTCACCGTAATCGTATTGAGATCGTGCGTTGCTAATAATTGCAGTAACGCTGTGGTGAGGTAAGTCTGTGAATCCCTTTTGATCGACTGTGCATGATTAGTCGCTGCCATAACAATTCCTCCATTCTGTCACAGATGCTACGTTACCGCTTGTATCTGATATACGCCCATTGTAAGATACTGGTACAGACGTTACAAGTGTAACAGAAAAAATAATCAACATTTATGGAGGTTCATTGTTATGAAAAACACAGCAAAACAATTGGTCGTCGTCACCGGTGGTAGTGGCTTTATTGCCATTCATATCATCTTACAGTTATTACAACAAGGCTACGCTGTTCGAGCAACCGTCCGTTCTACGGATAAAGCCGCTGTTATTAAAGAAATGCTGACTAACGGTGGTATCACTGATTTTAGTGATTTTGACGTGATGGTCGCAGATTTAGCTGCAGATGATAACTGGGCCAACGTCATGTCCGGCGCCACTTACACAATCGACGTGGCCTCACCTACGCCTAAACTCAACTTTAAGAACAAGGCCGAGATGATCCGTCCCGCTGTCGAGGGCGTTCGCCGTGTCCTGACTGCTAGCCGCGATGCTGGCGTTAAACGAGTGGTGCTAACTTCAGCTTACGGTGCCGTTTTTGCGGGTCATGCCAATCGCACCACCCCGTACACGGAAGAAGACTGGTCTGACCTCAATTGGAAAGCCATCCACCCTTATCAAGAATCGAAGACCCGTGCAGAATTAGCCGCTTGGGATTTCATCAAAAATGAAGGAAATGGGTTAGAAATGGCGGCCGTTAATCCAGTTGCCGTTATGGGACCCGTATTATCTGCCAAATATTCGCATTCCAACGTCCAAATTCAACAATTCTTACAAGGTGATGTCAAGGCGGTACCAAAAGTAGATTCTGGTTACGTGGATGTCCGTGACGTTGCCAGCCTACACCTCTTAGCCATGACATCGCCAAAGGCTAATGGTCAACGATTCTTAGCAACTACCGGTGAAACTTTATCAATGCTAGACGTGGCCGATGTTCTTCGTCAAAACTTCCCAGCATTTGCCAGCAAACTACCCACCAAAACGTTGCCGAATGCCGTGGTTAAATTAGCAGCCAAAACACAACCACAATTACGAATGGTCGCTTCATTAGTAGGCACTTACGCAGAGACTAGCAACCAAAAGGCCCAATCATTATTAGATTGGCATCCGCGCTCAGCAGCCGATTCGATTATCTCAACAGCTCAATCTATGATTGGCTTGGGCCTTGTCACAACACCAGAACACGCCTAGTTTTATCGTAGCCAAGACTTTCAATAATTGTAATGAAACCGCAAATAAATACCGTGTTACCCAGAGTGAGATTTCACTTTTGGTAACACGGTATTTTGCTGTTTATTCATGGTGCCTGTCATTAAGGTAAATCATTCCCAGCTGCAAAGTAAACGTCGTACCATTCTTGCCGTGTCAATGTCACACCAGCTCCTGCAATGCTCTCCGTTAAATGTTGTGGATTCATTGAACCCAGAATGACTTGCATGCGTGCTGGATGACGTAAGATCCACGCCGTTGCGATCGCATTCTTAGTCACTTGATACTTATCCGCTAATTTTTGTAGCTCTGCGTTGAGCTTTGGAAACTTCGGATTATCGATAAAGGTCCCTGCAAACATACCATATTGGTATGGTGACCACGTTTGGATGGTCATGTGCTGCCGCCGTGAGTATTCAATAACTTCGCCATCGCGGTTCAGGCTAGCATCATCCTGCATATTGGTGTGCATACCGAACTGAATAGGCCCCGTATGCATCACGCCAAATTGCAATTGATTGATCATCAGTTTCTGACTGACCGCATCCTGCAACATGCTGACCTGCATTGGGTTGAAGTTGGAAACGCCAAAGTGACGCACCTTACCCGCAGTTTGAAGTTCATCAAACGCAGCGGCGACTTCCCCTAAGTCCATCAAAGGATCCGGACGATGTAGTAGAAACGTATCCAAATAATCGATCTGCATCCGTTCAAGAATCTTGTCAACCGTCGTCAGCAGATGCTGCTTAGAAAAGTCGTAGCGTTTACCAAAGACAAGGTCACCGGAACTCCGCTGCGGATCTAACACAATGCCGCCCTTAGACTGAATATAAAAGTCATCGCGTTTCAAACTAGACTGTTTGAGCGCCTGTCCGAAGATTCGTTCTGACTCACCATTACCATAGATATCTGCTGAATCTATATAGTTAACGCCTTGATCATGCACCGTTTCCAATACATTGGCTGCGGCCTTAGAATCAAGTCGAACCATCCGCATAATCCCTAACGCCACCGCGGACGCTTTTAACTGGCTATTGCCTAACTGAATCGTTTGCATCACTGATCGCACTCCTTAAAAATTGCTATTGAGACTGCTTACCAACATTACTATAGGCGCTAACGTTAATGATTAGTTAAAGCACCCCTTGAACGCTGCCGGCACACAAACATTTGACCTTCCTTTAACAGGCTAATACCAAGATTTCGGCCAGTTTGATCAGTGACTATCCCATCCCCTTTTTCCAGCCACTGGTGCTCATTAATTCACGCTCCATATTGATCAATAGTTCAATCTATCAAAAAACGCACCGTAACGGGGTAATCATCCTCGTTACAGCGCGTTTATTATTAAACAATTATTTATTAGCTTTCATCTTATTAGTTAACAGTAACGTTGGCAGAATAATAATCAGTGCCGCAACCGAAACCATCAGAAAGCCTTGCTGGAACGCCGCGGTCCGAATTGCTTCCAGATGCGTCGTCGTAAAGGCTTGCAAGTGTGCCGCACTGACGTTAAAGTGACCAGCCTTTAGTTGCTGTTCAAATATCTTCACCTGTTGATTCGAGTACGCCGTCACGGCCGTGGTAATTAGTGCTGAACCGAAAGCACTCCCGATATTTTGAATAATTCGTGTGCCAATCGTGGCTGCCGGAATTTGATTTGATCGCATACCCGTATAAGCGTCAGCCATCAGTGGCATCAAGATTCCACCGGCACCGATACCACGTACGAATAGAATCACGCCAATCAGCCAGTATGACGTGTGCTGATCAAACCAAAAGAACGGAATCGTCCCAATGAAGGTAATTAGAACACTGACTAGTACCACGTATTTAGCACCGATACGGTCAGTTAACTTTCCTGTCTGTGACCGTGAAACCAGCATTCCTAACCCTTGTGGCAACAGGGCCAAGGCTGACGTGATGACGCTCATACTACGGACATTTTGGAAATATAATGGTAGCAACAGCATCGCCCCATTGAGGACCGTTCCAGCAATGAATAGTCCCAAACCGGCCCCATCGAATGAAGCAAACTTAAACAAGCTTGGTGGCAAGACGGCCTTTTCACGTCTTAATAAAGCCCAGCCGATGTAAGCAATCAGAGCCACAACCCCTAAGACAATCGTCACAATACTCGTCTGATTATTGAAGCTATCACTGTGAGCAGCGTTGACCATCCCATAAATAATGCTGCTTGAAGATATGATCAATAACAGAATCCCCACGTAATCCATCTTAGCCTTACGATCTTGAGCTGGATAATGCGGCATTTTCCACATGATTAAAATAATTGAAATCAGAACAACGGGTACGTTGATCCAGAAGATCCAGTGCCACGATGCAAATTTGATGATAATCCCACCAATCACGGGTCCCACTAATGGCCCTAGAATCATCGGTAGACCAACCGTTGCCATCATTTGACCCATTACTTCGGCACCAGCCGTTTGAACTAATAACGTTGTTAGCAATGGCATAATCAAGCCACCAGCAAATCCTTGAACCAACCGCGCTACGATCAACATTTGAATACTAGTCGACATAGCCGCAAAAACTGATCCGATACCGAAGAGCACCTCACCAGCTAAGAAGACGTACTTACCGTCGAACTTATTGAGTAACCAACTAGAGAACGGCACGGCTACCCCAGTCGCTAATAAGTAACAAGTGACGGTCCACTGAACGGTCGTCACACTACTGTGAAAGCTCGACACCAAGTTATTGATGGCGATGTTGATCATTGTTGAATCCAGTAACGGTGCCATGGCACCGAAGACAACCACCCAAGCAATTGTCATCGTTGATTTAGATATTTTGTTCGTTTGCATATTATCCTCCCATTTAAGAAACCAAAAGTATCTTATTTACATAACTGGTATAATACGCTATATCAGGATAAAGTCAATAAGAAACTTAAAGTATCTTATTTTTTTAAAGGAGTTCTTTTTTATGACCAAAACGCGACGCCGGGGGGCAGAATTAGAAGCTGCTATTTATCAGGCAACCCGTGATATTTTATCTCAAGATGGTTTAACTCAATTAACGTTTGCTAACGTCGCTGAACTAGCTGGCACTAGTAAACCCGTTATTTATCGCCGGTGGAACTCCCCACTTGAACTAGCAATGATGGCGATTCAGGATAAGATCAAAATGGATAACCACGGACAATTAGACCAACTGGAATTAACCGGAAAGAGCTTAAGCGAAGATCTTTTTCAAACTTTCAAACGTCTCACTGTTAGTATCAATACGTTCAATCAAACGTTTATGGTCACGTGGATGCATAACTTGACCGCTACCGACAGTGAAAATGTCCAGAACGTCTTAAAGGCCGCTAAAAAAATCGACATTAATGCAATTAATCGAGCTGTTCAACGGGCACAAGAGCGCGGTGAGCTTGGAGCAGGAGATCTTCCAATTGACCTGAAATTAATGCCGTTCGACTGGCTGCGTTACCGGGTCTTCGCCAACGAACAAGTTGACGATGCGATGATCAACACCCTCGTCGATGGTTTACTGGTACCCGCCTATCAGCACGCACTCCCAACAACTAATTAACTTAATAGAAACGGCTGTCAAAAAGCAGTCCATAAAAATCCCCACCCAAGTAATCAAATTCAATCACTTGGGTGGGGATATGCAGTTCATCTAAAACATTAAAATCATTATCGTTATGTGGTTATATAAATGCTATTTTACTAAGTCCTTTTGAACCATGTCGATCATCTGCGTGTAGGCAATTGGTCCTGAATACTGCCAACTGCTAGTATCACCATATTGGTAGAGGTGCTTGTTCTTAACCGCTTTGATGTTGGTCCACAGTGAGTTCTTGAAGAGGTCGGCCCCTTTTTGACTGTTTACTAGGAAAATATCATCCGCATCTAACTTAGCTAGTTTTTCGAGGGAAACGGCTGACCAATCGGCCGTCGCTGATTTTGAAACTTCTTTAACTAAGCTGGGTTCGCCTAATTGCAAGTCGTTATAGAGTAATGACCCACTCGCTGAATGGTCATTGACCATGTACGCCGTATTGTTGGTTACCCATAGTACGGCAACTTTAGGTTGGCCCACTTTTTTCAACTGACGACGTGCTTTCTTGACCTTTTTATCGTACTTAACTAAGACGCGTTTACCCTTAGCCGTCTTGTTAACGGCCTTAGCAACGTCTAAGAAAGTCGTCCGCCAGCTAACATTCGTTCCGTTTTTAACCACATATGTAGGCGCAATCTTGTTATATTGGGCATACTTTCCGTTAGCAACCGCACTATTCGTCCCCATTAAGATCAAATCTGGTTTAGCCTTAGTGACCGCTTCGTAAGGTAACGAGTAATCGATCAATGGAACCCCTTTGAGCTGCTTTTTCAGGTAAGATTGGGTACCGCTTCCATTTTTTACCGACCATTGAACGACTGGCTTAATGCCTAACGCAACCAAATCATCTTCCAGATAACTCCCAATCACCCGTTTTGGATGTTCAGGAAGCTTAACTTGATGTTTCATCTGATCGGTCCGCATCACCGTCGTACTCGTCTTCTTGGTTCCACACGCACCTAATAGTAGCGTACATGCTAATCCAATCACCATTCCAGTTCTCACTACTTGCCAATGTTTCACAATCTGTTGCCTCCACTTTCTCAATGTCTCTATATAAGATTATTGTCAGCGACCCTATCAATTGTCAATGAAAACATTTAAGATAGAAATATTACATCATTTATAGAAAGGACCATTTCGCGTGAATCTCATTGAAACCCAAGCTGTCAGCATTGGTTACGCTGACAAAACGATCATCGATAACCTCTCCATTAACATTCCACAAGGGCAGATCACGACCCTAATTGGTCCTAGTGGGAGCGGCAAGTCGACCCTCATCCGGGCACTTGCGCACCTATTAAAACCGACAACCGGTGTCATTTTACTCGATCAAGAAAACATTCAAGCAATCAAAACTAAAACGTTAGCTAAGAAGATGGCCGTCCTACCACAGACGAACCAAACTGCTAATGACCTGAGTGTTGAAGAACTAGTTAGTTTTGGCCGCTTACCTTACCGGCGCCCCTTAGCTGGCTTAACGACTACCGACCACGAAAAGATTGAGTGGGCTTTGACGCAGGCAAGTTTGCAAGCGCTTCGCCACCGTACCCTCAGCACGCTTTCCGGTGGACAACGGCAACGCGCCTGGATTGCGATGGCAATTGCTCAGGATACCGAAACGATTATCTTAGACGAACCAACCACCTACTTAGATTTGACGCATCAGTTAGACGTGATGCTACTGGTCAAACGTTTGAACGAACAGTCGCACCGCACAATTATTATGGCATTGCATGATTTGAACCATGCCGCGCGTTTTTCAGATCACTTAATTGCCATTAAAAAGGGCCAAGTTAAAGCCCAAGGCAGCGTCAAAGACGTGATGACAGCGGAAAATCTAAAGGCCATCTTCAACATCAACGCAACACTGGTTGACTATCAAGGAACACCGTTGATCTTGACCTATGATCACTACCAAGAGGATCAGCAGTCATGAAAAATACCACTAAATTCACGAGTGCCTTGTTGTGCTGCAGTATCTTGCTGATTTTCGTTATGTTACTTAGTTTACGTTTTGGGGCCGACCACATCGCTACGGCAACGGTCTGGAGCGCCCTCACTAATCCCCACGCTAGCGGGCTAGACCAACAGATCATCCGCAGCATTCGGCTACCACGGGTCCTAGGTGCAGCGCTGATTGGTGCCGCTTTAGCTGGTAGTGGTGCCTTGATGCAAGGCGTCACCCGTAATCCCTTGGCTGACTCTGGGCTCTTAGGGATTAACGCGGGTGCTGGATTAATGCTGACACTTTGCCTAGCCTTTTTCCCAAAACTCACCACTGTTCAAACAACGTGGTGGGCCGTAGTCGGGGCTGCTATCAGTGCCTGTCTGATTTTCTGTATCAGTACAGCTCGCAACGTCCAGTTGAATCCTAGTACCCTAGTCTTAGCCGGAATTGCTATCAGTACACTGTTTACAGCCCTCAGTGAAGGCTTAGCGCTGGTCTTACAGTTGAAACAGGACTTGGCTTTTTGGTGCTTTGGCGGTCTCGGGGCCGTTAGCTGGTCTCAACTGAAATACTTGGGGCCCGCCCTGATTATTGGACTAGTACTGACACTATTATTATCATCACAATTAAATCTCGCTTACTTAACCGATGACAACGCGAAGAGTCTCGGCAAGAGTTTGCCTTTATTACGTGGCCTGGCTTTAGGCTGTGTCATCATTCTTTCAGGGATTTCAGTTGCGTTGGTTGGAACCATCACCTTCGTTGGTTTGATGATTCCCCACATGTCCCGTTGGATCGTGGGTTCTGATTACCGTCGCAGTCTCCCAGTGACACTGTTATTAGGGGCCACGTTGACGGTCAGTGCTGATTTAATTGCACGACTCGTCAATCCACCACATGAAACCCCATTTGGGATTATTATTTCGCTAATCGGAGTTCCATGCTTTATCTACCTTGCCCGAAAGGAGTCGACGCACGCATGACAAAAACGACTCGTTTCAACAGTTGGCTACTCGGACTAGGTGCCATATTAGTTGTATTAGCAATGATTAATCTAAACACCGGAACCATGGCACTTGGCCCCGCCGCTGTCTGGCAGTGGCTTACTGGTCGGGGAACCGCCACGCAGACACTAGTCTTACTTAATTTCCGTTTACCACGGATTGTTTTAGCTATCATTGTTGGCTGGGCTTTGGCGC
Organism: Lactiplantibacillus herbarum; assembly: GCF_001039045.1. Taxonomy (GTDB): domain Bacteria; phylum Bacillota; class Bacilli; order Lactobacillales; family Lactobacillaceae; genus Lactiplantibacillus; species Lactiplantibacillus herbarum. The sequence continues at coordinate 24,260 of NZ_LFEE01000038.1, forward strand.
TGGCGGGCAATGTCCTTCAAACGGTCACCCACAATCCCATCGCTGATCCTAGCTTGATTGGAATCAATACTGGCGCGGGGTTAGCCGTCATGTTACTGATTATCTACGCTGGCACGAGCACTTCGTTAGGACTCGCAATGCCGCTAGTTGCATTGGGAGGCGCGTGGGTCAGCACTGGCTTAATCTTCGCGTTATCCTACCATCCGCAACGCGGCCTGTTGACTAACCGTTTACTCTTGATTGGGGTTGCGCTATCCGGCTGTTTCTCAGCTTTGATGGTATTGATGACCCTAAAATTGTCGCCTGACAATTACCAATTCGTGATGAATTGGTTAGCTGGAAGCCTCTGGGGGACGGATTGGTCGTATATCGGCTGGGCGCTCCCCTGGTTGCTGGTCGGTAGTGGCATTATTCTATTCCGGATACCAGTGCTCGCCGCCTTTACTTTAGGCGATTCGGCGGCTCAGTCACTAGGTGTTAATCTCAAACGGCAACAGCTACTGTTAGTCAGTGTCGCCGCAATGTTAGCCGGTGTGAGCGTCGCCATCAGTGGCGGAATTAGCTTTGTTGGATTGATTACACCTAACTTGGCCCGCCGTTTAGTGGGGTCACGCCCACGTTATCAACTACCGTTAGCGGGTGTGCTGGGTAGTTGTTTACTGCTCGCAGCGGATACACTGGGCAAACTGATTACGACTACCACCGAATTACCGGTCGGTGTGCTCGTGGCTTTGATTGGGGCACCTTACTTTATTTACTTATTAATTCATGGCACAGACTGACCAAGAGTGGGACAAAAGGCGGGTTGCTACCGAGCATAGCCTAGGAATACGAATGATTGTGCATTTTCAATCGTTTGTATTCCGTAGCTAAACGGAGGGAGCTGCCTTTTGTTCCACGTTTCGACTGTAAATATTTGAAGATAAAAGAAATCAGTCCTATAAGCGTATGGTTTGAACCACCTCATAAAATTGGTTATATTAAGGGTACTTAAAATCATAGGAGGACAACTGATCATGAAAAAAATTATCCTTGGATTAACGGCACTTTTGGCAGCTGCAGGTGGCTTTTGGCTTTGGCGCAATAAGGAACGTTTGGAAAATGAAGCCCATCAACACGGGATGGATGATCAGTTGCGTGGGAAGGCCATGCAATTCAAAGGTGACTTGACTGGTGATACAAAAACCAAACTTAAAGGTGATCTATTAAATGGCCGTGGCGACATTAAAGCAAAATTAATGGCAGCTAAAGAGAAATTGACGGAGTAAGATTGACTAATTCTAGTCGTATAAGAATGCGTTGGGCTGTTGGCTCAGCGCATTTTTTATTTACCTATTCAATCAGCTTAACTATCGTTGTACTAAAAAACACCTAGTTATTTACAACAACTAGGTGTCTCCTTAACAAGTTAGCCCTTTTTTAAAGTTAGAACAGCTTGAAAACTTGCCTAAACTTCCTGTTGCGCTGGCCGCACCAACACTTCACTGATTGCAACGTGCTTAGGCTGGTCGATGGCAAACAACACGGCGTTAGCTATGTCTTCTGGATCAAGCGCTAAGCCCTTTTGTTCATCGGCATCCATCAGCTGACTGACGCTTGCCTGAATCTGGGTATTGCCAATCGTATTCACTAGTTCTGTCCGCACAGCACCAGGTGACACGATGGTTGACCGAATACCATTGCCCTTTTCTTCTTGACGTAAACCTTCCATAATCGCACGTACGGCGTATTTCGTTCCGTTGTAGACTGCTGAAGCGGGATAAACCACGTGTCCAGCCACGGAATCCGTCGTAATAATCAGGCCGTCATGCTGTTTTTTCATAATTGGTAAAGCTTCACCGATACCGTGTAAGACACCCATGACGTTAACATCTAGCATCATCTGCCATTTGCCGTATTCACGATCACTCAGATTGCCTTGTGGCATCGTCCCCGCATTATTGTAGAGAACATCTATACGACCATACGTTGTAACGGCTAACTGCAATAAATCGTGAACTTGCTGCTGGTCAGCTACATCGGTTACCTGATAAATTGCATTAGCCCCAATCTCTTTGACCAATTCTTGTAACCGGTCTTCACGCCGAGCACCTAGAACAACTTTGGCACCCTTAGATGCTAGCAATCGTGCGGTTGCCGCACCGATTCCACTTGAAGCACCCGTAATCACAACAACTTTATTTTCAATACTCATCTTATCAACAATCCCTTCAGTTAATCCTTAGTTTCAATCGTCTTAATCACTCTAGCGGGTACACCCGCAACCACCGTATTGGCCGGTACTGACTTGGTAACCACCGCGCCAGCAGCCACTACAGCATTGGCCCCCACAGTTACGCCGGGTAAAATCTTAGCTCCCGCACCAACCCAAGCATTCTGTTCAATCCGGACTGGTTGGACCTCGACTGAATGGCGGTCAGCCGGATTAAGCGGATGATTAACTGAAATCAGCATCGCACCCGGACCAATCAGAACATCGTCTTCGAGGACAATCCCACCTAGGTCAACAAACAAAACGTTGCCGTTAACAAAGACGTTTTGACCAAACTGGATATTAGTGCCAGTATCCGTTAGAAATGGTAAGCGAATTTCCACAGATTCATCAACTTGCTGGCCCGTAATTTCAGTAACTAGCTGGCGAACTTCACTAGCTGTATGTGGAGCCGTATTCAACTGCTGTACAAGTCGTTGATTGCAATCAATCATCGGTTGTAAAGCCTGTAACTCTGCTTGATCTAAGTGTTTTGCTTCAATAATCAATCACCCCTTCATAAGTTAAGACTAGTATACGGGCGCCCAATCTATATGTAAAAGACCTATGATGTATGGATCATCATAGTAAATAAGCATAGCTGTTATTAATGAATTCTCTGACAAAAAGTCGTACTTATTTGTAACAGCTTAATCCAAACAAAAAACGTTTTATCCACATAATCCCATTCAGGAATATGTGGATAAAACGCCTATCATTATAACTAATTTACGCTTTAACCAGCTCATAGCTAGCCTGCAACCGCCGACAAATTTCGTCCGTCGAAACGGTGTCATCCAAAACGATTGAATACCAATTGCGCTTATTCATATGGTAGCCAGGAAAGTAACGCTCACCGTCAACGAGTTCCGCCACTTCATCAGGCGTTTCCCGTAGGTCAATCACGGTGACCAATTCATCACCCGTTAACCCTAACTTATTCTTGGCAACCGTTAACAGTGCACCATACCATTTGCGATTATCTTTTCGCCGCCACACGGCATTCTTAGGAAATTTGGGCCACAGGAATTCTAACTCATCCGCATACGTCCGCTGTACAAATTGAATCAGTGCGCGGGCCTGCTCCGTTGCAAAGACGTCGTCGGTAAAACAAGCTGCTTCGATCCGTTGCAACACGTCTTGATAGGCCGCACTAACTTGACCTACGAATTCACCACTCGCTTGGGCTGACAAGTGCAGGACGTACTCCTCGTCAGTCGCCGTATCCATTAATCGGGTAGTCATCCGTCCCGAAGTTGCAATCGTTACGGTTAAAGTAAACTGGTGATCCATAATAGTTGTCTGATATTGATACTGATCATCATTCAGCTCAAATCCAAATGGAACTAGCTGATCAAAATTAATTTTTTTGTTTTCAAAAACAACGTCTGCCATCGAAGTACCCCTCCGTTTGATTTATTACTTCTATCATACACACTATTCGATTTTAATTGTTAACAACATATTAATTAATCGTTTGTTATTCATAAAGATAAGATTGATTAATACCATAATTTATATTACCTTATAAATAGGCTGATACATACAACGGTTACCAGTCAAATACTTTGGTGGGGTGTAATCAATTGATTAGTTTTCATAAAGGGGCAAAACAAGTTGCTTTTTCAGCATTAGCACTACTTTCCTTAGGGTCAGCAATGCTAGTTGCTCAACCAGCTCAGGCCAGTGTCACTCTGACGAACAGGAACGGGCACACGTATCTCTATAATTCCCAGACAAAGAAGTATATGACTGGGCAGCAACATTTCAATAACAAGTGGTACCTATTTGCACAGAATTCGGGGATTATGCAAACTGGGCTCCAACGCATCAGTAATCAAAACAAGACTGTTTACTACGCTGGAAACGGTCAAATGCAATATGGGCAACAACACGTCAATGGCAAATGGTATCTGTTCAAAACAGGTACTGGTGCCATGCAGACGGGACTTCAGCGCATCAGCAATCAAAATAAGACCGTTTATTATAAAGGTAACGGCCAGATGCAATATGGTCAACAATATATTAATGGTAAGTGGTACCTATTCAACACGGGTAACGGTGCTATGAAGACGGGGTTTCAGACCATCAGTAACCAACACAAGACGGTTTACTATAACGGTAATGGTCAAATGTTATACGGTTGGCAACAGATCAACGGTCAACGTTACTACTTCAATACTAAGACGGGGAACAAGGAGCAAACCGCTCCAATCACCAATTCCGAATCTAGTCTCGTAACTAATTCTAAAACCGCTAAAAAAGCGCAACAAATCGTAACGGTCATTCAAAATGGTTCTTCAACCGCTACACTTCGTTTGTGGCAAAAGAACGGTAACGCTTGGCAAAATAAGATGACTGTAAGCAGTCGCCTTGGTGCCAGTGGTATCGGCTACTCGAGTGAAGGCAGTAGTAAAACGCCAATCGGTGCTTATCATCTGAGCTTTGCTTTTGGTAAAGCTGGTAGTGTCCGCACTGGTGGTATGAATTACCGACAGATCACATCCAACACTTACTGGATTGAAGATCAGAATGATAAACAATATAACAGTTGGCAAAGTCGTAGCTGGGCCAACAATAAGAATGAACACCTAATCGATTACACTAAGGCCGCACCACACAACCAATATCAATTAGCGGTTGTCATGGACAATCACGGTCAACGTAACGGTTCCGGATTCTTCATTCACGTCAGAAACCAATGGGCAACTGAAGGCTGTGTTGCCATCAGCTACAATGATTTACAAACGTTGGTTGGCAAACTTGGCAAGAACGCGTACGTCATTAACGTTCAAAACTTAAACCAACTTAAAAATTATTAACTCACTAAAATATCTGTTGTTGGCAATCAAGAATACTTGATTGTCGGCAACAGATATTTTTTCTTGCTGGTAATTATGCCTAGCGTAAATTAGCTTCCCTCAAAACTTTTACCAATCAAGTAAATCATTGTATAATAAATTCCAGCTAATCTTGTAGGAGGTACCGCCGATTCATGTCTATCACCACTGAAGAACGCCTATCCGCTGCCCTAATCCGTGAGTTGCAACAAACGCCAGTCGATAAGATCACGATTCAAACGATTGCTGACGATTGCGACCTGACGCGCCAAACGTTTTATAACCACTTCGCCGACATCTATGAACTGGTGGAATGGACCGCCAAACAATCCACCGCTAAGTCACTTGCTAACGTGGCCGACTATGACAACTGGCAACAGGGCTTTCTCAACGTCATGCTTGCCATCCAAGAGAATCAATACTTAGTCATCAACACCTATCAGTCTGCGTACCGTGACCTATTAGAAAAATACATCTATCTGGTACTCGACAACTACATCATCGCCGTGGTTGAACGCCAAGCTCAAGGAATGAACGTCGCCCAAAAACATAAGGACTTCATCGCTCATTTCTACAGTCTAGCCTTCATTGCGTTGATCTTTGATTGGGTCAAAGACGACCTCAAAGCTGATCCCCACGACATCGTTGAACAGACCGGCGTCTTAATTCAGGGCGATTTCCAGAAGGCCCTCCAACGTTATACCAAATAGATTTTACAATTTTTGTGAACTGTCAAAATTTTGACAGTTCACTTTTTTTGTCAATTGTTCTAAGTCGATCCACGGCCTATTGTTAGGACAAGCAAGAAATCCAATTGAAGAAGGTCTTCATTATGAACATCTATCAAACCATGTATCGTCCTTTAAAACCAGCTGGAATCGACGACCGCCGCGCTAATATCGTTGGTGGCGGGATTGCCGGCCTAGCAACCGCCGTCTTCCTGATTGACGACGCCCAGATGCCCGCCCGCAACGTGACTATTTATGAAAAGAAACCCGTTGTCGGTGGCTCTATGGATGGGACTAAGCAGAACAGCGGTTACCTCTGCCGCGCCGAACGCGAACTCGAACCCTACATGGAATGCCTGTGGTATCTGTGTAGCAAGATTCCGTCGTTAGAGAATCCTGGTCGAACCGTATTGGACGACGTGGTCGACTTCAACCGTGACGATCCAATCCACAGTGAAGCCCGCGTCATCATCAACCAAGGTGAGATCGACAGTCACTACCACGACTACAAATTGGAACCCCGCTACGCTGAAGCAATGCGCCAGATCATCAGTTCATCGGAGGAAGAACTCGCTAACCGCAGTCTCGATGAATTCTTTGACAAAGGCTTCTTCAAGACAAACTTCTGGACCTGTTTCCACAGTCAGTTAGCCTTCAAACACTATCACAGTGTCATTGAATGTCGTCGTTACTGGCAACGGTTCACTTTCATTACGCGCCACGAATACTTGGAAGGCTTCATTCATACCAAGTACAACGAATACGACGCCATCATCTTACCAATCGAACGTTGGCTGTCTGACAAAGGCGTTACTTTCGTCAACAACTTCACCGTCACTGATTTGCAACTGGACGATGCCAATAACACCGTCAATACTATTTTGGCTACTCAAGACGGTATCAAAGCTGACGTGGCGATTGCGCCTCAAGATTTAGTCTTCGTCACGACCGGCTCCATCAGCGAAAACAGCACTTTCGGTGACAACCACACCGTCGCTGAAACCAACCGCGACACGACTGACATGGGAACCTTCACCATTTGGAAGAACCTCGCTAACAAGGACGCCAAGTTCGGCCATCCCGAGAAATTCCTTGGCCAAATCGACAAGACCAAGTGGATCTCATTCTTCCCAACTGTTAAAGGTTATCCCGAATTCTTCAAACGCATCGAAACGATGTCTGGTAGCCCAGCCGGTACTGGTGGCTTAATGACGTTTAAGGATTCCAACTGGGATATCTCGTTTGAAATCCATCACAAACCATTCTTCCCATACCAAGCAGAAGATGAAGAAGTTGGCTGGGGTTACGGCCTGTATGGCGAAAACACTGGGAACTACATCAAGAAACGGATGTGGGACTGTACCGGTGATGAAATTATGACTGAATTACTCTACCATCTCGGCATGTTAGATATTAAGGACGAGGTTCTCGCCCACACTTACATGTCAACCGCCATGATGCCATACTGTACCGCCCAGTTCATGCCACGTGAACTCGGTGACCGGCCAAACGTCATCCCAGACGGCTGCACCAACTTAGCCTTACTTGGACAATTCGTTGAAATTGACGATGACGTGGTCTTCACCGTTGAAACGTCAGTACGGACTGGCCTAGAAGCCGTCTATGGATTACTTCACTTTGATAAAGCGGTGCTCGAAGTTAACCCTTCACGTTACGACGTGCGCTACCTGTTAGAACGGGTTAAACGCTTTGCAGGTATTCACGGTGACGTGACCGCCGCGGATCTCCCAGCCCTCGATCCAGCTAAGCTCCCAGAATTACAAGCAACTCTCTTGAAGATGGTCAACGATGTACCACCGTTCTATCAGATGTACCTGGGTCGTGATCAAACGATTCCACAAAAAACTGCCGTGTTGCACCCCCAAGCGCCACGCAGCAAGTAATTAGGTCCTAACGTCTTTATCATTTTTCCAAAATTATAACCAACCATAAACACGCTACCTCATTGCAAAATCGTAATGGGATAGCGTGTTTTTAGTTATCAAAGCAAAAAACTGTCATCAGCAACCGCGGCTTACCCCGATTACTGGTGACAGTTTTTATTATTACCTCAATTGTTCATTAATCTAAATCACGTTTGCGTCGCCGACCTAGACCAATCCCTACACCACCGCTCAGTACCATTAAGGCTAAGCCTAATAGTGCTAATTGCTGATCTGATTGTTCATCAGTCTGTGGCAAAGTTGCCGCTTTATCAGTTGAAGAACCCGATGTTGCCGTGGCCTTAGTTGTTGACTTAACCACAGTAGCATTCACTTTTATCGATGATTCAGTTACCTGACCAGACGTTGTCCCCTGATTTGCACTTGAACTATCGCCAGTTTCTGATTGAATTTCATCAGGACTAACTACCGTTTCAGTATCAGTTGATGTGTCTGGTTTTGCCGGTGTTTCAGGTTCCGTTGACTTAACTGGCTTAGTATCTGGCTCACTCGGTTCGCTTGGATAAACAGTCTTCACTTGTTGATACGTAATAACCGTATCTTCGGTCACAGACGTTGGCGTTGGGTAGTAGTACCCTTTGCTTAAATCATTAGCGTCAACCGGCGTCAAGTCCTTGCCATTTGCTTGTGGCGTATAGTCTTTAACATATGGCACCGTTGAATCTGCTGGCGTCGTCACTTTGGTTGGATCAGTCGTATCGTTAGGATAAGTTACTGAACTCTTATCCCCACTTGGATTAGTAATCTGATAACTACCAACCTTCGTGTACACGATGTTTACAACTTGGGCAGTCGTCCCGTCACTATAAGTGATTATTGTTGTGGTGCCATCCTTAGTTAACACATAGCCATTAACTAGCTTATCACTAGTCGTGATGGTGCTGAAGTCAGCAGTCGCACCAGTTGTCCCAGTTACCACATATGAGCTCTGACCAGCGGCGTTCTTCACCGGATTGCCGTTTTTATCAACTAGGTTAACCGTAATCGTTTGCTTATTGGCCGTGTAACTAATCGCCGTATCTTCAGTTGCTGAGACTGGCGTTGGGTAATAGTAACCCTTGCTTAAATCATTAACATCGACTGGCGTCAAATTCTGACCATTCGATTGTGGTGTATAGCCAGCCACGTATGGCACGGTTGAATCTGTTGGCGTCATCACCTTCGTTGGATCAGTCGTGTCATTTGGATAACCGACTGAACTCGTGCTGCCCTTAGGATCCGTAATCTGATAACTACCAACCGGCGTGTACACAATATTCACAACTTGTGCAGTTGTCCCGTCACCATATGTGATCGTAATGGTCGTGCCATCCTGGGTTAAAACATAGCCATTAACGAGTTTGTCGCTAGTCGTGATACCACTGAAATCAGCAGTTGCACCCGTCGTCCCAGTCACCGTATACGAACTCTGACCAGCAGCATTCTTCACCGCATTACCGTTTTTATCGACTAAATTAACCGTAATTGTCTGCTTATTAGCCGTATAACTAATCAACGTATCTTCAGTTGCCGATGTTGGCGTTGGGTAATAATAGCCCTTACTCAAATCAGTCGCATCAACTGGTGTCAGTTTCTGACCATTAACTTGTGGCGTGTAACCGGCCACGTATGGCACCGTCGTATCCGCTGGCGTCGGGATTTTAGTTGGATCAGTCGCATCGTTAGGATATTGTAACGAACTAGTTGTCCCATCAGGGCTAGTCGTCTGGTAACTACCGACCGGCGTATACACGATGTTTACTATTTGTGCAATCGTGCCGTCACCATAAGTGATCGTGGTGGTCGTGCCATCCTTGGTTAAAACGTAACCTTTAACTAGTTTATCGCTAGTCGTGATGCCACTGAAATCAGCAGTATCGTCCGTCTTACCAGTAACGGTATACGTGCTCTGACCAGCCGTGTTCTTCACTGCATTACCATTTTTATCAACCAAGTTAACCGTAATCGTTTGCGTATTAGCCTGATAACTAATCGCGGTATCGGTCCCCGGATCAACCGGCGTTGGGTAATTGTAGCCCTTACTCAAATCAGTCGCATCAACGGGGGTTAAATCTTTGCCATTAACTTGTGGTGTATAACCAGCCACATACGGTACTGTCGAATCAGTTGGTGTCACAATCTTAGCTGGGTCATCAGGATCATTCACATATTGAATCGTCGTGGTTGAACCATCCTTACCCGTAATGACATAAGAACCGAGTTTACGATAACTATAAGTTACTGAAACGTCGCCAGTATTGATGCTAGTTACATCACTTGGCAAGGTCGTAAACGTCCCGTTGGCATTGCTTGGTGTGGTTACTAGGTAATACCCCTTAATCACAGACGCATTGGTCGTATAACTATCATTATAGTTATGTCCACCAGTCGTAACCGCCGTCTTGATCACATTGCCGTTCTCATCAACATAGTTAATCGTCAGTTGATAATCATTCGAGGTGATATCCAGCGTCCCATCAACCACGGTAACGTCATAATTATCGTTAGCCGTGTAGGTTGCCGACATATCATACGTACCAATAGCCGTTTGACCAGCACTAAGCGTGTAATCTAAACTGTCGCCATCAGCTAAACCGCTGACTGTTCCCGTCGCACCATGGTTCTTGCCATCGTACTTATAAGTGCCACCCGTCACCGTGATCGTAGCAGGTCGCTTGGTAATCGTGAAAGTCCCACCGACGTTAACGTCTTGCGCAATCAGTAAACCATCGTTGGCAGCTGCTAAGTCAGCCATACCGTCTGCATTTAAAGTAACTTGATAGCTGCCCGCGTTCTGATTGATTGCTGACGTGTCGATGTACTTAGCGGCCACTTTGTACGCCGTTGAACCACTGATAACTGGCACAGAACTATCCACAGTCCAATCAGCTGGCGCTGTGTATTCACTTGGCAAATAAACCGTGTAGTACGCCGGATCAGTAGCTGAATTATTATCATAGACTTTCTGCTGATTAGCGATAGTAATCACCGCCGTCGCATCCGTTGTAGCTTCCACATATTTTTCATAGTAAGCAACGTAGGTTTGACCAGCAACCACACTACCTTCCGTCACCGAACTAGTAATCTGATCATAAGTTTGCGTTGTTGGGACCGCACTAGTACGCAAATAATAAGTCACACCATCTTTAACAATGGTTGATGGTAACTTAGTTAGTGGATTGTAAGTTGTCCCACTATTACCTGTAAAAGTTACATTATCTGCAAGTATATCGCCATTGGTTGAGACCAATTGATACGTATCTTCAACCTGAGCAGTAAATAACTGGAAGTGATAAATATAGGCATAATATTGTGAGAGACCTGTAACGGCATCGCTAATCCCCAGTGCATCAGCTACTTGTGGCACATTCGCATAACCATATAAGTTAAACGTATAACTCCCACCATTGACACTCGCATCATCCGTCGCATACAATACCGCAGAATCCTGGCTAGCAGCATCCGTTCCGATAGCGCCGCTAGTAATACCTGATCCATACGTTGCAATAATTGGCGTTTCCGTATAGTAAGTCGTGTTATATAGTGTATTGTAGGTCGGCGCGTATGCAAATTGAATGGCAAACGTCTGCCGACCATTATAGTCGGCTAGCTTTGTTACCGTCACATCACCATAAGTAGTCCCCGTGGCTGCTAACATGCTTTCAATCTCTGCTTTGAGTGTAGCGGTAGGGTCAGTTGAAGTTGAATAAGTCCCATCCGCATTTTTAGTTGCAACCGCAAAACCAGCTGGAATAATGACATAGTCTGAAATATTATTAACGACTGTCCCGACCTGAGTCGTCTGTGCGAAGTTTAATAACCGTAACTGTAAGAATAGCGTTGAACCATAAGCAACCTTCAACGTTGACGTATAATTACTAGGGCTATTACTGGTATAACCGGCCTTGATACCAACAGTTGCGTAAAAGTTACTAGGGGTTGCTACTGTCCCTGACGTCTTCGCCACAATTTGAATTGCACCTGCACTAATATCGCTACTATCAAACGTTACTGTCGGGTTAGCGGCAGCCAAAGTTTCAATGGCTGCATCCGTTAACATCACACTATAGTTGCCAATCGTATAGCGATCAACGTTAGTGATATCAATATAGCTACGGGGTACCGTATACACAATTGAAGATTGGGCTGTATTGTTATAAAAAACTGTCCAATCACTTGGAACGACATAATTACTAGCTACCGAAATCGTAATATTTGATGGTAGTCCCGCTGCCACAACCGACGTCGCAGTACCAATCGTAACGATTGCATGTGACTTGATCATTAACTGGCCGCTATTAACTGAGCTACTATTAATCGCATAATTAGGATTAGCTGCCTGCAATTTGCTAAGACCTTGTGCCGTCAAACTCAGCGTATAAGTTCCCGCTGCCGTATTTGTCATCGGTGTCAAATCGCCCGTATTACTGGCAATCGTATAGATTTTGGTTAGCCCATCGCTAGATGTACTCTTATAAGTCCAATCACTCGGTACTGCATAAGTCACCGGAACATCTACCGTATAACTCGCTGGTAAATCATCACCGTAATTCACACTTGTTGATTCAACAGTAATTGAGCCAGTTGGCACTGGTGCCTTTCCAATCGTCAGTGTTCCAGTCACGACATTAGCCGCTGTCAAATCAGTACCAGTATTGGCCTTATTCAACTTGGCCAGTCCTGAACTAGATAATGCAATCGTATAAGTCCCAACGCCCGCACTGAACTGAGTGGTATCAATATCCGTTATATCAGTAACCGTATAGACATTAGCTACTGACGTTGAAGCCCACCCTGATGCTGCTTTAGTCCCAGCAGCTAAGGTCACCGTATACTTATTAGGGGTACTAGTCGTCCCATCATAGGTCTTTGATGTTGAATTGACGGTGACTATCGTACTCGTAGTTGCTGCACTAACTGCTCGTGACAGTTTAGTGACACTTTTAGTAGCAGTTGCCGTCTGCTTACTTGAACTAGCACTCGTTGCAGCACTTTTTGAACTTGCTGAAGAAGCAGTGGCCGCTTCACTAGTTTCGCTTTGTTTAGCAGTCTTAGATACAGAGCTCGTCGAAACAGTCGAACTTGATTCACTGGACGAGCTGGCAGCACTTTCTGAACTTGATGAACTTGCCGCACTCGTTGAGCTACTGCTAGAACTGGTTGAACTAGCCGTCGAACTGCTGCTTGTCTTATCAGTTGTCGAGTCACTACTACTCGTTGTACTGGTAGTTGCAATAGCTGACGTCTTTAGTGTCACAGCCTTAGCCGTGGAACTAGTGGCCGTGCTACTACTATCCGTACTTGTCGAACTAGTTGCAGCGCTCGTTGTCTCACTGGCCTGAGCCCGTAAGCCACCCATCCCGATCGTAAATGTACTAATACCGGCAATTATCCAGATTCGACCCTTTTTATACATTTTGTAGGTCCGTTTCTCGGACATTTCAGCTGTTTTTAAGTTGCGGCGACGCTTCCACATATCTAATTCACTCCTACAATTCAAACTATAATTATTTTTATTTATATATTCGTTTATAAAATCTTACATATCACTTATTAGTATACCTCATATATCAATAAGCCCGAGAATTATTTACAAAGTTTCAAAGTTTTATCACATTTAGATTGAACACCTATCACCGCACTTTCAAGTTCAACTTATTATCCACCAAAAGCGCTGACTTAATAGGTTTTCCAGCTTCCAAGATTACGTTCATCCTTTATCTAATCTTGGTCATCACTCCTATCATTCCTAAAGTCTAAATAGTTGCTTTTTACGATTTATGCGTGTATAGTTCTAAATATAGTTAGCTAGCTAACTATATTTAGAAGGAGGCTTATATGGACGACTTTAAATTCAACGACCGTCCCAACACCGGGCGGCTTGGCCAAACGATTAGTGAATACGCGACTGCCGACACTAATGTTGACGCCGCTGCACTATTCCTAGATTTACAATGGACCTATCGCGAGATGCAAAAGGCCTACGATGATGTCCTTGCAGAATATGACTTAACGGAAACGCGCTTCATCATTCTAATGTTTCTCTTCCGGGCAGATCAGCAACAGTTGGCTCCTTCGGAAATTGCAACCAAACTGGGCGCTACTCGACCAACCGTGACGAAGATTCTCAACAAACTGGTCGTCAACGGTTGGGTCACCAAGGTCAGCGCGGTTAACGATAAGCGTTCCGTGATGATTGAACTAACCACAACTGGCACACTTGTCTTGGAAAAGTTCCTACCACATAACTTCGAAGCTGTACAAGTCATCATGTCAGAATTGTCACAAGATGAGATCACCACCCTTTCAACACTGCTCCACAAAGTAACCATCGGTACTAACAAACTCAACGAAAAGAAGGAAACTAATCATGGAAACCACTAAAATCGATTTTTTGAAAACGTACTTAAGCCTATACATTGACCACCAAACCGTTGTCGCTGATGCTCAAAAAGATAATCCTGAATACGTCATCTTAGACGTTCGTAACGCCCCAGCTCAGATTAAGAAGGACCAGATCAAGGGTGCTATCGCCATGCCTGCTAAGGACTTAGCCAACCGTTTGTCAGAACTAGATCCATCCAAAACTTACGTTGTCTACGACTGGACTGCTGGCACGACTCTTGGCAAAGTCGCTCTATTAACCTTGTTATCCGCCGACTTCAAAGCCTTCGAATTATCCTGTGCACTAGAAGGCTGGAAGGGCATGCACCTGCCAATCGAAACAATCTAACAATCGATTCACTTAGCATTCTCAATATAGAAAAATAGCATTAAGAAAATGGCGTGCTTCGCTGAGATCAGGAAGAAATTCCAATCTCAGCGATGCACGCCATTCGTTTATATTAGTTTAATTAGTCTTCATATTGTCGCACTACTGCTTCACGCCACGAACTAGATAACTTCCCATCCACGGTCCTGACCACCAACCGTTAATGCCTAGTTTTTTGGATTCAGTAATCTGAACGTGATTAGCTAAAAAGACATCTTGATACTGCATTGAACAATGCCCGGTATCAATAATTGCAATCGTACCACCCGGCTTAAGTACCCGAATAGCTTCCTCGACCGCCTGATTACGTCGCTTAAAACGTTTAATATTATGAAACGCAAAGCTGGTCGTCACAACGTCGAACTGATTGTCATCAAACGGCAACTCCGCCATATCTCCGGTCACCAGCTCAGTACGATCAGCGACGTTTAAATCATCCAAATTCCGCTGCGCCTGCTTCACCCCATTATTAGACTGGTCACGTGAACGCCACAGGTCAATCCCCGTCACTTTACCAGGCTTAACTAGTTGTTGAGCAACTCGTGTTAGCAACGCTCCGCGACCACACCCGACATCTAAAACTTGGGCGTGTGGATCAATAGCTAACTGCTGAATCAATTGGTC
Organism: Lactiplantibacillus herbarum; assembly: GCF_001039045.1. Taxonomy (GTDB): domain Bacteria; phylum Bacillota; class Bacilli; order Lactobacillales; family Lactobacillaceae; genus Lactiplantibacillus; species Lactiplantibacillus herbarum. The sequence goes on from NZ_LFEE01000038.1 coordinate 39,418, forward strand.
AAATAGCCGGTACTTACCGCGCATCGTTGTGTGTAAAGCGATTCCTGCGCCGATAACCATCATGGCACCAAGAACCATTTCAACAACCACACTGTAATTCATCCGGTTCAAATAACCGTAGATAAGTAACCAAACTCCCCCAACTAAGTAAACTAGTGGTAACAGTGGTGCGTCAATGCCAAAACGCTTAACATTCATCATTATTCCCCCAAAATCATTCCAGTAAGTATCAGAATCCCGCTGATACCTCTGCTGTTATCAAATAAGTCCCTTCCTACTTGCAATTAAGCCGCTACTGTTCCGTTAGTGCTGGGCTAAACGTCTTCGTTAACAGCTGCACAACAAAGTCCAGTTGTCGCTGCGTCTCAGTTCCTGGCAACTCCAACGTGGTTCGTGCAAAATAGCCAACTAATAGTGACAACATGGTCTGAATAATCAAGTCATTAGGCCAATCAACCATTAAATGACGCGCTTTTAAATCATCCAACGTCGCCATCATCTGTTGCACAACACCAGGGGCCACGTGAGCCATCACAGCTTGACGGCCATCCGAAGTGAAGAATACCATCTCCATCAGCACTTTTAATTCTTGCAAGTTATCATTAACGAAGCTGAACCGGTCTGAAAATACTGCTCTGAAAAAATCTTCCAGCCGCTCGTACTTGGTCTGCAATTCATCCCGCGAAAAATCCGCCGCTAAGGAAGGAAAGATATGGTCAATGATAGGCGCAATCACAGCTTCCCGTAAGGCTTCCTTAGTTTTATAACGGCGATACACCGTTCCCTCAGCCACACCAGCCTTTTGCGCAATATCACTTGTACTCGTGTGATCAAACCCCTGTTCAGCGAACAATTCCAAACTAGCTTGTAAGATAGCCCGTTGCTTGTCTGTCAGTGTCTGATCAGCGGCGACGGTTTGTTCAAAGTAGTCCCGAATACCCTTTTGTTCCAAAAATGACACCTTCCGATACTGTCCTAATAATAAGGTTATTTATGCTTAATATTACCATAGATCCAAATACGATTAGTGCGGCATAATCAATATTTAGTGCTTAATTAGGTCTCTTGGCACCGCCACGCTCAAAAGTAAACCCAGTTAAATAGCTAAAAGCCCCAACTCCATTACGAGTTGAGGCTTCTAGTGGTTTAACTAATGATTAAACCGTCCAGTAATATTTAATTATTTATCTGTCCGACGACGCTTTACACCTGCTAGAGCTAACAAGCTAGTGAATCCTAACATTGCTAGTCCCATAACGCCTGCTGATGATTTAGTCGTTTCGTCAGTTTGTGGCAAGTTGCCCTTAGCAATCTGATCAACCGCAGTACCCTTAGTCTTGGCACCTAACTTAACCGTCTTAGCCTTAGTCGTGCTAGTTTGGTAACCAGCATTGACCGTTGAACCAGTCTTGTTAGTCGTAGTATTGGTATTAACCGTATTGCCAGTAGTCGTATTGCCAGTGTTGGTGTTGCTATCAGTATTGATCGTATCACCATCGGTAGTCGTTTCAGTATCGCCATTACCGTTATTATCAGTATCGGTGCCACCATTGTTGTCGCCGTTACCGTTGCTATCGGTATCAGTGCCGCCATTGTTGTCGCTGTCACCGTTATCACCAGTATCGGTACCACCATTACCATTATTGTCGCCACTGCCGGTATCAGTATCCTTGGCAGTTACAGTGACCGTAATTGTTTGCGAAACTTCGTTACCGTACTTATCAGTGTAAGTGTACTTCACATTGTAAGTACCAGCCTTGCTGGTATCAACCGTATCGCCGCTAACCTTAACATCGTCAAAGCTAATCGCATTGCCGTCAGCATCCGTACCACTTACGAAGCCTGCTTCGGCGTTCCAAGTATCACCTTGCGTAACCGTCGTATCTTTAGCATTTACAGTTGCTTTACTGTCTGCCGCCATTACAGTAACAGTAATCGTTTGTGACACTGAGTTACCATACTTATCAGTATAAGTGTAGATGACATTGTAAGATCCTGGCTTACTAGTATTAACCGTGTCGCCTGAAACCTTGACGTCAGCAAAACTAATTGCGTTACCATCCGCATCCGTACCACTTACAAAGCCAGTACTTGGATCCCAAGTTGAGTCTTGTGTAACCGTCATATCCTTGGCATTTACAGTAGCTTTACTGTCCGCCGCAGTTACAGTTACAGTAATGGTTTGTGACACTGAGTTACCATAAGCATCTTCGTAAGTGTAGATAACGTTGTAAGATCCTGGCTTGCTAGTATTAACCGTATCACCAGTTACTTTAACACCATCTGCAAAGCTAATTGTATTTCCATCTGCGTCAGTACCAGTTACAAAGCCAGTACTTGGATCCCAAGTTGTACCTTGAGTAACCGTTGTATCTTTGGCAGTCACACTAGCTTTACTATCAGAAACTGTCACTGTAATTGTCTTCTCAACTACATTTCCTTCTGCATCAGTGTAAGTGTAAATAACATTGTAAGTACCAGTCTTGCCAGTATCTACCTTGTCACCACTAACAACTACTTTACTGAAATCAATGGCATTGCCGTCAAAGTCAGTTCCGGCCGTGAAACCTGCTTCAGCGTCCCAAGTTTCGTTTTGAGTTAAGGTCTGATCTTCAACATCAAGACTTTCTTGACTGGCAACAACTGTAATTGTAACGGTCTTCGTGTAGACATTGCCTTCTGCATCAGTGTAACTGTAAATGACTTCATAATCGCCTGGCACACTCGTATCAACGTTACCAGTGACCGTTACGACCGTACCCGTGCTATCTGCCTTGGTAGCAGCTTCACCGTTAACATACGTTACATTGGTTAAATCAATGGTGTTACCCTTATCGTCAGTTAACCCAGTCAAGTTATCACTTGGTTTCCAAGTGTTTGAAGGTTGTTGATTGATACTTGAATCATCAGCATCAATTCCAGCTTGACTGGCAACAACCGTTACTCTAACTAGCTTACTGATGACGTTACCATTTGAATCAGTGTAACTATAGACAATGTCATAGATTCCGGCCTTATTAGTATTAACCGTACCTGAGACAGTCATGTCAGAATAGCTCTTAGTACTACCGTCAGCATCAGTCGCGCTAACAAAGTAATCACTAGCATCCCAAGTCGTCTTTGGTCCGGCAATCAAATCAACCGTACTATCGCTAGTTTCTAGTGTGGCTGAAGCATCAACTCGTTGCCAAACATACGTATCAGCGGCCACACCAGCCATTAATTCTGCTGAAGTATAGGTTTTACCAGAGTTAACACCAACCCATTTGCCAGTGTAGGTGCTGGAAGCAGTCAAGGCTGGTAAGTTAACCGTGTTAGTTCCTAGAATCAATTCACTATTGTCACCTAATACTAACGTCTGAATCTTGGCAGCGTTCCCTAGCATATTGACTAGTGCCGTGACATTACTCATATCCCAGCCACTTAAATCCAGTGCTAATAAGCTAGTATCACCATAAAAAGTCTTAGAAGCCAGCTTCAAACTACTAGTGTTCCAGTTGCTGACGTTCAACACCTTCACACTAGAAAGTCCGTAGAAAGTATTGACCATTGTTGTGACTTTGCTAGTGTCCCAATTGGAAACATCTAATACCGTTAGCTTACTGTCGTTAGTGAACATGTATGCCATCTCAGTAACCTTACTAGTATCAAAGTTTGAAACATCTAATGCTGTAATGGCAGGCATGTTATAGAACATCCCATGCATGTTGGTTACATTACTGGTGTCAAAATTGGAAACATCTAGCGTGGCTAGACTTTTGTCACTTTCAAACATGGATGTCATGTCAGTAACGTTACCAGTATCAAAGTTTGAAACATCTAATGACGTAAGCAGAAGCATACCATCAAACATCTTACTCATGTCAGTAACCTTGCTAGTGTCCCATTTTGAAACATCCAAACTAGTCATCGAAACCTGATTAAGAAACATACTACTCATGTCGGTAACGTTGCTGGTGTCCCAGTTCGCAATATTCAAGGTTACTAAATGTGCTGGATTACTTGCAGCATCTGCACCAAACATGTCTTTCATAGTGGTAACGTTACTGGTATCCCAACCAGATAAATCTAAAGTGGCTAACTTCATCACCGCATTAAACATATAACTCATATTGGTTACTTTGCTAGTATTCCAATTTGAAATGTCTCCAAAGGTGGTAATTACATTGTTCCCACCAAACATTCCTTGCATAGTCGTTACATTACCTGTATCCCAATTCGATAAATCAAGTGATGTCAGTCTAGTTAAATTAGAAAACATAAAGCTCATATCGGTTGCAGAACTCGTATTCCACTTCGAAACATCTAGCGTGGTTATAACTGAGACAGTCGCTGAGCTATCAGTATCTTTGCCAAACATCCAACTGAAGTTCGTAACCTTACTGGTATCCCAATCCGCAACATTTAAACTAGTTAATTTATTTGTATTCGCAAACATGGCATACATGTTAGTAACACTACTAGTATCAAAATTAGAAGCATCTAAGCTGGTTAAACTACGATCAGCATAGAACATCGCTTGCATAGTAGTAACCTGACTGGTATTAAAGCTGGAAACATCTAAACTTGTTAGACTGTAGTCGTTATGAAACATGAACGCCATCGTTGTAGCTGAACTCGTATTCCAGTTCGAGACATCTAAATTAGTTAAACTCGTTAACCCACTGAAAGTTGAATAGAAGGTCGTCACCTTACCCGTCTTAAAGTTCGAAACATCTAGACTAGTAAGACTGCTATCACCCATGAACATCCAGCTCATATCAGTCGCACTGCTCGTATTAAAGTTCGAAACATCCAATGAAGTTAAGCTAGACATGTTATAAAATGTCGCCTGAAAATACACGACATTACTGGTATCCCAGTTTGAAACATCTAGAGTAGTTAAGCTAGAAACACCCCAGAACATGTAGCCCATATCAGTGACCTTACTGGTATCCCAGTTTGAAACATCAATACTAGTTAAAGCAGTATCACCATTAAACATAGAATAGAAGTTCGTTACTTTACTTGTATCAAATTGATTAGCATTCGTAACAGTCGTTAATTTTGTTAAATCTCTAAACAAACCTGCGCTACTAGAACTACCCACAACTTTGCCATCAAAGCTGATTGAAGTAATACTATCCGCATAAGCAGCCCATGGATTGGTACCATTTGAATCAACAAACGTCCCAGCACCTAAATGCAAGACACCCGCACTATCAATATTCCAAGCACTTGTCCCGTAAGTTCCACTAGCAATATCAGCAGATTTAGTTGCTGCACGTGCTAATGACGCACGCTTGTTAGTCACTTGTTGGTCATTAGTTGTGGTGCTAGGCGTTGCAACTGTTGTCTTGGTATCAGTTGCAGCTGAAGTAGCTGCATCAGTCGTCAAGTTATCAGTGGTCGTATCATCAGTAACCGTACCGGCCGTTGTGACATCAGCAGCATCGCTAACCGTGGCACCGTCTGAAGCACTGTTATCTGCAGTTGAGGCAGCACTCTGATCAGTCGTTGCAGCATCGCTACCAGTAGTCGCCATATTAGTATCCGTCGTCACCGTAGTATCAGTGGTGACATCATCAGTAGCTACTTGGTTCGTTGTCGTATCAGTTGTTGTAGCCGTACTATCACTAGTTGCTGTGGTAGTTGTATCACTACTTGTCTTAGCGGCGCTGCTAGTAGCTGAACTTTCACTACTAGTACTCGTTGAGCTAGCAGAACTAGTTGCACTTGCAGACGTTGCTGAACTAGTTGCACTGCTAGTTACTGCAGAAGTAGCAGTCGTTGTACTAGTAGCTGTTGATGAGGCGCTGGTTGCACTTGATGATGTTGCAGTGGACTCACTCGCAGTCGTGCTTGTAGCAGCGGCACTTGTACTATCCTCGGTAGTGGTGGTAGCAGTTGTTGTTGCTTTGCTGCTTAACGTTACCGTGTTACTATCCGAGCTAGTCGTGCTGTTAACTGTAGCAATGTTATCGTTACTGCTGCTGTCAGCCGTTGTATCGGCATTAGCGTTTATGTAGTTAACTTGCCAGCTTAGAACCATTACACCAGCGAATAGCCAGTTCCGACCTTTTTTATACATCTTATAGTGTTCTTTGCTTGTTGCTTCTGCATTGCGCTTATTATTAGCACCCATGTTGTAAGTCCCCTTTGATTAAATTATTAATTATTTTCAAACTGTCCAAGTAAGTTTGCTTCGTAAAAAAAACGCACTCACCTGCGATATTCATGTACGTCAATACTATACCTAGTAAACTAATTAAACGCAAGTATATCAACGTTCCTAGACGTGAAAACGGGTACATATATTCATTTTTCGATAAATATACATCTGGTATATGCGTGGTACGCGGTGTGTAAAGGTCATTGCTTAATCCTTATAAATTTTATTTTCTTATTATAAATACTTATCAATTTTTCAATAAGATTATGAGAAATGCTAGGCTAGATTTTTTACTAAGCGGCCCATTTAACTTACACAATCAGTTTATTGAGGAACTTACTCATTTAGTTATAATTAAATATGATAAATTTTATTTATACTGTTTATTTACGTTCTGTATGTTTTTAGTTACTAAGGTAATGATTAAGCGTGTTGATTAATTTTTTCTGAAGTTTTTTTGAATTTTTTTATAATTTCCATCTAAATTAGTGCTATTTCATGACTATTTATGCTTATTTTACGTAAGCAACAGCCACATTCACAGCAATCAAGGATCTTGATTACTCTGAATATCCTATCAAAAAAAGACGGTTGAATCTCAAAAATAAGATTCAACCGTCTCAACGTTATTAAACTATTGATTTTGCATCAAATGATCACTATCTGGTGTGGTCTTAATCGCCATGATAATTAATTCAATTACGGTGAATACCAGTGACAGTGGTGGCCACACAAAGAGAATCAGTAACCCGATAACCACGCTCAGCGCCCAGAACCACCAGTGCGTATGCACTCGATAGACTGGCATCCGTCGAATCTTATTTGCCACATCCGTATGGCCCTCACGCTGATTATCCTGAACAATCGCATACGATAATACTGCATAAGCTAAGGCCCACAACAAGAAAATAATGAAATAAAACAGTTCTGGTTGTGGCTGGTCGATAAACTTCCCCGCCCAAGCCGTCGCAATCGGTAATAGCGACATCGACAATATCCACAGGTTATTCAACCAGTAGACCCGCTTACTGATTCGTTTCGTCAGCGTCAACATATAATGGTGGTTATACCATGCTACCCCGATAAACAGGAAACTGATTAAGTATGCAATCAAGTAACTCCCATTTTCCGCTAGAGCCGCAAAAGTTGGCTCAGATGGTACCTCAAATTCTAACACCATGATGGTCATCACAATTGCGACCACCGCATCGGTAAATGCCTCTACTCGTCCCTTATTCATTTAACTCCCCCTACTTAATATTATCTGATTATTTTTTCTACATTAATATGCTACAACTTAATGGTGGTCTCGTTTATCCCGACGTGCACTATCGTGGTTTACCTTGTTCATCCACTTACCTAACGTTTGGTCAGACACGTGAAACTCATCCTTGGCTGTCTGCGCAAATTCCGCCCACGCCTGCTCCTGACCAGCTTGATCATCACGCATCCGGCGCGCATGACTGAAGTAATGTTGTAATAATTGACGGAAACGACGTTGTTCCTTGATCGACAATGCTAGGAATTCGCGTTTGTCAGCATCATCCATCTTCTCTAATTCACTCAATTCCGCATTATCTCTGGCGTGGCTAATGAATGACCGCACCGGAATAATGATAAGTAGGATTAACACCACTTTAGGATAGAAGTAGCCTAGCACAATCAGTACAATGTACATCGCACCTGAATCTAAGTAACCCGATCCATAAATCACATTATATAATTGGCGCATATCCGCCTTATCCGTGTACTTATCATGAATAACTGTTTTCGAGATTCGCCTGAAGACATGTGAAATAATCAAGCACAATGCTGCGTACAGCATCACATTAATATTAGTCGTTTCTGACGTCATCATCCGTGTAAAGGTCGGAATTAGTGACATCGAGAATAGAAAGACTAAGTCGAGTACAATAATCGCATTCGGTACAGTCTCCGCTTCATTGAAGATCACTGCGTGTTGATACCACAGATTCGCAATGAAACAGAAACTCACCGCATAGATGCCAATCGATTTGAATAATTGGGCATAATCGACCACACCACTGTGTAACGTAATCGGTAACTCGAGCACCATTATCGTAATCAAAATCGCGATAATAGCGTCGCTGAACATGTCTAGTCGTTCTTTGAGCTTACTCTGCATTTCTTCACCGCTTTTCATCATTTTTACATTCTATATCTTAGCACTTTACTTGGTCTTATAATATTTCAGTCAACATTATTTTAATCACATCTTCATGAGCTTAGTAAACCGACTTCAGCCGTCTTAACAGTGCATGTTTAAGGCGTATACACAAGCTACTGGTTGGCTTGCGTTTCATTGCCTTTTAGCATAAAATTCAAGCTATGTGCTAATTTTAGGAGTATGGCAATATAGGACTTAAAAACGGGGATGGTCACATGCAAATAAAGCGTTATATTCAAAACAGTCGTAAACATCCATATTTTATTAGTGGGTTACTAATAATTATTATTTTTGGATTTCTACTAATACATAAGTTAGGAGACATTCCAAACTTATTTGTCGATGAAGCAACTTATATGAACGAAATCCGTTCAATAGCACGCCACGGTACGGACATGCATGGATTACATTGGCCGTTATATTTTGCCGGTATCTTTGGCAACGGTCAGTCTGTAGAATATGCTTATCTTGCCGCACCATTGATTAAACTATTTGGCTTTTCAATTACTTTAGCTCGATTGCCAATGGTCCTGTTCACTCTACTAACCATGATTCTCATCTTGTACATGGTACAGTCACAATCAAAACCAAATAGCTTAGGATTTTGGCTAATACTTTCCCTAGCGACATCACCATGGATCTTCATTTCTGCTCGCTGGATTCTAGATTGTAATATTGCGCCACTGACATTATTACTCGGAGTACTAGCACTTATTCAAAGTTGGCACGTTCAACAACAACGTTGGAGCACCATTTGGACAATCCTATCAGTCTTTTTAATTGCTGCCTCACTTTATGGCTACATGGCAGGATGGCTATATATTCCAATCATGCTATTATTGATTGCTATTTACGTTCTACGACAGCACAAGATGACATTAGTTAATCTGATATCCTATGCTATTATTTTAGGTCTCTTAGCAATGCCATTGATTATTTTTGCCTATCACTTTATTTTACTAAAGGACTCGACTCCTGGTAAGTTTCTGTGGTTCTCATATCCAGCAATGCCCGTTGCTCGTATGGGATCATTCATTGACTTTAAAGCCCCACATCTAATTCACACCATGCTACTGAACTTTGTTGCAGGACTTCAAAAGTATTCTAGCGGTAGTGATGGGTGGCCTTGGAATTCTGTCAGCGGCTACGGAACTATTTTCCCATTTCTACTTGGGTTCAGTGTTCTTGGTATCTTAACACCACGTCGGTTCTTAACGAATAAAGCTTATGATATTAAACTAGTTATTAGCTTATCGCTGTTAGCTTTCTTACCATTAATGTTTATTATCACGCCAAACTTTAACCATTGGAACTTCATCAATTGGTTATTAGCCATACTGGCTGGTTATGGTCTGTACCTGGTCCATACTTTACTTGGGCGGAGATTCTTATTGAGCTTCACACCAATATTGGTTCTAATGATGACTTGCTTTATTTCGTTAGGTTATTATGGTCGTCTAAGCCCTAATGAAACGTACTTCACCAGTGGCGATGTCAGTTACCATGATCTTCAAAAGATTTCAACCCTAATGGGATCTAAGCATCGGCTATTCACTATCGATCAACGTGTCAAAACCTTACAAGGATACGCCATGCTCAGTGACAAGTCTGCTAAAAGTAATCAACAGATCCTATCCCTTTCAGATAATAAGAAGAACTTCGATCTTAATAATATGAGTTCTCATCATAGATATGGTCGCATTTACGATAAGACAAAACTAAACAAATTCTACCGTCGTGGTGATTTACTATTAGTTAATAGTAATAATCACCAATTCACAACTGGAAAGAACGCCGGTAAATATCGCGTGGCCTATCAATTGAACTTTATGAATCATCCGTACCAAGTGCTAGTAGAAAAATAGTTCTTCAACAACTCATACCACACTAAAAAGTCACGCAAAGCTGAAAAATCAGTCTTGCGTGACTTTTTTAGGCATCTTTACTTATTAAATAAAAACACCTTGATCAAATTTTCTGATTCCTGAATGCTTCAATCATCGTCCACGTCAAACTGTCAGTCGTATCGCCCTTTGGAATCTGATCACGCGTAAACCACTGAGCTTTCGCCAACTCATCAGTCTCCAGCTCAATCGCAATATCCTTATCCAAGTCGGCAAAGTAGCCCGCCAACAAGGTATGCGACGGTGCCCACGGTTGACTACCATAGTAGCGAATATTATGAACCTGTAGGCCAACCTCTTCCATAATTTCTCGTCTAACCGTATCTTCAAAGGTCTCACCGATCTCCGTGTACCCTGAAATCAAGGCATACCGATCATAGCCACCTAAGAATTTAGTCATCAATAACTTGTCGCCGTGAGTAACGCCAACGATGATGGCTGGCATAATGGTTGGGTAAATCGTCTGACCACACGCCTCGCAGACTAGTGACCGTTCCGTCGTTCCCTCTTGCAATGGTTGCCCACAATGGCCACAGAAACGGCTAGTGTCATACCACCAAGCAAGATGGGCCGCTGTAGAACTCCCAAAAGCTAACCAGTCTGGCGTTAAGTTGCGGAAACTTCGGGCAGCACCAACTTGATAGTCCGCCTTTTCAGTAGCGTCAACATCAACCCAGTAAAAGGCAATATCATCAATTGCTAACAAGTAGCGGTACTGTGCTTCATCAAACGCCCAGTCTTTTGCCACCATTTCATATAGCGGTAGGGTTCCTGTGGTCGTTAACACAACCTGTTGCTTGCGACCAATCAGCACGTAATCCCCCTTATGAGGCGCACGCCGCTTATCGTTCTGATTATTTAACACGTGTGGTGCGATGTCTTGAAACATGTTGACCCTGCTTTCTTAATCATCATTTGTTTTATTAATGTTCTTATTATAGTTGAAGTCGTTCGTTTGTGGCGATATAAAGTTTCGTCACACTCGTTATAGCTGACTCACCTTATGTAAGCGCTAACTAAAGTTTCACTTATTCACGTTATAGTATCCGTATCATCATATACCTAACACTACTTCAGAAGAAAGGATGTTAACTAATGAATAATGTCTATCAGAAATGCCCACAATTCACTAATGAACATTACTGTTTAAGATTAGTTACCAAGGATGACTGGGCTGATTTACTGCAAGTCTACTCAGACCAACAAGCTGTCGCACGGTTCAATAGTGACAACTGTGGCGGTGATGATTTTCATTACACCACTCAGGAACGAATACAGACTGCAATTGACTACTGGTTATCCATGTACACACAACAAGGTTTCGTTCGTTGGGCAATTATCGATCAGCAAACGACTACTGCGGTTGGAACTATCGAGTTATTTCATCGTGATGCGGCGGACTACTTTGACAAGTGTGGCGTGTTACGTCTAGATTTGCGTGCAGATTACGAACATACCAACACAATCGAACAACTATTATCTCCGCTCATGACAGTTGCCTTTGACTTATTTAATTGTGAGAAGATTGCTATCAAAATTATCAGCACAACTGCAGAACGTGCCCAAGCCTTCACAAATCTAGGTTTCACCCCCACTAATGAAGCATTGATCGGTCATGATGGCACCAAATATCATGATTACTGGATCAAGACTATCAACTCCTAAAAACACAAAAATCCCCATCAAGACTGGTTATTCACCAATCTTGATGGGGATTATTAGTTTATTTACCTATTGATCAAGCCTTTACCGAAGCGCCAGAGCAAAACAATCAACGTCACAATAATTGCCAAGATCATCCATGCAACGAACATAAGTAGAATGCTAACACCAATCAATATCCACTTGTTACTGTATTCACCGGCCAACGCTAATGCTGGTAAGTGCCCTGGCGAAACCATTGCCCACATGATGATACGAAAGACAATGAACACAGCAGCGTACGACATCCCAACTTTCCAAGCTGGCTTAACTTCTTCACCGTCTGCTTCCTCTTCATCTTCGTCGTCATAATCATCGTCGTAGTCATCGTCAGCAGCTTCTTCATCGTGACGATTTTCATAATCACTTTCGTCATCATCTTCATACTCGTCTTCGTCGGATTCATCATCGTCCTCAAAAGTCGCATCCGCAGCTTCATCATCAGGATCAAGAATATTCACTGACCAGCTTTCGACTGTTGCAATATCAGCAGCGTCCCAGTGACGCCAAGCATCTTCCCAATTAGCGACCGTTTCAGGATTTAAATTACCATCTAATCCGCGTTGTGTGAGTTTATTCTGTAAAGTAGCCTTAATAGCAAGGTCGCCGCCCCATTCAACTGAGTTAAAAAAGGTTAAGGCGATCACTAACCCTTGTTCCAGGGTAACTAGCTTGCCGTCAGTATCAGCACCGGCAATGGTAGTCTGCCACTTAGCATCGAGATCTTCATCGGGTTCTGTCTGCCAAGCCTCAAGTTCAGGCAACAGATCATCGATGTCAAAAGGATCACCGGCAATACTGTATTTGGCAAAAAAGACCCAGACAACCGCTTTGAGCTGGTCAATCGTCAATGTTTCCGGTGCTGCTTCAGGATTCATGCTTTTGTGATGCGCTTGCCACAATTCCCAAGCTGCCCCTTCAGACTGCGTTGCAACACGTTGCCCCAGTCGCTGCAAGTTAGGTTCATCTCGTTGTTGTAGAAAGATTGCCAGCGACGTGTACGCTGTCATCTCGCTCAACAACATTGGTGATTGAACTGCTGTTGGTAATACCAGCTTGGCTTGACCACCCTCTTGATTAGTCGGCACCGTCATGACAGCTTGACGCCAAGCTTGCCACGTCTGATCATCCCCCTGAGGTTTGGCCTTTGCAGCGGGTTGCATCTGGTTCAACAATAACCGTACCGGATCAGCCACTCCTGCTGTCCCCACCTCATCCTCTAATCCTAGATACTCATCTTTGAGCCAGCTACTAGCCAGCCAGTAATACGCTGTTAAATAAGCTTCTTGTTCATTCATAATGTTCCTCCAATTATTCGCTTATTTATTATAGCGAAGGCAAAAGGAAAACACCATTATTATTTAAAGGGCTGTATTAATATCAATGATAAATGTTGCTGTTAAGACAATCACAAAAAATAGTAATCTAAGGTCTAACAGCGCTTAAATTACTATTTTTATATCAATATATTAAATTAATGCTCCATCATTGGCCGGTATTCTTTACCAACGTACACAAACTCATAAATCATATCACCACTTCGTTTAACCAATTGTCCGCCCTGTTCAAAGGTCAGCGTCCCAGTCGCAAATTCACGCGCGTAGGTCGGTTTGATATTCATCTGATCGAACTGCTTCTTAGCTGGCGCTGGTGCTGAACTATACAGGTCTTCAATACTCAGTTCTTCCTTTACAGATAGCTCATACTCAATCTTTTTACCATGGTCATCGAAAGTATATCTCGACTTCTTAGGATACGACTTACCGGTACTCTCTTGCACATATTCACTGAGTACTTGATACTTAGTATTTTTAATATCATAGTTCTGATAAATAATCTCGCCATCCGCATCCTGAATGAAAGTCAGCGGCATATGTTTGTACCCGTAGGTATCGCGAGCCACGAAATCAAATACAACGATAGCGTAGTCGTCAAAATTCTGGCGGGCCCACAACCAGTTATTCCAAGCCATGACGTGATGGATATTGCCCCACTGATGATCGTGATAGCCACGACCAGTAACCGCTACTGTTTGCCCATTATACGTTAAGGTCCCGGTGATTTCACCCCGTGGTACGACGCATAACCAAGTGAAGTAATTGTCGTTGCCAAAGTCAAAATAACCATTACCCGCTCGCCATGGTGTGCTAGTACTCGTTAACGTTAAATCCGCACCAATACCGTTAACTGGTTCAACGTGAATCTGATACGTTTTTAAGTCACCAGCAACGTGATGTGGTCCAATTCTAACGTCACACCGTTGCTTTGAATATTGGAACTCATCAGCGGTATACTTAGTAAGATCAGTGTACTTCTTACCGTCTGGATCAGTAATCGTAATCATCACTTGGGGTTGCGCACCATCTAACTGTGTATTTTGATTGCCCTTCGTATTGAAAGGAATCACTACTTTAGAGCCATCATCCAAGACAGCGTCAAAGTACCACCATTCAAATGCGCCAGCACGGTCATCATCGCGCTTGCCATCTTCCCATACAGCGACATGTTGTGGTTCAGTACCGCTGTTCTTAAAATCTGCTGGTTGATCCATAATTCTTACATTTGCCATTATAATCGACTCCCTACCTGACTGATTTATTTATTTGAATGGCCTTAATATAGCCAAATACTTGCCAGTCAACAAGGGACAGAAGTCTCTAAAACACTCATTAATTGACGAAAAGCTGCGTTTCACTACGCATTTTGATAGGAGCTAACTTGATGAAATCACATCGTTCAGATCTTCGCACTCAGAAAACCTATACCGCACTGTTTACCGCCTTTAATCAGTTGATTCAACAGAAGAACTTTTCTGAAATTACGGTCACCGAGCTCTGCCGGGTAGCGCAGACACGGACGGCTACCTTTTATAATCATTTTGATGATAAGTATGATTTTTTCGCCTTTATGATTAAAGCACTTCAACAAGAACAACTCGAACAGGCCGAATTCACCAGTACAGCTACTGATTCTATGACATATTTGAATGAACTATTAGCCCTTGGATTCGACCTCATTGAGAGCCACCTCGCTATGATTGAGCACATTCAAGCTGACTCGTTGCTCGTAACGATTATTCAAACTAACTCTGAATATTTGGCCGCTCAAATTCAGAAACATCTACCAGTCAACAAAGATCCCCAAGTCGACGAAAAATTACAAACGCAAATCATTGTTGGCGCGCTGTTCCAAGCATCTCGTTGGTGGCTCAGCCATCGCAGTACGGTTTCTAAGGAGCAGATTCAAACTCAATTATCACTAGTTCTGCAACGACTGTATCAGTTCGATTGATTATATCTATTAGTATCTCAGGATAAAATTCATGATATGCTTTATACTACTGACTACTTGCTCAGTCCGGAACTGAGTGACAATATCTTATACATCTATGCAAAGGATGGATTACTATTGAATAAAGAACGCATGGCGGCCTTCACTGACGCAGTGTTGGCTATTATTATGACAATTCTGGTCTTGGAGCTAGAAAAACCAGCAACTATGACCTTGGCGGGGCTCTGGGACTTACGGGCTAACTTTTTCGCCTACGCCCTATCATTCTTCTGGCTGGGCTTGATGTGGTTGACACATCATAACAACTGGGAAAAAATTACCAGGGTCAATAATCAAGCGGCCATCTTTACACTATTGATGCTATTTTTCGCTTCACTATTTCCTTATACAACCGGCCTCGTGGCAACTAATTTTGATAACTCGATTGCTCAGAGTTTCTACGGTATCGTCGTATTGGCAGTATCTTTTAGTAATATGGGACTCTCACGTTCTATCAATAAGGCTAATGACAACGTTCAATTGGGGTTACTGTACACCTTACCTGACTGGATGGTCATTTTGGATATTGCCATTAAGGTAATCGGGCTAATTCTAGCCATCACTGTTTACCCACCAGCAATGATGTACTCGATTTTCATCTCCATGTTCGTGATTGGCTTGGGGCATCTCTAATCACATAACCTATCAATAATTTATCCATGCTAAAACGGCCTACATTTTAAAAATGTGGGCCGTTTTTATCTTTATTCTATTCTAATTTTGTTATTTCAAATCCTGAATATGCTGCTTAATCTGATCCCGCACTTCCCGAAATGCAGCTAATTGTTCTGCTTCACTCCCCGCTGCCAAAGCAGGATCAGGTAAGGGCCAATGTAGCTTTTGAACACTGGCAGGCGTCATTGGACACTTATCCCGCGCATCGCCACACAGCGTTACAACTAAGTCACACTGTTGCAGATAGTCTTGATCAATCAACTTGGATGTTTGCTGTGAAATGTCGATACCAACTTCTGCCATTACTTTGACCGCTTTGGCATTCAGCCCATGGACTTCCACTCCAGCACTCGCAACTTCCCAATCTGGCGCCAATAAGTCACGACCGAACCCTTCTGCCATTTGACTCCGACAGGAATTACCCGTACATAAAAAGTAAACTTTTTTCATTTCATTCGCTCCTAAGTCATCATATTAAGTTTAAGTGCTTGTTATTGAGCCCTTTAGATTATAGTAAAAAATCTATCTAATGGCCATGCGTTTCTCCACGTACCACATGATCGGCATGCTCGAGCATCTCATTAACGATATCTAAAATATGCGGATCATCCAAACGATAATAACTGAGTTTACCGTCTTTGCGGGCACTCACTAACTGGTGTTGCCGCAATAAAGCTAATTGATGAGAGACGACTGACTGTTCAATAGCTAACAGTTCGCCCAGTTCACCGACATTTAACTCGCGTTGCTCTAGGACATATAGGAGTTGCAAGCGAATCGGGTTGCTCAGTAACTTAAAGATTCGTTTGGATTCTTGTAGCTTGTGTTCATCAATTAATTGTAATGATTCGGATACGACTGATTCTTCTTTCAACATGTCACTCCATTCATATGTTAAAATCAACATGAATAAAAATTACACCCTTTACAGGAGGAACTAACCTTGCAAACGGCCATCTTCACAGGTATTACTGCTTATATTTCAACTAGTATTGATTACTTAATCATTTTAATGGTTATTTTTGGTTCAATCAATCATAAAGATCGTTGGCTAGTCTACTGGGGCGACCTTTTGGGAACCGCCGTCCTGGTTATTGCCAGTCTAATTATGGCCTTCGTCTTAGGGTTTGTACCTCAGGAATGGTTATTAGGTCTACTGGGACTCATCCCGATCTTTATGGGGATTCGCTTGCTGATTGTTGGTGAGAGCGACGATGACGAAATCGTTGAAGATCAGATCAAGAAACGGCGCAACTTAATTATCAACGTTGCCGTAATTACCATTGCCACTTGTGGTGCTGACAACATTGGTATCTACGTCCCAATCTTTACTCAAGCCACTACCAGTTCATTAATCATTATTCTGTTGACCTTCCTAGTCATGTTAACGCTCTTCTGTTACATCGGCTACCTACTCATCAAGATTCCGAAAGTCGCTGACATTCTGGAACGCTACGGCATGTACATCACCGCCATCGTTTACATTGGCCTAGGGGGCTACATTATATGGGAAAGCGGAACCTTTCAACAATTGCTGCGGCTGATTTTCTGACACTTTGTTCACACCATGCAACTATCACTAAATACGTCCATACTTCATTTCCCATAATAAAAGGTGCTGATAAGTGAAAATATCAGCATCTTTTATAGGTTCTACAAGACTTAATCTTGTTTTTTACGTTGCCACCAACCAGCTAAGCCTAATAAACTACCTAATAGCGCTAAGCCCCACAGTGGTGAAACTGTCTGGTCGTCAGTTTGTGGCAAATTGATTGCCGCTGTTGCTGCTTTCACCGTGTGATCCGTTGGTGTTGCAGCGGCACTTGTGCTTGTAGACTTTGGCTCAGAAACTACAGCCTGTGTCATTCCTGAATCAGTGGTAACTTTCACTGGCGTCTTACCCGTTACCTTATCAGGTATCGTTGGTGTTGGCCGTTGTGAATCCTCAACTGGATCTGGATTGATTTCATCGCCGTCACTAGTCTCCGTAGCCTGTTCATAGACATAACTAATCTCTATATCATTAGCTCCAAAGGTTCCGGTAGCATTAGTTGGTACTGTCACAACTTGGTACCCATCAATCGTCACTGGTTTGGTCGTATATTGCTCGCCAAGCTTTCCTGTAAATATCTGGTCCGCTGCAACCTGCTCACCATTAGTCGTGACATGATGAACCGTCACTGTCGTCGTCTGATCAGGCGTTGTTACCGGTGGCGTCACAGCATTAGCTTGATAGACAAAAGTCACTTCTGATGGTTTTTCACCATACATACCTGTAGCGATTCCCTGTGTTGATTGATACTTATAGCCTGCAATTGCTGGATATTTAGCATTAAAAGTAGTCCCTACTTGGCCAGTCAATACTTCATCGGCTTGAAGCGTTTTACCGTTTACATCCTGATAATGTACTGTTACCGTCGAGTTGACTGCTTGATACACTAACGTAACTTCTACCGAGGTGTCACCATACGTCCCATCAAGGGTACCTTGGACAGTTTGATACTTGTAACCAGTAATCGTTGGCGTCTTAACTATATAATCAGTCCCGATTTGACCGGTCAGTGTGCTGTCTTTTTGAAGCGTTTTACCATTAACATCTTGATAATGTACCGTTACGGTCGAGTAAACGTCGTCATAAACAAACGTGACTTCCGTTGGCGCGTCACCATACGTACCGGTCGCATTGCCTTGCGTTGACTGGTATTTATAGCCCACTAGGGTTGGTGCCTTAACTGCAAAGTTAGAACCAACTTGACCCGTTAACACATCATCCTTTTGAATCGTTTTACCATTTGCATCCTGATAATGTACGGTTACCGTAGAAGAAACTGCTTCGTAAATAAAAGTGACTTCCGTTGGCATATCACCGTATACCCCAGTCGCATTGCCTTG
The DNA here is from genome assembly GCF_001039045.1 of Lactiplantibacillus herbarum. Classification (GTDB taxonomy): domain Bacteria; phylum Bacillota; class Bacilli; order Lactobacillales; family Lactobacillaceae; genus Lactiplantibacillus; species Lactiplantibacillus herbarum. The sequence continues at coordinate 58,259 of NZ_LFEE01000038.1, forward strand.
CGTTGACTGATATTTATAGCCCACTAAGGTTGGTGCTTTAGCCGTAAAGTTAGAACCAACTTGACCCGTTAGCACGTCATCTTTTTGAAGCGTCTTACCGTTTTCATCTTGATAATGCACCGTTACCGTCGAGTAAGCTTCATCGTAAATAAAAGTAACTTCCGTTGGCGTATCACCATACGTGCCAGTTGCGTTGCCCTGTGTTGCTTGGTACTTATATCCTGTTAACGTTGGTGCTTCTACCGAAAAAACCGTTCCAACTTGACCTGTCAGCACTTTATCAGCTTGAAGTGTCTTACCATTTGCATCTTGGTAGTGAACAGTTACAGTCGAGTTAACCATTCGATAAACAAAATTAACCGTTTGTGCAGCGTCTCCAAACGTTCCAGTTGCATTATCTGGTTGCGCAACTAGTTGATACCCTTTGAATTGTTTAGTCGTTGCCGTGTAGCTATCGCCAACAACCCCTGATAGAACTTCAGGATCAGACAGTACTTTCCCCTGCTCATCCACATAATTCACCGTCACTGGCTGAGCATCAGCAGCTACGATATATGGTGTAAACATATCCACAATCTCATTGCCATTCGCATCCGTAAAAATCGAAGCTAAATAGTAAGTGTATGGGTTTTGACTAACGGTATAACCTGCGTATGGGCTTGTCGTTGGTCCTGGCATGATTTGATTCTTAGTGACCTGATAAGCAAGCTGATCACCAGCTAATGTATTAGTTGCCCCACTATAAAATAACCGGATAACCGTTCCAGTTGGAGATACAACAATCGCACGACTAGCCGAATCAATCAGATTAAACGTCATTCCCTTTGGCGGCTTCACTGGGTTGACCATGGTGTACTTACCAGTTACCGGCACATATACCACACTACGATCAACAAACTGACTATTAATCTTAAAACTCGTCGTATACTGAGCGGAATCTAAGGACGAAAAATCCGCTATGTGATTACTAACCAGCGTTAAACTAACTAATTCCTTAAGATTAGCCAATGGTGTAATATCTGATATCCGTTGACTAGCTATCTGTAGCGTTGTTAATTTAGTTAGCGAAGCTACTGGCGTGATATCCGTAATATCGCCCCACATCTGCTTGCTGACATTGTAGTTATTCAGTAAATCTAAGTCCGTTATATTAGTGGCATACTGAAGACCCTCTAATGAGAACGTGCTCTTACCATCAATATAAGTAGAGTAAGGTTGCATATTAAGTTTAGTTAATAATTGTAAGTCTGCTTTACTAATATCAGCAGTACTGGACCAAGTCTTACCATAACTACCTTTATTTAAAGTCGCTAAAATTGCTTGTTGCAATGTTTTATTGGGCATCCATTGGTCAATGGTTTCGTCAGTTTTAACCATAGCTGCTCGGGATACCGGTTGACTGGCACGATCCCGCTTCAGTGCTGGAGTTGATTGATCAACAGCCGCAGTCGTCGTTTTGATAGCAGTATCAGTGGTAGTAGTCGTTATCGGTGTAGAAGTATTTTTTGAAGTAACTGTCGTCTCAGTAGCTGCCTTATCTTTAGATACTTCAGTTGTTTTCTGAACATTATCCGTTGTCACTTGCTTATCTTCAGACTCAGTCTTAGATGTCTCTGTCTTAGTGGTATCTGCTTGTGTCGTACTGGTTGCATTCGCTTTATCTGAAGTAGCTGTCGTCTGATCAGTGCTTGACGTCTCTGCAGCATCTTGCTGACTAGTAGTAGCTTTATCAGCTGTCTGGACTGCTTGATCAGTGGTTGTTGCTGTCTTTAAAGCAACGGTGGTACTAGCAGTCGTTGCTGCCGTCACTTTTGTCTGCGATACATCAGTTGACTGATTAACGTCAGTATCAGCCTGAGCATTAACCTCATTCCAAGTCCCTAGTGCTAGTGCCGTGGTTGTAATACCCGCTACTAGCCATTTTTTACCTTTTTTATACATCTTATAGTGCTGCTCTACCCGATTCACAATGATTCCCCCTATAAAAATCCAATCAATCATAATATTAAATTTGATTTGAATTTATATTTAAATAAATATGTAACAGTAATCTTAATTAACTTAATATCATAAAACAAATCTATCAGTAACGGTCAAACACCTATACTGTATTTGTATCTTATCATAAGTACAACGCTCTCAAACACGGTTAGCACTCGCTAATTAAGCGGTTACTAATTCAAATAATCTGTCTTTCCACGTTAGCCAGTTACTTTTTGCTAGTTATGATGTACTTAAACATTAATATCCATATAAAAAATCACCCAGTTTAAATAACCTGAGTGCTAATCAACAAATAACATCTACAACTGTTAACTACTGGTTCTCCACAACACTAACGACGAATTTAAATTACTAAAGAGGTGACTAAAATGTCATCGCTGCCGCATGAATCTTCTGCACACTGTTGATAACAAGTGGGAAACCGACATATGGCAACAGTTGGAGTGCGGACCAGATCAATTCACTTTCGGTATTACCAGCCTTGATGCTGCCACGCGCATGGGCGTTAATCTGGAAATCAACGTTTAACGTAATTAAAGCCATTAGTTCAAACCGTTCACGTTCCTGAACCGTCAATGCTAAACGAGCATAGTGATCATTGAAGAAATGCTCGGTCAACGATGACGCAATGAAGTCACCCGCATGGTCTGGGAGGTCCTGCAACAGGTGTTTAATTTCCGTACCATACAGATCAGCTTGGACTTGCGCACCAAAATCTTCTTCAGTCCGCATCTGTGGTGCCTCAACGGTTACATCGTTGCGCATTAACATTGCTTGAATTTCAGCAACTGCATCGCGTACCTTTAGACTGCCCACTACTGGAGCTAATTGGTAGACTACTTCTAAAATTTTTTCGGGTACGACTCCTATTTGTAACGCTTGTTGAACCTGACTATCAATTGCAGAAGTTGTGCCCTGTACGACCATTGCAACTAACGGCACCAACACCCGATCAGTACCCAGATGTGCCTGTCCCTGCTCCTCGACCGCACACAATAATGGTTGAATCAGTTGGTCAAAATCAGTCGTTGCTTTCATCTTTAACACACTCCTTAATTAGTCATAAATATTATTATTCAGATCCGCAATTTTTTGCTGCACAATCGCCAAATTAGTTGCCAACAAGTCTGCCTTGTCCTGCAACTCTTCTTGGTGGTCACTCATGATTGCTAAGCGGCCAGCCCTTCCTTCCGCACCTTGATCCAGTAACGCAATGTATTGGCGAATCTGCTTCAATGGCATATCGGTTAGTCGAAAACAATTAATCAGCCGAATAATATCTAAGCTCGCATCATTGAAGATTCGATTATTATTTTTATCGCGTTGTAAATCAGGAATCAGTCCTTTGCCGTCGTAATAGCGAATCCGATACGCTGACACCCCTGACGCTTGTTCTGCTTCTTTAATGGTATATTGCATAAAATCCCCCTGCTAGCTTCTTCATTAATTTTACGATTGTTAAGTTGCCTTAGCAACGTTCTAACCTGCTATGATAGAGTCAAATAACTTTTGAAAGTGTGATTTACATGTCTAATGAACAACCAATTGACGTTTTTGCGCACGTCTTAGCACCAAAATTTTATCAACAGATGCTTGCCATTGATCCTACCATTCCTGAAAAGGCGCCCTACGTCAACGCACCAGCCTTAACTGATATGGCCTTTCGACAAGCTAATGAAACTGTCGCAACTCAGCAAATTATCAGTATGATGAACCTGAATCCTGAAGATTTCGTTTCCGCTAAACCCGCACTGGAACTCTGTCGGGCGGCAAACGATGAGCTCAGTCAGCTCGTCACTGACCATCCAGATCTATTTTGCGGAGCTGTCGCCATGGTGCCTCTCAATAATTTAGACGGTGCCCAACAGATCATGACAGAACAAGTCGCCCCTAACCCTCAGTTATTTGGCGTGCAGCTCTTCACCAGAGCACTCGGAAAGTCGATTGCCGATGAAAGCTTTGACCCGATTTTCGCCACCGCTGAACAGTTAGGCCTACCAATTTGGCTCCACCCGGTCTTCGATGACCGCAAACCAGACAACAATATCGTCTTCAGTTGGGAGTATGAGCTAACTCAGGCGATGCTACAACTGGTTGCTGCCGGAATTTTCAAACGCCATCCACAACTGAAAATCATCGTTCACCATGCAGGTGCGATGGTGCCGTTCTTTGCCGGTCGCATTGATGCAATCTTACCAGCAGATCAGGCTCAGGATTTACACAAATTTTACGTTGATACGGCCATTCTTGGCAATCCAACCGCCTTGCAATTAACGACCGAATTCTTTGGCGCTGACCACGTCCTTTTCGGAACGGACGCGCCACTCGGCATTGCACCAGTGGGAGCTAGCCAACAGATTCTGACTGCCATTGACGACATGCCTGTCTCTGATCAAGTTAAACAGCAGATTCGTACTGACAATGCCCGTAAGCTATTAAGCTTGCCACGATGAGGTGACCACTTTTGACAAAAAAATCGCATAACCTCTGGGGGACGCCACGTAAAATCACCCAACAGATCCGCGAACGTAAGATTTCCTGGTTAGAACTCTTTTCTGACCTAGTCTACGTGGTTATTATCCATAACATTACGGTCGGCTTCGCTGCTCATTTCAATTGGAGTGGTTTGCTGACCTTCCTGATTCTATTCTATTTAGTCTTCAACAGTTGGAATAACTTGGCGATTTATTTTGACCTTCACGGTAACGACAGCGTTCGGACGACATTTCTAACGCTCGTTCAGATCTTGCTAGTCGCTCTGTTTGCAGGAAGTATCATCACCGCTTTTGACGGCCAATACCTAGCAACGGCGCTGGTCTACTTCGCCATTCAATTACTATTCATGTATATGTGGTGGACGACCGCACGCTATGATCCCGAACACATGCTCACGACGCGCCCCTATTTGATCTATTACACGATTGGCGCCGTCTTACTGCTTCTAATTCCGTTGATGAAGGCGACGGGTATCCAAGAGCTATTACTATTGGGCGTTATCTTCTTTGACTTCTTTGCCCTACTGTTTGAAAGTCCGAATTTTAATCGCGAATTCAAACAGCGTCATATTGCCTTTCAGATTTCACCGGCACTACTTGAACGTTACGGCCAATTTACTATGATCGTGCTGGGTGAATCGCTAGCCAACTTAATCGACTTATTCGACGAGGGACTGGCCTTACCTAAAATCGGCTTGTTCTTACTGTTAGTCATCAGTACCATCGCCATCTGGTGGTTGTATTACTCCTTGATGGACGATATTACCGTCAAGGAACGCAACTACCAAGGCTTAGTATTCTTTCGCGGATTACACATTAACTTCATCTTGTTCTTAAGCTTGGAAGGATTCTTCCTCACTGAGCTAGCCGATAAATCATCGCTCTGGATTCGTCTCGGTTATCTCATAAGTCTAGTATTAGTTCTGGTCACCTTAACCTCAATGGTCATCAATCGGCAACAACATACTGTTGCTAGAAAACAACTTTTCATCAGCGGTAGCATTGTCCTGATTGCTATCTTGCTGAGCACCCTACTTCCTAATATCTGGATGCTAATCTTAATTGACGTGGTACTCCTCAGCGCCTGCGTCTATCGGGAACGCAACGTGCTCAACGCCGAATCTTAGTGTTATCATACTAGCTTAGAACGGCGCTAAGGCAAGACCTATTTCAAATGATTTAGTATTACAAATACGGCTAGTCCTGTGTATAAGGACTAGCCGTATTTGTAATGCTATCTACCCTGTCTAAAATTGCTGTGTGAGCTCACTCAATAAACTGATCAATTGTTGAAATAACATTTGCCCACGTCACAGGGTCACATTGCTCAACAAACTCTAACTTTCGTTTTTCAAAATCCATTGATCTAAGTTGATGGGTCACTACCTCACCATTGACTCGAGCAGGTTGTTCAATGGTCACGTACGTTCCAAAAGAACGTTGCGTACTTGTAATTGGGCATATTAGACAAAAGCCAGTAAGCTTATTAAAAATCGTTTTACTGACAACAAGGCCGGGACGTCGTTTCTTAATTTCGTGTCCTATGGATGGATCAAAATTAATATAGACAATGTCTCCTTGCTCCGGGTTGTACATTACCCTTCCACCTCGTCCCACTCACGATCTTCTTCTGAAACGCTATCACGAAAGCCGACCCAATCAGACTCCTTAGCAAACAGATTATCACGCAGTGGCGTCATAACAAAGGTATCACCAATTTTAACAATTTTATATTTATCACCAGCTTCAGCTTTAAGTGCACTAGGAATAATTGCACCAACTGAGTTTCCGATTTTACGAATGGTTGTTTCCATATCAATCACTCCTTAAACATTCTTGTTATAACTAGTATAATTCGATTTAACGTACACTACAAGTATTTAACACACTACCTATCAATGTTACAAAAACAAATACGGTTAGCCCTTACTAAAGGGACTAACCGTATTTGTATTATCACTATGCTGCTACTCTATCCGCCGTAATCAACCGGCAATTAAAACGATTAATGGTCAGTCGGACATGCCGCACTGAGCTAGTCACGTAGTAATTCTTACCGCGCTGCTCAACGCTAGTCTTAGTATCCATCAAGATTTCTTGTACTAACACTTTAACTTCGGCCTCAGTCATCACTGTCTTCAACTTTTTATTAACCCGTTGAAAAACTAACTCAGTGTAACAGACTTGCTCTGAAAGCTGCTGCAATAACTCGTCCATCACATTAGTCCTCGTCCGCTGGTGCTTGCGTATTCGTTGCCGTGAAGGCCTGGCTAATTTGATTCAACCGCTGATAAGTTGCCTGAAACTCGCCGCCAAGTAAATCGAGCATCCGCCGTTCACTATTTTCAAAAAAGGCTTCGATCCCTTGGGCTAACTGCCGCGCCTTAGGAGTTAACAATAGCCGTTTATAGCGGGCGTCATCCTTAGCTGGCACCCGTAACAACAAGTCGTTGGCAACCATCGTCGTCACCAAACTGGACGCTGTCGCCTTGCGAATATTGAATTCATGCTCTAAATCCCGCTGAAAAATATCCTGTTGGGCCTCATGGTCAGCGATGTAATTGATCGTGCTGATCTGCGTTCCCGTTAATCCAAGCGTCTTGGCAAAATGGTCAGAGTCCCGCGCCAGGGCGTTATTCGCTTTTTTGATGGCAATCCCAATTGAATACTGCATGAAGCACCTCCGGAGTTAGTTCGTGTTTTTACTATCTAGCATTTTACGGTCCCAGTTAAGAAATGTCAATTTCAATTAATCACTTGATATCATCATATTTCAATGCTAAAATAGCTAATTAGTTCGAACTAGAACTATATTTAGAATTGGAGTTAAAAAGATGACTAAAAAAGTTGATACCAAATTAATTTTAGCCGTGATTGCGACCGGCCTGCTCTCGTTTTGTGGTGTGATTGTCGAAACGGCTATGAATATCACGTTCCCCGCATTGATGAAGGAGTTTTCTATTAATACGGCGACTGTTCAGTGGATGACAACGGCCTACTTATTAGTCGTGTCGATTATTGTCCCCATCTCATCCTTCTTGAAACGCCGCTTTAAGACTAAGACACTGTTCATTACCGCCAACTTACTATTTATTGCCGGTTTGATCATCGATGCCCTAGCCGGTAATTTCCAAATGCTAGTGCTCGGACGAATCGTTCAAGGATTCGGTACTGGGATTGCCTTGCCACTGATGTTCAATATCATTCTGGACTGGGTTCCTGATAATCAGCGTGGGACATTGATGGGTATTGGCACTCTGATTACCGCTATTGCCCCCGCCTTGGGACCAACTTTTGGCGGTATCGTCGTCAGCAGTCTTGGCTGGCATTGGATTTTCATTCTCCTATTACCATTACTAATTATTTCGTTGGTCTTAGGATTGATTTCGATTCGCCAAGCCCAACCAACCGTCCGAACTGGCTTCGACGTTGCGGGCTGGTTAAGTATTATCTTGATCTTCGTTGGCTTCACCCTAGCGTTCAGCAATCTGAATCAAATCGCCACCAAACCACTGATGGTCGCTGGTTTAGCTATCGTCGGTATCATTGGAATTATCTTATTCATCGCACGGACGCGGCGAGCAAAACAACCGCTGATCAACTTAGATATCTTCAAAGCAGCCTCGTTTAACTGGCACTTAGTGGGCTTCTTCTTAGTCCAAATCAACGCACTAGGCTTAGCGTTTATCTTGCCAAATTACTTACAGTTGGTCGATGGTCGCAGCGCAATGTTGGCCGGCCTATTCGTTTTACCGGGAGCCGCAATTGGAGCCGTCTTCGCACCTTTAGGCGGTCGTATTTTGGATCAATTCGGTGCCGCTAAGCCCTTATTGACCGGTGCTAGCATCTTAGTCGTTGCGATGGCATTGTTCGCTGGCCTCGCAATGGCCTTAAACGGCTGGTTAATTCTCGGCATCTACATTATCTTCATGGTCGGGATCGGCCTTATTATGGGGAACACGATGACCAGTGGTTTAGGACAATTGGACGTCACTTATCAGGCTGATGGCAACGCGGTCTTCAATACGCTGCAGCAATTTGCCGGCGCAACTGGAACCTCACTAGTGTCAGCCGTCATTACCCTAGTTCAGACGCAAAGTCACGGCAGTAGCGCACATGCCACGGCATTAGGATCAGCAATGGCCCTCTTATTATTACTAGTCCTAGTTGTTTTAAACTTAGGTGCATTGATGATGGCAATGCGGACGCGCAAATGCGCCTAATACACAAATCAAAAAGACCTTAACTTTATAAATTAAATGAGGTAGGAAATTCTCAACATTCGAGAATTTCCTACCTCATTTTTATACTTTTCAAACTCAATACCAAATTATAATTATATCTAAATCGTTAATAAATCTTTAGGCTTACTCAATAGATACGTTGGCTTTTCAGCCTTCACTGAAGCAGGATCAGCAGCACCCCACATGGCCGCCGCTGTTGCGATACCCGCATTATGTCCCATTTGCATGTCATACTTGGCATCACCAATCATGACACTTTTGGATGCGTCCAATGAGAATCGATCTAGTAAACTCAAAATGCCATCTGGAGCTGGTTTATAATGCGCAACCGAATCAGACCCACTAATGGCTTCGAACGTACTTCCCAGACCAATTTGGTCAAGATTACGTTGCAAAGGAACCGAGTGCTTGCTGGATACGACAAAGATATGTGAACCACGCTGTTTCAGCTCATTCAGAGTCGTCGCCATGCCTTCAAATAACTTGATTCCTTGTGCTTCAGCCAGTTGATATTGCTGCCGAAATACTGTGTAGAGCGTTTCTAATTCAGCATCCGTCAGAGTCTGATCAGCCATCTTGGCAAAGGAAACCTCGATAGGTACACCCATGTAGCTAACAACGGCATCCTGGGACGGCATTGTAAGTCCCTGCTTCACAAAAGCCTGCTGCGTTGCAGTTACCGCTACATTTTTCGTGTCAGCCACCGTGCTATCGAAATCAAACAAAAAATTCTGCATTGGTTCACCTCATCTAGATTAGATTTCCAAATTAAATACACTTCTGTGCACTAATATTTTGATTGTGATCCATTTTTTTCAGTTCACTAATTAAGCCATGACCGTATCAAAGTAACCTTTCAAATCACGCTTGGTTTCGGTCGACAACTCCGTGTATTTACATGACTCGATTGCGCCTTGTAATGAGTACAACATCTGAATGCAGGCCGTTTCATCGACTTCGCTGATCTGCTTAAAGACTTGTTTACTACCTGCCGACTGTAATTGCGCCGGCGTTGTCACACCAACTTGAATCAGCTTTTGTGCTAGGACTTTACCAATATTAGGTAAGGCGGTTAAATCTTTCATCGTGTCATCTCCATCATTTATTGGACAACTTATTTTAACGCTAGAAACGGCCAATCATCCAGCACCAATTGACCATAAAGTACCGATCATCATCTCATATGTTAAGGATGAAAGACGGCCAAACACTTGTCGTTACTACTTCAGTTGCGATTCCTTTGCACTCAAAAATCCTTCGATGGCTTGATTCAAATCGATGCCACTTTCATCGGCTAAAATGCTCAGCCACCAGATCGATTCACCAATCTTATCCGCCAACAATTGCTCATCTTTACCATCCGGCCAACTGCCAGCATGGGCCATCACTTGGCGCCCAACTAACCCTGCATCCGTTAAAAAGGCCAACGCATCTTGTTCAGTCGTCCAAGCATGCCCGTCTTGCTGCATTTCAAGTTGGTGATACTGTGCTCGAATAGCATTTGAGCGCTGTGATACTTCTTTAATTTCCAAAATATGCTTCCTCCATTTATTCTAATTAGTTAAGCCTATCATAAAGTTCATATGCGGTGATAGTGACTTGTTCAGAGTAAAGCCGCACGTGTCCACTATTTGTAAACCAGAATGTTAAATTCAAATTAGTTTACCAAACCTAATTTGTCTCACTTCACCTTGGCGTCATTTGGTACTAGTATTGATATCAAATAACACTAAACGGAGGAAATCCTATGCAAGATTCTGAAAAAACACGTTTAACAATTCACATGGATTTAGACCGCAAACAAAAAGCGGAACAAGTTGCTAACAATTTAGGTATCGACTTAACTGCTGCTGTAAACCTATTTATTTCTCAAATGATTAAAGAAAACGGCATCCCTTTCAAGCCATCTAATAATTCACTGGCAATTGATTTGGATCAGGCCCTAGCAGACGTTAAGAATGGCGATGTTACTCACTATTCTGTAAATGAATTTATGGCTCATCTAGACGAGGTTAAGGATTAGAAGGAGTGGCTTATCATGGTGGCTCCTTTTTTGTTTCAGTAACTATTCAGGTATCCATTAAAACTAGTCATTATTAAATTACTTACAGTCAATAAAACAGCTACCCGTAATCAAGCCAACGTTCAATTATGGGTAGCTGTAAGTTTAAATTTCATTTAGTGATTTGCAACCGTCACTGGTTCATGTAACAGGCTTGCTGGACTGAACAAGGTGTCAATCTGCTGATCAGACAACAGATGTTTCTCTCGTAACAAGTCCTTAACGGAGCGGTGGTCAGCTAACGCTTCTTTAACTAGCGCTGTCGTCTGCATATAACCTAAGTATGGTGCCAGAATCGTAGCGGTAATTGCGGACTGCTCAACTGCTTTAGCAGCACCTTGATCATTGACTTCAATTCCCTTGAGACACTTTTCAATCAAAGTCCCAATCGCATTCGTCAAGTGCGTTTCATTAGCTAAAATATCGCGGAACATAATTGGTTCAAACGCATTTAATTCCAATTGACCGGCTTCAGCGGCCATCGTCACCGTCACGTCGTTACCGATTACTTCAAACGCAACCTGGTTGACAACCTCTGGAATAACGGGGTTTACTTTACCCGGCATAATTGAAGATCCTGCCTGTTCACGAGGTAATTTCAATTCATTAAAGCCAGCTTGGGGGCCACTGCTGAGCAACCGCAAGTCATGGCACATTTTCGACAAATCAACTGCTAGCCCTTTTAGCGCTCCCGAAAAGGCCACGTAGCCATCACAGTTTTGAGTCGCGTCAATTAAGTCTGGTGCCAACGTTAAATGTAAATTAGTCAGTTCATTGAGTTCGGGCACAATCTGACGCTGGTAAGTACTAGTCGTATTGACGCCAGTACCGATTGCGGTTCCGCCCATGTTGACGCTGTGCAATTCTTCACTGGCAAATCGGAGCCGTTCCAAATCACGTTTGAATAGTGAATAATAAGCGTGGAAAGAGTGGCCAAAGGTTGTTGGCACTGCGTCCTGTAACTGAGTCCGCCCAACTTTAATCAAGTCTTCAAAATCATTAGCTTTGACGAGCAAAGTCTGAACTAATTGTCCTATGGCTTCCAATAGATCAGGTAATAGCTTCAGCATCGCCATCTTACCAGAAGTTGGGAACGTATCATTGGTAGACTGCGATTCATTCACGTCATCATTAGGATGAATAGAAACTGCGGGTGTCAGTTTTTCGGCTAAATGAGCAATCACTTCATTCACGTTCATGTTAGCCGAAGTCCCGGCACTACCTTGAATCGCTGGCACGATAAAGGCATCCCGGTATTGACCATCCAAGACAGCGTCACAAGCTTTGATAATCGCATCGCGTTTCTCAACAGTCAGTGTGCCTGCTTGTTGATTCGCAACCGCGGCGGCCCGCTTAATTTCTACTAAGCTTTCAACTAATAGTGGGTGAATCCGTTCACTACTAATTGGAAAATTCTCCACAGCTCGTTGACTATGGATACCATACAACGCTTCATCAGGAAGTTCTCGTTCGCCAATACAATCAGTTTCTAGTCTCATAATACATGTCGCCCTCTCAACGCTATAGTTTGTGATTAATTTATTAATCTTTCATTTGCAGTAGCATTGTAACGCTATCCTGATGCCCATCAAATAGCTGTGAACAGTTCCGAATTAAATAAGATTACAGCGCTTGAAACTTAACTTTTTTAAGTTAAAGCTGTTTAAACTTAATTATATTAATCATATTCAGGAAAAATGATTAACAATACATCGGTACCCTTTACCATATGGTTCATCTTTAATCGCTAGTACATGCCTAATTTATGTAGCCAGTTAAAACTCACAAGTAGAACTAACTACCAGCTCAAGTTACCGATCACAATCCCTCTCAAAGTTGACAATCACTCCAAAAAAGATTATGGTACCACAGTACCCAATAGGTACCGCGGTACCATTACATTTTAAAGGACTGATTAATTATGGAAGCAATCAAAACAGAACAATTAACCAAACGCTATCGATCATTTCAAGCTGTCAATCAAGTCAACCTCAGTGTTCAAACTGGTGAAATCTATGGTTTTATTGGTCTAAATGGCGCCGGTAAAACAACCACAATGCGCTTATTATTGAATATGCTAAAACCAACGAGCGGACACACCAAATTACTCGGTCAAAACATTCAACAGGTCCCGTCTGAGTTCTGGAATAATGTTGGCTATCTAATTGAAACGCCTCACGCCTATCCACATCTGACCGTAGCAGAAAATCTCGACCTGTATGGCCAATTACGCTTAATACCTAAATCCTTACGAAAACAACGCATCACAATTCTCATGGACCAACTTGAACTAACCCCGTACCGCAACGTTCCCGTTCAAAATTTATCATTAGGTAACAACCAAAAAATCGGCCTCATCAAAGCCCTGATACACCAACCTAAAATTTTATTGTTAGATGAGCCGACTAATGGACTTGATCCCCAAGGATTAGCAGTTGTTCGCCAACTGCTTACCCATTTAGCTCACGATGAAGGGGTGACGATCTTAATCTCTAGCCATATTCTCGGTGAGATGGAAAAAATGTTCACTACAATTGGCATTCTTGACCACGGCCAATTACTCAGACAACAAACGCGTGCTGACTATCTAAAAAGCGCCGACCAGCATTTAGCTTTAACTTTTGCTGATGCACAGACTACTACTCGCGCTCAGCAACTATTAACGGACCATCGAATCACTAACCGAGTAACTGCCCCGAACCAATTACAGTTAGCTGAAACTCAAGATACAACTGCCAAATTACAGTTACTGCTCCAGCATCAACTGCTTCCTATCGATTGGCACCAAGAAGTTGAATCGATGGCCAACTATTTCTTAAGCGTCATTCATCAGGAGGTCCCCACATCATGTTAACTAGCAGACGCCAACAGTGGTTTATCATTACGAAGATTGAACTACAAAAGATCTGGGCCAATCATCTCATTAGTCTGACCGTGGCCGCTTTTACCGCGCTGCTCTTGATTAAACGCGGCAATACTTGGGAAACATTCAGTAGTAACGCTTTGATTTTCTTAGTCTCAGTCGTCGGCTTAGTTGGTTTTGCCGTCATCAGTAGCTGGGTCTTCGCCCGCGAGTATACGGACGGGACTTTTAAAGATCTGTTGGCCTTACCCATTAGCCGTAGCAGGCTATTCTTTGGTAAACTCGTTGCCATTGAAATCGCAACATTTATCATTACCGCACTGGCTAGTCTGATTACACTGACCTTAGGGGTGATCCTATTTAGAACTTCAGTCACCACCCTAAACGTGCTTGCTTGGCTCAGCAAGGTCTGGCACGCCTTTGGGCAGAATCTCATCCTAGCTTACTTGTGGCCATTAGTCGCTGTCAAAACGAAGAATACCATCTTGCCAGCAGCATTAGCTTTCATTACGCTGATCATTGGGATTATCTTTGCCAGCCAACCACTCGGTCAATTCATTCCTTGGGCAATTCCAGGTTATACCATGGCAAATTCCGGCGTGCCACTTATCAGCCATTTCATCATCCTACTGATTGGTTACATCGGGATTTACGGCACCCTCTTCGTCTGGAAACATCAAGATCAAGCTTGAATCCCGGTAACGAAAACTGCATAATTAAGTCTAATAACAATAACGATGAGGTGACCTAATTGGCTGAACACCGCTGGGGAAAAGAATTAGACCAAGTAATCTTAACGGTCACTTGGGACTTATTAGCTCAAGTTGGCTATGACAAATTAACGATTAACGCCGTAGCACAGGCTTCTAAAACAAACAAAAATGCCATCTATCGACGGTGGCAGAATAAAGCGGAGCTAGTACTGGCAACAATTCAGTCACAAGCGCCAGCCCTCGATTCAAGTGTCCCAGATACGGGTAACCTAGGCGGCGACTTAACCGCCTTATTTACTAAATTCACACCACTACTGGCAACGGTACCTGCCGAAACCTGGCAACGGTTAATACCAGATGCGCTGCTAACTGCGGCTGACAACCAGGCGGTCGGTTCACTGGTAGCGGCTATTAACGGTGACAATTTAATTACCACGGCTACAGCCCAGATTATCGAGCAAGCAAAAAAGCGACGAGAACCGGTACGATCCGCTTTAAAATCAGAGCAACTAGCCTTACCTGCTCTATTATTGATCAATCAACTTATGTTGGCTGGTGCACTATCATCAGAAAAGATTGCTACGCTAGTCAATGACATCTTATTGCCAATCTATCTCGTTTCATAACGACATACTAATTACGCTCAAATAATCAACATCCCAAATACAGCTAGACCCGTTGATGACGGACCTAGCTGTATTTTTTATTATGGCGTTACGGTTCGATCAACATGGATTTTATTACGGTCAGAAAACCGAATCAGGTGTCTTTTGTTACAATCCCCGTCGAATCAGCGCCCACATCGCTTCAAATCGTGGCTGATAGTCCGACCAATTCCACGTGTCTTTGAAATTAGGCAGGGTAAAAATAGTGAACGCCGACAAGATGGTTTCAGAATGCTCGTGTTGCTCATCCTGATAACCCATGATCCGGTCGATTGCACAATACGCACTCGTCAATACTTTACGTAACGCGAGCGGATTATTATCCACGTACTCAGTATTTAAAATAAACATCTGCTCATCCGCACTGTAAGCCTCTTTTTTCGCATTCACAAAAGCCCACAGCCAATCGTGCAATTGGTCTTCACGACTAACAGAAGCAGCTTTGGGCGTACTCATCTCACTTTGAACCTGTTTGATAATGTGCTCCTCAAACCAGGCAAACGCCACCGCTTCCCAGATTGCTTGCTTACTATTAAAATGCTTATACAACGCAGCATGGGTGATGCCCAAAGTTGTCGCGATCTTAGTTAATGAAATATCAATCGTGCCGGACTCCTCAATCAAACGAGCAGCCGTTTCAACGATTAATTGTTGCGAAATTTTTGCCATACCGCATTCCTCCTGATCCGCTTATCAATGTATTCAGCATAACACGTTACAGTTCAGGTAACAATTATTGACTTTTGTAACTAAAACCATTATTCTATGTCAAAAGGTTACAAAATATAGTTTTTGTAACTATAACAGATTAATGGAGGCTACCATCATGCAAGCAGCACAACTCACTAAATACGCCAAAGATTATCAATTAACCCTTAACGATATCGCCACACCAACCATTCAACCGAACGAAGTCTTGATCCGTACCAAGGTCGCGGCTGTTAACCCACTAGATTCACTGATTGGAACCGGCAGCGTCCGCTTGATTCAGAATTACCAACTGCCACAAACAATGGGCAACGAGTTAACCGGAACGATTGAACAAATCGGTGCTAACGTTACTGGTTTTAACGTTGGTGACGCCATCTACACTCGCCTACCACTCGACCATATTGGTGCTTTTGCCACCTATGTAACGGCTGATTATCGTGAAGTAGCTCCATTACCAAAGAACCTGACCTTTACAACCGGCGCCGCGGCGGCCTTAACCGGTTTGACCGCCTATCAAGGGCTTCATGAAGAACTGAACGCTCAACCCGGCCAAACCGTCTTCATTCCTGGCGGATCAGGTTCATTCGGGCAGATGGCCATTCCTATCGCCAAGGATATGGGACTTAAGGTCATTGTCAGTGGTAACGCTGAAGCTAAGGAACGGACTTTAGCCATTGGCGCGGATCAATACTTTGATTACCGTCGAGAAAACTACTGGGAAAAACTAACAGACGTTGATTTCGTAATTGATACTCTTGGTGCTGGTGAATTTGAGCACGAATTATCCATCATTAAAGCTGGCGGTCGCTTACTGTCACTTAAGGCTGGCCCTAACCGGCGCTTTGCGACTGATCGTCACTTACCCGCTTGGAAACGTGGTTTATTCACGCTCGCCGGTGCCAAGTTCGATCGACTAGCTAAACAACACAACGTTGAATACCATTTTATCTTTGTCCGAAGCGACGGCGCCCAACTGCGTGAAGTGACGCGAATTATCGAAAAGAATCAAATCATACCGGCAATTGATCCAACCGAATTTAGCTTAGCAACAATTAACCAAGCACAAGAATTCTTGGCTAACGGACATCCTAAAGGGAAAGTTGTTATTCCTTTTCCCTAACCTACCAATCAAAACAATCCAGCCGGTTCGCCATTAAGTTTCCAGTTGAAGCATAACCTTAGCTTTCATTTGATACTATGCTATATTTTAAGTATCTAAGGAGGTGGACTGCCATGAACAGCCAACAACAATTACAGGCCGGGTTGCGAGCCATTATTCAACCCGTCGTGACTGAACATCACATTGAATGGCCCCTGTTGACTAAGCTACCAACCGAGGCGTTAGTGCAATTACTACAGTTATATGATGTGCACATTCCATTCGGGCAACGACTCGCGTTTCAGGCAGCACTGTTACCGGATAACTTGTTGCATCGAATCGACAATGCACCTTTAACACCTGCTCTAGCCGCTAAAATCAAGCTGGTTCCATCTGAAAATGACGACCAAGGTTTAACTGATTATGAACTCATTTACCCTATGGCTGATGCTGTTCGGCGGCCCATCGTAGCGACTTTGCGCCAGTTAGGTGTTCCTGAGGGTCGACTAAATCAGCAGGCTCCAGCACACGCTACGGTCATGACAGCCGAAACTGAAGATTACTATCTGTACGCCAACACGACAATCACGTTAGAAAAACATCTCGGATCGCTGGATAGTCTCAAAAAACGCATCCACCACCCGACTGATCCGCTACTGCAGAAGTCGATGTTGCTGACTGCCTTTGTCCTGACCGAAGGCTTTTTGAAAGCCCAATTAGTGGCGGCAATACCAAGCATTCCCGCTAACATCCGCGGAACGGCTTTTCAAACGATTGTGATGAAAGAGATCACGCAAAAATTACGGAGCCCCCGCGGCCGAGCTGACTTATACCAGCTCTTCTTCGATGGACATACGTTACCCATGATTCCACACTTGGCGCTCCGCAACCTACTAGCGCATGACAGTACGGCCGTTACGATTACCAATGGAAAAGTTACGTATTTAAATGAAGACCACCATTTGGAAACCGTCGATTCAAAGACTGTATTGACCGAACTACAACATTTTGCAAAAGAACTTAATTAAAAATCTGTTACTAGCCAGGAATAACCCTGACCACTAGTGACAGTTTTTTTGTAACTCAAGTTTTATTTCACTTCAGAAAATAACTATGTGACACCGGGTAATAAAATTATCAAAAACAAGGTTACACTCGCTAAAATAGTCGAATCGTACTACTTTACATTGCTATCTACAAACTAATTTCATATAATTATTGCAGTCTTTCGATACTAT
Organism: Lactiplantibacillus herbarum; assembly: GCF_001039045.1. GTDB lineage: Bacteria > Bacillota > Bacilli > Lactobacillales > Lactobacillaceae > Lactiplantibacillus > Lactiplantibacillus herbarum. The sequence continues at coordinate 76,353 of NZ_LFEE01000038.1, forward strand.
TTACATATGCCCTAACACATTTGGAGGAACCTACTTATGAACAACCAGAGTCATGATGAATTAACTAGCATTGTTCAAACAGAACTGACGCAATTAGCTTCCGTCGTACAGCCCACTATAAAAGCAGGTGCGCGTAAAGTTCGTCGCATGTCCCTCATCTGTTTTGCATTTGCGATCATAGTCAGTGTGATACTCGCACAGGAAATGACATCAACTTCCGTTATTTCTAGCGTTATTACTGTCATACTTATCGCCTATCTCCTCATGTTAGGAATACGATTATTACTACTAGGATCACAGAAAGCCATCATTGCACGCAATACCAAGTCGCTTGTTTACAGCATTGAGAATCATCTTTCAAACCCAACCACCTTTAACGTCAGTTCACCTGATCGCATTATCTTAACTTTGAAAAGTCACAATTATTACCTTAAACCTAATGAGTTACACCTGACTAATACCAATATTGAGCACTATCATTTAGTCTGGATGCCAAGTTACCACAGATTATTCAAGAATCGTTTACGGACACCTATCATTTTTTATTGTGATGCTGAAAAGCTAAAACAATTCGAGCAAGTTCTTTCACCGGACACCGCTATTAAAGTTTCAGACAATTAACCATCACTTCTCAGTTACGATCAGTATAATTGCATAATAATCGGGTTCTACAATTTAGAAAATCATCAAAATTATTCACAAGTTAATAACTTTGCATATTATTTATCCACTGCAAAACACTTTGGCCCTATTTTCCGCGAAAAAGAGACTGCCTATAAGAACAGTCTCCATTTAGTAATATGATTAATTTTATTACTAAAAATCCTCATCAAGCATCTAGCAGAATTCAATCGAACCCATAATTTCACAATACCCTACTTGATAGCCTTTTTAACCATCGTAAAATTAGTTAGTTCAATTCCATTGCGAATGACAACATTTTGCTTTATAGTCTGATAGCCTCTTGATTCAAAAAAAGGCCTTGCTGTAATCGAAGCTTCCGTAGCGTAACGCTTTACAGGAATTGCCTCTTCTAATGCAGTCACTAATGCAGTCGCAATCCCTAGACCTTGATAATCAGCACCAACATATAGCCGGTCAAGATAACCATTCGCAGTCATGTCTGCAAAGCCAACTAGCACTTCATTACTAACCATCACATAGGTAATATGCGCTAATAAGGAAGACTGCCATTTAGTTCTATCCGGATGACCGATCCATGCTACTAACTGTTCGGATGAATAATCCTGTACGTTAATTCGTGATACGGTCTCCTCAAATAGTTGGATAACACGGTCTAAGTCTGTTGCACGATATTCTCTTATGTTCATATAGATTCCACCAAGCCTGCATTTAATTAAATACTGTATCCACATCTTAACTATTGAAAATAGATTTGCCTCTAAAAATACTATATCAAATCTAAGCTTCTCAAACTAACTTAAGAAATATATTCATGTTATTCCAGACTTCTCATCTCAATTTCACCATCCACGGGTTGACTTACCGGCGCAAATCATGCGATACTAATTGCGGTGCCAAACCACGGTGGGGGTACGCGATCGGCGCGCAAGCGTTCTGAAGGTCGCCGCACCTCACCACAAAACCGTCCTGCGTTATGCGTAGGACGGTTTTTCTATACAGAAGATTTCCAAATCAAGTGTGACTTTCACTTAAAATAGTCCGTATTTGTAGTATTCCCACTGCACTAAGTCTCGTCATCAAATTTCTGTGCATAACTTATATATTGTAAAAAGTTATTAACTTGTAAACACTTAAAATCCACATTAATCTTATTTTTATTCACTTATCCCCACACGATCTAACTTGCACTACAAAATCCAAATCGGTATGCTTAATTCGAGGTGATAGCAATGCTACTCCAGGAAAAGATGACCCATACAAAGTTTTCTTCAAACGAACGTTTAATTGTTGATTTCATGCTGGAAAAACAGGATCAAATCAAATCTTACGGTACACCGCAGATCGCACAAGCCACTTATACTTCACCATCGGTAATCGTACGAGTTGCCAAGAAACTTGGATTTCAAGGCTGGCGAGAATTGAAGGCTAGTTTTTTAGCTGAAGTTGAGTATCTACAAACAAATTTTCAAGGTTTAGACGCAAACCTGCCATTTACTGCGCAAGATTCGGCCATGACGATTGCAGGAAAAGTAACACAACTTAAAATTGAAAGCGCTAAAGACACCTTGGCACTAATGGATCATGACAGTTTACAAAAAGCCCTGCGTATTTTATCAACACACCGGGTTGTTAATCTATTTGGTCTTGCGAATGTCAATTTCATCGCCGAAGAATTTGTTTATAAAATGCGCCATATTGGGAAAGCCGCAACCCTCTTTCCAATTCAAAACACCATGTTTCAAGAGGCTGCCATGCTAACCAGTGATGATTGTGCCATCTGCTTATCATATTCCGGTGAGTCAGACCCACTTTTTCAAGCACTGGGCTATCTAAAAGCCAATCATGTCCCATTAATTGCAATTACCAGTATTGGTGAAAACCGCTTATCACAGCTAGCAGATGTTACCTTGCACATCACAACGCGCGAAAAAGCATACTCCAAAATTGGTGGTTTTACATCACTAAATTCAATGGCACTAGTGCTAGATATCCTGTACAGCAGTTACTTTAGTCTTCAGTATGATCAAAATTTGGCATTCAAACAACATCTGGCAACATTAACCGAAAAGCGCCCAATCGACAATCGAATTATTGACGATAACGCTGATTAAGCGTGCTTGACGATTCCACGGTCCAGATAACTTTGAACTACGATTTCAGCAACCTCAATTGGCGAATATTGTGGTTGATAGTCTAATAGTTTTTGTGCACTTGCAATACTATATTGACCACTTCGAGCAATATGGTAGTAAGTCTTTTCAACATCTGCTGGACTATCGATCATCTGGGACCAATCATCCCAAGGCATGAAATTAATTTGTGGCTTAGTATCAAAAAAACGATACATCGCTTGAGCATAGCCGTAAAGGGTCACTGAGCTAGCACTAACCGCATGGAAACTCTCACCAAGTGCTTGATTACGGTGCGTAACGGCCTTCAAAAACAGTTGAGCAACATCGCTAGCGTGGACAAGGTGCAAAGTTTCCATTCCAAAATTTGGTAAGGTAATGGCCTGACCGTCAGCAATCTGCTGGAACACGGCCGTATTTTCATTGGCTAAAGGACTAATGATCGTCCAACCTGGGCCTGAAATTTGCCCCGGCATGATAACCGTTCCCGGAAATCCATTTTCTCGATATTCTTGTTTTAGATATTGCTCACTTGCATATTTCTGTTTACCATATTCATCGAGTGGGTGCTTGATGCCATTAGGTTCAACTGACAGTGTTTCCGCCCGACCATGCGCCCAAACAGAAGAACAAAATACATAGTGACTTAATTTGGTTGCCTTTAATGCGGCAACCATTTTTTTCGTATCTTCCAGAGTGAAACTAATTAGATCAATAACAATATCAGCGTTCACAGCCGCAACCTTTTGAGCAAACTCGGAATCTTGTTGACGATCAAGATATAAATGGGCAACATGATTCCAAGCTGCGTCTGAGACATAAGGTTGATGTTTGCCCCGCGTCACCGAAGTCACGTCATAACCAGCCTTAACTAACATCGGAACTAAATATGAGCCAATATGACCAGCCCCACCAAGAACAACTACTTTTGTCATTTCAAAATTCCTCCTTAACTGAATGACCACAGCTTACCATCCAATTATTAATCGGAGAATGATTTGAAAACAGGTTAGAAAGCTATTCTTATTTTTGAGCTATTTTTAGCTTCTTTTTGCAAAAGTATTTATCATATCTCACTTAAATTAAAGCTTTTTGGATTTAGTGACGTGCTTGAAACTAGCATACTCGCCCTTAAACCTGTTCTTTCGGAAAACCGAATCAACCGGTCCATTTCCCCTTGTGTATAACTTCTATGCCGTAAAAGTTACTAACCTGTGGATAGTCATATATCCACATTAAATACTGATTTTTAGGCCATTAAAAAGCACCCCACCGTGCGGATACTCTCTGAAAATTAGTAAATAAGGCTACGTTTTTTTCCTAGCTTTTCTTTGCCTAAGACGTTTAACTTTTCGTCAAAGTCGTAGACAACTGGTTCGCCAGTAGCCATTTCAAGATCCATGATGTCATCATCAGAGATCCGTTTGATGTGCTTGCTTAAGGTACTTAAATTCGTTTTCTACCATAACCGATTTATCATTCTGAAACAGTGTCTAAATCAAGAAAATAAAAGTCCTAACTCATTTCGAGTTAAGACTTTTTCATCTATCATATGCTACTCACTAAATATTAAACTACTTATTAGTCCGACGACGCTGAGTACCAATTAAAGCTAACAAACCAGTGAAGCCTAGCAAAGTTAGTCCAATAATACCGGCTGAAGATTGCGTTTTTTCGTCAGTTTGTGGCAAGTTGCCCTTAGAAAGCTGATCAACCGCAGTACCCTTAGTCTGGGCACCCAATTTAACCGTCTTAGTCGTGCTAGCTTGGTAATCAGTATTGACTGTTGAACTATTTTTGTTATTCATATTGGCATTAATACTTTTGCTGGTATTGCTACCAGTAATTGTCTCACCATTGTTATTAGTATCAGTACTACCATTGTTGTCGCTGTCACGGTTATCACCAGTATCAGTGCCACCATTGTTGTCGCTGTCACCGTTATTACCAGCAGTATCAGTACTACCATTGTTGTCGCCGTCACCGTTATCACCAGTATCAGTGCCACCATTATTGTCGCTGTCACCGTTGTTATCAGTATCAGTGCCACCATTGTTGTCGCTGTCACCGTTATTACCAGCAGTATCAGTGCCACCATTATTGTCGCTACCACTGTTGTTATCAGTATCGGTACCACCATTATTATCAGTACCCTCGGCAGTTACAGTTACGGTTATCGTTTGCGACACTTCATTGTCGTACTTATCAGTGTAAGTGTAGGTTACTTTATAAGTTCCAGGCTTACTAGTATCTACTGTATCACCACTCACTTTAACATCATCGAAACTGATCGCATTACCGTCAGCATCTGTACCACTTACAAACGCGTCTTCCGCATTCCAAGTTGAGCCTTGAGTTACTGTCATATCTTTAGCAGTTACGCTAGCTTTGCTGTCCGCCGCCTCAACAGTTACTACGATTGTTTGTGAGACTTCGTTATCGTATTTGTCAGTGTACGTGTAGGTTACTTTATAAGTTCCTGGCTTGCTAGTATCTACCGCACCACTGACCTTAACATCATCAAAGCTAATCGTATTACCATCAGCGTCTGTACCACTCACAAAACCAGCGCTTGGGTCCCAAGTTGACCCTTGCGTAATTGTCGTATCCTTGGCAATTACATTGGCTTTGCTATCCGCTGCAGTTACCGTTACGATTATCATTTGCGCCACTTCATTACCGAATTTGTCAGTGTAAGTGTAGGTAACTTTATAAGTTCCGGGCTTACTGGTGTCAACCTTATCACCGCTCACTTTAACATCGGCGAAACTAATCGCATTACCGTTAGCATCTGTACCACTTACAAAGGCCGATTCAGCCTCCCAAGTTGATCCTTGTGTAATTGTTTTATCTTCAGCATTAACACTAGCTGTAGTTGCCACGACACTTACAGTAATTGTTACTGATTTTTCATTACCATAATCATCCGTATAACTATACGTCACTGGATAATCACCAGTTGTGCTGGTATCAACGTCTCCACTGACAGTTATCTTACTAAAATCAAGCGAGCTACCATCCGCATCAAGCGCACCAGTAAAAGCAGTCTCAGCATCCCATGATTCATTTTGAGTCAATGTCTTATTTTCTGCCGTAACATTGACTTGACTCGCAATCACCGTTACCGTAGCAGCCTCACTCGTATAAGTCACGCCATCAAGAACGTACTGATAAGCAACTTGATAAGTTCCTGGTGTCATTGTATCAACGGTTCCGCCAACCACGCCATCGACAACTACAGTAACGTTATTAAAGCTTTGTACTGATTCACTTGAATAATTATCACTCGTAGACCACACCGTTTTGGGGCCAGCAATTAACGTTGTATCTTGAACCATTACTGTCGTTTGCCAAATAAACGTATCAGCGGTAAAAGTTTGAGCTGTATCAGCGTATAGTGCCATCAACTCAGTAGACGTATACGTCTTACCAGTCGTCGTACTAATCCACTTACCAGTATAGATACCATCTGTTGGCACATCTGGTAACTCACTATCGATGTCCCCAACAATTAAACGACTATTAATACCTAACTTTAAAGTTTTTACTCCAGTTAAATTAGTCATAAATCCTGACTCATCGACAGTATTATATAAACTTGTCACTTGCCGCATATCAAAGTTAGATAAATCCAGTGAAGTCAATGATCCAAGACTTCTAAACATACCACCAATTTTAGTAACTTTACTAGTATCGAAGCTACTAATATTGATATCCGTTAGATTCATACTCAGTAAAAACATACCGGACATATCAGTAACCTGACTGGTATCAAAATTTGAAAGGTCAAGGCTCCACTGTTGAGTTGGTAGTCCTGTATCGAGGTCCACAAACCCCGCAAACATATCATGCATATTAGTGACTTTACTCGTGTCGAAGCTGCTGACATTCAAACTAGATAGCCCAGAACATGCCGTAAACATAAATACCATATCAGTGACCTGACTTGTGTCAAATCCTGATAAATCAAGACTAGTCAGTGAGGCACACTGAAAGAACATTGAATGCATATTGGTTACGTTTTTGGTATCAAGGGATGATACATCAAGACTAGTCAATGATATATCTTCGTAAAAAAGACCAATCATATTTTCGGTTGCCAATGTATCTAGCAAATTCAAATTTTTGATACTCTCCAAATTGGGTAAGTTCCCTAAGAATCCAGCTAAGTTCTTACCAGCCACCACTGGGCCGTCAAATATAACTGTTTTTACTTGATCCTCATAACCGTACCACGGCCACGCACTCTCAGTATAAAAGACATCATAACCATTACCACTAACTTTTATGATATTAAACTCAGCAAGTGTCCCTTCTTCAAAATGTAACGTATTATCTGAACTAATATACCACTTACTAGTATTGCTAATCCCGCTAGCTATATTACTAGGATCATCATAGCCCGTGGTTACAGCGGCAACCTTGACTAGCTGCCCCTTGGTACTAACAATAGTCTTTATAGCAGTCGCATTAGTAGTTGTTACAGACACCTGTTTCTTATTACTATCATCATTACTACTTTCTGTAGCCTCACTCGCCTGATTGTCACTAGCAGCCGTTGTAGCTGAGCTCACACTTGCTGCATTTGAACCAGCTGTCTGACTAGTTGAATCCGCACTTGCGACACTAGTTACTTGTGACGTACTAGTTGCTGACTCAGACTTCGTACTCTGCGGCTGACTACTCGACACGGCATCTGCAGCTTCACTTTTTGCGGTTGAGCTACTTGTAGCCACTGAAGGTTGAGTAGCCGCACTAGTCGTTGCCACCGTCGCACTCTGACTAGTTGCCGCATCAGCGTTACTAGTACTAATTTCAGAACTGCTAGTGCTCGTATTACTTGTGCTAGTTAATGTTACGGTTTTACTTTGTAATGTCGTTGCTGTATCCGTATTCTGACTAGTTGACTCAGCTTGTGCATTATCAGTGTCCGCCTGACCCGTCAGACTCATAGCTTGCCATGTCAATGTAGCCATCCCTGCAATCAGCCACATTTTACCTTTTTTATACATTTTATATCGTACTTTGGTGTTAGTTGATGGTTTCATTTTAAGATAGTCCCCGTTTTTTAGTTTTTATTTAAATAAAATTATATAGTATAAATCAATTTATTATACCAATATAATTAAGCCGATACCAAATAAACCACCTAAACAATTCCAATGTTCAATCATACTAATAGATATTATGCATGCGAGCCACCAAGTAATCTAATTGTTCTATTTAAAAAAAAAGAACTCAATTTAGTAAATAAATTGAGTCCTACATATTTTTTCTGGCATCCTCTGTTTAAATAACTGCGATTATTCAGCTACCGTATGATTCTCATCCACCATATACTGGAATTCAATCGAACCACTTAACAGGTCGGCTTTAAACAACCCCTGTGTCCCGTTGCTCTCATCTGCCATCACAACGAAGTAACTAGCTCCTTCATCAGTGACGTGTTGGAAACTGACGTATTCGCCCTTAAACCCGTTTTTCCGAAACAATCCAATCAACCGGATCATTTCCCGTTGCGTTACTTCACTCGCTACTGAC
>NZ_LFEE01000038.1:84677-94436 GCF_001039045.1 Lactiplantibacillus herbarum
CCGTAAAAGTTATTAACTTGTGGATAATCACATCTCCACATCAATCATTGTTTTATTCACTTATCCCGAAAGTCCGTAAAAATCGTGGGGATAAGTTCTCTACTTAGCTTAATTAGTATCTGAACTTTTCTACATGGGCAGTACGGATAGCATGGGTGCCAACTCAAACTCAACACTCGTTCACCCGCGCTTTAGTTTTCACAGCGCCCACTAGCGTCCGTTCAGCGTCCGATTCGCACCTAAAATTGACACATATTGCCAACTTCATCTAACCTTATCTAACATTAGATGATTTTTAGGCCATAAAAAAGCGCCCCCACGAGTGCGGGCGCTTCTAGGAAAACCTAGTAAATAAGGCTAAATTATTTGCCTAACTTTTCTTTGCCTAAGACGTTTAACTTTTCGTCAAAGTCGTAGACAACTGGTTCGCCAGTAGCCATTTCAAGATCCATGATGTCATCATCAGAGATCCGTTCGATGTACTTGCTTAAGGCACGTAATGAATTACCGTGGGCTGCGATGATAACGTTCTTGCCATCAAGCAACTTAGGAGCAATTTCATCTTCCCAGAAAGGTCGGTCAAAAGCAGCCTTCCAGCGTTGGTATATCAACGTTTTCAAAACATTTTCATAATCCGCTAGTTACCAATTAGTGACAACTTTATCCAACGAAACCTTATGTTATCGGCGTTCTTGGCTAAAGTTGAGATACCAAAACGTTATATAGGGGAAGATTAAATATCGCCTAAACTTTAGTATTACTGTCTAAGACCAAACTTCATCTCTTTGACATAATTTTGAATACCACTTTCTTCAAGAATTTCAAATTTCTTAATAATTTCAGCAATTAATCTTCTAATATACGATACTAACTGAGTTAGCTTATCATTTGGAATATAGGTTGAGTCTCCGTGTGCAAAAACAGAACGCATGCCATACAAACTTTTCATGTTTTTAAATATTTCAAGTCTGTCCTCTGCACTTCTACCAATTAAAAATGCCATATTTTCAGAAACTTGTGTAGTTATACTTTGATCAAGCTTATTCTGTTCGAGTAACGACTCAATTCCAGACATTAAATTAGTAAATCGAACAGCACCAAAATCACTTGCTATTCCTATTGAAAATAGTTTATTTGCATTATATATATTTCTCTCCAAATTTGATAATTTAGGATGCTCAAAATCAATAATCTTTGTTTGAATTTTTCCAATTAAATTGAGATATTGATTATCACTCATCTCATTATCCAACTTAAGTTCTGCTGGAAATCTATCTTGTTTATATATTATAGTACCTTCTCCACTAGTAACGGCAAGCTTTTCTGTAGTACGTTGTAATGGAAAATCTCCTACATATAAACCTAAAGGTCGACTAATTTGACCAAGCATAACTTGAAATGCATCAAGAATAGCGCTAACAATTTGTCCTGCAAACTCGGCAGAGCTATGCTGGCTTCCTGACTTAACTGTAACTGTAGCAAAGTCTCCCCTAAATGAAGGAGACCTATCAAAATTAATATCACATACTGCTTCCAATTCTCTCAGATAACTCTCTTTAGTACTTTTAGCACGAAAAGTTACGGGGCCAATCATCACCGTTTCCTTTACCTTTACTCCAGTAATAGGAATAACACACTGATATTCTCTATCTGGCGAAAAGATTAAATTGACAATACCCGAGACAATTTCTTGTCTTAATTCGTCTGCCTCTTTATCAGATTCTTTTTTTATTTCTGCAACTTTCTTCATAATTTGCCTACCTAATGGTACTCCATCATAATAATGAATATTACTACTTTTAACTACCGCATCTTCTACTTGTATTAACAGTGATTCCGAATATTTAATCAGCACCCCCTGAGTTGTATAAACAGCCTCGGCTTCTGCCATATTCTCCTCACTTACATTTTCTACGCTCTTGATAAATTGATTAAGCAGCTCTCTTAATCTTTCTTCCGACAAAGCATTCTTATCTTTGCCTTTTGACATAATAACAACTCCTAAAATTTCGATTTCACTATTAATTTACGCCTATTACTTTCTTTACAAGACAGTACGATTCGTTTTGAATAGTCGCATCTCTGTATACAACTTTATGGTTCTTAATCATTCCTTCTTTGACTTTTATTTCCGAAAAGATAGCCAAATCTACAACAACTAATTTCTTATCACCAAATATTGCGTCAATCTCATCTATTAAATTCTCACAATATTTTGGTATCCCCATTGAAAACAAACGAGATTTTTCTACAGACTTAACTGTATAGTTCACAAAATCAACATTCTCACGACGATTGGTAAGTTGAACTCGTCCATAGTAATATTTATTAACGCCAGTCTCTAAATTTTTTATAAACAAGTTATTTAATTTTTGTTGTGCAATTCGTTTTCTTTCATGATCATTTGCGTCTTTTGCAGTATATACCAGCCGATTATTAGTCTTTCGAATAACATCATTAGCATGAACATCACGAATTCTAATAGCATTATCCTTTAAGAGCAATTGAACCAAATCCTGGCTAATTTCACCTCTATTCTTTTCTTCAACATATCGCTTAACTTCCTGATGAGTAGCAACATGGAGTTCATAACTACAATTATGATGCTTAGGGTTTCCTGTTCTAAGACTTCTTCGCAAGTACTTTCCACTCATCCGATTAATGATAGATAATAGTGGCTCATGACATTCTGGACAGTATAGATCATTCTTCAAATCATACTCTTTAGGAATATCACCATTTTCCATTTCAATTAACGTTAATGCATCAACTGTTATATTCTTTGATTTTACAAACGCTTCGCTAAATTTATTTGTTTTACTCATTTAGATTCTCTCCAAACATAAATAATCCTATGTATATGTGTTTAGTATAGTTGACCCTCTTAAAACTTACTATAGTTCTTTTTCAAAAACCATTCTTACTAAAGATACTCATTTGATTTTCTGAATTTATAACACATACTAAAAAATAAAGAAGCCTCATTGAATGAGACTTCTTTATAAAGATATCAGTGAAAGTTTCTACTTAATTCTATAAGACATTGGCACATTCACATACTCACCGTCTGATTTCATAACAATTGGCGTATCACCAATCTGAACAAACGATTCTGCCAACTTATAATCAGAAGGTACCCAATTCATAACAGCCGTCCCACTTCGCCAAACAAAAATATAGTAAGTTATTCCCTCGGGATTTTTCGCTACATATACATCATGAACTGAATCAATATTTTCAACTTTTATGATTAATCGTTTAATACTTGTTTTTGTATCAGTAAGATATGTGCTAATAGAAATATCCATTAATATTCACCCTTTAATTTAGATTTACTACATTAAAGTTAATTATACCAACATTACTCAAGACAAAATATCAATAACCCATTTAAAAATAGTGTATTTTACAAATTTCTTCTCTCTAATTGTCATTTTGCATTTTTCAAAACTGGATCATATATAAACTCTTTATGCTCAAAAGAGTCATATCCACCCTCTAATAGATTAATAATCCGTTTAATAACCTCAACTTCAGTAGGATAACCACTGTTATCTACCCACCCATGTAAGTTATCAGACTTCATAGAAATAATTTCTTCTGGTTTAGAATTGGTGACAATAGTTGAATTATGAGTAACAACTATCGCTTGTCTTCTATCCTTTACTTTTCTAAGCGATGTAACTAGGTGTTGATAAATATAACTGCTATCTAGATTATCTTCAGGTTGATCAAGCAGTAGCGGTGTTGTATCACCATTCAGGCTGCCATATGCAAAAATAAAGTCTAATAGAGCAACAACCTTTTGACCTAATGAAACTTGCTGAATTAGTTTGAATTTTGTAATATCACTCTCGTTCTCATAACTATTAATATCAAATTCCAAATCAAACACATCAACATTCAAATAGTAGCTTTGTAAAAAACTATATATTCTTCCACGTGCTGGACGGAAAATTTCATAATAAATTTGAGATAGAACCCGTTCTTCATTTTCTTTAGTAATCTCAACAACGCCATTTTCAATATCATGAAACTCACGCTTATCAGCATACTTTTTAATATCTAAAATTTCATTAACTCTAGGCCATTGCCCTTTTTTGAATAACAAATACACTTTTGGCAAGATAATCTCATCAGTTAAATCATTTAAATAGTCGTAAAGACTCTCTTCCGTAATATTAAAATTATCGAACCAACCAGAGCCACCATGAAAATAATCTGGATTAATATTGTCTAACCAGCCAAATTCATATTGCAGAATTGGTTGTTGAGTATATAGTATCCGTAAATTCTTTGTTATTTTATTAAATGGTTCAACTGCCTCTTGGATGTTCTTCTGCCTATCATTTAGTCTACTATCAATCTTATTACATTCCTTCTCTAATTGTTCATCATCTTTAACTCGATTAATCCTGATTTTCTTTATAAACTCATTATTCAATGCAAACTGATCTCCAATAAAATTAGTTATTCTATCATCAGTCGCATATTTTACTAACTCATTAATTGAATAGACTGCTTTAAACATTGTATCTAAGAATTCTTGTTTGTTAATTACTTCGTATATCATTGTCCCCTGTACAGTAAATATTTGAATCTTTTCAGTAGTCTTTTCAGTTATGTCGCTCCAGTTTGGTACTTCTTTTCGTTCAGAATATTGAGTAGCCCTATCAGTTCCGTATAGGTAACTTCTTATAAACATTTCTGGATTATAACCATCAATAGCTGGTCGGAAATAAATATAGTAATCTTGATCCTGATACGAGACGCTCAATTCTATTTTTCCTTGATTACATATATTCTCCAACTGCGATACACTGCCTATTTTTCGCGACAATACAAATCCTATACAATCAAGCAATGTGCTCTTTCCAGATCCTCTCCCACCTATAACACAATTTAAAGCAGTTGAGAAAGGAACGTCAAAGTCCGCATTATTTCCTAGAAAGCCAGTACCTTCAACATGGATGCTTTTTATATAAGCACTTGGAAGTTTAGGTTTCACTTGTCTCACAGAAATATCCGCATCGTGAATGGCATTTACAATCATTCTGAAATTTAATTCCTGACCCTTTAACCAAAAAAATTTCTTTCCCAACGCTTCTAATTCATGCGAATCTTCATCATATAATATAGTGACATCATTAATATTCCTATCTTGTCTAAATTTATTCTTTAAACCTTCAGTTTTACTTAAATCTGACAAACCGACGATTTTCATATTATCCGGAGATAATAATCTATCTTTATAAGCCCCGCTATAAGCTTTTCCAATCCCTTTGGTTTTTAAAATATTAACAGTATTAAAGTGCGCTATATATGCAATACCACCTATTTTTTTTATAGCGTCCATCACTTTCCAAGACGGTAAATATGTACCTCGTTGCTCAGTTACCAATACTGGCTCCAAAAACGCATTGAATTTTTCAATCATTGAATCATCCAGAATCGCCACTACGTGCATAGCATCACCACAAGAAATTTCAGCCCCTAACTGTATATGTGGATAGGACATATCTGTACCATAAGCCCTTCTTAAAATATTTACAGCATCCTTTAATTTTTTATATCCATCAATTGTATTATGATCAGTGATGATAGCAAGTTCAATCTGTTCTCTAAATAGAGTATCGCCGATTAGCAAGTAAACCAATAGTTCTTTATAGTCACTAAACAACTCATTATTTTCCACCATACTACTTAAATAGTCGTCCTTTTGAAACTTTGGAAATCTGAACAAATCCCTCTCATTTGCAATTTCCACTATTTCATCTATTGTGTAGCTCGAATATTCTTTCTTATGGGTATCTGGTATAACTGTGTAATCATGTGAAGCTGGAGTATGAAAATGCAATAATGTTTTTCGGTATTTTCCATAGCTTTGTTTCAATCCGTTCAAATGTTTAATTTCACGAAATAAACTAGATTCCTCTGTGATTTTTCGAAACTTTCGTAGCTTAGGTTTCATAATTACCCTCCCACAAACTTTAATACTATTAATATACTGCTTTTTTTCGAAAGAATCTAAAACATACGTACAAAAAAAGATAGACTAGTGACCACACTGGCCCATCTTTAATTTAGTTAATTCTCAATCACCTTCAATACCTTTCTCTCCTCAACCACAACTTGCTCCGGCAGCAAGCCTATATAATACTTCTGCGTTATCGCCGTACTAGCATGACCAAGATATCGTGATATATAAACTAACGAGATATTTTTATCAGCAATCATCAACGTAGCCAGCGTGTGCCCAAAAGTATGCGTGCTGAACTTAGATTCAATCCCTAGCTTCTTCTGTAATTGATGATACGATGCATTGATATTCTGAGCCTTTGGTAATCGACCATGCCTATTTATATAGTAGGAAATGATCAGGGTTAGCAATCCCATTTCGAAACAAGACCTTCCGATGATAGTGAATCCAGCCCTCCAGAATCTTCATAACCTTAGGTGGGATTGGTAGTATCCGCTTGGCATTTTTAGTCTTAGGTTCTTTTATCATTGAATGGTAACTATCCCAAGACTCATCCACTCGAATTGTTTTATGAAGGAAATCTAAGTCTTCATACTTGAGCGCAATACATTCACCAGCTCGTAATCCAGATTGCGAGATGATCAATAATGCTAAGCGATTCACATCGGCTAAATAGTAATGATAGCCTAGCAAAAAGTCTCTCACTTTCTTGTAGTCCGCTATCGACATGAACTTCTTATCATCCGACTTAGTTCGATTAGGATCTGCCACGATGTATAGTCGGTCATCCACGGGATTTCGGGGAATGACGCCATCACTGACCGCATCACGCAAACAAGCTCGAATATGCATCAAGTCTTTGCGCGCAGTCTCATGACTGAGGTCCAGCTTGTTTAGAAACTGTTGAATCTGGTTCCGCAGCAGATTCTCCATCCTGATATCCACCAAGTATTTTTTTTGTGATTCAGACTAGCTTAATAATTGTTCATCGTACTTAGAGACACCACCAGCTGCTTATATAAATCCACCCAATATTGATAATATTCAACAAACCTCAAATTAGCCATCTCCAAATTAAAAATCCTCAAAAAAAGAGATAGTCTAGAAACTACCTCTTCAGAATCAATCTATTTAATTGGACTGCTATATGCTTCATTCAGCATATATATTTTGAATGAAATCCCTAAATGTTTTACTTTATCAAACGATAATACTGATTGGGGGAGGTTGGCGCAGCTGCAACTCTTTCAAGAATCCCCATTGCCGTTAAATGTTTCAAAGCATTTCTAACCGAACTCAGACTGTAGTCATCGACTTCTGCTGATAATTCGCGTGTACGAACACTTCCATGTTCATAGGCAAGGCCAACTGCTGCTTGTTCAATAAAGTTTAGTTGTTGCCAATCCTTCCCAATCTTTGATTCTAAATCATCATTTTTCCGGAATGAGCGCATTACAATATTATTTTTCAGAATCAAATTGACGCTATTAGTATCAACATCATAGACAGGATCATCCAAAAAGAATTTATTCATATCTGTATAGATACGATCAACACCCTCACCAAACTCACGTACCCAGCCAAAATCAGTTAAGGCCCGTGCGATATAAGGATTTCTTGAATAGTGAGTGCGTCGAATATTTTCCGGGGTAACCACAGCTGGTAAACTACCTGGGCTATGGATTTCCAATCGATCGTCCAACATTAAAATCCGAATATCATCACCAGTATAATTGTAGCCTCGGTGAGTTACAGCATTAACAATTCCTTCCAACCATGCTCCCTTAGGATACTCTGGAACATCGATGAACTTACCCGACTTTGTATTCAAACTAGAAAAAGTTCGCAATTGAGCCTCTAAGCTATCACTAGCTTGCTGTAGCATTTTAGTTAGTGGTCCTTCAATTCTAATCTGTTTAACAATATTCATATCAGACCCAGTTTTCGCTTCTCGCCCCTCATATCGAATAAACCTAATTCTAGCACCTGGAATAAAAGCAGTCGGATACTTTGAAAGTAACAATACACCTGCTACAGTTAATCGATAAGTAATATGATCATTTGGTTTCCTAATACGCTTAGCCAAACCTTTTGGAAAAAGTAAATCCCAGAGATTGTCGCCTTCAAAACCATATAATTCTTTATATTGAGCAACAACATCTTCATCCAAGTCATTTAGCATTGCTTCATCGATAATTTGACTTTCAAAGGCTCGAATTCCTTTATCAAACTCAAGATTTTTACGTTCCTCATAAGTTGCTCGGTGAGTTTCGTCGCCAATTCTAAGATACACTTCATCTTTTTTGTTCACATATAGTTTATCATCAGCAGGCCGTACAGTTAACAACCAGATTTCGTCATCTAAGCTCCGGACATTTTTTACTGGTTTGCGGGTAATTTCTATCTTTATTGTTGGTACAATTCTTTGAGAACCAATTTGCAGGATATCATTCTTTTTTTGCGCTGTTAATAAGTTTACACCTTCATATTTTTTATCACTAATACCCAAAGCAACTGTGCCACCATCAGCATTCGCAAACGCAATTAGAATATTGGCGAGTCTGTTTAAGTCATATCTAGCACTTTTACGATCAAAAGTTTTTCCCTCTGAGATACTTAATAAATCTTTTTTTTCGTATTTAGGAGTATTCAATATTGCACCTCATATTTTTCAAAATACTTTAACTGCTATGTAAAACACCATTACTTATAATTCCTCTTCAAGCTCTACAATACTTGCTACAGCTCCGTAATTTCCTTTTAAGTTCCACACCTTTGATCTATTCTAGTAGATCAGCTTTAATCCCGTAGCCGTCATACTAAATATGACAACTTGTCAATTGCTCTTTACAAGTCGCCCCAAGCCTCATATTTCAAGCTAACTTGGACTTATTTCAGCTTATCTTTTACACTTGTTTTGTCCGACTTGTCAAATTTGTCAATTACACTTTACAAGTTACTCTTAGCCTCATGTCTCAACCTTATTTGGACTTGTCTCAGCTTATCTTTTTACACTTGTTTTGTCCGACTTGCCAAATTTGTCAATTGCCCTTTACAAGTCACTCCAGCCCCCGTATCTTAAGCTTATTCGGACTTGTCTCAGCTTATCTTTTTACACTTGTTTTGTCCAGCTTGTCAAATTGTCAATTCCACTTTACAATCCGCGTCAATCCTCATATTCCAAGCTTATCTACTCGGTATAGATCCAATTCGTTTTCAAACTAAATATTATACATAAGTATACCAGCTTTCAAATCAGCATTCATAAAACCCAATGTACAAAAAAAGGAGATAGCATTCAGCTACCTCCTTCAAGAAATATTTATTCAGCTACAGTATGATTCTCATCCACCATATACTGAAATTCAATCGTTCCAGCTAACAAGTCAGCTTTAAACAAGCCCTGTGTCCCGTTGTTCTCATCCGCCATGACAACGAAGTAACTAGCACCTTCGTCAGTCACGTGTTGGAAACTGACGTATTCACCCTTAAAACCGTTCTTCCGGAACAATCCGATCAACCGGATCATTTCACGCTGTGTTACTTCACTCGCTACTGATTCACTCATTATTAAAAATCCCCCATAATCAATTTCTCTTGTGCATAACTTTTATGCCGTAAAAGTTATTAACTTGTGGATAATCAATCATCCACATTAATCATTGTTTTTATGCACTTATCCCCGGGTCCGCAAGACCACTGGGGATAAGTCATCTATTAGCTTAATTAGTATCTGAACTTTTCTACATGGGTAGTACGGATATATGGGTGCCAACTCG
>NZ_LFEE01000038.1:94519-126334 GCF_001039045.1 Lactiplantibacillus herbarum
ATTGACACATATTGCCAACTTCATCTAACCCTATCTAACATTAGATGGTTTTTAGGCCATAAAAAAGCACCCCCACAAGTGCGGGTGCTTCTTTGAAAATTAGTAAATAAGGCTAAATTATTTGCCTAACTTTTCTTTGCCTAAGACGTTTAACTTTTCGTCAAAGTCGTAGACAACTGGTTCGCCAGTAGCCATTTCAAGATCCATGATGTCATCATCAGAGATCCGTTCGATGTACTTGCTTAAGGCACGTAATGAATTACCGTGGGCTGCGATGATAACGTTCTTGCCATCAAGCAACTTAGGTGCAATTTCATCTTCCCAGAAAGGCATAACGCGTTCCAAGGTAACCTTCAAGTTTTCGCCACCAGGGACGATGTTAGGGTCTAAGTTAGCGTAACGACGATCGTTAACAGCTGAACCTTCATCATCAGCACTCAATAGTGGAGGTAAAACGTCATATGAACGACGCCAGATGTGAACTTGATCGTCACCGTATTTTTCAGCGGTTTCAGTCTTGTTCAAACCTTGTAAGGCACCGTAATGACGTTCGTTTAAACGCCAAGTCTTTGATTCTGGAATCCAAAGTTGGTCTGATTCTTCAAGTACGTAGTGTAAAGTCTTGATGGCACGAGTTAAAACAGAAGTGTAAGCATAGTCGAATACTAAGCCAGCTTCCTTAACCTTGTTACCAGCAGCCTGAGCTTCTTTAACACCTTGTTCACTTAAATTAACGTCAACCCAACCAGTGAATTTGTTAGATAAGTTCCATTCACTTTGACCGTGACGAATCAATACTAATTTTGCCATAGCAGTTAATGACCTCTTTCATTTGTTATTTACTCAACCTATTTTACACTGAAACCCCGAAAAATCAAAACAATATCAGTCCTTATTTTCAGAATCCGGGTGGAAAGTAATTGTTTTTTTCAAATTAATATTCGGGCGCGGACGATGAACCGGTTTCACACCGATAATATCCAGAATGAAGTTAAATACCGGCACACCGACAATCAAACCCCAGACCCCAAAGAAGCGCTCACTGACTAGCAGCACCACGAAAGTATAGAAGACTGGTAATTCCGTCCGACTCGACATGAACTTGGGATTCAGCACGTAGGCCTCTAGCATGTGCACGACCGCAATCATCAGCAGCATATAGACCACGTAACGTAGACCGCCCACTGAGTAAGCAATCAAACTTAGCGGAACCACCGAAATAATCACACCCCGGCTACCGGAACAAGACTCAGCAAGAAGATCATTAAGCCCAGACTGATTAGCTGCGGCATCTTCAGGATTGCCATAAACGTCACGGTAATCACGGTATTTACAATTGCGATTAGGAACTGTGCTTCCAGGACAACTCCAAAACTATTGACGAATTTCTTGGCAAAGAAATAAACGTCCTGGAAAAACCAGCCAAAGGTACTAGTTAGGAAACGTTTCGAAAAAACGCGCATCTGCCGGTCTTCAATCGTAAAGAAGAAACTTAGGATAAACGATAGGAAGAACGTGATTCCCATATTACCGATATTAGTAATATATTTAAGTACCACCGAGAAGCCGCCCTTTAGCTGTTTCAGAATATCAGAATTCTGGAAATACGACGTCACCCACGTCAGCAACTGGTTGCTATCGTGTGATGGATTTTGATAAAAGCGGTAGACCGATTCAAACGTTGATATCGTCTGCTTGATTAGCTGTGGTAGATAGAGTGAGACCGCAAAGTAAATCCCCAATATCACTAGCACGTATACTGCAATCACAATTATCACTGCCGGAATTGGTACCCACTTCCGGATTATCCTTACTAACCGTGTCACTAAGAAAGTAAAAATGAATGTCAGCAAAATTGTACTCATCATACTCGATATTAGAAACAGCCCTAATACAATCAACACCAATACACTAGCCCGTCGCAACCTCACATTATGGATAAAATGCGACCAAAATTCCAAAAAAATCCACCCCTCTACTGTCCTTAATCCTATTTTAACGGAAAACCGCCCCAATAAAAATTAAAAGATCGCCGTGGCCGCATAAAAACACGTGCAGCTTATCATTGATCTACTGATAAACTGCACGTGTTCGTTTACATACACATTAAAATAATTATGAAAACTGCATTTTTAAAGTTTCCAAACCTAGCGCTTGATGAATGATAAGCGAGGCGCCTCCAAGTAATGCTGCCGACTGAACGTTCTTAGTTGCAATAATCGGAACCTGCCGACTTGGTGCCGTCAGTTTTTCCGTCGTATCGCGGACATTCTTCAACAACTGTGGCAAGATTTCCAAAACTGTCGTATTCAAAACGATAACATCCGGCGCAAACGCCGTTGAAACGTTCGCAACGACTTTTGATAGGTAGTATACGAAGTCGTCGAATACCTGAGTAACTTGTGGATCATGATTAATATAATCATGCTTGATTGCCGTTAAATCCAGTCGATCAACATGTTTGATTTCCTTTAAACGTGCCCACAAAGCCGTTTCGGACGCATAGCTATTAACCGATTCCATATGGTGATCAATATGCCGGTCTTCTAGCAAGGCCATCCCCACCTCACCAGCCTCACCTTCATGCCCTGCATACAGACGTGAATCAGCAACAATTCCAGCATGAATTTCATCACGAATAACGACCGAGACGACGTTATCAAAAATTTCATTATCATGAAAGTCACGTTCAAATATAGCAGTTAAGTTAGCTTTCTTCTCCAAAATAACTGGAATCCGTAGTTTATCCCGCAGATACTTTGCTAAGTCAAAATGTGCCAAACCTTTAATCGGTGTCTTGAGAATCTTATTTTCATAAATAATACCATCAAGGGCGAGTGATACACCCATTAGTCCATGAATAGTACCGTAATCGTCGACGTTACGCAGTTGGTCTTCAATCAAATCAACCACATCCGTCAACGTCATATCGTTAGTCTTAAAACTCTGAAAATGTAGAATTTTACCGTTCAACCGTGAATACATCAGCTTAACCGCGTTGACCGACATGTCGATACTAGCCACAAAACCATAGTTCATATTAAGTTCTGCCATGACTGGTTTACGGCCACCATTTTTCGTGCTGACGCCGCAACCAATCTCCTTAATAAACTGAGTCCGTAATAACTGATTGTAGATATCCGAAACCGTCACTTTGTTCAAGCTTAGATTCCGCGAAATCTGACTCCGACTGATTGGTCCTTCATTAATAACCTGTTGCAGAACTTGTTTTTCATTAGTACTGCGCATAACGTGTTTATTAATAATCATAATAAATTTCGATGACCGCACTCGCTTATCGAACCACTCCGTCAAATCTAATTAATTTGGCCTGCCATCGGTCCGATAATCCGAAGGCCACCTTAACCCCCTTAATCTGTAAATATTCCTTAGTGTCGAACTAACACAAAATGGTCATATTCATACCTGTTTTAACATATTCTTGCTAAAAAAATGTTCTTACTGATATCAACTGACCGCCCCAATGAAGCAAAAAGCATAGAGAACGAACGTTATCCGTCCTTACTTCTACATTCTATAACAGTTTTTATAAAAAAATCACCGATTGACACCTAAAAGCAGGTGTTTTATCGGTGATTGTAAGCTATACTTCCATACTACTATTATTTTAATAATATTACTGCATCGACTTGGCAGCCTGTGCGATTGACAGATGTTGCGTATTGGCTCGTTGCAAGATAGCTTGAATCTGAGCATCCGTGTAACGACTACTACTAAAGCCAGCTTGGCTCAACTCAGTCCGCGTTGCTTGAATCTGATCCGCACTATAACTCCCCGTCTTAGCCGCTTGCGCAATCGAAATATGTTCATTATTGGCACGCGTTAAAATAGCTTGAATTTGATCATCACTGTAATTACTACCGTTCAAACCTTGCTCAGTTAATTCCGCCCGCGTTGCTTGAATCTGGGCATTGGTCGCTGCACCACTAGTTGTAGTGGCCGTTAACCCATTAGTAGCCAGGCTACCAGCAGTTGAGCTAGTGCTACTTGAACTAGCATTAGCACTACTACTACCGCTAGCAACAGCAGGCCGTTGTTGTGTACTGCTATTAGGTGTATTCGCACTCTGCGCAGCATTTGTAATCGTTGGCGTTGAACCCGTCAACGCTTTTAATGACGCATTATTTTGTTTGCGTAAGGACAGTGCTTGATTATAAATATCCTTATAATAGCTGTCTTTAAATGTCTTATCCTGCAACATGACCATAATCACGCCGTTAGAATCCGTAAAATCATTTGCCTTATTCAGGGTTAAAGCTTGCTGATACTGCTTTTGATAGTCTTGCCGGTTACTTTTAACCTTCGTAATCAACGTCAATTGAGCCTTAGCCTGACTAATCAGTGCACTAGCACCCTTATCCGTGTTCTTAACCGTCGTGAAATCACGCTGAGCTTCAGTGAACTGTCGCGATTTTAACGCCTTCGTACCACTAACGTAGGTTTGGGTTTGCGTTAAGTAACGTTGGGCAACCGTATCGTTCACTTTAGTCCGCGTAGCATGCGTAAAGTTGGTCTCTGCAACGGAGTAGTTCCTATCCTGTAGCGCCTGCTTTCCCGTCTGGATTTGATTCGTATACGCTTCTTCCTGTAACCGGTAACGCGTGTACGAGTATCCACCGACACCAACAGCTACGACTAGTGCGACGACAATCCACACCCATCTTCTCATCACGACACCCCCAATAAATTGTTTATTTGATTCATTCATTATACCATGTTACTGCAACTAACCATGATTCATTGTGCTTACAATACTGTTTTCATAAGCGTATAATGACTAATGTATTTTTACGAAGAAAGGATCCTTACTGTAATGTTAGAAAAAACTTTTTACCACACCCTTCTGAGCCACTCCTTCAATATTCCCGTCAAAGTGAACTATTGGGATGGTAGTAGCGAAACTTATGGCGACGGTACACCAGAAGTTACAGTGACGTTTAAAGAAGCAGTTCCAATGCGTGAAATCACTAAAAATGCCTCAATTGCATTAGGTGAAGCATACATGGACGGACGGATCGAAATTGATGGCAGTATTCAAAAATTAATTGAATCCGCCTACGAATCGGCTGAAAGCTTTTTCAATAATTCCAAGTTCAAACGTTTCATGCCTAAACAATCGCACTCAGAAAAGAAGAGTCAAGAAGACATCCAAAGTCATTATGACGTTGGTAATGACTTCTATGAAATGTGGTTAGACCGCACGCTTACTTATTCTTGTGCCTACTTCAAGCATGACACCGACACGTTGGAAGAAGCACAGATTCACAAAGTTCACCATATTATTCAAAAACTAAACCCACAACCAGGTAAGACAATGCTTGATATTGGTTGTGGTTGGGGTACCTTGATGTTAAGTGCAGCCAAAGAATACGGCTTAAAAGTCGTTGGAATTACGCTGTCACAAGAACAATACAACCTGGTTTCAAAACGAATTCAAGATGAGGGCCTCAGCGATGTTGCTGAAGTCCGCCTACAAGATTATCGTGAACTAGGCGATGAAACTTTCGACTACATCACCAGTGTTGGGATGTTTGAACACGTTGGTAAGGATAACTTAGCAATGTACTTTGAACGCGTTAAACACTACCTTAAAGACGACGGTGTAGCATTACTTCACGGAATCACTCGTCAACAAGGTGGCGCTACTAACGGTTGGTTAGATAAGTACATCTTCCCAGGTGGTTACGTTCCCGGGATGACTGAAAATCTCCAACACATCGTGGACTGTGGCTTACAAGTTGATGACGTTGAATCTTTACGTCGTCACTACCAACGGACCACTGAACTTTGGGATGAAAACTTCAACGCCAAGCGCGAAGAAATTGACGCCAAGATGGGGACTCGTTTCACTCGGATGTGGGACCTTTACCTCCAAGCCTGTGCCGCTTCATTCCAATCTGGTAACATTGACGTGATGCAATTCCTAGTTTCTAAGGGTGCTTCTTCACGGAACCTCCCCATGACACGGAAGTACATGTACAGCGACAACCGGGTTAAGGATTAATTATAAACAGAGTGGGACAAAAGCCGCTTAGTTGCTGAGCATAGCCTAGGAAGCCGAATGATTGTGTTTTTCAATCGTTTGGTTTCCGTAGCTAAGCGGAACAAACTGCCTTGTGGCGCACATTTCAACTATTACCATTTGGAATATCAAAAAGACCGCCAACTACTATTTCAGTAGTTGGCGGTCTTTTTGGCCTTCTGGAAACAAGCAATTATGCGACTATTTCATCAATTTATTCACTAATTATGCAAATTGCATAAGCCTTTTGACACTTAGAAAACTATGATAATAACCGTACTAGTCATTGGTTAACCACTAGCTACTGTACGGATTAAGACTACCTAATAGAACAAAGATGACAATGCTCTCAGAAATACGTAACCACCAACGATAGCGGTGCCACAGTTTTGCGGACCACTGCTGAGAAGCCCATCGATTAAACTGATGGGACACAACTGGTGCTCCCAATATCATAAAGCTGTACAGCCAGTATCCGAAGCGAGCAACTACTGACGGTTTATCAAAACCCATACTGAAAGCAACGACACAGAATATGCCGTAGATCACCCACAAGGTCCACAGAACCGGCTGGCGTATTTTTAACCAGAATCTAACGACCACGTATGGACTAGCAATTGTATCGTTATTATCTTGACCGACCGCCGTGGGCAACGCCGCTAACATCTCCGTAGCGTTTTGATAGCGTTGGTCGGGATCCAGTGCTGTCGCCTGAGCGATGATTTGATTCCATGGCTGAATGGCTGTGACTGGTGGCATTTCAGCCTGACTGCCAGGAATCTGACCAGTCAACAAACAGTTCAAGACAACTCCTAGCGCATAGATATCGCTACGCTGATCCGTCTGAGCAAAGCCATAGTTTTCTGGCGCAGCAAAACCCACTCGTCCCTAACAAGCGGGTATCACTGGACTGCTCATTATGGTACTGTCGCGCCGCATTAACATCAATTAGGTAGTAATGGTCCTTATAAAACATAATGTTACTTAGCTTAATATCGCGATGAACAATGTTGAGCGTGGCCAAGCGCTGTAACGTGCCTAATAATTCTGTCGCAACTTGCGCAACCATCAGCGGTGTAAAGGTTCCTAGATCCTGCAACCGATCAGCCAACGTTTGACCGTTAATCAGCGTCTCGATACTCACCGCGCAATCTCCTGATACTAGGACATCTTCAATGCGTGGCATTCGGCGAACAGGATGTTGTTCAAGTTGCTGCAGTACCGCAACGTTATCTGGCCGCGCAATCTTAGCCACGGACACAACCTGCCGTTTTCTGACCAGTAATGGAAATTCATGCTGTTCGATTAGCGGTCCTAACGGGACATATCCCGCCGTAGCTAATAGTTGCATGGCCTGTGCAATTGGTAACACCTTGCTCTCCCCTTTTTTAGAAATTATTAACTTTATCATAACCATACTTTTGGAGGAATTACAATGTCAAAATCTAACAACCCGACTCAACCCGCATCAAATAACAATCGTTCACGCACTGCCGAATTAGTTCTCGGGATTATCGGGGGCATCTTTGGGATGATTGCCGGTATCATCGCTATAACTATCGGTGGTATTGGCAGTGCCCTTGAAGCAAGCGGTTCTGCTGGTATTGGCAATTTGGGGATTGCTTGTATCGCTGTCTCAGCCCTTGCCATTGTTTTAAGTGCCCTTATCAACCGTAATCACGTTCTCATGGGCTGGTTGATCATCCTTTGCGGTGTGCTCAACGTTGTTTTCGTTAGTTTCTTTGGAATTCTAAGTGGCCTGTTAATTGTTATTGCTGGCGGCTTAGCATTAAGAAAGTAGGCCTGAACATGAAGAAAAAAGCTTGGTATCAAAAATGGTGGATCTGGGTCTTAATCATATTAGGGATAATCTTCTTAAGCGGAGTCTTTGCACCAACTAACAGTGATTCAACTGACAAGTCCAGTACTAGCTCCGCTGCCAAACACGTCAAGAAACGGGCAACTACCAAAACCAATACTAATCAAGTATTCAAGGTCGGCGAAACTGCAACCATTGATCACGTCAAGGTCACCGTTAACAGTGTTAAAACAGCCACTTCTTTAGATATGAGTGATCCTAAAACTGGCAACCAATTTTACACGGTCAACGTCACCCTCAAGAATACGGGTAGCGAAAAAGTCAGCTACAATCCTTATGACTTTGCGATTAAATCTAACGGTAACCAAACTGATTTAGACGAGATCAATACAGACGATAACGACCAGCTTGATAGCGGTGATTTAGCTGCTGGTGGGACTGTCTCTGGTAATATGACTGGCCAATCTAAAAAAGACGGCACCGTTGAACTAGTTTATACACCTAGTTACTTTAGTGAACGCCATTTGACCTTTAAGTTACAGTAATCTTTGGTACACTAATACCAATAGTCGCTGGGTATTGGGAGGTAACGCTATGACAGAACGTGCAACACACGAATTATTGAACGAAATCAAACATGCAAGTGAGGCCGAACAATTTATGGATAATATGGCCACAAGTTTCATTCGCACCAATCCGGCTGAATACTTAGCCGAATTGCTCCAGATCAAACACTTAGCCAAGAGTCAGGTCATTCGCGAAGCCAACCTAACGCCCTCGATCGGTTATCAGTACTTCGATGGCAAACGACGGCCAAACCGGGCTCGTATGATTGCTCTGGGTTTTGGCTTCAAATTAACTCTAGCTGAATTAAATACGATGTTAAAACGAACTGGTTACGCCATCCTGTATGCTAAAGACGAATGGGATGCGCTAGTCATCTTCGCCCTTGTACAGAAATTCGACTTGAACCATACCGATGAATTACTTTATCAATACGGTTTAGGAACGATTACGGGTGAAAACTAAAAAATAAGCGTTTGGGATAAAAATCCCAAACGCTTATTTTATCTTCACATCTTTACAGTCGAAACGTGCGATAAAAGGCTGCTTCCTAGGCTATGCTCGGTAGCAACCCGCCTTTTATCCCACTCTTATTTTTTATGATCTTATTTCGTATGTAACCAATGGGTAAAGTTTGGCATTTTATCCGTAAATAAACTAACTAACCGTCCAGTGATAAGTGCCGATAGAATCGTCCCTTCACGCACACCGACCAAGCCGTGTAACCAGATCAAGGCAATGATAACCGCCACAATAACCATGGTGGCGTCACACCAAACTTTGGCCCTTGGAAAGGCAATGTGCAGCGCAATCGCCACGGCACTTGATAACCCTTCACCAGCCATCAGAATCGTTCGCGAATTAACTTCAAAGTAAACGCCCCAAGCTAGCAAGAAAATACTGACGAAGGTGGCAATCAATTTGGCCGCATAGTTATTCATTGGAATCCAGCTCAACCAGCTGGTAAAGTAATCAATCAGGACACCAAAAATTACCGATGGAATCAACTGTAGCCATGCCCAAGGTGAGAACTGACGGCGTAAAAATAAAATTTCAGCTGAAATCAGCACCAGCATAAATACCATCGTCATCTGACCAATCGTTAACGGCGTAATCAAGCTAACGACGTTTGGAATACTCGAGATTGGTGAGGTTCCTAACCCAGCCAATTTGGAGAGCGCAACTGCCATCCCCATCAGCGTTAACCCTATCGTTAAGGTCAGATAATGCTTACAAAATGATCTAAATTTTAACGTAATTAATCAATTCCTTTCAATCGCTGTTGGAGCGTTTCATAAATCGCAGCCAGTTGCGTCCCGGTCGTCTGAGCATCCGCTTCGGGGGTCGCTTCAAATAAGCGTTCCCACCAAGTCGCCATCACTTGTCGAATCTCGCCTGCCTGTTGCTGACCAGTCGGTGTTAATGCGATCAAATGGGCCCGCCCATCTTTAGGATCGCGCTGACGAGTCACTAACTGCCGTGCTACTAGGTCCCGCAAGTCCCTGGCAACCAAACTGGGATCCAAGACCATTTCTTGGGCAATCCGCTGCTGTGACACATTGGGATGGTCGTTAACGAATAACAAGATATCACCCTCAGTTGCTCGAATATCAAGCTCGGCAACCTGCTGATTGAACTCATTTTTAGACTGCCGATAGATACCGGCAATATATTTATTGAATAAAGACGCTTGCGCCATTGAAAACACACCTCCAAATTTAGTGGACTTATCCATTAAATCGTTAAATCACGTTTTTGTCAATGTTCCCCAAATTGAAACAATAAAAAAACGAACTTAGACTTTTCGCCTAAGTTCGTTTAGTCTTCTGAATATAAATGCTAGGAACCCATTTTTTGCTCTTCTCGCACCAAAATATCATCAATGATACTCTGTAACGTAATCGACTGCATACTCTGTTCAGCCGCTCGCTGCACGGTTTGATAGGCGACATTCAGTGTATCCTGAATATTGCCACCCACGATACACTTCGGGTTGGTCTTCTCGTCAACGTGTAACAAAGTGGTCTCTTCATCCAATGCTTGATAGACGTCTAACAACGTGATCTCAGTGGCTGCCCGCGCTAATTTTGGGGCAACTTTACCCGGCTGCGTCGTTAACAGACCAGCCTGCGTCAAACGAGACATTAATCGACGAATCAAACTAGGGTTAGATTCAATACTACCCGCAATAGCCGCACTGGATAAATCACCTGCATGGTAAATATCCACGTAAGCCAAAATATGCATCGCATCACTTAATTTATGGGAATATTTCATTAATTATCATCCATTCTTAGTTATCATCGCTTAGATTACCACCCGTATTCACCGTACGCAAGCTTTATCGGTCGATGACTTCCTGTAATGCGGCCGTCAAACTAGCTAATGGACGTCCCAATAAAGTTGGTAAATCAGCACTACCTGCGGCCAAATTACCGTCACGAATCAGTTGTTGTACCATCGTGGCAAACCCAGCCGTTCCTTCGTCAAGTCCAGCTGCAACTAAACCAGCTTGATAGTCCGCATCATTAACCGCATTGATTGCAAAGTCATGACCAGTAACCGTCTGTAGTGCCTGGGCTAACTCTGGATAAGTTGCAATGGTCCCAGCCAGTTCATAGACTGCTTTAGGCTGATCTAATAAAATTGCATTAGCCGCTGCTTCAGCGTAATCATGTTCCAAGGCCCAGCCAGCTTGACCATCCGCAGCTGAGTAGTAAAACGATTGGTTGGCTTGAGCACCCTGGATCGCACCCATTTCATTTTCTAAATACCAATTGTTCCGTAAAAAGGTATGCTGGATTCCTGTCGCCGTAATCAAAGCTTCCGTTTCACGGTGATCAGCTGCTAAAGGCGTTGTTGCTGTGTCTGCGTGAGGAAAACCTCGTATAGGCAATAATCTTAACTCCAGCTGCTTGTGCCGCTTTAACGACGTTACGATGTTGTTCCAGCCGTGGCATTGCCGCCCCCGGTTGTGACGAAACAAAGAGTAACCGATCAACACCTGCTAACGAAGCCGTTAATTGGTCAACATCTTCATACGAAGCTGGCCGAATCTCGATACCTGCTGGCAGTAGTTGTTGTGCCTTTTCCGTGTTACGAGCTAAGGCGATAAGATCTGACGTTGCAACTTGCTGGCTCAACGTCTGAATCGCTGCTCGGCCAAAGTTCCCAGTGGCACCTGTGATTGCAATTTTCATAATTAACACTCTCCTAAAATTTACGTTAGTTACTTTTAAAGTAACATGTTGTTTTAATAATAACACGTTGCTCGAATTTAGCAATAATTTTGTTCTGACAATCACGCCAACATTTCCATTTAACTTTTTACTACAGGTTCAAAGCCAGCCTGAAGCGCGCACCAATCACCGTTATCTCTCACGAGAATCCATCATGAAGCACCCTAATTTTAGCCAAATAAAAAAGAACCGGATTACCCAGTTCCATTAATATCAGATATGAAAGAGTAGGACAAAGAGCATTACTGATCCTAGGCCGATTAATACGGACAGGGTCATCGAACGTGTTCGATAGGCCACAAAACCAACTAAGATCGCCGAAATGATCATCCCAAGATTACCGGTAGTAATCACTTGATACTTACTATCAATAAAGACACTCTTAACCACTAAGGCCGTAAAAAGTGCAACGGGTACGAAACGCATCCATTCGTTAAACCAATCCGGAATTTTGCGCTTCGTGAAAAATAGAAGCGGAAAGAACCGTGGAATAAATGCCACGCACGCACAAAAAATAATCAACCAAAAATGGTCCATACTACTCATTGAGCCGGCTGCTTGCATAAGAAAAACTCCTCTGTGCCCTACTTGTCAGATTCTTCCATGGCAGATTGCCCAGTCGGATCGTGAACCTTATAGAGTAAATGACTTTCTGGCTTATGTGCGATCAAATAACGTTCAATGAAATAACCGGTCAACGATGCCAACAGTGTCGACACAACTAGACCTAACGTACTCTTCATTATAACGAGGCATCCAATCGTTAATACACCAGATAACAGGGCAACTAACACAATCAAACGACTCTTTGTTTGCATAATTGCCATGTAAATAAATAACGCCGTTAAAGCAAAGTCCACCACTTGTAGATTAATCGTCAGCGCACTACCGATCAAACTACCGACAATATTACTAACCGTCCAAAACATTAGTGAATAGTGTTCGACTAGTAACGCTTGGGACGGTTTCCAATGCTTATCCGTCGCAAACTTCAAGTAGTTAACCGCGTAGTTTTCATCATTCATTGAGAACGCAAACGTAAAGATAAAAGGTAAGGATTGTCCTTTTAAATATCGTGATAGGCTAGAACCTAATAACGCATACCGTAACTCTAAGAAAAACATCATCAAAATAATGGTCGTCATCGGTGCATTAATCGTTAGCATCGATGCAATTAAAAATTGGGCGCCACCGGAAAAAACCAACACTGAAATTAACGCTGTCAGTAGATGGTTGAACCCGGCCGCATGCAATAAGACCCCACAAGCTAACCCAATGGGAATATAGCTAAGCCCAAGTGGCATTACCGTTCGTAATACCATTAACCAATTTGGCTCGTCCTTTTTCACCAAGAATGCCTCCAGTACCATACCAGTAAAGAATTCTAGCAACAATGTACCCGTGTCCATTTACTTAGACACTCGGGTTTAATTTTAACATGTTTTTTAGCCCAATCCTACACCTTGTTCACTTTTTGCGTATATGTAAGCGCTAACACACGCGATTTTTTAGTTAAAATGCTGTCCTAGAATAACCAGGTCATTTGTTCGCCCATTAAATTCAGCGACAGCCGGTAAAAATCCCCACTGTTCATAACCAAATTTTTCAAACAATTTGATGCTTGGTAAATTACTTGAAAAGATATAAGCTACAACGGTCGTCAATCCTATCGCGGGCAATTGAGCAGGAATCATCTCTAAGACCTGACTCCCGATTCCTTGACCCTGCACACTACGATCGAGATAGACCGAAACTTCAGCGGTTTTCTCGTAGGCTGCTCGCCCATAAAATGGCGACAAGCTCAACCAGCCTACAACCATTTCATCCTGCATGACGACCCACATGGGGTAATGCTCCGCCGTATGACTCAAAAACCAAGGCCGTCGCTGTTCGACCGTGACTGGTTTTAAGTCCGCTGTGACTTGATGACTCGGGATGGTTTGATTATAAATATCTAAGATTATTGGTAAATCTGACATTGTTGCTAAACGTAACGCCACGCTCATAGTAGGTTCCAACTCCATTCAACTTAACTGTTGCTATCAGTTCTATTATACCTTTATTCCCGAAGTACAATATGTCTTTTTGGTAACATCAGAGTGGACCAGCAGGCGGTCAGGGACCGAGCATAGCCTAGGAGGAGTGATGATTGCGTTCTTGGCAATCGTTGCTCCTCCGTAGCTGAGCGGAGGTCCCTGCCTGCTGGTCCACGTTTCAGCCATTAATATTGCGAGCATTAACGTGGAATCAGTGGGGATTCCGATTTTTGGAATGCGCTCTGATTCCGGGTTAAGCGGAACAAACTGCCTTGTGGACCACGTTTCGGCTATATCCTATTCAAAACACAAAAAAAAAATCCAAGATTTTCATCTCAGATTCTTTAACTAGCAATTATTAATTACCAGTTCTTAATTCCTCGCCACATCCGGACAAAGATATTAGCTTTTTCAATGGAAGTCTTAGGTGTAACGTTGACCGTCATCGTTTTGCTGCTCGTTCCGTTGACCACTTGAATAGTCTTCTTGCTCAAGCTCAAGGCTACCGTACCAACCGTCTTACCAGTCTTGACGGGTGCCTGGAGCTTGTTAGCTGTCGTTGCCGACTTGTTCAAGCTAACCTTACCCGTAACGGCACTAGCATCAGTACCTGTTGGTAAGTAGATCTTAGTGGCACTGCTATTAGAAACTAACGCAGACGTCAATGCTTTCCCATCTTGCACATCAACGGATTTAACGCCATTGATTTTGCTAGATTTAGCCAAGGTCGTCGTGCTGTAGTTATGATAGACGTAAGACATAATTTCAGCCGTTTGAGTAAATCGTTCAGTCCCACTATCATTAGCCGCACCAGCGTGCATAACTACCGTAATGATTCGGTTACCATTGCTGAACTTAACCGTCCCAGTAAAGGCGTTACCGGCCTTAGTAGACGTCCCGGTCTTCAAACCATCAACTGGCAATGCTGAATAGTGTTTAACTAAACCTTTCAGCATGTAATTCCGGTTATCCATCTTAGTTGCTGAACTAGTGCCTTTTTCAAACCAAGCATGGGCAATACTAGAAGTCTTCAATACTTCTGGATAATCTGCTAATAATTTTTGTGCAACCGTTGCAACGTCCTGCGCTGACATTTCGTTTTCATCACTGGCAGCAACGTTACTGTAGCCAATTTCACTACCAACTTCTTTGTTGGTCAACCCGCTGGCATTGATGATTGTTGCATCAGTAATGCCCCACGACTTAGCCGTTTTATTCATCAGGTCGACGAACTTGTGAGGACTACCGGCCACCGCATCACCTAACGCCGTGATAGCTGCATTAGCAGAGTAGATTTCTGTTGCATTGTAGAGTTGTCGAACTGAATACGTCTTAGTTGATAATAATGGCACGTTCGCATATTCCGTGTTCTGACTCATTTTAGCAACAGCCTTGCTGACGCTGATCTTTTGATTCCATGATAGTTTACCTTCATGAATCGCTTTAAGCACCAAGTAAGTACTCAACATCTTGGTCATCGAAGCAATTGCCATTGGCTTGGTACTATTCTTGTCATAGAGAATCTGACCAGTCGAAGCATCGACCGCAATCGCTGCCTTGGCTGAAATTGATGGCGCGCTATCCGCTTGAGCTTTTAAATCAGCCCCCGCAATTCCTAACCCAGCCGTACTAAATGTGACTGCCGCAATGAGGGCAATCATAACTTTTTTTAACTTTCCCGCAAATCTCATTTCTCAATTATCCCTTTCTTAAATGCATACTAATTTCAGTTTAAGTAATTACGCCTGTGGAAACAAGTTAATTTATTATATTCGACTGTTTTTTTGTTAACGGGTGGTCATGTTTAACCGGTAGATGTATTACGAAGCTAGTTTGTTCGTCATCACTCTGAGCATAGATGTAACCACCATGGTGCTCGACAATACTTTGCGCAATCGCTAAGCCAAGCCCCGAACCACCCGTAGCTTTAGAGCGTGATTCTTCCACACGATAAAAACGCTCGAATAAGCGCCCGAGTGAGTCCGCTGGAATGCGCTGACCATCATTAGTCACGTGAACAACCACTTCATTCTCACGCTGTTCGGCCTGTAAAACCACTTTATGCGCACCAGTACCGTATTTAAACGCATTGGTAATCAGATTATTAAAGACACGCCCTAGCTTTTCGGCGTCAGCCTCAATATAGATTGGTTTCGTTCCACTCTCAACTTCAATCGTCAGATGCTTCTTATTAGCTTCCAATTCAAAACTGGCCGCCAATTGCTCTAACATCGCCGTCAAGTTTAACCGATTAATCGTCAGTGGTGTCTCTGTCTGGCGCGACTTCGTATACTCAAATAGATCTTCAACTAACGATTTCATCTGAGTCGCCTTCAAGTAGGCAATGTGGGCGTACTTAATCAAGTCGTCCTCAGACTGATACTGCTTATTTTCAATCAATCCTAAGTAGCCAATAATCGACGTCAACGGTGTTCGAATATCGTGACTAACATTGGTAATTAGGGCATCCTTTGATCGTTCGATTTCGCGCTCTTCATCCATCGAATGAATTGCTGAATCAACTAACGCATTGACACTTTCAACCACTCGCTGGGTATCGCCAGTCAGACTGAAACCAATGCGATGGTCAAAGTGCCCCGCAGCAATGTAATGTAGCTCACTAATAATATGGCGTAATTGCATCTGCTTGTAACGCCGAATCAGTCGCCAATACAAGACGAAACCGTCAGCTACTAGCATCAGTGCAATAAAGAGATTCTCATAGCTCCATAATTGATAGTTTGTTGGTCCCAGCTTAATCGATCGTTTGATTTGAAAAATTCCACTCTGAAGACCAGGATTATGCGCAATCGTACTGTTGATCAGCACAACAATCGACAAGTTTAAAAGGAGTAGCAAAATAACCGTTACTACCCCTTCAAAAAACAATTCACTTTTTTCGCGTCCAGTTAATTTCAAAAGTTAACCCTCACTACTAGCGCGATTCAATCTTGTAACCAACGCCCCAAACGGTCTGAATGACCTTTTCGCCGTCGGTCGCTTCTTCGATCTTATCCCGCAAATGACTAACGTGTACCATAACCGTCTTCGCAGACACGATACTCTCTTGTTGCCAAACTCGTTCAAAAATATCATCCGCTGAAAAGACCCGGTTAGGATGACTTGCCAAGAGGTACAAAATTCCAAATTCAAGTGCTGTCAATTGGATGTCTTTGCCCGTCAACGTCTTAACTTCATGTGAATCCTTGTTGATCGTTAATGGTCCAATATCCAAGACATCTGGTTCATTCGTTGTGACGTTATTTTCTGAACGACGTAACAATGACTTCACCCGTGCCATGATTTCTAACGGATTGAAAGGTTTCGTCACGTAGTCATCCGCACCAGTAATCAACCCCTGAATCTTGTCCATGTCACCAGTTTTAGCAGATAACACTAAAATAGGGAGTTGAGAATCCTTACGAACTTCCTTGATTACTTCGATTCCGTCCATTTCTGGCATCATGATATCTAAGATCATCAAGGCAATATCTGGGTTTGTATTCAGTTTGGTTAGGGCTTCACGACCATTGTTGGCACTGATTGGCTCGTAACCTTCGTTTTTTATATAAATTTCTAATAGTTGTGCAATTTCTTTGTCGTCATCGACTACTAAAATTTTCATGTATTTAATCTCCTTAAGTAATTCTGCCTTCATTTTACCAAAAATAACCCGTAACTTGACAATTAACGGCTCATTTTAGAGAAAACGCAAATAATAGGGCAACAATTGGTTAGCCAATTCCCCCTGTTAGGGTTCTGCATTCACGAATTCATCCGCCTACCGGGGCAGTCTGACAACGCTGGAACGCCATGGGCACGATTTTGAGCTCACCAGCCGAACCCGCTGGCAATCTCAAAATTTGGCCTTACACTAACCTGCAAAAACCACTCAGCTAAGTGTAATTTCATGGCTGAGCGCTGTCAGACCACCCCTCACGGCTAGATAGAATTCAAAACATTGATAAGATGTATCTAACTTTAATTGGATTGATCGTTATTTGAAAAAAAAATTAGCTGAGTGTTGTCTAGTCTAGGATAAGGCCAAGCTTAAAGATTGCAGCGGGGTTTGGCTGTGAGCTTTAAGTTGTGCCCACCACCTTCCAATCATTGGCAGGACGCCCCCGGTATGCGAAATAGGAAGCGACCGTTACCTAGATGAGCTTAACTAGTACAACACGTATTTCCTATAAATAATAGATTACAAAAAAAGAGTTTGGCAACTTTCGCCAAACCCTAAATCAGTTATTTAATGATTACCCATTAACAGAGTAGTTAGGGGCATTCTTAGTAATTTGAATTTCATGTGGATGTGATTCACGTAAACCGGCACCAGAAATCTCAACAAACTGAGCGTTATCGATCATTGCTTCGATATCCTTAGCACCAACGTAACCCATCCCTGAACGCAAACCGCCAAGCATTTGGAAGATGATGTCGTCAACGCTACCCTTGAATGGGACGCGTCCTTCAACACCTTCTGGCACTAGCTTGTTGGCTTCATTGACGCCACCTTGGAAGTAGCGATCAGATGAGCCGTGATCTTGTGACATTGCCCCAACGGAGCCCATGCCACGGTAGAACTTGTACTGACGGCCATCATCAAAGACGACTTCGCCAGGTGCTTCAGTTGTTCCGGCTAACATACTACCAAGCATAACGGCGTTACCACCGGCAGCCAACGCTTTGACAATGTCACCAGAATACTTGATCCCACCATCAGCGATGATGGTCTTACCGTATTCACGAGCAATGCTAGCAGAGTCATAGATAGCAGTTAATTGAGGAACCCCGACACCGGCAACGATCCGTGTCGTACAGATTGAACCGGGACCAATCCCAACTTTAACAACGTCAACACCGGCTTCAAATAAAGCACGGGTGCCTTCAGCCGTTGCAATGTTCCCAGCAATTAATGTCTGTGTAGGGAAATGGGCACGAATTTCTTTGATCTTCCGAAGAACGCCGGCTGAATGACCATGGGCTGTATCAATGACGATTGCATCAGCACCAGCAGCAAAGAGCGCTTCGGCCCGATCAAAGGTATCGCTAGTAACCCCAACGGCAGCTACGGCTAACAGATGGTTGTTAGCATCAACAGCAGCGTGTGGATGATCAGCATCCTTTTCAACGGCTTTAACTTTCTTTACTTCTGCAGCCTGAGCTTCAACGCTCAAGTTCTTATGGATGACTGCCAAGCCACCTTGGTTAGCCATGGCAATTCCCATTGTAGATTCAGAAACAGTATCCATCCCCGCACTCAAAATTGGAATATTAAGCTGTAAATTATCGGCAAGTTTTACACCTAGGTCGACTTCATTCGGTAAAACATGACTCTCGGCCGGAATTAATAAGACATCATCAAACGTGTAACCTTTTTTTCCAAACTTTGTATCCCAATTAGACATGAACGTTAGCTCCTTATGTTTTTATTTTTATCTGTAAAGGTAACAAAATCACAGCCTAAATGCAAGGGGTTCCGGAGATTTTCAGAAAGTTCTTATTTTAGATAAACATCTAAAATAACTTATACACAAGCATTGCTTTAACATTCGCTTCGCATTTCTACACTTACGCTAAATAATCGATCAAGGACACAATCTGCTCTGACATTTAAGACAAATGAAGATGTCCACTTTCCAAAATTTTGTTGACACTACTTTTTTGTCTATTTACAAAATCAACAGTATAGCTAGATGTAATCCCTTGTTTAATAACAAATTTTTTTGCTGGATCTTGTCCTAAAAGATCAGGACCCTTAATCATGCGATAGTC
This sequence comes from Lactiplantibacillus herbarum, assembly GCF_001039045.1. GTDB lineage: Bacteria > Bacillota > Bacilli > Lactobacillales > Lactobacillaceae > Lactiplantibacillus > Lactiplantibacillus herbarum. Next base: position 113,996 of record NZ_LFEE01000038.1, read on the forward strand.
ATATATTGGAGTAACCCTTTGCTCAGCTATTTCATTTAAATCAAGGGAAAATCCATTTTTTATGCTTTTAGTTTTAGCATTTAATTGAACTATGAACGGAGTAATTTGATAACTGCCATCTTCTCCCATAGCACAAATATAAAATATTTTTATAAATTTCTGCTGTTTAGCATAAAATTCTATAATCTCTTCAAAATGATATTGATGATAGTTCCTGCCTAAATACCTTAAAATAGCCTTATCGAATACTACCTTTATATGTTTGAAAGACTCTTCTGAAATAATATCATCTACATCATTTGCATAAATCAAATATATTGATTGCGCTGATCCCGCCACTAATTCAAAATCAATATGCAGTTCATCTTCAAACGTATATGTTGTCTCCGGGGCAACTATTGCCGGATAACTTCCCTCATGACCTTTAGGAATTTGTTCCACAAAAACATCATTAATTTTATATTTTATCGTTTGGCCTGGGCGATCAAAATACTTACTTACAATCCATCCAACTATTGCACCAAATAAAGTTGATAATAAAAATTCTACAATACTACTAATAATAGTTCGTCGCCTCCGTTTATCCTTCATGTTGCTAGTTTTTAATATTTCAGAACAAATGTAACGATATTTTCCCTGCAAGATTTTATGAAAAAAGAAGAATCAAATAAGTGAATTGATTCTTCTCTTTATCGTAGCAACTGAACCATTAATTCTAAAATAAGCTCGTCGTAATATTGTAGCGGCGCTTCAACCACATCCGTAAGAAGAAGACAACGACCGCAATAATCAAGTACGCGATCCCTGGTAATACTGGGTTCAAAGGTCCTTGAATCATTGACATAGTCGTAAAGGCTAACATCCACACGATGATTGCCAATACTGACCAAGCAATTTTCTTGAATAATGACGTCTTCTTTTGACCCTTAGCTGGCATCAAGTATTCAAATAACTTGGCAACACCTAACCCACCAATAATTGACGTTACTAAGATCGCAGTGATCCCGTTAGCACCGGCTGAGTTCTTAGTGGCATTATTGCCGATGAAGCCCATGATCCCGTACATCAAGCAGAAAATCATGAATAACATCAGACCGTTATCCAATGAGGTAATCCAATAGTTAGCCCGTTCACGTTCAACCGGCGTCTTCTTAGGATTAACAATTTCTTCAGTCCGTTCTTGAACAGTACCATACAATTGGCGTGCGGTCGTACCGCGACCTTGTTCACTCAATAACGTTGCCGTCATCTCGTTAAGAACCATTTGTTGTTGTTCGGATGGTAACTTCGTTGCTTCCAACGATTTACGCATCTGACGCATATAATCCGCATTGCGTTTAGTCAATTCCGTTGATTCATGGATTGGCCGTTCAGCAGCTTGGACCTGCTTCGCACCTGCTTCAGCATTTCTGGGTGTTTTTGAAGTTTCGTTCTCACTCACTGTCTTCTTCTCCTCTCGACCTATACGTTGAAGCGGAATTCAACAATGTCACCATCTTGCATGACATAGTCTTTACCTTCCAAACGTAACTTACCATTTTCCTTAACCTTAGCTTCTGAACCAGCTTCGTCTAAGGCATCAAACGACATGATTTCGGCACGAATAAAGCCTCGTTCAAAGTCTGAGTGAATAATACCAGCTGCTTGAGGCGCCTTAGTTCCGCGTCTAAACGTCCAAGCACGAGTTTCCTTGCCACCAGCTGTGAAGAAGGTTTCAAGACCTAAGAGCTTATAAGAAGCCCGAATTAGCTTGTTCAAGCCAGGTTCTTCCACGCCTTCTGCAGCTAAGAAATCGGCCTTGTCATCATCGTCCAATTCGGCGATTTCTTCTTCGGTTTCAGCAGCAACCCCAATTGCTTCGGCACCTTCCTGCTTAGCAAAGTCCGCAACGATCTGGTAATACTTAGATGCCTCAGGATCAGCCATATCATCTTCAGCAATGTTAGCCACGTAAAGTACTGGCTTTGAAGTCAATAAGAATAAGCTCTTAACGACTGGTAATTCGTCTTCACCAAATTCCAAAGAACGAACGGGCTTGCCGGCTTCCAAAGCTGGTTTGATCTTTTCTAAGACGGCTAGTTCAGCCTTAGCTTCCTTGTCGCTACCCTTAGCAGCTCGTTGAACCTTTGAAAAACGCTTGTCAACAGCTTCGAGATCAGCCAAGACCAATTCTAAGTTAATGGTTTCGATATCATCTTTAGGATCAACCTTACCCGTAACGTGAGTAATGTTGTCGTCATCAAAGGCGCGGACAACGTGCACAATGGCGTCTACTTGGCGAATATTTTCCAAGAATTTATTTCCTAGACCTTCACCCTTGCTGGCACCCTTAACGATCCCGGCGATATCAGTAAATTCAAAGGTGGTTGAGACGACCTTCTTAGCGGGAATCAGTTCTTGAATCCGATCTAATCGTTTGTCAGGAACTTCAACCATTCCCACGTTTGGATCAATCGTTGCGAACGGGTAGTTGGCCATTTCGGCGCCCGCCTTCGTAATTGCGTTAAACAATGTGGATTTACCAACGTTTGGTAACCCAACTATACCTGCTGTAAGTGCCATATCGGTTATTCACTCTTCCTTTTATTAAATGATTAAGCTTCGTCGGCTTTGTGTTCTAAAACTTTTTTTAACTTCTTATTAAACTCACGGCGCGGCATCATGACAACGTGACCGCATCCCGTGCATTTGACCTTAATGTCAGCACCCATCCGGGTAATCTCCCAGCGGTTAACACCACAAGGATGAGCCTTTTTCATCTCGACAATATCACCTAAATCATACATGCGCAACGCCCCTTGATAAATTAATTAATTTAAATCGATATTTAGAATTTCTAAAATACGAGTTAAATCTTCATTTGATAAGTATGGAATTTCAATCTTACCCTCATCCTGCTTATTCGTCTTAGCTTGGATCGAGACTGACGTGCCGAACTTTTCTTGTAACTGTTCTTCACTCGCCCGAATGTAAGGAGACTTCTTAACCACCGTTTTCTTAGCTGGTTCCTTCGTCTCGCCATTATAGCGCGTCACAATCTGTTCTAATTGACGAACCGTCAGATTATCAGCGATTGCTCGCTTTGCTAACGATACTAATTTGCTCTTATCCTTCAACGCTAACAAGGTCCGAGCTTGGCCCATCGACAATTGGCCCTTTTGGATGAATGGTTTAACTTCTTCTGGTAAGCCTAGTAATCGCAAGTAGTTCGCAATATAAGGACGACTCTTACCTAACCGTTTTGAAACTTCGGCCTGCGTCAACTTCAGCTTCTTCATCAAAGAATCGTAAGCTTCGGCTTCTTCCAATGGTGTTAAGTCTTCGCGTTGCAGGTTCTCCAACACGGCAACTTCCATCATCTGTTCTTCAGTCACATCGCGAACAATGGCTGGAATCGTGGTTTGACCGGCTAACTTAGAAGCACGGAAGCGACGTTCACCCGCAATGATCTCATACTTAGCGATTTCCGCATCCGGTTGCCGGACGATGATTGGTTGAAAAACACCGGATTTTTCAATCGACTGGCTCAATTCCTTCAGCGCAGTCTGATCAAAGTGTCGTCGTGGTTGATAGGGATTCGCATGAATATCATTCAGCGTTAACTCAACAACGGATTCTTCACTGGCTGGTTCGCTAACATCAGCAAATAACGCGCCAATACCGCGACCCAATGCTTTTCCTTGGTCTTTATCTTTACTTGCCATGTGCAGCTAACACTTCCTTTGCTAAAGCTAAGTATACTTGAGCACCTTTTGAACGCATATCATAATCAACAATTGAAAGACCATGACTTGGCGCTTCAGATAAACGAACGTTACGCGGAATAATCGTCTTATACACGGCATCCTTGAAGTACTTACGCACCTCTTCGTTGACTTGTGCACCGAGATTAGTCCGGGCATCGTACATTGTTAATAGAACCCCTTCGATCTTCAGTTCCTTATTGAAGTGCTTCTGAACCAACTTAATGGTATTCAATAATTGGCTTAACCCTTCCAAGGCATAGTATTCACTTTGAACAGGGATCAGGATTGAATCACATGCTGTAAATGCGTTGATCGTTAGCAATCCAAGCGAAGGTGGGCAGTCGATTAAAATGTAATCGTAATCTGCTTTGACTTCATCAATCGCATCACGCAACCGCGTCTCACGGGCCATCATTGGTGTTAATTCGATTTCGGCACCTGATAACTGAATCGTTGCCGGAACGATATCTAAACCTTCGTGGCTAGTTGGAATAATGGTGTCCTTCATCGGTACATCATTAATAAAAACATCATAAATTTCGTGTTCAATGGTTGATTTTTGAATGCCCAAACCACTGGTGGCATTACCCTGTGCATCCGTATCGATCAACAATACTTTTTGACCTAATTCGACTAGGCTGGCACCGAGGTTAATACTCGTTGTCGTCTTGCCGACGCCACCTTTTTGGTTAGCGAGTGCAATTACGGTTCCCATAATTATTTACCACCCCTTGGTTGATTTTTTGGAATTTCAATCGTAATCCGATAACTGTCTTCCGTGTCTTCTTCATGCGTTTTCACGGGTAGACCAGCATCGGTGACCATTTTAATTGATTTCTTGATTGTATTAACTGCGATCCGCGTATCGCCCGTCAGCCCGCGAGCCCGTTTGCGTTTAGGCTTTTTAGGCGTTTGAGTTCTCGCAATCAACTGTTCAGTTTCCTTAACCGTTAGCTGTTGTTCCAGTACTTGTTGTAACACGGCAGCCTGTTGTTCGGCTGTTAAATTGAGTAAAGCTCGGCCATGACGTTCACTAATTTGGCGCTTTAGTAACGCGTCTTGTACCGGTTGCGCTAATTTTAGTAAACGCAACTTGTTAGCAACTAACGACTGACTCTTACCCAATTCCTTAGCTAAGGTCGCCTGCGTCAACTGGTTGAGCTGCATCAATTCTTGATAAGCACGCGCTTCTTCGATAACCGTCAAATCTTGACGTTGCAAGTTTTCAATCAACGCCATTGAGGCCGTCTCATTATCATCCATTTCTTGAATAATAGCTGGAACATTGGCCCAATGTAATGAGGAGATTGCTCGAAAACGCCGTTCCCCAGCAATAATTTCGTACTTTTCTGGTTCATATTCACGTAACACGATTGGTTGTAATAACCCGTGATCCGCAATCGTAGCCGCAAGTTCACTAATCCCATTTTCGTCAAATATTTGACGTGGTTGAAACTGGTTGGGTCTAATGGCAGTGACCGGAATTCGCACAATCTGCTGATTTTTTGGCGCAGTTGGCTCATCATCGTCCTTACGTTTATCACGATTAGAACCAAATAAAGAAAATGCCATTGAAATAACCTCCCGACTACATTGGTGCCGTCAACGGCTGCTTAGCCGGCGTTCCCGGCTTACGTGGGTAACGTTTTGGTGACGGTTGTTGCTTATCGATCACGATCATATGGCGTGGATCATCCGTAACTGGCAACGTAAAGGCTTCATCCTTCACAATTGTGCCACCTAATAGATGAACCGCGTAGTCGCCCTCAGCCGTTTCGGTACTAGCATTGGCAGCCTTCAAAGCAACCATCTGTCCACCGACCTTAACTAATGGTAAACATAGTTCGCTGAGCACGGATAAACGCGCCACGGCCCGGGCAGTGACTAAATCATAACTTTCACGATGTTCTGAACTCTTACCCGCAAAGGTTTCGGCTCGATCATGGAAAGTCCGCACGCCACTGAGACCTAATTCTTGAACTAAGGTGTTCAGGAAGTTAATCCGCTTGTTCAACGAATCAACAATCGTTACTTGTAATTGTGGGAACACAATTTTTAGCGGTAGCGATGGAAAACCAGCGCCCGCTCCCACGTCACAGATAGTTAGTGGCTGATCTCGCAACGCTGGCACGTAAAATGCCGGCGTAATGGAATCATAAAAATGTTTTAGATAAACTTCGGGTTCAGCCGTAATCGTCGTTAAATTAAACTGTTCGTTAGTTGCTACTAGTAGTTTAAAGTAAGTCGCAAATTGGGATAATTGCTGGTCTGTTAGCATGATCCCGTGTTCGGCCAAAGCCTGTTTAAATTCTTCTGGATTCATTCAAAATAGCTCCTTAATAAAGGTCGCGTTCGTCCTCTTTTTGTGAAACAACATCAATGTTTCACGTCACCCCATAACTTTGCCGTAAATAGGCCTTAAAATCAATGCTCGAGCCCGTACTCTTAATCACGTTAATCCCTTGAAAGTCCTAGCTTCCAGCCTTCTAAGTCAGGTACGCATAATCTCACTTTTTCAATCATAATTTTGCTGAATAAAAGTACTGGTGACCCTTAAATCCATTACCGCCCCCGGTTGTCGATGATTTCAGCTGCTGTGGGGACCGGTTCCAGCCTGAAAAGCGGTCTGGAACCTCGACTTGCTCCTTGGCAGAGCCCACCAATGACCAAGTCGTCCGTGGTGTAAATTCGGCAAAGCCCACCGAATTAACGCCAACTTCACAGCCGCTTCATCATCGACAACCTCCGACCATATAGCATTGATCTATTATTCATAATCCAATTATTAATATTTTAACTACGTGCAGTTTTTTTAGAATCAAACAATCATTTACAGCACCAACTTATTGCTTATATCCAACAATATTAACTAAGTTGTCTTTACGCAAACTCAAAATATAGCCATATCAATATCTAATGATCAATCCAACTAAAATCCGGCAATCAAAAACTGCAATTTAACCCGATCTCACCGTGAGGGTACTTTTGATTGCGCCCAGTGGTGAAATTATGCTTGGCGAGTGTTGTAGGCTCGCTTAGCATAAGACTCGTATTTGAGATTGCGCGGTTTTGGCGTGAGCTCAAATCGATGTCCACCACGTTCCGGCAGCAAGCGGAAACGCCCGGTAGGTGATGTAGGACGAGCAAGCACTGCAGTATACGCGATCTTTTCTGTTTTATTTGACTTACACATCAATTCACAAAAAAAGCGCCCTGTCTTTCGACGAGGACGCTCTGAATTATTCATTTTAAAGGTAGAACGAGTTTACCAAACGAAGAGTCCCACGATACCAGCAGACATCAATGAAACTAAGATACCTGATAATAACATGTAACCAACGTTCCGTGAGATCAAGTCGTTCTTTTCACGACTAACGATTCCCTTGAACGCACCGATGATCATACCGATGGTTGAGAAGTTAGCGAATGAAGTCAAGAAGACCGTTAAGACTGCACGGAAATGCGGTGCAAAACTGTTCATCTTGCCAGTTACTTCACCCATGACAACGAATTCGTTAGTCACTAACTTGGTACCCATGTATGAAGCCAATTGGAAAGCATCGCTAGGGTTGAAACCTAGTAACCATGCAAATGGGAACATGATAACACCCAAAATATTTTCTAATGATAAGTTACTGTTGATTAAACCTAATAACTTATCGATCAATTTAGCAAGGGCAACGAAAGCGATAACGTTGGCTGCAATGATCAAGATTAAACGACCAGCACCCAGAATTGAATCACCCAAGAAAGAGAAGAATGGTTCGCGAGCTGGTTTTGCGTCCTTAACTTGTTCGTTAGCTAATTCTTCAGAACCGCTCGTTTCCGTAGTTTCAGTTGTTTCTTCAACCGCAGCACTACCAGAAACTTTAGCAACCGTATCTTCTTCTGGTGTAACTTTAACTGGGTTCAAGATGGCAACAATAATAGCGGCATTCAACACGTTCATTGGTACCGCAGTCAAGATATATTGACCAGGCATCATCTGAACGTATGCCCCTAGGATCGAAGCCGTCACACAACTCATTGACATCATAGCAACCGTCAAGTTACGTTGTGCCTTCATCTGTTTCAATTGTAATTGTGAAACAGCGAGGGCTTCCGTGTTACCTAAGAACATCATTTCAACAACGAAGAATGATTCGAACTTTGGTTGTCCGGTAATGTAAGCAAGACCACGACCAACCCATTTGATAATCCATGGTAAAACACCAATATACGTCAAGATATCAAATAATGGCACAATCAACAAGATTGGTAACAACGCACTCGTAACGAAATCCATTTGTTTAACATTAACCCAACTAGCTAATGCAAATGCGATCCCATCATATGAGACGTTAACCAACCATGTAAAACCGTCCGCTGCCGCCTTAACTGCATCGACCCCAACTGTGGAGCCCGTTAAGAACCAAGCTAATACGATTTCTAAGACCAACATGACACCAACTGAACGCCAATTAATAGCGTGCTTTTGCTTGGAGAATACGTAGGCAATGGCGATAAATACCAAAATCCCAATAATATTAACGACCAAGTTAAAGACCATGTGAATAATCCCTCTTCCCTGTGAGTGTAAAAACTAAGTATAATAAAAATTTCCTTTAACTAATTTACCATTTAATCGGGTGTTGCGGTAGCAGTTTTTAAAGAAAATCTTAAGTTCCTGATTAGACCGTACCAATTGATTTGGCGGTCCTATCCAGCTACTTATTGATTCCCATGGCGGCTTCGATTAACTATTAAACGTTTACATATTTTATCGGTTCCCATAACTGGACAAAAAAAGAGTGAGACAAAAGGCGGGTTGCTACCGAGCATAGCCTAGGAATACGAATGATTGTGCATTTTCAATCGTTTGTATTCCGTAGCTAAGCGGAGGGAGCAGTCTTTTGTCCCACGTTTCGACTGTAAATATGTGAAGATACAAAAATAAGTTTGGGTTTTGTCCCAAACTCATTGCTAACTATATTAGTTAGCTAAAGTACTCAGTATTTACACCGAGTGCCCCTGCCAAGGAAATTCATTATACCGCGTTTTGCACACTTGCGAACTAATTAGTTGACCTATCTTCAAAATGAGGCTAAACTACGGACAATTAATGAAAGGGGGTGATGCTTTTTGAGTACCAAGTGTAATCTTAAGGCGTCAGTCTCTGCTCTATCTGGAGCACTCGACTGACACCTTCAAGGAAGGGCTGTGACTTTTGTCGCAGCCCTTTTGTTATCTCCAAATGTTAATGGTCAAAACGTGCGCCAGCAGTTGCAACTTTTCCATGACTAAGCTACATTAAGGTGTGCAAGTTAGTGGAAAGATGACGTGAAATTATAGATGAAAGCAACAACCAAACAAATTCTGATTGGAACCTCCTGGTGGCTCGTATTTCTTGCCATGATTGGTGGTGTCATGCTCTGGCAACATCAAGTCCGCAAAGCCAAACCAGTCACCAATATTACCGTTACGTCAACGGAGCGGATTCCAACGCTCTTGTTACTGGATCATCAGTTGACCAATGATCAAAACCGCCAATTAATTGCTAATTTACAATATAATAGCGGATCACAAGCGATGATTACTCTCGAAGTCCAAGCTAATGGGCAAACCACCATCAAAGGACAATTAGCCGCTACTGATAACCGTCCCTATTTGCAGCTGATCTTGCCAACCACGGTTACCCAGCCAGCTGAACAAGCTAAGCTCGTCAAACAAGCCATTATTGGTGCTCAGAAAACGTTGAATTTTAAGCACTTCAACCTCATCAGTTACGGCAACGGTGGCTTAGCCGCTACTAACTATGTTGAAAAAGCGACTAAGGCTTTAACACCGCAGCATTTAATCCTGATTGCAACACCATTCAATGGCACAAGTCACCAGCGTAATCAGCAAAAAATGACCCCGGTTGCGACCAATCAGCGAACTAGTGACTTAACGAAATTGATTGCAGGTCGCACCGCAATTGATTCTAAGCTAAAAGTTTTGATTATCGCTGGCAAAACCAAGCATACCGCCGATGCTGATCAGGTATTACCGCTTCAGAGCGCACTAGCTGGACAGATGATTTTCAAATCCGTTGTTCAGACTTATCAGCAAAAAGTTATTCCTACGTGGCATACTGAGCACGCCCACATAATGACGAGTTGGCGCGTTAGTAATGTCATTCATAAATTTATTAATTAATATCAATCATCCGAGCCAGCACACATTGCTAGGCTCTTTTTTGTCTAATTCTAGGTACATTATTATTGCCACAGCATCTGATCGGGATACTCAGCCGTCAAAAACTGCTTGATTGCACGAATCATTACGGCTGTCGATGGTGCCGTTGCCTGCGTTTTATTAGCAACCAGCGCAATTTCACGGTTATAAGGTTCCGCAAACGGAAAAGTATTCACGTCTCCTGTCAGTCTTCGTAATGCAAGCTGGGGCAGGATTCCCATCCCCAGACCCGATTCCACCATTGAAATAATCGACTGGTCATCAATCGAGAACCGTAAAAAGTTATTCGTCACGTGGTAATGATCCAAAGCTAGCTTGGTATCACGATCGTAATCACTTCGTTGCAGAATGAAGTCCTTATCGGCAACGTCTTCCGTGGTAATAAAGTCCCCATTTTCGGGGATAAAGTCGGCTGGCGTCACACAGTAGATGGGATCATTAATCAGCGAGTGTACCAACAGATTGTCATTCACCGGCATCGATGTAAAACCAATGTCGATCGTCCCAATCTTGGCCCACTTCGTAATTTCGTTAAAGTCCCCCTGCACGACCGAAATTTTTATATCCGGATACTCGTGATTGAATTGCCGAATGATTCGGGGTAGCCAATTGATACAGACACTACTAAAACCACCGATTCGTACCGACCCTGAATGTAACCCCTGAATATTATCCGCAACTTGCCGTAAGTTACTCTCGGTGTTCAGAATTTCTTGGACGTAAGGTAATACCTGACGGCCATCACTGGTTAATTCAACCCCCGAACGATTTCGAATAAACAGTGGGAACCCCAGATCCTTCTCTAACTGGTTGACCGAGTGACTCACCGCACTCGGCGTGACGTTAAGGGTTGCCGCCGCTTGATAGAACGTTTTCTGAGCGACAACCGTTGCAAATACTTCGTACGCAAAGTTAGCCATTGTTATTTAACTCCCTTGTAGTGAATTTTATTCATCAATAATTGAAAAAGTTGAGTTTTACTAATCATCAGAATTATTTTATCATATTACTAATCGCAACAGATGACTAAACAACTATAAAAACAACAGTGGGGGAAATTATTATGACGAATCTATTTGCAAACCGTGTCTTAAACAACGATACTTCCGATCTCAACGAAGTTTTCAAAAATAGTGCCAATCCGGGAAATATTTCCTTCGCTGGTGGCTTTCCCGATCCACAGTTCTTCCCTAAAGCCGACCTCGAACAAGCTTATCGTGACGCCATTGAGGATGACGGCCAAGGAATCTTCCAATATTCTTCAACGCAGGGGCTACCCGCACTCCGGCAAAAGATTGCTAACCGTATGGCCGATCACGCTGATGTTCACGTTAGCGCCGACAACGTCTTACTAACACAGGGCGGACAACAAGCAATCGACCTCGTTGCTAAGTTACTATTGAACCACGGCGACGCAATGGCAATTGAAGGTCCTACTTATATGGGGGCACTAGCTGCCTTTGACACTTACGAACCCACTTATTACGAGATTCCCGTAGATGATGACGGTATGAACATCCAGCAATTACAGCGAACGCTACAGGCACATCCTGAAATCAAGTTAATCTACACGATTCCTGATTTTCACAACCCAACTGGCACAACAATGAGCAGTGAACGGCGAAAAGCCTTAGTTGACCTCGCTAACCAGTACGACGTCATTATCTTAGAAGACAGCCCTTACCGCGATCTCCGTTACAGCGGGCATAGCGTTCCTTCCATCAAACACTATGACACTGAGGGCCGGGTCATCTTCATCTCAAGTTTTTCTAAGATCTTATCACCCGCACTCCGCACTGGCTGGATGGTGGCCGATGATGACATTATGAAAGAACTGGTTAATCTAAAATCAGCTAGTGATGTTCAGTCACCTAATATCACCTTGGCTGCGATCAACACTTACCTTGATCATCACGACATCGACACGCACATTGCGACCATCAGTAATGCGTACCGAACTAAACGTGACGCTATGTTATCCGCACTCGACCGGTATTTCCCTAAGAACGTTCACTATACACGACCAGCTGGTGGCTTCTTCATCTGGGTCACCTTGCCCACAGGAGTCGATGCTAAAGAACTACTAAACGATGTCGTCATTCCCGAAGCTCACGTTGCTTACGTTCCATCCGCTTGCCAGTTCGCTAGTCGCCAAGTTAAGAATGGCTTCCGGTTAAACTTCACCAATCTGGATGAAACGACTATTACGCGGGGAATCAAACAGTTGGGTGCAATCCTACAACCCGCCCGTTTGATGACAGCACCGACCGACAAGTTAGCTGTTCAATTTTAATGATTGCATTCCTGAGTTTTCTAAAGTCTTAATGTAAATCAGTACCTTAGTTACCTAAAGGTTGAAAGTCCCAAAATAACTTAA
>NZ_LFEE01000029.1 GCF_001039045.1 Lactiplantibacillus herbarum
AATTTGTCTAACTTTTTTGTTGCACTTCAAAATTTTTCCGGGAGCCTTTTTGATTAAATACCTATCATCAAATCATTTAGTTTTCCCGGGCAAAACAAAACCCTTAAGTTGATGTAATTCCAACTTAGGTGGGACTATGATCTCATCAAAAACAAAAAAAACTGAGCCATAAGTCTCTAAAAATAGAGGCTTATGGCTCAGTGGTATTAATAAGGATTTTTAATATTTTAGTAGTAGACGCCGAAATTTAGCATATAGGTCATAAAAGACAGCGTCATAATCGTTGTTGCAATGATGGTACTTTTAAATAGAACCATCCTCGTTTTAAATACGCCTGCAGGAGCCAGTGTAAATCCAGCAGCTTTCGTGTCATGGTTCTCCCAGTAATCTCGCAGAAGATAGATGGCTCTGGTGGACCACCACTCTAAGGCATACAGTATACATCCACCCACTGCCGCTTCAACAGGATAACCATCTGTCATGACATAAACTTGCCAAAAAACGCCTAGGAGGGTAAGAACAGCAACTATCCAGTATATAATAAACGCCTTGCGGATTTTCAGTTCGTTTTTCATCGGCTCTGAAAAATAGTTCTTCCGGATGCGAAGTCGTGTCCTTAAGTGAAAACGTGCCGCTGAAATATGAAAGCTTCTTAAAAATAATAAAACGATACATACAACTATTAAATACAATATAACCAACATAAAAGTGCCGCTGACTATAATGGCTAGACTATTATTCTGCACAAATTCTTCTCCATTCAATACGTTATGCGACAGCTACGACTATGAATACCACAACCTCAACAAGTATAACCTCTTAGACTTGTAGACATAGATTAGTGCATTGCTCGTGTCAACTTGTCCCTAAATAAACGCTAAAGATAATTACTTGAATAGTTACCGCAGCTAATAAGCTACCGATTAGGAACTGACTAACTAGAAATCGTCTATCAGATACTAGTTCAAATTCGTTTGAAGCCGTTTCTTTCCAATACATACGTCGGTAGCGTCTCAATGAATTACTGCAAAACCACATTACAAGAGAAGCAATACCAACAATAGTAATTGACAAATATGGCGTCTCCTCATATATTAGCACTTGTCCTGAATTCATTATAACTAAAATGAATACTGAAAGTCGGCCGAGTCTTGACATAACCGTTAATTTATACTTTTTATGAATTGGTTCCATTAAAAATTGTGTTCTAATCTTTCGATACTTTTTGAATTGCCAAACTGGAGTATTCGTATGATATTGTCTAATGACAAAAATCCCAACTATTCCTGCAATAAGTAAATAAAGTAACACACTAAGATCAACTAAAACACTTATATGATTCAGGACAACCCCCTGCATTATCACAGCTCCCTTTAGCAGTCACTTTGATTGAATAACTCTATCATACCATTTAGTTCTTCCGCAACCGGTAGTCCTTCACGTTGGCGAATCGTGCCAATTCATCCAGCTGGTCGGTCGTTTTTAAGTGCGCATCATATTCCTGATCCAGTTCCGGCTTAACTTCATTGGTGCCCGGAACAAAGTGAATGTCCTCATGACCAGCTTCAGTTGCCGTTTCGTAGTACCACTCCTTGAAGCGCAAGTAACTCATCGTATCTTGCAAGTCTGTAATCTGTTGTTGTAGATCCTGTTCGTGAGCCTTCAACAATTGGTAACGCTGGTCCAAGGTATCGTCACCATCTAATCGCAAGGAGATAAAGCTCGCAATATCCGTAATTGAAACACCGGCATTCTTGAGACAAACAATCGTCCGCATCAGATGTAGGTCGTTGTCCGTAAATTCACGACGACCGATCTCATTACGTTTTACAAAGGGCAACAAACCCGATTTATCGTAATAGCGAATCGTGTCGATTGTAATTCCTAACTTTTCTGCAACCTGCCCAATACTATAACTCATCAGCCAACCACCCTTTCATCGCCAGTGTAGCACGGAACTAATCATCAGTCGACAAGGATAAGCCTTCGTGTGACTTGATTTCGTCAACTAGGCCTTGCAAATTTCCTAAGCCGCCTTGATAGGCAAACTCGCCTAATGGTAAGTGACTCGGCACACTGGTTTCATTAGCCTGATCAAACATCACCTGTGCAATGCGCTGTGGATTGCCAGGAGCCTGCGTCACTGAACCCGAAACCGTGGTAATCGAATCACTAAAGGCCGCGTAATCCTCAATTTGAGGCGCTACTTTTTGTGAAGAACGCCCTGACCAGTTCGTCCGGGCCCCACTTGGTTCGACCGTCATCACTTGAATCCCTAAGTCAGCAACTTCTTGGCGTAACGTATCGCTGTAACCTTCGACTGCGTACTTAGTAGCGCTGTAAAAGCCCATCGTTGGTAGCGTCGTTAAGGCTAACGCTGACGACAAATTGATAATGACACCAGCACGTTGCGCACGCATCGTTGGTAACACCGCTTTGGTCATATTAGCAAGACCAATCACATTCACGTCAAACATGTAGCGAACCTGATCCATGTCACTTTCTTCAATGGTTGAAAAATAACCTAGGCCAGCATTATTGACCAAGACATCAATTGTCTCAAAACGCTGTTGCGCTACCTGAACGGCCTGTTGAATCTGACCTTCATTAGTGACATCGACCACCACTTTAGCAATGCGGCTACTGTCAAATTGATCAAGATACGCTAAGTCTTCGAGATGACGTGCTGCTGCAACTAAATTAGTCGCTGGGTTCTGGGCTACAATCGTTGCCAGTTCCTTACCAAAACCACTTGAAGTTCCCGTAATTAACCATGTTTTTGTCATGTGTATTCCTCCGTCCTATAAATTGCCTTTAGCTGCTTTAACGAGGCCATCTAACCAACTCTGATGCCCGTTCAACATTGGGTTCGGTGTCTGCTTAGCAAGGTCTTGGGCTGGCTTGCCAATTTGTGATTCCTGCGTCAATAACCGAACTTGTCCATCCGCTAATTCTTCAATCAAGAACGCGTGGTAAACATCGAACTGCGTCTCAGCATCGCCATTTTGCCAACCGTGCCAGCCAAGCCGAGCTACCTGACCATCCGTTGGTGCAACCAGTTCCATTACTTGCGCGTCGATTGGAAAACCAAAGGTATCAAAGCGGAAGTGTTCCGCAAATTTCAACTTGCTAGTCGTCTGATCATCCAAGACGATGTTAGCAGCGTTGTCGTAGTAAGTTGTCCACTTAGCGGTGTCGACCAAGTTAACCCACACGTTTTCCAGCGTGACGCCACTTGCGATCACCTCGTTAGAAACAAAGTTATCCGTGGTACCTGGTAAATATTCAGTTGACCAATTAATTGCTTGCATGTTAAATTCCTCCATTAGGTTGTGTTTGACTAATTTTAGTAATCATTTTCAAAGTTGGCTTAAGACGTCTTTTTTGTCTCGGTTAACTTTGAATAAATTAATGATATATGCTGGAGCTGACTTCAGGACAAGCTAAAAGTTTAAAAAAGTTCATTTATTTTTTTGCTACCAATCCAGCACGTTTTACCTAGTTTGGCAATTGTCCGTCCGAGAGCTCTAATTCAAAGTTGGCATTCACAATACCCAAGGTTGCATCATTATCCAACAACGTCACCATGAAGTCTGCTAACTCAGTTGCCGTATTGAATTGGTCGAAAACTTGCTGGTAGTCCACACTAGTCGCTAAGTCCTTCGCCACCTGTTGAAATTCAGTTTCCGTGGCACTAGGGGCCAAGACCTTAGCTCTCATCGGCGCGTTTTGGGCAATCAATTCATGATTTAGGCCTTCCGTCAACGCACTGACAAAATACTTAGTGGCACTATACATCACGCTGCCAGGCCAAACTCGATACCCCGCTAGTGACGAGACGTTCACCAATTGTGCTCCCACTTGTTGGGCGTGGTCACGGGTGAATAGGTTTGACAGGATCGCCACCGCTTCCGAATTGGTTTGTACCATTTGCCGAATCTCATCGCTTGCAAATTCGCCTAAATTTTTCATCTTGCCAAAACCAGCGTTGTTGATCCACAATTCTAAATCATATTGCGCATTCAAACGCTGGTACATCCCCTCAAGCTCAGTTACCTGTGCCAAATCTTGTTGGACAATCACCACGTCTAGTTCAGGATGTTGGCTCAAAATAGCTGCTTTTAACGTTTCTAATCGAGTTAGCCGTCGTGCAATCAGAATCAAGTTCCGACCCATTTCAGCAAATTTCTGGGCCGCAGCTGCCCCAATACCTGCACTCGCACCGGTGATCACCACATATTTATTTGTCATAATAACGCCTCATTTTCGTTAGGATGTTATTAGCCTACAACCTCTAGTTAACTACGGGGCAAGCATTTAGTTTCAGACAAGTTTTCAGTTGCATTTATCAGCATTTAATTGCAGAATAACAATTGAACAAGGAGGATTTACTCATGGAAACTTACAGTATTGGTGCAGTTGCCAAGCAGATGGGCTTGACCGTTGAAACGATCCGTTACTACGATCAAGCTGGACTACTCCCCTTCGTAAAACGCGACAGTGGTGGGCGGCGGCAATTTACACCCGATAATATCCAATTAATGCAGATGATTCTCGACTTAAAGCAAGCCGGTGTACCAATTAAGGATATCGCCTACTTTGTTTCTTGGCGTTTAGACGGTGACGACTCCCTAGACGAACGGTACAGCTTCTTAAACCAACATGAAAAAGTCCTCGAAGATAAGCTAGCAACGATTCAAAAATCCTTAGATTACTTACGTTTCAAAAAGTGGTACTACAAGACCGCTACTGCAGCAGGTACCGAAAAAATCCACTTGATGCCAGATTCTCCACAGGTCGATCCGCAAACTTATATCGAGTATCAAAAATTGATTGATGCCGGGGCAACACCTAAAGAACTGGGTAATTAGAAACTGCCTGATTGCACACGTTTCGGCTATTAATATTCAGCATACAAATAAGGGACTACGACAAAAGCCGTAGTCCCTTATTTCAATAGATGCATTATTTCCATGCTGAATGATCACCAACAAAATAACTGTTAGGCCATCGAATTTTCCCAAGAACTCTTCACATCCACTTTAGTCTGCGCAGCTAAATCTTCCAATTCAACTAAATCTGTCGCTGTTAAATCTACTTGGGCAGCATGAAGCGCATCTTTGATATATTTAGGTTTCGTAATCCCAACAATGGGCGTCGTTCCTTTAACCATTGCATATGCCATCGCAACTTGAGCCGTAGACGCCCCGGTACGCGCGCCAATGCTATTGAGTTTATCCGTCACTTGTTCCAATTCTCCAAGCGCATGATTATAAGTAGTCGCTCGAATACTACCGGTTGGTAACGGATTGTCTACGTTATAGCGGCCAGTTAGGGCACCCTGTTCCAGAACCATGTATGACCAAAAATCAATATTATGGGACTGGCAGTAATCAATAATTCCCGCTT
This sequence comes from Lactiplantibacillus herbarum, assembly GCF_001039045.1. Lineage (GTDB taxonomy): Bacteria > Bacillota > Bacilli > Lactobacillales > Lactobacillaceae > Lactiplantibacillus > Lactiplantibacillus herbarum. The sequence continues at coordinate 5,410 of NZ_LFEE01000029.1, forward strand.
CTTCTGAAGACCGATATAACAGGCTAAAATGATTCTGCACCGCGTCAATCGTGATACCAGCAGCATTCAAGATTTCATTAGTCCGTTTGAGTTGTGCCAAATTATGGTTTGAAACACCGACGTGCTTAATCTGGCCGCTCTTAACTAAAGGAATCAATTCTGGCGTCCATTTCTCGACGTCAGCTGGATTGTGAATCCAATAAAGGTCAACGTAATCCGTATGCAAACGATTCAAGCTACCAGCAAGCATGTCTGCCATGGGTGCGTCGCCCTGTGCTAGTTGCGGTGTGAATTTAGTTGAAAGTTGATAACTATCCCGACTGTATGGCTGTAACAGCTCACCCAGATTCGTTTCCGAAGCGCCGTGACCATAGATTGCCGCGGTATCCCAAAAGTTCAAACCATTGGCCATTGCTTGATCAACCACGGGCTTCAAATCGACCATGGTTAAATGATTACCAAAGACTTGACCGCCGCCAGTGGTATCGCCACCCCAAGCCCACGTACCGTTAATAATTGCTGGTGTTTTTAATGTTGTCATTTTATAACTTCCTTTCAGATTTCAATAAACGTCTCCAAATTCAATATCTAATTTATTTTAGATGCTGGTTCTGAGTTTAGCGCCTCTAGTTAACTACAGGTCAAGTATAAAATTCGCTGTGCTGATTTTAGTTCAAAAAAAGACGAGTAACCATTATTTGGTCACTCGTCTTACTTTATCAGCAATCTATAAAACACTGATTTTACTAGCGGTAATCGCACTGGTATAACGTAAATGCTGGTGGATTAGTTCATAAACTTTATCATAGTCTAATTTGGGATCATCGGTAGCTGCAATGTCCAAAGTTAACTTAATAAATACAATACCAATTTTTTGTTCGATAGTCGGATATATGAATCATCACCACCAAGACTCTGACGTGATAGATATTCGATTGAATCCAGGCCCTGCGGATTACGTACAAACGGAAATTCATTACTAGTCATTATAATTCTAGTATTAGTTGCAATCAGTTCATTAGCAACCAAATATTGTACTATTTATTTGTTATATTCTTTGAGCATTTTTAGCGCATCTGCATACTTGTCCATGGCATGCTCTAATGCAGATTGAAATGTAGGACTCAAACTAGTATCTGTTTCTTTTTCAAGAGTTAATTTTCCATCTGATGACATATTAATTTTGACTTGATTTCCTTTTTCAAGTTGCATTTTTTCAGCCATTTTTCGTGGAATTGTTACAACTAATGAGCCGCCAATCGAAAATACCTTACGTTGCTCTGTCAATTGTTCACGTTCATTTTCCATATCTAACTACCTCAACTTTGTAATAGATAATAACATGTAAATACCAAAAAAAGTAGGACGAGCAACCATTATCTGGTCGCTCGTCCTACTTTAGCAATAAGGAAACTAGCTTTTAGTTATCTAATTTCAACTTAGCCTATTGTACGTGCAATAAACCCATCTTATCCATGGTTTCCGCAATCTGAACTGAGTTCCATGCGGCACCCTTCAAGAGGTTATCCGAAACGTTCCACATATGGAAAGCTTGTGGGGTTTCTTGATCAGGGCGAACCCGACCAACAAAGGTATCCTTTGAACCCTCGGCATTGTGTGCCTGTGGGTAGATTTGATTATCTGGGTCGTCTTGTAACACAACACCAGGTGCAGCAGCCAAAGCATCTTGAATGCCCTTGACCGTTGCCTTAGGATCTTCGACTTCAAAGTAAACTGATTCTGAATGGCTAACTGGGACCGGAATCCGGACACAAGTTGCCGTTACTTTGATGTCGTCGCTGTCCATATCGCCGCCACACATAATCTTTTTGGTTTCATGGATCATTTTCCATTCTTCATGGGTGTAGCCGTCTTCTTCAAACACGTCAATCTGTGGTAACGCATTAAAGGCAATTGGGTAATGTTTCTTGTCGCCCGCAACGGGTAAGATATGAGCTTCCATCTCTTCACCCTTCAAGTAAGCAGCAGTTTCATCACGTAATTCCTTTAAAGCACGGTTACCAGCACCACCAACGGCTTGGTAAGTTGACACGATAACTCGTTTTAGGCCAAATGCCTTACGAACGGGTTCCAGCGCAACGACCATTTGAATCGTTGAACAGTTCGGGTTAGCCACAATCCCGTGATGTAATTTTAACGCTTCAGGATTGACTTCGGGAACAATCAACGGTACTGATGGGTCCATCCGGAAAGCACTCGTATTATCGACAACTACGGCACCCCGTTTAACGGCTTCGGGAGCAAATTTCTTTGATACTGAGCCACCCGCTGAGAACAGCGCTAAATCAATTCCTTCGAATGATTCAGGGACCGTTTCTTCAACTGTTAAGGCTTGACCATTGAATTGTAATTGTTTGCCGGCTGAACGACTTGATGCCAACAATTTTACTGAATTAACTGGTAAACTCGTTTGTTCTACCATTTTGATCATCCGGGCACCGACTGCACCAGTAGCACCGACAATCGCGACGTTATATCCACTCACTATGAAGACCTCGCTTTGATAGTTATTGAAACTTCATTATATCACGTTTATAAAAATTAGAAAATAATGAGTTCGGTAATTTTCCTAACTCATATTATCAACTAATTAGCTTTAGTGACGGCGTTTCAAAAATTGTTCAAACGCGGTATTAATTGCAGCTCGCACTCGTGGTTCGTGTAAGTCCGCGTGCTCTGCATCCGTTCCACCCGTCACCTGACTGACAACTTGTAAATAACCGAACAGAACTTGACTAGGATCCATGTGATACTGTTCCGCAAGTGACACGGCCAAATCATAACGATCTGGACCTAGTAAACTTGAATAATCCATTAATTGGTCTCCCCTTTCGCTTGATCTAATTGCCGACTCATCCGCAGGTACGCAAAGAAATGAAAGATGATCCCACCAGCAAGTAAGATGGCACCAACCCAAACTGACCACAGCGTTGCCAAGATGGCGAGGGCATAAATACTGACACTCCGTACCGGATCATATTTGATAGCTGCGTAAAAATCGGCCGACACATTCGCTTTTTTCAAATCTTGATGATGGTGTAAATACGCGTACATCAGATAGAAAGTTGCTGAAATAAATAGCGCAATCAGATCATAAATAATAAATGCCGTCTGCATATCCTGGCGATTGCCCGTTGTCAGGGCATCTGCCACTAACGACATCGGATAGTCCAGTAGTGTGATACTGAATAGCATCAGTAAATTCAGCATATTAACGTTACGGTCAATTCGTTGCAACATATTAAAATAATCATGGTGAAACAGCCACAACGTCCCCACGTAAAAATACGAAAACGCATATGACAAGAAGATCGGCCACTGTGCCAGTAACGCTGGCAGGAGATGGCCTGGTTGATAATCAGGAATGTGAAACTCTAAGACTAAAATTGTAATTAAAATAGCAAAAATACCGTCGCTAAAAGCTTGAAAACGTTCTGGTTTCATTGATAGCCCCTCCACAGCGTTTTAGGATACCATAATTATAAATGCTTTACTGTAATCAGCCCTGAAAACTCATTAATTCATCAGTATATAGCTGGTAACGTATGGTAAAATGATGACATTCACAACTAAACACTATGGGGGAACCACATGCAGAAGTTACTGAAGCCAAAAATTCTATTTCTATTCTTCTGGGCAGTTGTGGCATTTGCTAGTATCGTGATCTTACCTGATCTAAAAGCATTTACCAGCGCCCAAGTCATCGCCAATGATCACACCAGCCCACCGTACCAACGTCAATGGGGGCACCATCTAGCTGACACTAGCTCATTGACCTTAGTTTTCAACAATCCAACCGGTGTGCTATCCAAACAGCAGCACCAACAAATCACAGCAACGCTCAAAGACCTCCAACACCAATCTTTAAACTACAACATCAAACAATTACGTCAACGGACACAACTTACTCAAGATCATCAGTTACTTCGATCCAATGACAACTCGACTGAATTAGCACAAATTGCCATCACAACACCCGGCACCGAACTTGAAATTATCGCTAATCAACTCAATAATGCCATTGTCATTCCTGGACTCCGAACCGCCGTTACCAATCCAACACTTATTCAGCAACAACGCGCGCGCTATCAACTCCACGAAGCGGCCACTGCCTATTTAATCGGTAGCATTATCATCTTAATCATACTTGGCTTGCTATTTCGCTCCTTGTTGATTCCACTGATCAATTTACTCATCCAAAGTATCACCCTCGTTACCAGCACTAGTCTAATCACTAACATGCGCTTAGCTTGGAATCTACCGTTTACGACATCCAGCCTAGCGTTAGCGGGGTTAGTAAGTCTGATTCTCACTAGTCTATTCACCTATTCCTATATGTCTGATTATCAGAGCACCCTGGCAACTGACGATGGACCCATTTCAACCCTCAATCTCACTACCCTAACACGGCAATATCAACGTTGGCTCATTGTCCTCGTACCGCTGATGCTGTGTACACTCATCCTACGATGGACTTCCTTGATAACATTAGCGACCAGTTGGACACTTACCATTGCTCTAATCATCACGACATTAGCTACCCCAACGCTGAATTATGCGATAAGTTCAGTGCAAACAGCCAATCTCTTCTTGCCTGGTAAACAACGTCAGCAGTTCCGCTCCCAAAATTCATGGGGCTTGCTCGCCCGTTTCAGTCACTGGCAGCCATTCCTGGGACTCATTGCCAGCGGGTTGCTACTTATTCCGGGACTAGTAATCGCGCATCCTCAAGTTAGTGAAACTCAATTACATTCAAGCTCCCAAATACAACTAACTAACGCCGAACAAGGACAGCAACTCCTAGCAACTCACTTTGGAGACGGCGCCATCGCACCGATTACCTTGACACTGCACGCCAATAAACGGTTAACCAGTCAGCGTAATCTGCAAACAATCGATTACTTGACGACCCAACTACGGGCTATTCCCAACGTCAGCCAAGTGCTTTCGTTGACGCAACCAGCTGGCCAACCACAACCGGCCTTTTATGTTAAGAATCAGATTCCCACACTCAATGCTGATTTACTCGGCAGCCAGACCATCATCACACAATTGAAAAAACAATTAAGTAGCGTTCAATCTGATCTTAAACAGGCTGCAATCGGCAAGCACGCGCAAACCGTAGACCAGTTATCTGATCAGCTTAACCAGCTCGCTAACGTCAACGATCAACTGATCGCACAACTGCAGAAGTTGCCAGCTAACGTAAACAGTAATACGACAACTACAACCGCTTCTACTGATGTATCAGATCAGCTAGCCACGTTTAAACAACTAACTGATCAAGCCACGGCACTGATCAATCACATCGTTACGACTCAAACTACAGTAGCTAAACAAGCTGGCAAAGCGGATCACACGCTTCACAACGCTAACAAGACACTTGACGTCACTTTCCAACCATTACAGCAACTACTTACCAACCTCAAAGAAACTAGGTCGTACTTAAATAATCTTAAGGACAGTCGAATTGGTGACAGTTTCTATCTTCCTACTAAGGCACTGACTAGCCGCATTTATCAAGATAGTCGGCTCATCAATCTCAGTAGTGATCAGAAGACGACTCGTTTAACGGTCACCTTAGCTTCTACACCATCTAGTACAGCAAGTTATAAGACATTGCAACAAATTGAACACGTCACTCACGACAGTTTACTGGCGACCCCACTAGCTCACACGACTAAAATAAATAGTGGTCTCATCAACGAACAGTCTCAACAACATCGTCTAATTCAGGTCCATGCTCTACAGTGGGCGCTCCTTGTTCTCAGTCTCATTGCCATCATGCTCTGGATCAGATTACGCTCATTGTTGTCTAGCGTACTATTAATAACTGGACTGGCACTGACAGTAATGGCAAGTTGGGGCTGGACACAGCTACTTATCACCCACTGGTCAAGTAACGCTTTGAGCAACACCGCCTTTATCTGGGGCAGCCTCTTACTAACCATGCACTGGTTAATAGTTGCCGTCCCAACAATTAGGCACCGGCACTGGTTATCGCAGCTTGACTCAGCACGGTTATTACACCATTTCTACATTTGTGGACAAGCCACTTGGTCAGTCACCTTGCTCGAAGTAGCTGCCTTATTACCACTATTGGTCGTATCAGATTCCACCTTAAGGACGACCGGATTTATGGTACTCATCGGTATTTTCATTAGCAATTTGAGTATTCCAATGAGTTTTCCCGGCCTAGTTCGTTGGGCAGTTACTTTACCCAAAATCACGATTCATCACCGTCCAAAAAAAACTAATTAATAGCTTAGAGCCCTCCCAGAAATTAGTCGAAAACTAATTTTTAGGAGGGCTCTATTATTTACATTTAGCAACTATCAACCAGTCTATCCGGAATGAGTACTGACTACCGCACGCGAAAGCTACGACTAAGTCCAGATCTTAATAACATTACGCCCGCAAAATTATAGCGTTAACGTCATGTTCTGATGTTTCAAGCCAGCTTCCATAAATACTGCACCTTGTGGTTGATAACCTAAGCTTTCGTAGAGTCCCTGCGCCGTCACTTGCGCTCCTAGTTGTAACTCAGTGAAGCCTTGCTTACTGGCGTCTTGTGCCATCCGCTGTAATAATTCCCGCGCATAGCCGTTTCCCCGAGCAGCCTTTAGCGTTGCAACCCGCTGAACGTGTAACGCGTGTTGATCAGTAGACGTAATCCGCGCCGTGGCAACTGCTTGATCAGTATCGTCATACAGGACGTAGTGCCACGTCGCTGAGGTGACTTCATCAATTTCGAGTGCTTCATCGATTCCTTGTTCTTCAACAAATACGGCTCGGCGAATCGCAATTGCATCCGCGTATACTTGTGAATCCACTTGATTACTAGTTTTTATTTGCATTGTTTAGCCACACTTTCTGATTTTAATTTATCTTTGAGAATACCCGTTTCGATAGGCCTCGTCAAACCAACCTTTCTTGAAATTAAAGCTTTTTTAAAAATGTTAGCGATTGCGACTTTGCCAGTTATGTTAAAATGACATGATGGCTGTTTATTGAGTCATATCCAAATTTATTGTATAAATGAGGTCTTTTATCCATGTTTACCAAATTTCGCCAATATGTTAATACGCGAATTGGATTCTTCTGGCTCCTCATCTTTTTATTCTGGGCCAAAACACTCCTCGCGTACCTAACTGAATTCTCGTTAGGGGTTGCCGATCCACTCCAAGCATTTCTAATGCTCGTGAATCCAATCGCTACTACAGTCTTCTTCTTCAGTCTGGCTTTCTACATTCGTAAAACCAACGTCTATTACTATATTCTGCTATTCATTGATGCTTTAGAGACGGTTTTACTCTACGCCAACGTGATCTATCATCGCGAATTCACTGATTTTATGACCGTCAGTACGATTACCGGCTACTCCAAGGTTAGTCAAGGCTTAACGGGTTCTTCCCTCGCCCTTGCAAGTTGGTATGACTTATTCTATTGGATCGACATCATCGTGATCCTCGGCTTGTTCATCTTCCACCGAATCAATCACGATGAACGTCCGATTAAGAAACGAACTGCCTTTGCGTATTCTTCCGTTGCCATTGCTGGTTTCGGATTGAATCTTGCTTTAGCAGAATCTAATCGGCCCCAACTATTGACCCGGACTTTCGATCGCACTTACATCGTTAAGTATCTTGGTTTGGACGCCTTTACCATTTACGATGGTATCAAGGACGAACAGACTAATCATCAACGAGCTAGTGCTAAGAAATCTGAGTTAGATACCGTTAGGGACTACACCAGCTCTCACTACGCCTCACCCAACGCGAAGATGTATGGGATCGCTAAGGGTAAGAACGTGATTGTGATCCACTTGGAAAGTTTCCAACAATTCTTGATCGATAAGAAGGTCAACGGCAAAGAAGTGACGCCGTTCTTGAATAAGCTTTACCACAGCAATTCGACCTACGCGTTCAAGAATTTCTTCCATCAAGTTGGTCAAGGTAAGACCAGTGACGCCGAAAACATGCTAGAAACTAGTACGTACGGCCTCTCAACCGGTTCACTCTTCTCACAATTAGGATCAGATAACACGTTCCAAGCAGCTCCAGCAATTTTGAATCAGCGCGCTAATTACTCTTCAGCCGTCTTCCATGGGAACGTTGCTAGTTTCTGGAATCGAAATAATACTTACAAGAACATGGGTTACCAGTATTTCTTCGATGCTAGTTACTTCGATACCACCGGTGACAAATCAACCGGCTATGGTTTGAAGGATAAATTGCTATTCAAGGATTCCGTTCAGTATTTAGAACGCCTTCAACAGCCATTCTACGTGAAGTACATCACGGTAACCAATCACTTCCCATTCACTTTGGATAGTGAAGATACTGATTTCAAGACAACCGATACTAGTGACTCAGCCATTAACGGTTATTTCCAAACGGCTCACTATTTGGATCAGTCAATTGAAGAATTTTACAGTTACTTAGATAAGGCTGGTCTGCTGAAGAACTCAATGATCGTGCTCTACGGCGATCATTACGGTTTATCTAACAGTGAGAATTCAACTTTGGCCCCACTCTTAGGTAAATCATCTTCCGACTGGACGTCTTATGACAGTGCTCAGTTACAACGAGTACCCTTCATGATTAATATGCCAGGAACTACGGGCGGTAAGATTGAATCCACTTATGGTGGCGAGATCGATGTCCTACCAACCGTCTTGCATTTACTAGGAGTTTCCAGCAAACGTTACGTTCAGTTTGGGACCGACCTCTTCTCATCACAACATGATACGACAGTGGCATTCCGTAACCGGGACTTTGTCACACCGAAGTACACCGTGCTCAACGGTAATATTTACGACAGTAAGACCGGTGAGCAGATCAAGAGTGATGAAAAGGTTCAAACAACGGTCGATAAGTTGCAGAAAAAAGTCAATAAAGAACTCAACTTATCCGACTCACTCAACACCAAGAACTTGTTACGTTTCTATACCCCTAAAGGGTTCAAGAAAGTCGATGCGTCTGATTACAACTACGCTGACGGCCTTGAAAAAGAAATTCAGATTCAAAATAGTTTAAAGAACAAATCAACTAGTCTCTACTCTAAGAACGGTAATAAATCGACCGATGAATTCTACGAAACGGATGCACCGGAAGCTTCTCACAAGAAGACCGATTCAACCCGGATCAAGATTACCAACCCGGATGATACGGACAACAGTTCTGCAAGTAGCTCTAAATAGTACCAGCATTAAGGCGTTTGGATCGCAATCCAAACGCCTCTTTGATTGCTCTGTTATGAACTAAAATCCTAAAACAACTATGAAATATCAGTGCCTTAGGCAAAGTACGCTTCCTATTTCGCCTACCGGGGCATCCTGACAATGTTGGAGTGGTGGGCACAACTTAAAGATTACAGCAAAAAAACTGCAATCTTTAAGCTTGGCCTTATCCTAAGCCGAGAAGCTCGCTCAGCCAAGGATAATTTCACCACTGAACATTGTCAGGACGCCCCTCACGGCTGGGTAGTCGTCCAAGGCGGACATATGCGCACCTAATGCTGGTCGTGATTACTAAATTCGTTTAGTAAGTAATTTTTCAACTAAACGAAGTGATTACTAAAAAGTTTCTTGCCATTACTGGACAGCCGCTAGCAGATTTCCTTTTAAAATAACAATCAGTCAAATCAAAATTAGTAAGATATTATCAATAGGTTAAATTCCACCTAGCCGTGAGGGGTGGTCTGACAACGCTCAGGCATGAAATTACACTTAGCTGAGTGGTTTGCTCAGGTTAGTGTAAGGCCGAGTTTTGAGATTACAAGCGGGTTTTGCTTGTGAGCTCAAAACCGTGCCCATGGCGTTCCAGCGTTGGCAGACTTCCCCGGTAGGCGGATAAATCCGCATATATAACATCATAAATCAGGCAATTAACTCTGATTCAAGAAAACTATTCTCATTAATGAAAACGCTCATATCTCTATAACCATTTCATGATAAAATATAACTTAATCATTAATTATTTCTAGGAGGCAACACAGATATGGGCGCATGGCGTTTTTGGTGGGCTGGAACCCGCCGCTTCTATAAGAATTGGGGTAGCTACGTTGCGCTGATTTTTGGCACCAACTTAGCTATCAGTTACCTAGCAATTCCGTTCTTCAATTGGATTCTGGAATTATTATTAAAATGGCAAGGTGTTGCCTACGTTTCATACACCAATATTGGTTCCATCATTCTAGGCCATCCATTGGCGGCATTAGGCATGCTACTGATTTTACTAGCCGTCATCATTCTAGTTTATTGGCAGTTTGCCTTCTTGCTATTGGGTATTATGAATATCTTTCGTGGTCGTCCACAGACTGTTCGCCAAGTCTTACGGTCAACGATTACTAGTCTGAATAATACTTCGTTTGGAACATTCCTGTTCTTTATCGGTTACTTCATTGTAATCTTGCCGTTTGGGAGCTTTATCTTCACGACGCCCCTACTGAATAAGGCTCGAATTCCGGCATTCATTGTTAGCTACTTATTAGCGAATCCGTGGATGGCAGTTGGTTTGACACTGTTTTGCTTAGTTGCCGGCTACTTAGGGATTCGGTTGATCAGTTTGTTGCCACTGATGATTGTTGATCAACTACCTTGGCGCACAGCGGTTACTCGCAGTTGGCAACAGACCCGTCATCACGTCATGCGTTATCTGTGGTACATGGTGATTACATTATTCATGATTACGGTCATGGTGATGGTTATCTATACCGTCATTTACACGGCTCAGCTTCAATGGGATAAAACTAGTTTTGCAATGGCAGCTGCGACGGTGAACCTCTTCATTATGGAGGCCGCTACCGAAGTCGTCATCTGCTACTCAACCGCCATCTTCATGATGTTGATCATCGCTTGTTACCGACAGGACTTTAACATTGTTCATCAACAACCTATGAACTTTAACGAAGCCCCACGCCTAAGACGATTGACTAGAGCTAGTGTCATTACTGGCCTCGTCCTAGCTTCCGGTGTTTTAGTAGGCTTTAACTTAATTTATCTAAACGGCCTCGCTATTACGAAGCCACTGATTATTTCCCATCGTGGCGTCGACAATGGCAACGGTGTTCAAAATACCATTCCTTCACTGATTAAGACCAGTCGTGAAAAACCCGACTACGTTGAAATGGATATTCAGGTTACTAAGGATCACCAATTCGTCGTCATGCACGATGCTAGCTTGAAGGCACTCGCTGGTATCAAGAAGAAGCCGTACCAGTTAACGCTTAAACAACTGGAAAAAATAACCGTTCGTGAAAACGGCTATCAGGCTAAAATACCAAGCTTTAGTGCTTACTTACAGGCTGCTCACCAGCATAACCAAAAACTGCTTGTCGAAATCAAGACGAGCTCAGCTTACACTAGCGCCGACACGCAACGTTTTATTGATCGTTACGGCAAGACTTTATTGGCTCACCACGATCAAGTCCACACACTCAGCTACAAGGTGATGGCAGACTTGAAACGACTCGACAAGAAACAGTTTGTTAACTACATTATGCCGTATAACTTAACGTTCCCATATACGGATGCCAACGGTTACACAATGGAAGTTACCACTCTCAATGACCAGTTTGTTGATAAGGCTGATCGTTTCAATAAGACGGTCTATGCTTGGGACATCGACGATACCGATCAGATGGACCAGATGATGTTCATGGGCGTTACCGGTATTATCACGGATAAACTAACGATCATGCAGGCAGAAGCCAAGAGTAACACCGATCATCCTAGTTACGCTAAACTATTATTGACGTTTATGAACGAGTTAAGTTTAACGAGTAACGAATAATTGCGACGCAAAAAAGAGACCTCAGCTGAGATCTCTTTTTATTTGGCCTAATTCAATATCCAACGTAAGACGGAACATAAATCGGAGCTTTATTTGCTATTTTTTTCGAATAGAGTCGTGCTATGCAATGGACTACGTCGTTCTGGATAAATCGTCATCATCAATTGATTGACCGCATTGGGAGCTTCACCAAAACCGCTAGCAATCAAGCCGAGTTTACCCGGATAAGCTACCGTGTCACCAATCGCCGCAATCCCTGGAATATCCGTATTCATCTGAGTATCGACATTGATCAAGCGATGTTCCATTGTTGGCGTCACTTGCCAGTTACTGATGACCTTGTTATCCGCGATAAAACCGTAGTTAACGATCAACTTATCGACAGTCAGTTGTTCTTCAGCGGTTCCCCGAACTTCCTTCATCGTCAGCTGAACTTGGTCGTTTTCTGTCCTAGTCATTTCTTTAATCAAGAATGGCGTCTTAATCTGAACAGATGATGCCTTCAATAAGTCTACATTATGTTCCATCCCACGGAAGCGATCACGACGATGCATAATGTAGACGGTCTTAGCAACCTTTTCAAGCATCAAAGCCATATCGATTGCCGAGTCACCACCACCCGCAACTAGGACAGTTTTATCAGTGAATTGTTCCATATCGGGAATGTGATAGAACAACTCTTGATTTTCAAAATCAGTCGCATTATCAACTGCCAACCGCCGGGGTTCAAACGCCCCACTCCCGGTTGCCACGATAACTGCCTTGGTGTGTGACTGCTGACCATCAACCGTGGTAATCGTGAAGTCGCCCATCGCACCAGTCACATCAGTAACCGCACTATTGAGCCGGATATCGATTGGAAACTGATCTAACTGGGCTTTCAATTGGGCAACGAGGTCGCGACCCTTAATAGCCGGGTATCCTGCTACATCATGAATCATTTTTTCAGGATAAAGTGCTTGTACCTGACCGCCTAATTCTGGCAAACTCTCTAGTAATTGGACACGGGCGTTGCGCATGCCAGCATAAAAGGCTGCAAACATGCCGACCGGGCCCCCGCCGATAATGGTTAAATCATATTCTGAACTCATCGTTTCCCAGCTCTCTTGTATGTAGATTCGTTGCCTTAATTCTAGTGGATTCATCCGAGCATTGCAAAAGCATTTTATCATCTTTTATCGAAAAGAGCGTAAAATAAGGTTGAAAGCTGGGGAATACACTAATGAACCGGAATAAAACAATTAAGATTCTAGCCGTTATCAGCGTCACGTTACTTATGAGTCTGGGTACATATTGGCAATATCGCTTAGCCCCGCTGCGTAAAACAAGTGTTAATCAAACGACGATTCCCACTATTTTTGTAGGTGGTGATTACGCCCGCGCATTTTCAACTGATGGTTTCGTCCATCGCCTATCCTCAGCACATTTGATGACTAAGGGACTAGTCGTTAACGTTAGTCAGAATGGCCATGTCAGTGTGCAGCAATTCGGTCCTCTGAAAGATAACCCCACCATCCAAGTCATCTTTGCCGACAATCACCATCCGCAACGTCAATCTCGGCAGTTTGCACACGTGATGCAGGTCCTCAATCGGCGTTTTCACGTCACCAAGTACAATGCGGTCGGGCATTCCTCTGGCGGCAATATCATTTTTACCTATTTAACGGCTAAGGCAGCGCATCCCGCAACTATCAATAAATTTGTGACGCTCGGAACTAACTACCCAGGATTAACTGCCGCCACCTTAAAACGAATACCAGCACACTTACCGATTTTGAATATCGCTGGTCAGATTTGGCACACATCCGGCGATGGTGCTGTCAATTTACAAAGTATTTTAGCTTTTAGCCAACAATTACGTACCAATGGCTTCTCGCCGCAAACTCAGGTTATTCACGGTAGCCCGCTCACGGCCAGTCATTCCATGTTGCATATTAATCCCCAAGTAGATTTTCTAATCATCCACTTTCTTTATGGGGGCTAATAATTCAAAGATTACTAATCAAACATACTCAGATTATCTCTATTTTTCTATAAGAGTCAGTAGTGATTCCCCCACTACTGACCCTTTTTAATTACCATCGCCTTTATCGTTAGTTTACTTGGCAAACAAAATTTCCACCTACCAGCCTTTTGTATAACCATGGTAAGTTATGGTTAATGAAAGCAGAGGTGATTACGATGCGTAAAAAATGGCATCTACTATTATTAGTTATAACTGGAATATTTTTCCCTGATGTTTGGGCCACCATTAGTTAGTCAAGCTCGTGAAGTCATTGAAGCCTCCGGGGTGGACGCTAACAGTGCCGTCATTAAAGATGATAGTGGCAATGTGATTAGCCACAGCGCGCTGTTACCAGAAGATCAGCATTATGTTCTTGATTATAAGTGGAGCATCCCCAATGGCGTAGACGTCACGGCGGGTGACACGATGTCCGTTCAGATTCCCGCTAACGTCCAAACTACGCGTGACAGTACTTTTCCAATGGTTGGTGCCGTTGGTGGGACTACCATCGGGAGCTTCGCCATTACAAAAGGCTCTCACACAGGGACAGTTACTTTTAACCAAGTCTATCAATTTGCCCCACTGGGACGTACTGGTTACATTCATTTGAACGTCTACGGGACTGAACCAAATCAACCCTTAGCACCGATTTTAATGGATAAATCAGCGGCCTGGGTTGATGAGAATGATCCAACTCACATTAACTGGACGGTCAACGTTATTTCAAATAGTAACGAGTTAGTTGATCCTACTTTTAATGATACGCTAAGTCCAAATCAGACTTACGTTCCAGGAAGTGTCGCCTTATCCGATCAAAAGGGTAACGCCATTCCCGTTAGCGCAACAGTCAATGGGAATAAACTAACTTTTAACGCGACAGGTTCTTTTGTCACTAATTTAAAGCTAACTTATCAAACTGCCACTAATAATCCAAGTGGTGCCGAAACGTTCAACAACGACATCACTTACACGGATCAAAAAGGCAATACTGGTTCGGCATCAGCGTCAATTGATCGTCCAGCAACCGAACCGGAGAAACCCGGTGTTACCGATCCAGAAAATCCTGGTACTACTGACCCAGAGAATCCTGGT
>NZ_LFEE01000034.1 GCF_001039045.1 Lactiplantibacillus herbarum
GCAGCAACGTGTACTAATATACCAAGTAGGTGTGAAAGTGTCAACGGTTTTATTCAATTTTTTTCATAAATATGAAAAATCAGCTTATTTTATCCGTATTTTTGCATAATCACTTCATTATATGTGCGTAATAACGCTACTAATTACAATTTATCAATCAATTACTGGTACCAACGAAAAAATGGACCAAACAGCCACTAGCCAACTACACTAGTAGCTATTCAGCCCACTTAAAACTAAATAATCTACATATTAAACCGACTTTTAACTATCGGTCGGATTCCCGCAACAATTGGAAAGGCCAATATGCCCCCAACAATCGCCTGAATCAAGTTCGTTGGAATCCCAATTAACCCAGTTGCCATCGTATACATGATTGAATCGGATATAAAATACCCACCCACCATAACAACAGCGGCCGTCACCAAAGCTAGTACCTGTCGACTTCCGGTTTTGCCAGCACCTAAATATCCTGCTAACCAACCTTCTAAACCATGAATGATCAGTGAAAAGAACATATACTGTGGATAGCCTAACAACAAATCCAGTAATAACCCACTTGCTCCCCCAACAACTGCACCACCGCGACGACCAAAAAGTAGCGCCGAAATAAAAATCCCCGCATCACACAAGTTAATATAACCATGCGTCATTGGAATTGGAATATGGAAAAAAATTGAAATAACCACGTTTAGCGCAATCAACATGCCTAGCGTTGCAACTGTTCGTGTATTAAACCTAGCATTTACCAATAGCTTACGCCCTCCCTATGCCGTATCAAGCTTTCAATACTTAAGCTTAATTTTACTACAACTAGGACTTTCATTATTAACAAAAAGACCGACCCCCAGTGGAGTCAGTCCCGTTAGTAACCTTATTTATTTAACGTGAGCTAAGAAGTAACGTTTCTTACCCCGACGTACAATGACAAACTTACCATCAAACGCGGTGCTTGGATCAATCTCTGCATCAAGATCGGTGATTTTTTCACCATTGATCCGAATTGCCCCGTTCTTAACATCTTCACGTGCTTGACGCCGTGATGGTTCGAACTTAGTTGCGTCAACCAGCCATAAAATGATGTTTTGCTTTTCGGCAGTTACGTCTGCTGACGGTACACCCTTAAATCCCTGTTCGATTTCATCCGCTGACAATTGTTGAACATCACCCGTAAATAACGCTTTAGTGATATTCTGGGCTTCGATCACAGCTTGTTTGCCGTGCACGAACTCAGTCACTTCTTCAGCTAGGCGACGTTGGGCTTCACGTTTTTCTGGTGCGGTCTTAACCGTTTCAGCCAAACGATCGATTTCTTCGTGACTTAAGAACGTGAAGTACTTCAAGTATTTCACAACATCGCGGTCATCCTGATTAATCCAGAATTGGTAGAATTCGTATGGTGACGTCCGTTCTGGGTTGAGCCATACTGCCCCACCAGCCGTCTTACCAAACTTAGTTCCATCAGCTTTCAATAGTAATGGGATGGTTAAACCATATGCCTTCGCATCATTACCTTCCAAACGGTGAATCAAGTCCGTTCCGGCTGTAATGTTCCCCCACTGATCAGCGCCACCAATCTGCAATTGGACGTTTTCTTCACGGTTTAAGTGTAAGAAATCGACTGATTGTAAAATTTGGTACGTGAATTCAGTGTATGAGATGCCGACTTCAAGCCGACTCGCAACGACTTCTTTATTCAGCATTGTGTTCACGCTGAATAACTTACCGTAATCGCGTAAGAAATCTAACAACGAGATTTTTGAGAGCCAATCGTAGTTATTTACGATGGAGAAGTTTTCATCCTCACCAAACAACTTATGCATCTGTGCACTCAAGGCATCCTGATTATGTTTAACTTGGTCCATCGTTTGTAACTTACGTTCAGAATTCTTACCCGATGGATCACCGATCGCACCGGTCCCACCACCAACTAATACGTATGGGTGATGACCAGCTAATTGGAACCGTTTGAGAATCATGAATGGAATCAAATGTCCGATGTGCATACTGTCACCGGTTGGATCAATCCCACAGTATAACGAAACGGCCTGTGTTTCAGAGAGTTCTTTAAGACCATCTTCATCCGTCTGTTGGTTAATTGCACCACGCCATTTTAAATCATCAATAATGTTCATATCTGTGTTCCTCCTCGTCATTTAAACCGGAAAAACAAAAAACTCGTCCCTGTCTAAAAACAGGGACGAGGTTTTCCCGCGTTACCACCCAAGTTATCACATCGCTGTGATCGCTCATTGATTAGTAACGGAAGTCATCCGGCCAAAGGGCAGTTCACGTTATGTAATTCGTCGTTGACCACATCTCGGTTCACACCACCACCGAGTCTCTAAAATGTTGGATCAATCACTACTAATTAACGATCACTACTTTTCTATATATTATCTATCATAATAAGCACTTGCCCACTAAATGTCAATTGCGTTTACAGCATGTTCTTTAAAGACTCAGCCAACTATTTAAAACTAATCGTAGCCGTCTATTATCCACTGAGAGTCACCCATTTAGATAATCAGAGCCAATAAAAAAATAACTAAGCACACCATCCCGTACTGGACGATGAACTCAGTTATATTTTTGAAGCCACTTAATTAGTTTTTAGTGGCTGCCGCAATTTTGATAACGGTATTAGCCTGTTGACCCTGAACCTGTGAGACTTGTCCAGACTCTTGCCACTTAACCGTGTTCGCTTGACCGTCTTGGGTCGTGTTATAAACGGTAACCGCACCACTGGTCACACTCTTATCAGTCAAACTTTGCTTTTCAAGCTGACTATTCACCTGATTAGCAAACTTAGCTGGGTTCGAGGCAACGTCTTCAGTGTTCGCAATCGTTGTGACTGACCAATTACCCGTGTTCCAATGGACATAAACACGGCCCATCGTCCCTTGCATCGTAGCCGTTGTCCCAGAATTTAATTGAACACTACTTCCCTGCGTGTTGGTCAATGGGTTCACTTGGGTCTTGGCCTCACTACTCGTATTGTAATCAGTTTGCTTGTAAGTAGCCGTTGTTGAACTAGTACCTGCATTGACGTACTTAACACTATAATTACCTTTGGTTCCACTGGCACTAGTTGCCTGAACCGTTTGATCAGTAGCCTTCACCGTCGTTGGCGCTGCCGTTTGGCTTACAGAACTGACATTGTCTGAAGCCGCGTATAGACCGTGCGTAATCGATGGGACCACAACAACTCCTAAGATCAGTGCACCAGTAGCCGTAGCAATTCCTAACTGAACTTTGCGCTTAAAATCCATTAAAAAATGTCCTCCTTATTTCCTTACACCATTACAGTTGTTAGCCGTACTAACACCTTACTCAAATAAATTTTCCATCGTACTGTAGGCAAACGACCATTGGTCTTAATTGTCATCTATCTCACTTTGTACGACCTTATGTACGAGATCAGGATTGTCCTCAATTGAAACAACCTGACTACAACAGTTGTAAATCCGTTTTCTAGTTTAGCATCTTGGTTCTCTTTAATAATAGGCCAATTTCTATAAAAAGCGACTTCAATTACGTTTCAATTAAGTTACAGCTTGTTAACAATTCATTGGCATCCCTATCCAAAACGTTAGACCGCCTTCAATCCAGTGACATTAAGCCATCAAAAAAGGCACCCTCACTTTTAAACGAGGGTGCCATCTGTCACAGCCTTCGTTCCTAATGCGGCAAAGTCAACACAATCGCTTGCTTGCCCATCTGGTTATAAGCTGCTTTAAAACTCGACCAACTAACCGCTTGCTGTTTATAGCCATACGGATTGTTGATATAGATTAACTTTTTGGTCCGGTTAAAACCAACAATCGCCACGCTATGCATGTCATAAGTCACCTTGACTGAACCTTGAGGCGTATCCCAAGTTTGCATCGTGCTGACTGGTGCAAACGAAACCGTCGTAATCGTCCAGACTGGTCGACCTAGTTCTAATTGCTTGATAACCGTATCAAAACTTGAACCCGTCAAATCCTTGACATGACTAGTTTGCGTCTTAGCCAATTTATAGATTGGTTCATGATAAACACCTAATCCTGGATTGTCCCCGCTGATATCCCCGACAAAACCATAGTTAGGATTACCGTGTTCCCCGTTGTCATACGTCAGCGGCACACTCGTCAATTTTGCTGCTAACTGATTCTTTGTGACGTTGATATTTGCGTAGTTCATCAGCATCGTTAACGCTGAGACCTCGCAACCGTTGTATAGTCGTGGTGTTGTCATCTGGTTAACCAGAGGCACATTGAGCTTGACCTGATTAACTGATTTCGATTTCACTTGCGAGCTTGAGCTCGAACTTGATTGGGCCGTTGTCGTTTGCTTGTCTTTAAACGATGCGTCGATCCAATCAGTAGCCTGTGTAATCGTTACCCCGATGACCCCCAAAAGCACCATGACAATTATGATCAGTGACCAGCGTCGCTGTTTCCGTAAATGTCTTGGCATCTGTATCATCCATTTCTATATTTGCTTTCCCATAAATCATTCTACTAATATTCCCTGGAACATATCATACCATGCACTACGGGATAAATCACCCTTGTTGGCTGTATTTTACAAATCAAATCATATAGCGTTAACCCAATACCCGTATGACATCTCACGCTCTCAGCTATTGGGTAACTGACTACCACAGCTTACCACGTTCTACGGCTCGTTACTAACTAAAATGGTTATCAAAAGTCCGTCTGCTAACCTAACAATCTATCGTTTATTTTCCTGGTTGGGCGTTATAAAATGTCGTTATCTAACCTGATTATCACCTAGATTCAAGTCAACCTTTCATTACTACACCAGTTTTCTTTAGAAAATCTTAAGTTAATCAAAGCGCTTTCTTTACTACAATATATAGTAATAATACCGACGTATATCATGTGTTGTCTTGAAAGGACTTGATTGGCATGTCAAATACTGAAGATCAAATGGATCAGCACCTTCAGTCCGCAATCTTCGGAACTCCCGTACTTAATCCCGATGAGCAACATCGGAACTTAGGGACGTTTCACGAACGAATCGATCTCGGAATCACGTTTACACAGGCGCTAATTCGTGATTACTCAACCGAGCTGACCAGCGAAATGCAGTTGCATTCGGACTACCAGCTACTGCTGCACGGTCTATTGGATGAAGATATCCTCAACCGTTACATCAAACTAGCTAGCCAGCTCAACGTTAAATTTGCGATTCGCAATGACCTGATGTATCAACATACCCCGACTAGTTTGGCCGTTGCCTTAGTCGCCAATCAAGCGATCACACCAGACAGCATTGATATTGACGAACGTTTTCCAGCGTCACCACTTAATACGGATACAACTATTCCCAAGGGATTACTAGTTGACCGAATCCATCAACATTTAGAACACAATCGTCAGGAATTTCGAATCAAGCATCATTTAATCTAAAAGCGAATTGCGAGCAGTACTCAAATAAACCACTCCAGAAATTTCTGAAGTGGTTTATTTAGCGAAACATCAGGAACGATTCACAAACCAACTGTCCGGTACCACACGCTTTTAAAACAATTGCATCACACCAATCACAATTGGTGGAACCAGCAGTGCTGGTAACAAATTGAGCGTATTGATCTGTTTAATCTTCAACAAACCTAGACCCGATGCCAGAATCAAAATCCCACCAACGATGGTAATCTCATTCAGTAGCACCGTGCTAAGTGCCCCTTTTAACAACAGCGCTAGCACGTAGATCCTGCCTTCCCAGCAGAACACCACGCCCGCCGCAATCGCGATACCAAAACCAAACGTGGCTGCCAATACAATCGACGTAATCCCGTCAAGCATCCCATTCGTAAACAAAAAAGTGTAATCGTGTTTAAGTGCAGCTTCAATCGGCCCCAAAATTGACAGCGAGCCAATACAGTACAGCAATACTGCCGTTGCTAATCCCTCGGCTAGGTTACCACCGGAGAATCGTTTGACTAAGCGATCGAAGTGGCCTTGAATATCAAGTGCTTGCCCCACTAAACCGCCCACCGCTAAGCTAACAATAAAAAGCACTGGATACTTACTCTGTGGCATCCGCTGAACAACCGCGTTGATCCCAATCACACAAGCTGCTAGTCCTAGTGCCTGCATCAAAATATCATGGTAGGCCGGTTTGATTCCCCGTTTAAACGCCGTCCCAATCGTACAGCCAAGTAAAATCATCCCAACATTAAAAAACGTTCCAATCATAAAACTCACTCCCACTTACTGAATATTACTCAGTATAAAGTCTCAAGCTACTTGAGAGTCAATTCTTAATTGGTAATTGGATTCGCGTCACCGACTGTTCTACCTGATCTGTAATCCCGTAATCAATCAGCGCCGTTTCAATCGCAGCTCCCTGAATAGACCAACCTAAACGCTGACAGTCAGCAACTAACTGTTGATAATAACGCGGCGCATCCAAATGAGTTCCTCGAAAGGTTAGTTGTGCATAGGTTCCACCTGATAACTGTTGTTGCTGAGCAGGTAGCTGATCCCCTGCTTCAAAGAGCAAACAGATGCCTGTATATTGATCAAACTGACCCGCTTGTAATTGCTGCTGATCGATCATCAATGCTATTTTACCTAAAAAGATGCTGTTCGCTAACCCATATTGTTCACGTAATTTGGCAATTACTAACTCAATATCATCTTGTGGTCGGTACTGTTGTTGCAGCGCCACCATTGTTCGCACGGGTAGCTGAACGAGTTCGGTCACGTTATAAGTTGCGATTTGCGCCGTCTTAATTTGAGCCAACCGATTTTTGATTCGTTGCTGGATCGCCTGTAGCAATTGCAATTGTTGTTCAACTTGCTCAGACTGTGTGGTCAGCAGCGTCGTTAATTTAGGTAGTTCCCTAGCCGCAAAGAAATCAGCAATCGCCGTTAACGAGACCCCTAACGCCCGGAAGTACTTAATCGTGCTCAACCGTTCAAACTGTTCCGTTGCGTAATACCGATAGTGACTTTTCGGATCAACTCGCGCCGGCTTCAGTAAACCGATCTCATCATAATAGCGTAAGGTTGCTACCGGAACGTCAAATAGCTGAGCCAACTGGCCAATTGAAAAATCTGGTTGCATGGGCAACTCCCTCCTAATGTCTAAACCACTCTTATATCTGCAACATTAATCTCATTCTCTATAATTTATACTGTTCTACGTTGCGTTTCAATCTTTGACTAAAGGTTGAAAGTTAATTATTCAATGA
>NZ_LFEE01000004.1:0-3161 GCF_001039045.1 Lactiplantibacillus herbarum
ACCTCCGCTTAGCTACGGAATAGTAACGATTGCAAAGTGCACAATCATTACCATTCCTAGGCTATGCTCGGTCCCTGAGCGCCTGCTGACGCACTCTTTTTAATCTCAGCCCTTTTTTGTAAGCATTTTCTGTCCATTTATGATAAATTGAACTTAATGGAGGTGGACGGTTTGAAGCAGTCAACAAAATTAGGCTTAAAGCTAGCAGGTGCTCTTGGTGCCGCAACTTATGTGGGGTCATTAGTGGGTGGTTTAGCTGCCTATCAAGTAGCCATGCACGTTAGCGATGATCAAAAGCAACGCGGACAAGACTTATCGCGTTCTGAGAATACTGAAATTGAAAATTTTTGGTACCTCAAACAACCGAAACAACAGTGGATGGTGCAGTCGTTTGACGGCTTGAATCTGGTAGCAACCTATATTCCAAATCCTAAAACGGTCGGTCGCTTAGCTATCTTGGCGCACGGGTTAGGTCATTCACGTGAACAGATGATTCCCTATGCCCGCGTTTTCATGAGTTTGGGTTATGATGTGCTGATGCCGGACGCCCGCGCATTTGGTGATAGTCAGGGGCATACAATCGGTTACGGCTGGTTAGATCGCCTAGACTATGAACGCTGGATCAAGATGGCTGTGAACCAATTAGGTCTGGACGTGGAGATTGTCTTGATGGGGATTTCGATGGGCGCCGCTACGGTCATGGCAACCAGTGGTGAACCGTTACCTGAAAACGTCAAAGCTGTGATCGAAGACAGTGGTTACGCGGATCTCTATGATGAAGCTAAGTTTCGACTGACGCATAAATTCCACTTGCCAGCGTACCCAATCATGCCGATGGCGAACTGGTTTGCTAGCATGCGGGCGGGCTATGCCTTCAAGGACGGCCAGATTCTACAACAGGTAGTTACGAGTGGCATACCGATTCTGATGATCCATGGGTCGAAGGATCAAACGGTGCCGGTGCGGAATGCACATGCGCTTTATGATCAGATTCCGCAACAAAAGGGCTTGTACGTTGATCCAGATGCGGAACACGTCCAAGCAATTCGGACCCATCCTGATCGTTATCAAGAAGTGGTGGAAGAATTTTTGCGGGAACAAGTTGGTTTAACCGTGTAATTAACGATGCGTGTTACAACCAGTATCAACTAAGTAGAGAAATTAAATGAATTAGAGCTGTTATTTCAAATACGTCCCTTCAGAATGTTGATGATTCTGAAGGGACGTATTTTAATATTTCGATGATTCATTAGTGTCGAAACACGCGACATATGGCAGTTTATTCTGGTTAACGAGAACGCCGGTGACTATTCTAAGTTTAGGAATAATTACCGGTGTCTTGTTAATGTTTACAAATGAATTGCTTCTTAACACATGCTGATTTTGTGTAGGACCTATTGACAAATAAATGCTTTCAGGTAAACTAAAATAGTAATCATTACTATTTACTTTATTTTAGAAAGGTTGGGGATAGCTTTATGACGGAACCCTTAATTGCCGTCCAGCACTTGGGAATCAGTTTTCCCAACAATCAGGTCTTTAAAGATTTAGACTTTAATATCGAACAAGGTGACTTTTTAACCGTTATTGGTGAAAACGGGGTTGGAAAGACGACCCTGATCCGAGCATTACTCGGGATGATTAAACCAACGGCGGGTCAGATCAACTATTATCCAAGTAAAAAAGCAATCAAAGTGGGCTATGTCCCACAATTTCGTAATTTAGATCAAGAATATCCGTTAACGATCGAAGACTTTGTCAGTTTGAATCTTAAAGGCTGGCGGCCGTGGCTATCGAAAGCGGAGCGGCAACAAGTAGCGACAGCTTTGGCAGTGACGAATCTCAAGAAAATCCGTCAACGGCCATTAGGGATGGTTTCTGGTGGTGAAAAGCAACGAGCTTACCTAGCACAAGCGATTGTTCAGGCACCACAACTATTGATTCTTGATGAATCAACGGCTAGCTTGGACAATGAAATGAAATACGAATTATTAAATTTGGTACAGAATTTGAACCAAACTAGCAACATTACGGTCTTCTTTGTGACTCCCGACTTGCCACTAGCTAAGCAGTATGCCAAACATTATCTAGCTTTAAAGCCGGGTCAGCAACAGTTCGGCGCGTTGGCAGATATGTCGGTCGAGCAGTTAAAGGAGGTCACTAATGTCAATGTTTAGCTTGGTATTTATGCGCAATGCTTACTTGGCAGGGACGTTTATTGCCATTATTTGTGGGACGATCGGCGTCTTTGTGATTGCCCGTAATCTGTCCTTCTTAACGCATACGTTATCTGAAATTGGGTTTGCGGGTGCGGCTTTCGGGATCTTCATGGGCTGGACTGCCCTGAGTGGGATGCTGATTTTCACGGTGATCAGTTCGGTGATTGTCGGTCAGATGAGTGTCAAACAGTCCCGGCGAGAAGCCTCTATTTCAGCGATTTCAGCGCTGTTTATCGGTCTGGGGATTCTCTTCCTGTCACTGTCGAATCAGACGTCCAGTTACGCGACGAGCATCCTATTCGGGAGTGTCATCGGAATTGCTAGTGCTGATGTGATTCGAGTGGCGGTACTGTCAGCGGTGGTCTTATTGGTCATGCTCTGTCTGTATCGACCATTGAAATTTGACTCGTTTGATGCGATTGGTGCTCGGGTCAGTGGATTGTGGACGACGGCAATTTCAGTAGTTTTCCTAGTCTTAGTTGCTATGAGTGTTAGTGTGGCGGCTCAAATCGTGGGGTCACTGTTGATTTTTATCCTACTGACGTTACCAGCAGCTGCTGCCCGTTACTTTGTGCACACCGTTAGCAAGATGATCTTCCTGGCAATTGGGTTTGCTCTGGTCGGTGTCTGGCTGGGGTTATACCTGAGTTATGTCACTAATTTACCGGTCAGTTTCTTCATTGCGGCGATTGAATGTGTCTTCTATTTTGTGGCGTTGGGTTATCAACGACTACATGTTGGTAGTTAATTAATAGATTGAGTTTGGGAGCTGCGATAAAAGTCGTGGCTCCTTTTTTAGTATATAAATATAGATGAGAACTGAAACTTTTGCCTCCAGCGGGCAGTGCTAGCCTTAGTTGTGGGGACGGTCCCGTGGCCGGTTTCTCGGATGATGGAGTGGTGTGCTAAATGCTGATAATTGCTATTGTTTGGTCAATTGCT
>NZ_LFEE01000004.1:3256-34091 GCF_001039045.1 Lactiplantibacillus herbarum
TTAATGCTCGCAAACTAACCGCCTTGTGACACACTCTTTAATTGTTCTC
This sequence comes from Lactiplantibacillus herbarum, assembly GCF_001039045.1. Taxonomy (GTDB): domain Bacteria; phylum Bacillota; class Bacilli; order Lactobacillales; family Lactobacillaceae; genus Lactiplantibacillus; species Lactiplantibacillus herbarum. The sequence goes on from NZ_LFEE01000004.1 coordinate 3,306, forward strand.
AAATTACTCACTAAAATGCGAGTAGGAGTGTGATTTCAACGAAAATATTAAGAAATTCCGATAGTTCGCTAAAAAAATACGAAAAAGTTCGCCTATTCCCGAACGTTTGTGTTATCATTTTGCATAGACTTTAAAAATGATGATTCAGGTTGAGGTGTAAGTTATGAAAGTACGTAGAAGCGAACGTTTAATCGATATGACGCGCTATTTGTTAGAAAGGCCACACGCGTTAGTTTCACTAACATACTTTGCAGAACGGTATGCGTCTGCAAAGTCGTCGATCAGTGAAGATTTAACGATCTTAAAGAAGGTCTTCCAAGCCCGTGGAACCGGGATTTTGGAAACGATTCCAGGCGCTGCTGGTGGGGCCCGCTTTATTCCATATATCCTGAAGGAAGAAGCCCAAGAATTTATCGATGAGATGACCACGAAGGTTGCTGATAAGAGTCGTGTCTTACCAGGGGGCTACATCTACTTATCTGATATTTTAGGCCAACCTGATATTTTGCGCCAAGTTGGACGCGTGATTGCAACGCAATACTTGAATCAAAAAATCGATGCCGTTATGACGGTGGCAACTAAGGGAATTCCGATTGCTCAGAGTGTTGCGACATACTTAAACGTGCCGTTTGTGATCGTTCGGAATGACTCTAAGATTACAGAAGGTTCCACTGTCAGTGTTAACTACGTATCCGGTTCGTCTGAACGGATCAAGAAGATGGAATTATCTAAACGTAGCTTAACGGAAGGCGCTAACGTGTTGATCGTCGACGATTTCATGAAGGGCGGCGGTACGATTAACGGGATGAAGACCTTGATCGAAGAGTTTGACGCCAACTTAGTCGGGATTACGGTGTTCGCAGAAGCTAGTTTTGTAGGTAACCGATTGATCGATGACTACACCTCTTTATTACGCGTAACGAACGTTAGTGACAGTGAAAAAGAAATTAAAGTTATCCCTGGGAATTATCTGGATCGCGTTTTTGGCGCAGAATCTTAAGCAAGCATACTACCCAGACTGATTTTTTGATATGATAGAACTATCTGAAGACTAAGGAGTAATTGTTAATGACAACCAAAAATGCAATCATCATGGCCGCTGGTAAAGGGACGCGGATGAAATCCAAGTTAGTCAAAGTGCTACATCAGGTATGTGGCAAGTCAATGGTTGACCACGTTTTGACGCAAGTTGAAGCAACTGATATGGCCAACATTGTTACCATCGTGGGGCATGGTGCTGAAGACGTCGAAAAGGCGTTAGGCGACCGGACGAAGTATGCGGTGCAGACTGAACAACTCGGTACGGGTCACGCGGTATTTCAATCTGAAGCATTACTTAAAGATGCGGATGGGATGACGCTGATCGTTAGTGGTGATACGCCACTATTTCGTGCTGAAACGTTTGAAGAATTATTTGAATACCATCAAGCTAAAGGTGCTTCTGGGACAGTTTTGACCTCTAAAGCACCAGATCCTCAAGGTTACGGACGGGTTGTTCGTAATCATTTAGGGATTGTTGAAAAGATTGTGGAACAAAAAGATGCCAGTGAAGAAGAACAAAAAATCCATGAAATCAATACTGGGGTTTACTGTTTTGATAACCGGAAGTTATTTGCGGCCCTTCATCAGGTAACCAATAATAACGCGCAGGGTGAATATTACCTGACTGATGTTATTCAGATCATGAAGCAACAGGGTGATGTCATTGCAGCCTACCAAATGGACGATTTTGATGAATCCATGGGTGTAAATACCCGGGCAGCTTTGGCACAAGCGACTAAGGTCATGCAACAACGGATCAATGCGGAACACATGGTTAACGGTGTTTCAATCATCAATCCTGATGACACTTACATTGATGCTGACGTAAAGATTGGCGCTGACACGATCGTTGAACCGGGTGTTTTGATCAAGGGTCATACCACGATTGGTGAAGATTGTTTCATCGGTGCCCATTCTGAAATTCACGACATGGTGATTGAAGATCGCGTCCACGTGACGGCATCCTTCTTAGAAGACTCAATCATGCATGCTGATAGTAATATCGGACCATATAGCCACTTACGTCCACAGGCTGAAATTGGCGAACATGTTCACTTAGGTAATTTTGTGGAAGTGAAGAAAGCTAAGATTGGTAATCGAACTAAGGTAGGTCACTTGACTTATGTTGGTGATGCAACGCTGGGTGAAGATATCAACGTTGGTTGTGGGGTTGTCTTCATCAACTATGATGGCGTCAATAAACACCATACGAATGTTGGTGATTCAGCCTTTATCGGTAGCAATTCAAACATTATTGCACCGGTAGAAGTAGCGGATCATTCCTTCATCGCGGCTGGTTCGACAATTACTGACAACGTGGATTTCCACGAAATGGCAATTGCACGGGCTCGTCAAACCAATAAACCAGACTTCTGGCAACGGTTGCCACATGAACCAGAAAATATGTAATTAAAAGAGTGCACCACTAGGCGTTTAGAAACTGAGCATAGCCTAACAAGATCAATGATTGGTGGTTTTTCCAATCGTTGGTCTTGTGTAGCTAAGCGCAGGTTTCTGCCTAGTGGTGCACGTTTCGAAAAAAGAGTGTACCAGCAGGCGGTTAGTTTGTGAGCATTAACGTGAAATTGGCGATTATTCCTGGGCTTGGAATGGTCGCTGATTTCTGCGTTAAGCGGAACAAATTGCCTGATGGGACACGTTTCAAAAAATAGTTAAACCTAAAACACATGACTGTGCTAGAAAATACAGTCATGTGTTTTTTCGTCTATAAAAAGAAGTTTAGTTTTCTGAACAATCACATTTTGTTGATCAGTTGTTCGTGTTCTGCTTAATGAACTGCCGCAGATAACGCTAACATTATCATAATCGACCCGATGAGTGGTTTATCGCTGACCTCACGAAACTTTAATCTTTTAGTGTGTAAGGGGGTTCAAATTGCCAAAAGGCGCACTTCCAGCCCAGTCTCACGCAATTTTGACTAAGCATAGGGGCTTGATTTTCACAAGCAAAATGCCTATTATTTAGTAAGTAATAAATTTCGAATGGAGGAAATTATGTCAGAACAGTATTTTGATCCAAAGTTAAAGATTTTTGCTTTGAATTCAAATAAAGCATTGGCAGAAAAGATTGCGGATTCTGTTGGGGTTGAGTTAGGTAAGACCTCGGTTGATCGCTTTAGCGATGGCGAAATTCGCATTAATATTGAGGAAAGTATTCGTGGTGACCAAGTGTACATCATTCAATCAACTTCCGCTCCCGTTAATGATAATTTAATGGAACTATTGATTATGATTGATGCATTACGGCGTGCAAGCGCCAAGACCATCAACGTGGTTATTCCTTACTACGGGTATGCTCGTCAGGATCGTAAAGCACGGTCCCGCGAACCAATTACTGCTAAGTTAGTTGCTAACATGCTGGAAACAGCTGGTGCAACGCGGATTTTAGCACTTGATTTACATGCTGCTCAAATCCAAGGCTTCTTCGATATCCCATTGGATCACTTGATGGGTGCGCCACTGTTAGCTGACTACTTCCTGACCCACCACTTAGATGAAAATGCCGTGGTTGTGTCACCTGATCATGGTGGGGTGACTCGGGCTCGTAAATTGGCTGAATTCTTGAAGGCACCAATTGCAATCATCGACAAACGTCGGCCACGTGCCAACGTTGCTGAAGTGATGAATATCATCGGTGATGTTAAGGGCAAACGTGCCATCATGATTGATGACATGATCGATACGGCCGGTACGATTACCTTGGGTGCCCAAGCATTGATGGATGCAGGTGCTACTGAAGTGTACGCAAGTTGTACTCACCCAGTACTCTCAGGTCCAGCTATCGAACGAATTGAAAAACACCAATTAAGAAATTAGTTGTGACTGATTCAATCGAATTACCAGCTTCAAAACAGATCGATAAGATCGAACAAGTTTCAGTTGGTCAATTAATGGGTCAAGCCATTAAGTTTATTCATGAAAATAAACCAGTTAGTCCATTATTCAAGAATCGTTTCCATAACGAAGAAAAATAATTATGGTATCCGGTTGTTTGAGTAATAGTTAAAAGATAAGCGAGCTTGGGATAGTTATCCTGAGCTCGCTTTTTTGATTGTTGGTTCTGGAACTGACGATTACTCGTCTAAAGCGGTAAAATGATTAGATGAAGTTGAAGGGGGTGTTGCGATGATTTCGTTTTATTGGGGGAGCTTAGCGTTAGTTAGCGGGCTCACATTACAGCTGGCAGATCGGCGCCACTGGTTGACTGGTCACTTGTTTTTAATTGCTATTATTGGTTTTACATTGACTGGTCTCCACTATATTAGTGCCCACGCTAGTCCGGTGCTACAATTCATGATTGTTGCGATGAAAATCTTGGCTTACGTTTTATTGCCAGTAATTATTCTGATAGTTGGTATTAGTTTTGTTCGCTACAGCTATCGGTTGATTCGTAAGGAAGGCTGGGCGTTTCACTACAGTTTACTAGCTATCGTTGGTGGTTTGTTAGTTGCTATGCTGGTATTATCAGGGCTTAATTTCTGGTCTTGGCATTTACAACGGTTATGGCAATTATTAGGATTGTCATTATTGCTGACCGGCTATTTTACATTTAGTTTTGTGGCGTATCTGATTGCTTGCATGACAACTAGAATCGGACGTCATCGGCAGATTGATCACATCATCGTGTTAGGAGCTGGTTTGATGCCAGATGGCCGCCCAACCCGGACGTTAGCGTATCGATTACGGGCGGCTGCTAAGTTTTACCGGGCGCAGCGAACCCGTTATCACCAACCGGTAACGATTGTCGTTTCGGGTGGTCAAGGTAGTGATGAAGTGATTGCTGAGAGTACGTCAATGCGCCAATACTTGGTTAGCCTAGGCATTCCGCGCGATGTGATTCAAGAAGAGGATCAGTCGACGTCTACGATTGAAAATTTGAAGTTTTCGCATACTTTGATTGTGCGGAAGCGACCTTTTTACAAGGCAGTCGTCGTTACTAATGGTTATCATGTCTTGCGAGCAAATATTTTTGCTCGGCAGTTGCACCTGAATTTAACGGGAATTAGTTCCCGGACACCGTTATACTACTTACCTTTCGCGATGTTTCGAGAATACTTGGCGCTAATCCTGATGTATCGGTGGTCGAACCTCATGGCTGTACTGGGTTTAACGGCTTGGTACGTCGCAGTGTTAGTTCGGTTGGTTTAACAATAGTAACGCTCCGATAGCTGGAAAATTGCCAATTGGGAATTAATGGTATAATGAGTGGGTGTTAAATAAGGAGGGGTTTGCCGTGGATCATGCCTATCGATCACCTTGGTCACTGATCGTGATAATTCTATTGGGATTAGTCACGTTATCAGGTTGTACCAAAAATACCGGAGGCGTAACCGCAAGTTCGGCCACGACTGTCGATCATAGTACGACAACCGTGTTAGCCAAAGCTGACCAGCAAATTACGCAACAAAAAATTGCTGCTGCCCGTAAGACATTAGCTCAGGCTGCTGCACCCACTACGGCGGTCAAAAATCTTGCAACGGGGCTTAAATATTACCAACAAGCTGAGAGTGCACTTGAAAAAAATCAACTTAATCTAGCCAAAGGTTACTTTGAAACGTTAAGTAACTATCAAGGAACGACCGATGCAACTTTTATTACTGCCCGTAAGCAGTTAGTGAAGCAGTATCAGTCGGTTAAGTTAGCGAATGGGTATTATAATACTGCCCGCGATGAGTTGAGTGTCCATGACTTGACCAACGCAAAAACGAATATCGATAAGTTGGATGCGATTCAAGCAACGCACCCAGTAATCAAACAATTACAGCAAAAAGCTTTGGCAATGAAACAAGCCATTATGAACTATGAGGCGTCGCAATCAACCAGTTCTGGTAGCGCCAGTTCAACGGTTGTTAGTCAGTCATCGACTAGTAGCCAATCATCAAGTAGTAGTGCCGCAACTGCAAGTAGTGATAGCACCAGCTCGTCAGCAACGAGTTCAGCTAACAGTACCAGCAGTAGTAGTCAGCAGTTAACGACGTCTGAGATTATTAAACAATTTCAAGATGCTTCTGGCGTGACTTTTGCTGCGGATACGGAATTCAATATCACTAAGCAAACGGCCGACTATTATCAGATTACCGCGATTTATGCGACGGATAATTCTAGTAGTACGGATGCTAAAAAGGTGACAGATACGTACCGATTCTATCTAGATAGTGGTAACGTGACGAAAGAAAACGAGACGACGGGTAGTTTTGAATAACGGCAATGGTCTCAAAAAATGAGAGTGGGACAAAAGCCGGTTAGTTGCTGAGCATAGCCTAGGAAGACGAATGATTGTGTTTTTCAATCGTTTGGCTTTCGTAGCTAAGCGGAAGCAACTGGCTTTTGTCGCACGTTTCGGCTATTAATGTTCGGTATACAAAAAGAAAGGAGCTATGACTTTTGTCACAGCTCCTTTCTTTTTGTATGTGAGGAAGTTCTAAATTAGGTGCCGGTTATACTTGGTGTTGATTAAGCGAGCGCCCAAGTATTGATTGCGTGGGCAACCCCGTCATTGACGTTTGTTTTGGTTTCGTATTTAGCAATATTCTTAGCTTCGGGAATCCCATTGCCCATTGCAACACTATTGGTTGCGTAATGAAGCATGCTGAGGTCGTTACCTTGATCTCCGATAGCCATTACTTCGTCAGCAGTTAATTGTAAGTGTTCAGTCAACGTCTGTAAGGCGCGGCCCTTGCTTGCTTCAGGATTCATGAACTCTAAGAAGTAGGGTGCTGACCGGACGATTGAAAACCGTTCAGAAAATTCTGCTGGTAAGGCTTTGATGGCATCTTCTAGCAAGTTAGGATGGTCGATGAACATGCACTTGACGATTGGTAAGTCAGGACGCATTTCTTCAGGTGTCCGGAAACGGATTGGCATATTAACGAGCGAGCTTTCACCGACCGTGTAAGGACTGATGTTACGGTTAGCGGTATAGATGTGATCTTCACTTTCGACGTGGCAGGGGACATCCAGTTTGCGACTGAGCGTTTCAACGTCAATGTAATCGTTATGAGTGAGCGTCAAACTGGTAATGATCTTACCAGGAACGGTTTGAACCATCGAACCGTTAAATGTGATGACGTAATTGTCGTCACCGCTAAGACCAAGCTGTTTCAAGAAAGGTGTTACCCCGCTGAGTGGCCGGCCGGTACAAATGACAACTTTGATACCTTGGTCGTTGGCATCGTGGACGGCTTGGATAGTTGCTGGATTTAATTCGCTGTGTTCATTGAGCAGGGTACCATCCATATCGATGGCGATTAACTTAACTGACATATTGTGATTCCTCCAAGATTAGTGTGGTAAGATCAGGCGATCATTTAAAATGTACTGCTGAAATTCTTGATAGATTGGTTGAAAGAGGTCACTGTCAGCGTTACTGCTGAGCATCTCTTTCGGGAAGAAGAAGCGTTGATCACCTGAAACTTTACCGGTGATTGCTCGAACGAGATCGCTGACTGTCGATAGTTCGATTAAAGAGCCGTCTTTTTGCATCAATTCGATCTGAGTCCGAGGTTTCTTCATCTTTGGATCATAGGCGTCGTACGGTAAGTCGTAGCTGTCATTTGTATCGGTGTAATAGTGACTATCAAAACCGGCCAGTTCGATTAATTGTTGTAAATCAGGAATTAAGGTTTGGGTCAACTCATCGACTTTGGCGGACTTCAGTGGTCGACGATCCAGAAAACGGGTCGCAAGGTCGGCGAGGATTTTGTCATTACTGTCCCGCCAGTGGCTGAAGTAGGTGTTGAGCACGCCATCATCGAGTCGCAAATAGTCATGTAACGTAAAGTTGTGATTGAAGAATGGCAACAACATGACGGGTGTTGCTTCGGCATCCACGTCATGGCTCTGGTAGAGGTCGTTAGCGCGTTCTAAGAGCCGATCCAGAATAACTTCCATGGAACGTGAAACGGGGTGGAAATAGACCTGCATGTACATCTGGAAGCGACTGACGATATAATCCTCGACTGCATGCATGCCTTCCATTGCGAATGTGATGCCACCTTGATAAGGACGCATGACGCGTAGGATGCGGGTCAAATCAAAGTTACCGTAGTTGGTCCCCGTGAAGTAAGAGTCACGCAACAAGTAATCCATGCGGTCAGCGTCAATCTGACTAGAGATCATCTGGACAACTTGGGGATTGGGATAAGTTTTTTGAATAACCGCCGCAACTTGTTCCGGAAAATCAGGTGCGACTTGCTGAAGAACCTGATTCACCTCAGTTTCTGGTGACGTCAGGATCTGAACCGTGAGGGCTTCGTGATCCGTGTGAAAAATATGCTCGAAAGTGTGTGAATAGGCGCCATGACCAATATCGTGTAGTAGGGCGGCACATAATGCAACTAGTCGTTCTTGATCATCCCAGCCACCGTCTCCAGGTATTTTAGTGGGATAGTTACGTTCAAAATTGTCGCAGATTCGGCGAGTGATTTCGTAGACACCTAGACAGTGGCCGAATCGTGAATGTTCCGCACCGTGGAAAGTCAGGGAAGTTGTCCCGAGTTGTTTAATGCGGCGTAATCGTTGGAATTCAGACGTATTGATCAGGTCAAGGATGACTTGATGTTGAATATAGACGTAGTCATGGACGGGGTCGCGGAAGACCTTTTCCATGGGTAATAATTGCTGGTTATAGACCAAGTCAATTCCTCCATTCATTACTGCAGTCGTTGTTGACGACGTTGCATTTGTTGATGAGCTTGATTTAAGTGAGCCTGAAATTCAGGTTCTTTGATTGTTAGTGATAATGTCGTTGTATCAAGTGTACCGTAGTTTTGTAAAACTGCCATAAAGCGTTGCTTGGCCTGAGCAATCGATTGGGAAGTTCCTAATTCAGTAGCGACCGTTGTCATAACATCTGGATCAATATTTGGGAAGCGGTCATCATGATGTCCGGCTAATCCTATTTGATAAAATTGACGGATGAGTTGACCGCGAGCTGCCTGGTCGCCGTCGACGCCAACATAGAGCATGATGACGAGAGCGTTAGCGGTCCGACGTTGCGACATGCCGGCGATTTTGCGACCATTGACACTTAGATCATAGTCGCCAGGACAGTATGATCGAGTGATTTCACCGGTTGCGATGGCTAATGTTGGCCAGACAGCTTGAACGTAATCGACCATTAACTGATAGGCTGCAGTGATGGAATAAGTGTCCCGCTGTGCTGGCAAGAATAAGGAGATGTTGAGCACCCCTGTGTCAGCAACGACTGCGAGGCCTCCAGAGTTGCGGACCATGACGTGATAGCCAGCGTCTCTAAGATCTGTTAGTCCCGCAGACAATTGTGGTAAACGTTGGTCTAATAAGCCTAAAATGACGGTTTTTGATAGTTGCCAGAAATGAACGAGTGGCTGTTGCCGTTCAGCGGTTAGCCAGAGTAAAGCGTTTGTATAGGCAAAGCTATCCAACATGGCGTCGGCAGAATAATTTTGGCTGAGTGTTGCGATGGTTGGTCTTGTCAAAGCGGTCACCCCATAATGCGATAATTAGTTAATCTCACATTAATTATACTCGAAATCAATCGCTTTCGCAGATTGATCCAGTAGTAGGTCGATTTTTAGTTATTTTGGCGCAGATAGCTTATAATCATAAGGGAAGTTTGACCATGTGGCTGCTAGAATAGTGACGACGTGTTAGATTACTTGAAAGACAAAACGGTTTAATGCCGTAATGGCGAATCTAGTAGTAAGTACTAGGTGACTATGGATAGCATAATAATACTTTGGGAGGTCCAATCATGGATGATTTAACGACTGGTGTTCCGGTGGCAATTCACTTGGAAACCCGAGCACGTCAAGATGGCGAAACGGCTAACTATGCCTTGGATGTGGATGGTCAGTTAGTGCAGATGGGTGATGTGTTCTACTTACGTTACAAGGAGGTCAGCGATGAGGCTCCAGAACCAATTCCAGTAACCATCAAGTTAGCGGCTAACGGTGACGTGGTGCTGACGCGCAATGCTGAGAATCGCTTGCGGTTACATTTTTCAAATGGTAAACGAATTCGGGCACACTACCAAACACCAATGGGACTCTTGCCAGTAGAAACGGTAACGCCGATGTTACAAGTTCGACTGCGTGAGCGGCCATTCGCTGGTGAGGTCAACGTGGACTACGACTTGTACGCAGGCGAACAGTTACTAGGTAACTACCAGTTGCGATTGCAATTCACCGCTTGATTTGGTATTATGTAATATAAACTGTGGAAAGGACGTGCACCAGTTTGGAACTAAAACAATTTGATGGACAAAAAAAGTCCGAATTATCTTTAATCGAGGTTGCGCACGCAATTTTAGCGCAACACGGCGATGCAATGGCATTTGCCGATTTAACCAACGCTGTGCAAACATTTCTAGGTAAAAGCGACGAAGAAATTCGGGAGCGTTTATCACAATTTTATACCGATCTTAACATTGACGGTAGTTTCATTTCGCTCGGTGACAATATGTGGGGCCTGCGTGCATGGTATCCATTCGAATCCATTGACGAGGCTATCATTCATACTGATGATGCCGAAGATGATGATCGTCCAAAGCGCAAGAAGCGTAAGAAGGTTAATGCTTTCTTAGCCGATGCTGGGGATGATGATGACGTTATCGATTATGATGACGATGATCCTGAAGATGATGATAACTATGAAGATGACACCGATCAAGAAGACGACGGCGATGACGATACTGATGATTCAGCAAGCAGTAAGTACAGTGAACTTGCCGGTGTTGATGATTCAGATGATGACGCTGACGAATCCTTGCCAGACGGTATCGAAGGCCAATTATCAGAGTTAAATGACGATGATGATGACGACTACGATGACGAAGAAGACGACGAAAACAAATAAGGGTTTCAAGAATTTTACCTTGACGAAAGGTTAATCTCCTTGTATTATCTTAATTGGGCTCTCTGGTAGCAATGCCGGAGACAAACGATCGTAATCAGCTCCCTATTTCTGTTGAAATAGGGAGTTTTCTTTATTATTAATGCCGACCCCACGAAATAAATCTTTAAGGAGTTATCACATGACCAAATATATTTTTGTAACTGGTGGCGTTGTGTCATCCATTGGTAAAGGTATCGTCGCTGCTTCACTAGGGCGTTTATTGAAGAACCGGGGCTTGAAGGTCACGATTCAAAAGTTTGATCCCTATATCAACGTTGATCCTGGTACGATGAGTCCTTATCAACACGGTGAAGTCTTTGTAACGGACGATGGGACGGAAACTGACCTTGACCTTGGACATTACGAACGGTTTATTGATATTAATTTAAACAAATATTCGAATGTTACAACGGGTAAGATTTATTCAGAAGTTCTGCAAAAAGAACGTCGGGGCGATTACTTGGGGGCAACTGTTCAAGTAATTCCACATATCACAAATGCGATTAAAGAAAAAATCATGCGGGCCGGTACAACAACGGACTCTGACATTGTGATCACTGAAATTGGTGGGACAGTTGGTGATATCGAATCATTACCATTCATCGAAGCATTGCGTCAGATGAAGAGTGATTTAGGTTCTGATAATGTCTTTTACATTCATACCACGTTGATTCCATACTTACGGGCAGCTGGTGAAATGAAGACGAAACCAACGCAACATTCTGTTAAAGAATTGCGTAGTTACGGGATTCAGCCAAACATGTTGGTCGTACGTACTGAACAATCAATCACACGCGAAATGCGTAATAAGATTGCGTCATTCTGTGACGTTGAACCAGAAGCTGTTATTGAATCACAAGACGTGAAGACGATCTATTCAATTCCGTTGAACGTGCAGAAACAAAATATGGACCAGATTGTTCTGGATCATTTTGGCGTAGAAGCACCAAAAGCGGATATGAGCGAATGGGTTGAATTAGAACATCACGTTCAAAACCTCTCACGCACGATCAAGATTGCCTTAGTTGGGAAATACGTTGCGTTACAAGATGCGTATATCTCAGTTACGGAATCATTGAAGCATGCTGGTTACACGGATGATGCTGAAATTGAATTGAAGAAGATTTCTGCTGAAGAAGTCACTCCTGAAAACGTCGAAGAATTAATGGGCGACGCTGATGGTATCTTAGTTCCAGGTGGTTTCGGTGACCGTGGGATCGAAGGTAAGATCACGGCAATCCAATATGCCCGTGAAAACGATATTCCATTCTTGGGAATTTGTTTAGGGATGCAGATGGCCAGTGTTGAATTTGCTCGCAACGTTCTTGGATTGAAGGATGCTAACTCAGCTGAAATTGATCCTAACACGCCAGATAACATTATTGATTTGATGGCTGATCAAGAAGATGTTGAAGATATGGGTGGTACCCAACGTTTGGGTGCCTACCCATGTAAGTTGAAGCCAGGTACGGTTGCGGCTAAGGCTTACCATAACGAAGAAGTTGTGATGGAACGTCACCGTCACCGTTATGAATTCAATAACAAGTATCGCGAAGCAATGGCTGCCAAGGGGATGGTCTTCTCAGGGACTTCTCCAGACAACCGCTTAGTTGAAGTTATCGAATTACCTGAAAAACGGTTCTTCGTTGCTGCACAGTATCATCCAGAATTCTTATCACGTCCTAACCGTCCAGAAGGTTTATTCAAGGCTTTCATCGATGCGGCTAACCAGACTGGTAAAGCTAAATAGATAATTGATTGACGAAGCACCTAGGCTATCTTGCCTGGGTGTTTTTTAGTAGCCTCTGAATAAGAGAACCTAATCTGGATCAAGTAACTGTTATTTAGGTGCTTCCTAGTCACCTGCAGGGCGCCCTGACAGCGCTGGAACACCGCGGGTATCGATTTGAACTCGTGCATAACCCGCGCGATCTCAAATACGAAATTCTTCTAAGCCAGAAAAGCACTGACTAAACGAATTTAGTAATCATGGTCAGTATTGGGTGCGCATATATTGGCCTTTGACTACTATCTAGCCGTGAGGGGTGTCCGGATAATGCTCGTGTTAGAGATGATGCGGTGTTGGCATTAGCTCTAACCGATGCCCACCACGTTCCAGCATTATCTGGATACCCTGGTAGGCGGAATAGGAGCAGGTCCAATATGAGTCTCATACTATTCTGATGAAACGTTTTAACACTGATAAGATATTATTCTTGTAATAGAAAATTAAAATGATAATAAAACGCTATTGACATTAGTGACCGATGGGGTTAAATTATAGTTGCAAATTGGAAGCGCAATCATAATGGATAGTAACTATAGATGGTCATTCAGAGAGCTGACGGTGGTGCGAGTTAGTTGATCAAATATTAGTGAATCCGCCATTTAGCGTTTGACCTCGTTTGAAGAGGTCACGGTGAGACGATATACTCGTAGAGCAGTAAATTGGGTGGTACCACGTTAGCAAACTAACGTCCCATAGTCTTTTGACGAAGACTATGGGACGTTTTAATTTTAAGGAGGTTTTCCATATGTTAAATCCCAAATTTATTCGTAATAACCCAGAGTTAGTTAAGGCAAAGTTGCAGTCACGTAAAGTTGACCCAGCCGAAGTTGAAGAATACTTGCAATTAGATCGTCAGAATCGGGATGCAATTACCAAGGTTGAAGGCTTAAAGAAGCAAAAGAACCAATTGACTGAACAAGTTAAGCAGAGTAATCCGCAGTCTGAAGAAGGCCAGGCCCTGATTCAACAAGTTAAGAAAATCAATGGTGATATCAAGAGTACTGAAGATGCTCAATCTGAAGTTAGCGAACGCTTAAATTATATTGCAATTCGCTTCCCGAACTTACCTGCTGATGATGTGCCAGTCGGTCCTGACGAAGATAGCAACGTTGAGATGCGCAAGCACGGTGATATTCCAACGTTTGATTTTAAACCTAAGGCGCACTGGGAATTGGGCGAAAGCTTAGGAATCTTGGATTTTGACCGGGCAGCGAAAGTCTCAGGCGCGCGCTTTGTTTATTATAAGGATGCGGGTGCACTCTTAGAACGTGCGGTTTACAGCTTTATGCTGGATCTGCACACGCAAAAGCAAGGGTACCATGAAATTATTCCACCATACTTGGTGAACGCCCAGACGATGTATGGAACTGGCCAATTTCCTAAGTTCAAAGAAGACGTCTACACGGTTGAATCTTCAGGAATGACGTTGATTCCAACGGCTGAAGTACCACTGACCAATTACTACGCGAATGAAATCCTATCTGAAGATCAATTACCAACGTACTTCACGGCAATGACTCCCTGTTATCGGTCCGAAGCTGGGAGTGCAGGGCGTGATACTCGGGGCCTGATTCGTATGCACCAATTTCACAAAGTTGAGATGGTTAAGTACTGTAAACCAGAGAATTCATACGATGAGCTCGAAAAATTAACGGATAATGCCGAAGAAGTGTTGCGTGAATTAGGTCTTGCATACCATGTTATCAAGCTTTCAACGGGTGACACTGGTTTCTCATCGGCAAAGACCTATGATGTTGAAGTGTGGATGCCAGAACAAGGCGTTTATCGGGAAATCAGTTCATGTTCTAACTGCTTGGACTTTCAAGCACGTCGGGCGATGATTCGTTACCGGAAAGCTGATGGGACGGTCGATTACGTCCACACGTTGAATGGTTCTGGACTTGCTGTTGGTCGGACCGTGGCGGCGATTTTGGAAAACTTCCAACAAGCCGATGGGACCGTTAAGATTCCCGCAGTATTACAGCCATACATGCATGGACTGACTGAAATAAAATAAAATTATCATGAGAATAAATTATTATTCAAATAATTCAGTTGAGTGTTAAACTTAATATCACTGGGATTGAGATGGATGCAGGCTAGAACTGTTATGATAATCTCAATCCTTTTTAATTTGATAACACGAATATTTAATCTTGCTAATTAGACTCACATGAACGATAATTGTTACCATGATAATATTTTATCGTAAAGAAAGGGCTTTCACGGTTCTAAAGTGATGTTTGTCACAAAGTGCCGTTTTACTGCGAGTCGAGACGTTAAATCTAATAGGAGGGTTATTCATGCAGGTTATGTTAGCACATTCTCTGGTGTAACCAGAAAAACGTTATAAAAAGGAGACTTAAAAATGACAAATATATTTAAGGGTTGGAGAAAAAATGATACTTTTTGGATGCTGAGTTTGTTCGGAACCGCGATTGGGGCTGGCGTGTTATTCTTGCCTATTGGGGTTGGTACGGCCGGTATTCTTGGTATCATCATGATACTTGTTTTAGCTCTGCCAACCACGTTTTTTGCTCACAGGGGTCTGAGTAGGTTTGTCCTGTCGGCTAAAAATGATGGTGATGATATTACTGATGTTGTTGAACAACATTTTGGCTTTAAGATTGGATTGCTTTTTACCATTATTTATTTCTTCTCCATTTTTCCAATCTTATTAGTGTATTCTGTTTCTATTACTAATACTGTATCGAAATTTATTACCGACGAAATGCACATGCAAACACCACCTCGTTGGCTGTTGTCGCTAATACTTGTTGGTATCCTCATTGGAATTGCTCGCTTTGGTACCTCTTTGATTACCAAAGTTATGAGTGGCCTGGCCTTTCCATTTATTATTGTAATCGTTCTGTTTTCCTTTTATCTTATTCCACATTGGAATGGCGCAATTCTCTCGACATTTTCCAGTTCTGTATCTGGGGGACACTTGGTTGGGACTTTAGGAAACTTGTGGTTACTTATTCCCGTTATGATCTTTTCGTTTAACCATTCACCGATCATCTCTTCGTTTTCTGTTGCCGAACGTAAAGAATATAGTGGGGAAGGTAAAGATCAAGTAGATAAGAAGATTTCTACAATTCTATTTTCAGCTGAAACATTGATGTTTGTTGTTGCGATGTTCTTTGTTATTAGTTGTACATTGGCGTTGACCCCGGACCAAATTCTTGAAGCTAAAAATGAAAATGTCTCAATTCTTGATTACGTTGCGACTGCTTTTAATAATCCAATTATTAAATATGTCTCTCCCGTGATTGCCTTTATTGCAATCGCAAAATCCTTTTTAGGACATTATCTAGGAACGAGTGAAGGATTACGTGGGATTATTCGTAAGATGGAAGAAAAATCTGACAAGACGCTTCCAAGTCGGACCGTTTCTACAATTGTTGATCTTGTTCTGCTACTAAGTGCCTGGATAGTTGCCTGGATCAATCCTTCCATTATGGGAATGATTGAAACCATCATTGGACCAATCATTGCGTTTATCTTGTTCTTGATGCCAATGTATGCTATTCATAAAAGTCCTAAGTTACAGCAATATGCCGGCAAACACAGTAATGTCTTTGTTGTGGTAATTGGATTAATTGCAGTTAGTGGTATCCTGTTCAATATCATCAAATTGTTTGTTTAGTAATCTGACTAAAATACGAGATGAATTCACATTGGTTAATATTATTGAAGCCAATTTTTGTCATAAATCTCGTTGCTAGTGTTATTGACGAGATTCTCTTGACGGTGTTGGGGGTTCGTGAGGTACGCGAATCGAATGGCCATACTGGAGGCTGGATTAATTCAGAAATGAAAGCTTTGATCGCAACGGTTTTGTGCTTTCTTATCAGTATAATTTTGGTGCTTGCTTGTGCTATAATTTCAAGATTCATAAAGTTTCGAAACGATGTACTGACGATGAATGCGCAAAGAAGCGCTAGTTGCCCGTGCCAAAGCTTAATTTAACGTGATGATTCAAATAGGAGGATGACTAAAATGACGGTGAACTACAAGAGTGTTTTTGATATTATTGGCCCGATTATGATTGGACCTTCCAGTTCCCATACTGCGGGGGCGTGTGCGATTGGTCGAGCAGCAAATAGCATTTTTCAGGAGAAACCGACAGATATTGTAATTCATTACTATGAATCGTTTGCCCAAACCCATAAGGGCCACGGAACCGATTACGCCATTATCAGTGGGATTCTAGGTTTTGATCCTGATGATAGCCGGGTGCCATATGCGATTGGTTTAGCACGTGACCAAGGCATGAACATTACCTTTATTGAAGAGGTTAAAGATAGTCCAATTGATCATCCAAATACGGCAATCATTGATTTAAGTAATGATGATAAGCAAGTTACGGTTGCTGGTTGTTCTATCGGTGGTGGGACCATCGAAATTCGTGAAATTAAGATGGACGGTTTTGATGTTAAACCTAAGGGGCCACTACCAATCTTGCTAGTTCAGGGTGGCGAAAATGACCATCAGAATGTGACTAAGCAGTTGGCAGATCTAACGAAAGTTAATGATCAACAACATTATAAGACGGATCGTGGTAATTTATACGAATATGACTTGGATCGGCGACTCAAACAAGATGAGATCGAACGTTTAACCCAAGCGCGTACGAAGTTAGTTTACTTATAGTCGGGGAGGTCAATTAACATGTATATGAGTGTAGCGGAATTAGTAACGGCGTCACAAACGGCTAACAAGCCAGTTTACGAATTGATGATCGAACAAGAAATGGAAATGTCTAATTCTAGTCGGGAAGAAATCTGGCACACTATGGGCCGTAACCTCGACGTGATGGAAGCGGCAGTTAAAAAAGGTGCTGCTGGCGATGGGGTTTATTCCACGACCGGTTTAACTGGTGGTGAAGCGGTCTTACTGAAAAATTATCGTGCCAAGGGTAAATCCTTATCTGGTGACACGATGATGCAAGCCGTTCAAAATGCCATTTCAACCAACGAAGTAAATGCTTCGATGGGGGTTGTCTGTGCAACACCAACAGCCGGTTCAACTGGGACACTTCCTGGCGTGATCTTCACGTTGAAAGATCGGATGGACTTAACTCGTGATCAGATGATTCAATTCCTATTCACGGCCGGTGCTTACGGCATGGTTATTGCGAACAATGCTAGTATTGCTGGTGCAACTGGTGGTTGCCAAGCTGAAGTTGGTAGTGCGTCCGCAATGGGTGCCGCTGCGGCGGTTGAAATTGCTGGTGGGACGGCAGAACAAAGTGCCGAAGCGTTGGCAATGGCTATCAGTAACTTGCTAGGATTAGTCTGTGATCCCGTTGCTGGGTTAGTTGAATTACCATGTGTTAAACGTAATGCTATCGGGGTCGGCAACGCTTTGATTTCAGCCGACATGGCACTAGCTGGCTGTACGAATAAAATTCCTGCAGATGAAGTTATTGCCGCTATGGATAAAGTCGGTAAGGGCTTGCCAAAAGCGTTACGTGAAACTGGTTTGGGTGGTCTAGCCGCAACTCCTACTGGGATCAGAATGAAAGAAAAGATTTTTGGTCGCTCGGCTGATGCTGAGGTTCATGCTTAAATGAGTTAACGGAAGATGATGGGCTTGTAAAAGCAATCATCTTTTTTTATCAAGGGTTATTGGGTATGACCATTTATTATTATGATAAAATAATATTACAGACAATGTTTTAACACGTTATTGGAAAATTTAGTGAGGTGAGTACCATTATGCAAAAACCATTAACAGTCGAACAAGAATATGTACGTGAATTCATTCCCTTTGTCGATTTTTTAGCGGATATCTTAGGTCCAAGTAGTGAGGTTGTCCTCAATGACTTGATGGACCTGAATCATTCCGTGATGGCAATTCGTAATTCACACGTTTCTCATCGACAGGTGGGTGATCCAGCGACCGACTTAGCGTTACGGACGATGAAGGCGGGAAAAACCGAAAAACGGGATTACTTGGCGAACTACAAGGGCGTTTCGCAGGGGAAACACAGTTTGCGTTCCTCGACGTACTTCTTGAGGTTTGAGGGTGAAATCGTGGGGATGATCTGTATCAACACGGACGACAGTGCCCTGGATGATCTACAGGAACAAGTCTTAAAGGTGCTGACTAACTATAAACATCTGAATTCACCAAATATTTATCAATTCAAAGCGGCGCCAGTCAATGAAGAAACGCATGATACATTGGTTGCCCCTGAGCATTTGACGACTTCGATTACTGATTTAGCGCGTGAGGTCACCCAAACGGTTTGTGCGAAGCACGGTGTGTCAGTTGAATACTTAAAACAGAATGAAAAACTAGAAATCGTTCGTAGCTTGTACCACCAAGGGTATTTCTTACTTAAGGATTCAGTCAGTGAAGCTGCCAAGATCATCAAGGTCTCTGATCCGAGTGTCTACCGGTATTTACAGACGGTTAAAGATGAAGAACTAGAATAAAAATATTACTTATAATTGTAAGCGATTAATCTGATTGACAAGGCTAACCATGATTGTCAAATGGGGATTGTCGGATAAAACCACCCGCAAATCATATGATAATTTGCGGGTGGTTTTATACATTGCTATCAGGTTTTAAAATTGAACCGTTTTTATGAAAATGTAATGAGACCAGTGCTTGCGAGCAATCGGTGCGAAAACTTTCTATACGTTAGTAAATATTATTATAGCGGTAATTATCATTCATTTATCAAATTGATTATCAAGCGATTATTAACGTGATAAATCTCATACAGCTCTCATTTGGAAAAATCGGTGTTAACGCTTGTCTGACATGCAGTTGGCGGATAATCAGGTAATTGTTCGAAATTATCAAATTGCATTTGCCGAGTTTTGACTAGTTCTAATATGGTATTATGTTGAATAACATATGGAGGTGATGTCGATGTTAAGTGTTAAAGAAATTAGACGTCGTTTGCGACGCGATTTATTTACGATTGCTGAGGATTACCAGATTGAGATTCGCGACCGATTGTATACGGAACATGAGTATGAAGACCTAAAACAAATGCTGTTACGGCTGCGCGAATTAAATATGAACCCCCAACATGTCCAAGAGCTGCTTGCAATCAATGGTTAGTAGCGGATCAATAATTTAATATAAGGAAGTGATAAGTCATGAATGCTGATAGTCCATCAGGTTCCATTCAGTCCAGAGAGTGCTAATGCCAGTTAATAAACCTGAGCATTAGCACTCTTCTATTTTTATCTCAACCTAACAATCTGTTAGATATTTAACGAGCGATACATAAAAAGCGAACCTGACGTTAACGTGTGAGGCCCGTATCAGTGCAAATTAATATTCTACATACTTGGAAATTACAAATATTATTTTCGATATATCTCAGATAACAGACGACTAATTGACTGACCAACAAATAACCCATGATTTGTTGGTGAAAACGGTTGAATTGATGAAGTTAATAATTTTATTGCGTAAAAAGATTACAGTTTCCTGATATTGGTTGTATTTTGGGCGCAATTTCTTTATTATGGTTAATGATTGTATGATACAGTGTGACACTTATTTAGCGAGGAAAGTTATGTTATGAAAAAAATGATTATCCATGGCGGGAAACGACTTTCTGGGGAATTAACGATCGGTGGCGCAAAGAATAGTACCGTTGCCCTGATTCCTGCTGCGATTCTCGCAGATACTCCGGTCCAATTCGACACAGTTCCGCACATCCTTGACGTTCACAACTTACGGCTCATCTTAGAGTCAATGAACGTCCATTCCACTTTTGAAAATGATGTTCTAACAATTGATCCAACCAACATTGAAGAATCCGAATTACCAAGTCACGCCATTAAAAGCCTGCGTGCATCTTACTACTTTATGGGAGCTTTACTCGGCCGCTTTAACCGAGCAACCGTAACCTTCCCTGGTGGTGACAACATTGGTCCTCGGCCTATTGACCAACACATTAAGGGGTTCAAAGCCCTTGGTGCGAATGTCGTTGAGGAAAATGACTCTGTGTTCATTTCGACGGGCACAGAAGGCTTACACGGAGCACGTATCTTTTTAGACGTGGTCTCGGTTGGTGCTACCATTAATATTATTTTGGCAGCGGTTAAGGCCCACGGGACCACGACCATTGAAAATGCTGCTAAGGAACCAGAGATTATTGATCTGGCAACTTTCTTGAATAATATGGGTGCCAAAGTTCGTGGTGCCGGTACCGATGTGATCCGGATTGAAGGCGTCCCTGTGTTGCAGTCAAAGGCAACACATACGATTATTCCTGATCGAATTGAAACTGGGACATACTTGTCGCTAGCGGCTTCAATCGGTGATGGTATCTTACTGAAAAATGTCATTCCAGAACATATGGAATCTTTTACAGCTAAATTACTCGAAATGGGCGTCGATCTTCAGATCAATGAAGATAGTATCTACGTTCCGCGAGTTAACGAATTAAACCCAGTTCGTGTAAAGACCATGACTTATCCGGGCTTTGCAACCGACTTACAACAACCAATTACACCGCTGTTATTACGTGCTAATGGCAGTAGTGTTGTAATTGACACGATCTATCCACAGCGGACACAACACGTGGAACAGCTTCGTAAGATGGGGGCTGACATTCACGTTCAGGATAACTTGATTGTGGCTGGGCATTCTTCACACTTACAAGGTGCGCACGTTGAAGCGGGTGAAATTCGTTCTGGGGCAGCATTGATGATCGCTGGTTTGGCAGCTAGTGGAGTTACTGAAATTTCACGAGCTGACAATATCTTACGTGGATATGACCGGGTCGTTGATAAGTTGCACAGTCTAGGCGCTGATGTCGAGATTGCTACTGACGAAGAAGTTTCGGAAGGGTAACTTTCACACAGCTGAGAAAGAACAGTGTTTATGGAAAAAATCTTAACGATGCACGATCTTGAGCAGAAAACGTTGAAGGAAATCTACAACTACGCTCGTGATTATAAAATTGCTTACTATTCACAGATGAATAAGAAGGAATTGTCGCTGGCTATCTTGCGTGAGCAGGATAAGAAGCGGGACTTCGTGGAAATGGAAGGCGTCTTAGAAATCGTTAGTCAAGAAGGCTACGGTTTTTTGCGTCCAATCAATTATGGTCCGTCACAAGAAGATATTTATATCTCACAGTCGCAAATTCATCGTTTTGGATTGCGTAACGGGGATTACGTGGCTGGACAAGCTCGTCCACCGAAGCCTAATGAGCGTTATTACGGCTTGATGCGGGTTGGGTCAGTTAATGGTCAGGATCCCAATGAAGCGAAGCAGCGGCCTCATTTTCCTGCTTTAACGCCATTGTATCCGCAGCGACAGATTAAACTGACGACTTCGGTTAACGTTTCGGCGACACGTCTGATTGATACCTTTGTTCCGATTGGCTTTGGACAACGGGGCTTAATCGTAGCGCCACCTAAAGCAGGTAAGACGACGTTACTGAAGAATATTGCGAACGGAATCGTTGCTAATTATCCCGATGCTAAGTTAATTATGTTATTAATTGATGAACGGCCGGAAGAAGTGACTGATCTGGAACGCTCGATCAAGGGTGAAGTCGTCAGCTCAACTTTTGATCAGCAACCGCAAAATCACGTGCGGGTTGCGGAGTTAGTTCTGGAACGTGCTCGGCGGTTAGTCGAAGATAAGCAAGATGTCATTATCTTGTTAGACTCGATTACGCGTCTGACACGGGCCTATAACCTGGTGATTCCTTCCAGTGGCCGGACATTGTCTGGTGGGGTCGATCCAACGGCATTTTATAAGCCCAAGCGGTTCTTTGGATCTGCTCGTAACATTGAAGAGGGCGGTAGCCTAACGATCCTAGGAACGGCGCTAGTGGATACTGGTAGTCGGATGGATGATATGATTTACGAGGAATTCAAAGGAACCGGGAATTCGGAATTGCAGCTCTCACGCGAGTTAGCTGAACGCCGAGTTTTCCCTGCACTTGATTTGAAGCAATCGGGAACGCGGAAAGAAGAATTGTTGGTGGATCATAAGTCGCTCGAACCAGTGTGGCAGATTCGCCGTTCAATGACGGGTAGTTCGTTGGAATATACGGAACAACTACTACAATTCTTGAAGCGTACAAAGACGAATACTGAATTTGTACATGACTTGGCCAATTTAAAATTGGCAGGTCAGTCAACGCGTCGACCACGTCGACAATAACTTTACGGTTAGGGCATTGGACAGGTTGACGGAACAACGTCATTCATGATAATATGTGTAACGTTGATTAAAACTATGATAATCTCTGTTTCAGCAAATGATTCAGGGCAAAGGAGCGTTATACAATGCAAAAAGAAATTCATCCAGATTACCACTTAGTTGTATTCCAAGATTCAACTACTGGTTTTAAGTTCGTCTCTGGTTCAACAGCTACTTCAGCAGAAACTGTTGAATGGGAAGATGGTAACACTTACCCATTGATCCGTGTTGAAATCACTTCAGACTCACATCCTTTCTACACTGGTAAGCAAAAGTTTACCAAGGCCGATGGTGCTGTCGATCGTTTCAACAAGAAATACGGTCTCAAATAAGCCTATTAATAATGACACGTTCTGGCAATTGCCAGAGCGTGTTTTTTTGTTTTAATTGATATTTATGTATTAATATAATGATGTACGTTATGCTAGTTGAGTGGATCATTAGCATGCACATGCGGGACTTACTCGCTTACCAGGGCAGTTGACAATGCTGGAACGGATTTTGAGCTCACAAGTAAAAGTCACTTGTGAGCTCAAAAATCGGCCTTACACTAACCCGAGCGAAAACCACTCAGCTAAGTGTAATTTCATGGCTAAGCATTGTCAGCCTCCCCCTCACAGCTAGGTAGGCTTTGAAATTTTGATAATGATTTACCTAAATTTAATTTGATTGATAATTACTTCAAAATAGTATCTAAGTGACAGCTTTTATCGCCGGTCGCCATTGTTAAAGCTAACGGAAAGATACATAAGAACAAACGTTGATTGTCGGTAGCTATATTTAGAATCATGAGTGGCGTTGAGCCATGCAAATTTTTGTGTGCGGAAGGAGACGGGCATAGTGGAATTACTCGATAGTAAACAAGCGTTTTATGCGACAACCATCTTTTTTGAGTCCTATTATTGGGCTTCTAAAGATGACGATCTGGGGAGTATCCTCGGAACGATGAACATGTGGACCGATGATGACAAACTGTTTGATAACGCCATTTTGGAAGATTGGCAGTTGTTTTTTCGTTCAACCGGACCGGAAAAACAAAATTTAGTAGAGAGTTTTAATGCAGTTTCACAGTTTGCAAACGAATATATACCAGGTGTATTGGATAATTCGATTGTCGCACGTCGCTTAACCTTCAGAATTCGTCAACTATGTGAACTAACCGTTGAAGAACGGGCCCAAGACCCCATTTGGGAGAATTGGGTTGCCGCAGTGGCGTGGCTGCAAAATCCAAATGTGGTCGCGGTTGAGGAGAGTCCTTTTCTTGAAGCTGGTGAAGAACCGTCTTATTCAGAACGAGCATTTCCGATTGCAAAAGTAATGCCACCAGAGTTACCGGTAGTGGCGATTGGGCCAGTGGGTGAGCACCTGACACCTGATCAAAGTTATAGCATTCTGAGGGTGTTTTTGAAGGATTACTATGCTTTAAGTAACGGTGATAAGGACTTAAAAGAAGCATTAGATAAGGTTGAGCAAAGAGGTGAGGCATTCCAGCATAATTGGCTTGATTTTTATCAAGAAGTTGCCAAGGATGCTTCTGTTATGGACTTGTTCCAAGTCTTTTGTGTGGTCAATCAGTTCATGCAGGACTACTTAATTAATAATGTGTTGAACACGGCGTTTGTTAGGACATTGAACCAAGATATTTGGCATACGGTGTACATGCCGGTAGCATTCAGAGAGCAGAGCGTGGTCTGGAACAAGTGGAAGACTGCAGCAGCGCAAGCTGTCACACAACCGTCCTTAAATACATCGGTGACACCTGAAATGACTGATGAAGTTAGTCATCAAGCTAAGTTGACAATGAAACCTGTATCACAGTATTCGCTGGATCGTCAGGTG
This sequence comes from Lactiplantibacillus herbarum, assembly GCF_001039045.1. Classification (GTDB taxonomy): domain Bacteria; phylum Bacillota; class Bacilli; order Lactobacillales; family Lactobacillaceae; genus Lactiplantibacillus; species Lactiplantibacillus herbarum. The sequence continues at coordinate 28,071 of NZ_LFEE01000004.1, forward strand.
AAAATTGATCAGATCACATTGAAACAAAATCGAAGGATCATGTTATTTTTTGTTGATCACTATAATGAAATGATCGGTGGCGATGAAGATCTGCAATTAATATTGCAGGAATTCAGGGATCAGATGCGAACTAGTGAGGCGCATGAAAAATGGCGTACTTGGCGAGCCTATTTTGAGACCGTTGCTGGAAATCAGGCTAATGTAAATCTATTTCAAGCTTTGTGGATTGCAGGTGAATTTCTGCAACATTATATTCCTGATAACTTTCTGTACCACACGCGATTTTCACGGGAATTAGTGTGGAACATGCAACAGACTGTGATTGCAGCGGATTATAAGAATGAACCGACTGATATCTGGGAGAACTGGATTGCGGCGGCTGAAAAAGTTCTAGAACGGGAAATCAGTGATCCGGCATTTAGAATCGACAATCGTATTTCAACTGCTTCTAAACCAACGGGTGCAGAGAATAAACGGTTAAAGAAGAAACAGTCCAAAAAAAGGGCTAAAGGGCAACTACAGAAAGTTAAGTCGGCGCCTACTTCCATCCAGTCTACGCCAGTGAATGAGACAACGCCGTTAGCAAATGAAGTAATTCGGAAATTACCATCGTGGACGAAAAAGAGGGCTGGTCATAAAAGCAAAGTGCACCAAGAAGGTGATGGCATCGTGGTTACCGATTTAAAACCAGTAGTCGATGAAGTTCCAGCAGCTATACCAGTTAAAGCACCTTTCCGTCACTCGGTGGATCAGCCTAAATTAAAAGGAGAAATTCGTTACGAGATTGATCATGGCGAATGTATCTGGGTCTACGATCTACAGGGAGATTATATCGGTACTGGGTTGCCTGATGAGTTGAGCCATGACCCTGTTCTGAATGAGATGCTAGAAAAAATGCAGAACCGGTACTATGATCTATTTATCGACAATGAATTTGAGTTCAGGTATTGCGGGTTTAAAACGCTACAGGATGCAGTCGATTACAATACTGATATTGATGCTGTGTATCAGTACATGGCGGAAAAGTTTAAAGGGACGTATCGGGTGGTCAATACTAATGGCGAAATGGGAGCAGAAGATGTTGAACAGGCACACGCCAAAAGTGTTATGCCAGCAAAAAAAGTAAAAAGTGTCTGGAAGGACTATTTCACCGCTATTAGTTATGGCGATCGGTTGCCCGTGGCGCTAAATAATTTTGCAGGCCGCCATGGATATGGGGCTGGGTTGATGTCTTCGACTTATTTTGAAGGCGATTTTGGTGAGGATAATCCGATGTTGCTACCGCAGAAGTTGGATGATCAGCATGTCCTATTGATGCATGGTTTTGATGATTATCAAATTGCTTATTTGGATTTTGAAACTTTTTGTGATTACTTAACGGTGAGTGTAAAGCAGTTGATTAGACGGGATAAGCGCAATCCAAGCAATCAAAAGCTACTAACGTTACTAAAGGATGTACGAAGAAATCTCTTATATAACTGATGCAACATAAAACCAGCCTCCTCACTGCCATTTTCGGCGGTAAGAAGGCTGGTTTTAATGTCGCGGCCTAGTAGCGCATGATCGCTAGTGCAGCCGTTTCAGTTGGCATGCGGTCGGTCGGAATAATCCGAATCTGACCATTCCTAGCCATAACCACGTCGACCAGATCATCGATCAGATTATCTGGTGCGGCAATCGGTTCAGTCATACCAACGTCCGTTACTGGTAAACTACCCGCAACTTGGGCGTCAGCGGCAACAATCAGGGTGTCGATTTGACCATTCAGGGCAGGCCTGATCATATCAAATGGATCATCCGCTGCTAATTGCTGTGACTTCGCTTGATCGTAGCGTTCCAGTAAGATGTCAGCTAACTGCGTATGCCACTTAGTTTGAACAGGTTCCGTTGCTGTCTGCATTTCAGCTAACGTTAAGTTCTTTGGTGATTTATCGATCATCAGATGTTGCGACAAGTATGGATTCTTATTGATAGCGCGGAAGACCGCCTGATTATGAGGAAGTCCCATCAAAATCAGTGGGCGTTGACTCTTTTGAGAATGAGCCTGGACATACTGTGCGACCTGCTGATAATAATTCTGCTGGTCAATGGTCCGTTCCTCAGCCTTGGCGTTATGGCCGTGGTAGTTGGCACCGTGAACCGGACTAGAATTAAAGTTCAGGTCGCCACCACGTTTTTCCGTTCCCAAAGCCCCTGTTAAAGTGGTTGGTGCGTCCGCTGGCATTTCGAGTTCAACGAAGTAGCCCCCGCGTTGTTCATACATACTGATGGTGTCTTCGTTCAGGGCTAACAGGTCAAAGTCGAATTGGTGCTGTCGGTCAGCCAGGATTGGTCGAATGGCTGGCATACTATTGACGATGACTTGATTGTCCGTAGGGTACTGCAGGTCAAAAATGTGGAGATCTTGCCCATTGGTTATGATCCCCGTCTGAGGTCCCGTGTGTTTGAGCCAAAAGGCGTTGTCGGTCATGATTTGATTAAGTTGCGCGTTGAATGGCGCAAAGTCTGTTTGTGGGAAGTGGTGGGCCATCTGGGTTTCAGCTTCGTTAACTAACTGTTTAAGTTGTAGGCGTCGGCGATTTAAGTCGTTTAAGACGGCAGCTGTATTGAGGTAGATGGCGATGAAAGGCCCAGCATCGCGTTGCTGCATCAGTTGAGTGAGATCGTTTTTTACCATGGTTTCCATAGGTCCAACCTACTTTCTTATTTTGATGTTTCTAGCATAACAGAGGTTTAAATCTACGCGCAATTGTTATGCATTTGATAAGTAATGGGTGATTTAAATTGGGTTAACGAATTCTGGACTTTATTCTATGAATCAATTAAGGTATATTTACGGTAACAACCTTTAGTTAAGGTGATAAATAAATGGGAGGCGGGATCAATGAAGTCAAAGAAACATCCCGGTTTAAAATGGTTAGGTCGGGGCGTCTTTGTCCTGTTAGTGGCGATATCCTTAGCCCTGATTTTTAATGAACAAATCAAGAGTTGGTTAGTCAGTTCCTACACGCCAACCGTTACGAAACAATCTGTTAAGCAGAATGCGAAGAAGAAGAGTGATTTTAATTTCTCTAAGGTCAAATCATTGGATTTTCAAACCGTTGCTAAGGCACGGATGAATAAGAATTCGATTAATGTGATTGGATCGATTGCGATTCCAGACGTTGATCTGTACTTGCCAATCGGTAACGGGGTCAGCAATGAGACTTTAGCCTTGGCAGCTGGTACGATGAAAGCCGACCAGAAAATGGGGCAGGGCAATTATGCGTTAGCTGGTCATCATATGATCAAGCATGGGGCGCTGTTCAGTCCACTCTACTATAAGAGTAAAGTTGGCCAGATGATCTACGTGAGTGACGCAAAGAAAATCTATGCTTACAAGACTAGCCAGCGGACATTTATCAAGGCAACCGACGTACAGGTGATTGACGACGTACCCGGTAAAAAGCTGATTACGCTGATTACGTGTGATAAGACGGGTGCGGGGCGTTTAATGATTCGTGGGACTTATCAGCAACAGTGGACATTTAAGTCAGCACCAAGCAGTGTTCAGAAGGCCTTTACAAGTCATTTTAATAACAAATATTAACAATTGTTACATTCAAGCTGTAAGGATACCGTTGGACGTTGATTCACGGTACAATAGAGACAGATAGTTAGTGACATAAGATTAAGAGGAGGTCTATCGTATGGTAGCTTTAATTATTATTGCGGTTGTGATTGTATTAATCGCAATTTACGTTGTGATCTATAACGGTTTAGTCAAATCACGGATGTATACACGTGAAGCTTGGAGTCAGATTGACGTCCAACTTAAACGGCGGACGGATTTAATTCCTAACCTGGTTAACACGGTTAAAGGATATGCTAAGCATGAAAAGAGTACGTTGGCCGAAGTTGTTTCATTACGGAATCAGTTAACGCAAGTTCCTAGTGGTGACCACCAACAGGCCATGGCTGTTTCGGATCAATTGACGAACTCATTGAAGAGTATCTTTGCGTTAGCTGAAAGTTATCCAGATTTAAAGGCCAACCAAGAATTTGGCAAATTAATGGAAGAACTTTCCAACACTGAAAATAAGATTGCGTACTCACGTCAATTATTTAACTCGAGTGCAGCTAGCTACAACATGAAGTTACAACAATTCCCATCAAATATTATTGCTGGTATGCACCACTTCCAAGCAACTGAATTCTTAACGGTTCCAGAAGCAGAAAAAGAAGCACCAACAGTTTCATTTGAAGATTAGAGGTTACGCCCATGTTATTTGAGCAAATTGCCCGCAACAAGCGGCACACGGTATACGTGATGGCCGCTTTTGTCGTATTAGTAGCCATCATTGGGGTGGCAGTCGGGTACGTATTTTTTAATAGTGCAGCATCTGGCTTAATCTTAGCCATCGTGATCGCAGCGTTTTATATGATCATTATGATTAATCAGTCTACTGATATTGTGATGAGTATGAACCACGGGCGCGAACTAAAGAATGTCGACGATGATCCTGAGCTGTGGCACATCGTTGAGGACATGGCGCTAGTTGCCAAGGTTCCCATGCCACGAATCTTTATTATCGATGATGCAAGTCCTAACGCCTTTGCAACGGGAAATAATCCTAAGAACGCTGCCGTAGCTGTGACAACGGGGATTCAATCTCGGTTGAACCGTGAAGAGATGGAAGGCGTGATTGGACATGAGATGAGTCATGTTCGTAATTACGATATTCGTTTACAGACGATTGCCTTAGCTTTAACCGCAGCAATCAGTTTACTGGTTAACTGGGGGATGAACGCCTTCTTTTGGGGTGGTGGTCGCCGCAGTCGCGATGATGATCGTGATGGCAATGGTGCGCAGATTCTGATGATGCTTTTAGCTGTGATTGTGATCGTGTTAGCACCACTAGCTGCTAGCCTAGTACAGTTGGCGTTATCACGTAATCGTGAGTACTTAGCAGATGCCGGCAGTGTCGAGTTGACCCGTAATCCACTGGGTCTGATCAATGCTTTGGAAAAGATTGATGACAGTCAACCAATGAAGCAAGCTGATCCTAGTAGTGCGGCACTCTACATTTCTGATCCGTTTAAAGCTAAGAAATCTTGGACACATTTATTTGATACCCATCCAGCGATTGATGATCGAATTACTCGATTAAAAAATATGTAATAAAAGACTATGATTCGTATAATAACGGGCTATAATAATGTTAAATAGACAGTTGAAAGAGTGAGACGGTTGCAACGCAAATATATTTACGCCAATTTAGAAAAACTTGATAACTTAGTCTTTGCCTACGGAATTGACCAAAGTGACTTCGTGCATGGTATTAAACGGTTACCCGCTAACTTAGTTTCGCTAGTTGGCGTTGATGATAACGAGCACGCAGTTAACGCGCACACGGGACTCAACGTCATCAATGACGAAAATGAGATTCGTCGTTATTTGTTGCAGAGTCACACGTTACCCGTTAAGTGGTTGGATTACGATGAAGTTGGTGATTTAGACTTTTTAACGGCTGCTGAAATTGCCGAGTTACTTTATTTAGGTCATATGAACCGGCCAATTCGGTCACCGTTCAATTACAAGTTACGCAATCACTATGTGTTCTTAGAGCAACGTAATGGTGGGATTAAGATTTACTTCTACTATATTTCGGCATTTAGTCATGTACTCAGTGCGGCAATTATTCGGCATACATTAGATGTATACCGTGGCCGCCGGCGGTTTATGCGTTCGTTGAGCGTTCCCCGAGTACCAGATCCGATTCTAAAACAATTAGTAAAGTTAATGGCAGATGGTCTGTTTATATATTTTGACCAGGCAACTGTGCGTCAACGACAATTACTAGTTCCCGTGCACACTGAGATCAATGAGAATGATATTGAGGTATTTGATCCAGCGCGTAGTGGGGAGAATAGCGGAACCCATAATGTTGCAACGTTAACGTTTAACTTGGGATCTGGTGAGTGGGGCTTACAGGTGCATGATCAAGTGGCCTTTGAGGATCATTTGTAGATAAGAGTGTG
>NZ_LFEE01000004.1:34101-53172 GCF_001039045.1 Lactiplantibacillus herbarum
GTTAGTTTGCGAGCATTAACGGGAAACCAGTGATTATTCCGGTTTTGGGAATGGTCACTGGTTTCGGGTTAAGCGGAACAAACTGCCTTGTGGCGCACGTTTCGACTATTAACATCCGAACCACTAAAATCAGGCTTGCGACTTTATGTCATAAGCCTTTTTTAGTGCTTAGAAACAAGCGTATCAAGCTAAAATCCGGGCAGCCATAGAGTCCGACCGGGCAAAGTGGTATAATTTTTATGCGCGTAGCTTTAAACGGAGTTACGATTCGAGAATATGAAACCTTAGTCAAAAAATTGGTTTGCCCGCTACATGGGAACCATGAATGGAGAGTTTAATCAATATGAAGATGCAAGTTGCCGAAATTGCCAAGGCCGTTGAAGCGGTCAATGCTGAACAAGCTTGGCCTGACGTTCACGTAACGGGAGTCGCATTTGATAGCCGGAAACTGCAAGCCGGGGATTTGTTCATCCCACTAATGGGTGATAACGATGGTCATCAATACATTCAAAATGCCATCGCAAATGGTGCGGTAGCAACCTTATGGGCTAGTGACCATGCTGATAGTGCGCCCGATGAACTACCGGTGATCATGGTGGCAGATACATTGACAGCCTTACAACAGCTGGGACAATACTACTTACAGAAGATTAATCCTAAGGTGGTTGCTGTTACTGGAAGTAATGGTAAAACAACGACGAAGGACATGATTGCGAGTGTACTTAGCACGCAGTTCAATGTGACGAAGACTCACGCTAACTTCAATAACCAGATTGGGGTACCCATTACGTTACTAAGTATGGAACCTAATACTGAAGTTGTTGTGGTTGAAATGGGCATGGACCACTTCGGTGAACTTGATTTTCTCAGCCAGTTAGTGCAACCCGACGTGGCAGTCATTACCATGATTGGTGAAGCTCACATTGAATTTTTCGGAACTCGTGATCGGATTGCGGATGCTAAGTTAGAGATTGTGCATGGCTTGAAAGAAGACGGAACGTTCATCTTTAATGGCGACGAACCATTATTACAAGAACGGGCTCAAGATGTTAGTCAGCATCAGCGAACATTCGGTTTGGATGCTACGAATACCTTAGTTGGTAGCGACGTGACCAGTGGCCGTGCACAGACGGAATTCAAAGCTAGCTTATGGCCAGATGACACTTATACGATTCCAATGATGGGTGCTTATAATGTCAACAACGCGCTGGCCGCTTTACTAGTAGCTGATACGTTCCACATTCGTCCGACGGCGGCCAAGCAAGCAATCGCTAGTTTTGTCCCTACTGAAAACCGGACGGAATGGTTGAGCGGTAGCAAGGGTGAGGCCATCTTAAGTGATGTCTACAATTCTAACCCAACGGCTGCGCGTCGAGTGTTAGCAGCTTTTGCGGCAGTGCCAACTAAGGGGCAGCGGATTGTGGTACTTGGTGATATGTTGGAATTAGGGGATCAGTCGGACGCGTTACACATGAGTCTGGCTAGTGAATTAGATCCAACAACTATTCCAAGTGTTTACTTGAATGGTCAGCATATGCAGGCCCTAGCGGAAGTCATCAAGGCCAAGTATCCTCAGGGAACGGTACATTATTACCCAACGGATTCACAGGCTCAGCTGATTGAAGATTTAACAGCTGCAGTGAGTGCGGATGACCAAGTACTTCTCAAGGGGAGTCACGGGATTCACCTCGAAAAAGTGTTAGCAGCATTAACCGATTAGTCTAAAAAATAAAATTTAAAATCATAACAACAAGACCGCTCGCATTAGTAGGGGAATGGTGACGCTAACATTGATTAGCCAACGCATTTGAACCTTATTAGTGTTGGCGGTCTTGCTTGCTTATTTAGAATAACCGGTGTATGATAATTCAGTTGTACCATTTTGAAAGTCAGACCGTTGGCTTACATGATAGCGTCCCACGGGAAACGGATTTTTTTCTAGCTGTCACGTAATCCCATGGTGTCATCCTTAGGAGGAAACATATTTGAAGTTTACAGAATTAGGCTTATCAGATAGCCTACTTAAAGCAGTTCAGCGGGCCGGTTATGAAGAAGCGACCCCTATCCAAGCCGAAACCATTCCAATGGTTCTTGAAGGCAAAGATGTGATTGGTCAAGCTCAAACCGGGACTGGTAAAACAGCCGCTTTTGCCTTACCAATCTTACAACGGTTGGATTTTGATAACCATAATATTCAAGCCTTGGTAATCTCACCAACGCGTGAATTGGCAATCCAGACCCAAGAAGAAGTTTACGGTTTAGGTAAAGAAGAACATGCTAAGGTTCAGGTTGTTTATGGTGGCGCTGATATTCGTCGCCAAATCAGAAGCTTAAAGCAGAATCCACAAGTTATCGTAGGGACGCCAGGTCGTTTACTCGATCATATTCGTCGGGGCACGATCAAATTAGATCACGTTAAGATGTTAGTTCTTGACGAAGCCGATGAAATGTTAAACATGGGTTTCTTAGAAGATATCGAATCAATTATCAAACAAGTACCTGGCGAACGGCAAACAATGCTGTTCTCCGCAACGATGCCGCCTGAAATCAAGCGTATCGGGGTACAGTTCATGAAAGAACCACACCACGTTAAAATTAAATCAAAAGAAATGACCGCTGATACGGTTGATCAATATTACGTTAAAGCCAAAGAATTTGAAAAGTTCGATATCATGACTCGATTATTAGACGTTCAGGCACCTGAACTCACAATCGTGTTTGGTCGTACGAAACGTCGTGTTGATGAATTATCTAAGGGTCTAGAAGCTCGTGGCTATAATGCTGCTGGTATTCATGGCGATTTAACCCAACAACGTCGTTCACAAATCATGCGTCAATTCAAGGCTGGTCAATTAGATATCTTAGTTGCTACCGATGTGGCTGCTCGGGGACTTGATGTTTCTGGTGTCACCCACGTGTACAACTTTGATATTCCACAAGATCCTGACAGTTATGTTCATCGTATTGGCCGTACTGGCCGTGCCGGTAACAAGGGGGTTTCATTAACCTTTGTAACGCCTAACGAAATGGAATACTTGCGGGTTATTGAAAAGTTGACCAAGAAGCGTATGTTACCATTGAAGCCACCAACTGAAGCCGAAGCATTTACTGGCCAGTTGGCTGCAGCAGAATCTAATGTAGCTGCTTTAGTTGCTAAGACGGCTACTGAAAAGTATGCTGACCAAGCAGCTGAATTGCTACAAAAGTATGATGCTACTGACTTAGTTGCTGCGTTATTAAACGAAGTAACTAAGGACGATGCTTCATCAGTACCTGTTAAGATTACGCCAGAACGCCCATTACCTCGTCATAAAGGCGGCGGTGGTGGTAACCGTCGTGGTGGTGGTTACCGTGGTAACCGTAATCGTAACAGTGGTAGTAGCCATGGTAACGGTGGCCGCAGTAATGGCGGTAGCAGTTACTCACACAATGGTCGCGATCGTGACCGCAACGGCAGTGGCCGTAGTGGTAGCGGCGATCACAAGAGTGGTGGCTATAAAGGTCGCAGCCGCGATGACAATCGTAGCAGTAACCGGAACCACGATGACGGTCGTAAGCAAAGCAGCAAGCGGAGCTACACGATTCGTACCAACGATTAATTATTAATTAGTTGATAATGAAAAGTCGAGCATTTGCTCGGCTTTTTTGTATGCGCTGAGTTTACACTTGGTACAAGTTGGGACCCAACTGACAGTTGTTTTATTCATTAGGTAGACGGACCTTCACGTTGACGTGAAAAGATTGCGTGCGTGGCCCCTTTTATCAGGACGGCAGCTGTGGTAAATTGGAAATATCAAACTAGTTATTAACTATACTGAAAAGGGGTGTCGCTGTGATTTATGGGACGGGAATTGATCTTACGGAATTAGAGCGCATTCAACTCATTCTATCTAAAGGGTTACAACTGCCAGCAAAAGTATTAACTCCGGCAGAACGGGCTGTTTTTGATCGGTACCCTGCTAAACGGCAAGTCGAATTTTTAGCAGGTCGTTTTTCAGCGAAAGAAGCCTACAGTAAGGCCTTTGGTACTGGAATTGGGGCGGCCGTTGGTTTTCAAGATATTGAGATTTTAGATAATGCGGTTGGTAAGCCGGAGATTACGCGGCACCCATTCGATGGTCCGGCGTGGATTTCAATTTCACACACGGACACGTTAGTGATGACACAAGTTATATTGGAAAGAGGCACACGGTGATGGTTGTAATTGGGGAACACCGCCACACACAAGTCACAGTCGACTTGCAGGCAATTAAAAGTAATATTCGTAAAGAAATGGCACAAAAAGATGAGTTAACTGAGTTATGGGCAGTCGTGAAGGCAAATGGCTATGGTCACGGAATTATTCAGGTGGCGCAGGCGGCTAAAGCAGCTGGTGCGACGGGTTTTTGCGTGGCAATTTTGGATGAAGGCTTAGCGTTACGAGCTGCCGGGATCACAGAACCAGTATTGGTACTGGGAATCACGGAACCAGAATACGCGTCATTAGCTGCGGAAAAATCAATTTCATTGGCAGTTGGTAGTAAAGCGTGGTTGGATACTGCCACTCAGATCTTGGCTACTAGTCAAGTGACCCAGCCGTTACATGTTCACTTAGCGCTGGATACGGGGATGGGACGGATTGGGTTTCAAACGCCAGCTGAGTTATCCGTTGCAGCTCAAACGTTGCGACAAGCACAATCGCCATTTGATTTTGAAGGCATTTTTACCCACTTTGCAACGGCGGATCAAGCAGATGACACCTACTTCATTCATCAATTGAATAATTGGAAATCAATGATTGCAGCTGTTGATGACTTGCCACGATACGTGCACGTGTCGAACTCAGCAACGAGTCTGTGGCATCAAGCCTGCAATGGTAATATGGTTCGTTTTGGGGTAGCCTTGTATGGTTTGAATCCTTCAGGTCGTGACTTGAGCTCACCATATCAATTACAGCCAGCGTTATCGTTGACGGCTCAGCTAACCTTTGTGAAGCATCTGGCTCGTGATAAATCCATCAGTTATGGTGCGACTTACACGGCGGCCCAGGATGAATGGATTGGAACGGTTCCGATTGGCTATGCAGATGGTTACGAACGGCGTTTACAAGGCTTTCACGTTCTGATTGACGGTGGATTTTGTGAAATCGTTGGGCGGGTCTGCATGGATCAATTGATGGTGCGGTTACCACATGAGGTTGCAGTTGGAACTAAGGTTACCTTAGTTGGGACTGACGGTGCGAATACGATTAGTTTGCAAGATGTTGCGGACTATTGTGGGACGATCCATTACGAAATTGCTTGTGGGCTAGCTCCGCGAGTACCCCGAGTTTATACAGATTAAAAGATAGTTATGACAGACAGTCCTTGATAAGGTGATTATCAGGACTGTTTTATTTAGCACCGATAGATACCACTGGTAATAATTAACGTCAGCGATGCTTTTGCTAAAAAATGAGTAAGTCGCCACGCTAAGCTAAGCGATGGGCGGATTAAGGGCAATCAGATGGATGAGTTAGCTTATTTGATTAAATCGGTAAACGGTTGCTAAATGTGAAGGGTTCATGATATTATGAGTAACAAGATAGTTATATTGGGGTACTATCAGACTTATTAGGTCGCGTAATAAAGGGAGATGAGGCGATGGCCGCAGCTGACATTAAACGTGGTGACATTTTTTATGCAGATTTATCACCAGTCATAGGCTCCGAACAAGGAGGCATGCGCCCGGTATTAATCGTGCAGAATAATGTTGGTAATCACTACAGTCCTACGGTGATTGTTGCTGCAATCACGGCTAAGGTTCAAAAGGCAAAAATGCCAACGCATGTGAATATTAATGCCGCACACACCGGGATTGAAAAGAATTCAGTTGTATTGTTAGAACAAGTACGCACGATTGATAAGCAACGGCTTAAAGATCGGGTCACCCATTTGGATGATCAAACGATGCGTCGGGTTGATAATGCTTTACTGATTAGTATTGGGTTAGCTGACCAGACGCGCAAGCGGACACAACGCACCTTCCAATCATAGTCAGTCGATGGGGATTAATTGTTTACATAATTAAGCTATTTCGGTGCGATGACCGAGTGCAGTAAAAAAAGAACCACTAGTTAAGGTGAATACCTTAGTTAGTGGTTCTTTTTTTGCGTGCTTAGCTGGCCGCGGTAACGGTTAGTAGGGTCTTGAGTGTATCTAAGGCGGTGACTAGCGGCAGGTTGTGATTGAGCACCGTGGTAGCAAAAGGATGGTCAGATGTTGAATCCAAAGTGAAGCCAAGGAACTGAGTAGTTGGAGTCGACCACTGACTAGTTGGTCCAATAACGGTTACGGGAACGTTAGCTGCGTTTAAGACCGCTTGAACGGCAGGTCGCTGCCAGGTTAAAGCATCTGTAAGTACGCCATCGCTTGCTTGCCAGTGATCAAGTTGGTAGCTGTCCGCCATGGCTGCATGCCAGGCATCAGCAAAGGTTGGGCCAACGCCAATTGTTTCACCAGTTGATTTCATTTCAGGACTAAGCGCAGTCGGTGTTTGCGGCAACTTGTTGAACGAGAAGACCGGTGCCTTGATAGCAACTAGATCAGAAGGGGGTAAAAGGCCAGGAGTGAGACCAACCTCAGTCAACTGCCGACCTAAAATTAATTGGGTAGCCAGTTGAGCTAGTGGTAAGTGTGTGACCTTACTCATGAATGGGACGGTACGGCTGGCCCGGGGATTAACATCAATGACGTAAACGTCGTCGGTGATGACAAATTGGATGTTAACCATGCCAACACAATGTAAGGATTGTGCTAACTTGGTTGCAATCGCCACGATTTTATCCTGAACGGCTGTACTGAGCGATTGTGGCGGATAGACCGTAATCGAATCTCCTGAATGGACGCCGGCTCCTTCAATATGTTCCATGATTCCGGGAATGAAGCACTGTTGACCGTCGGATAGGACATCAACTTCGCATTCAGTTCCCGGTAAGTATTGATCCATTAAGATGGGTGCGCCATGACCAGCAGCAACAGCGGCTTTAATAACGGGTGTCAGTTCGGCATCGTCATGAACGATCGCCATGGCCCGACCGCCGAGAACGAAGCTGGGACGAACAAGTAGCGGGTAACCGATCGAGTGGGCAGCTTGATAAGCTTCTTTTAGTTCAGTGACCGTTGTGCCAGCAGCTTGAGCGATGGTCAAACGGTTCAGATGGTCGGCAAATACCTGCCGATTCTCTGTTAAATCGGTAGCCGCAACACTAGTACCAAGAATATGAACGCCGTGTTCAGTTAGCTGATGAGCCAAGTTGATTGCTGTCTGGCCGCCGAATTGGACGATAACGCCGACTGGGTGTTCGAGTTCAATGATTGGCATTAAGCGCTCGATTGTCAGCGGCTCAAAGTAAAGTTTGTCGGAAGTTGAAAAATCGGTTGAAACAGTCTCTGGATTATTGTTGACCACGATAGCGTGATAGCCCGCTTGCTGAACGGCTTTGATACAGTGAACGGTCGTATAGTCGAATTCGATTCCCTGACCGATGCGAATGGGGCCAGAGCCTAAGATGATGACGCTATTCCCTAATGGCTGGCTTTCGTTAGTTTGCCCAAACGCGGTGCTGTAAAAATACGGTGTCGCGCTAGCGAATTCACCCGCACAGGTGTCGACCATCTTATAAACTAGTGGCTGCTGATCCGTGATAGTCGTCACGTCTTTAAGTGAGTGCTGGCTATAGTGGGCCATGGTTGCAACGCTCAAGCCATATTTTTTAGCAGTTAAGAACTGTTGTGACGTGATGAGGTTGGCTGTTAACTGCATGATGTGCTGTAACTTACTTAGGAAAAATGGCGTAATTCCAGTTAATTCAGCGAGTTTTGCTAAGGGCCAACCTGCTTGAAAAGCTGCCAGTAAATAAAAGAGCCGTTTGTCAGTGGGATGGGTGAGTTGATCTAACAGGTTGGTCTTAGTGATGAGCTCATCGGGGACTAACGTTGTTTGAACTTTGGGCGTAATTTCCAGTGAGGCGATGGCTTTTAACGTTGCTTCTTCGATAGTTGTCCCAATTGCCATGACTTCACCGGTGGCTTTCATCTGAGTGCCCAGGTGAGCATCTGCCGTTGGAAACTTATCAAACGCAAATCGTGGAATCTTAGCAACCACGTAATCGAGTGCCGGTTCGAATGCGGCGTAGGTCGTCTGAGTGACGGGATTTTTGATTTCTGATAGATTCAGCCCAATCGCAATTTCGGCGGCAATCTTGGCAATCGGATAACCCGTTGCTTTAGAAGCTAGAGCTGAAGAACGACTGACCCGGGGATTCACTTCGATGACCGCGTACTGATCGCTGTGAGGATCCTGTGCGAGTTGGACGTTACAGCCACCACGAATATCGAGGGCCTCGACGATGGTTAGCGCAGCGGTACGTAAACGCTGATATTCTGCATCAGTCAGTGTTTGGGCAGGCGCGTAGACGATTGAATCACCGGTATGGATGCCGACGGGGTCGAAGTTCTCCATACTGCAGACGATAATTTTACTGCCCTGATTATCGCGCATCACTTCGAATTCAATTTCTTTGAATCCAGCAATGCTCCGTTCGATTAAACATTCGTTGACCGGTGACATGGTTAGTCCCCGTTGTAAAATCTGCGTTAACTCTTGGGCATTATTGGCAATGCCACCGCCAGAACCACCGAGGGTGAAGGCGGGGCGTACGATGACGGGGTAGCCGATCTGGTCAGCAAAAGCCAGCGCACTAGCCACGTGGTGAACGGTCGTGCTAGCTGGAATCGGCTGATCGAGTTGCTTCATGAGTGTCTTGAATGCGGCCCGGTCTTCGGCTTGATTGATCGTTTTGAGTGAAGTTCCCAGCAATTGGATATGTAGGTCAGTCAAAACGCCTGCTTGGTCAAGTGCCATGGCTAAATTCAGGCCAGTTTGACCGCCCAGTGTCGGTAGTAAGGCATCTGGTTTAGTGACAGTCAGAACCTCGGTCACACTTGCGAGGGTTAACGGCCGCAGATAAACTTCGTCGGCGGTAGTGCTGTCAGTCATGATGGTCGCTGGATTGGAGTTGATCAAGATAACGTGGTATCCCGCATCCTTTAAGCTCAGACAGGCTTGCGTTCCGGCATAGTCGAATTCGGCAGCTTGACCGATCTTGATTGGACCTGATCCAATCACAGCAATGGAATGGATCTTAGTATTCTTAGGCATTGGCAACGGCCTCCTGTTGAATCATTGTTAAGAATTTATCGAAAAATTGACCAGCTTCCTGTGGCCCCGGATGAGCTTCTGGATGAAACTGCACGGACATGACAGCGGTATGTGGTAAGCGTAGTCCTTCAACGCTACCGTCGTTTAGTTCGGTATAAGTGACTTGTAGTGGTGTCGTGGTTAAGGAGGCCGGATCAATGGCGTAATCGTGATTTTGAGCGGTCATCATCACCGTACCGTCAACACAAGACTGGACCGGATGATTGAGACTGTGGTGACCAAATGGCAGTTGGTAAGTTTGGGCACCGTAAGCTAGTGCAATTAATTGATGGCCGAGGCAGATCCCAGCTAAAGGATAGTGTTTGGCAAGCTGGCGGATGGTTGGTAGGACTTGAGCATGTGCCGTTGGATCACCGGGGCCATTAGACAGGAGGATGCCATCTGGGTGATAAGCACTAATGACTTTTAGACTCGTTGTGGCGGGCAAAACGGTTACGGCACAGCCACGTTTGATGAGCTCGGCGGTGATCGCTGATTTTTCACCAAAGTCAAGAACAACGATATGCGTCTTACCAGTGTGTACTTGGTTTAAGGGTAGTGGTTGGGGGAGTAACTGTTTTAAAGGTAGGGTGGCGAGTTTAGCGTCAAAGTCACTAACGGGTGTATTACTGATAATTGCCATCTGAGATCCGGTTGTCCGAATATGGGTGGTTAGGTCACGGGTATCAATGCCCGCAATCCCGGCGACATGGTTCAACGTGAGAAAACTCGCCAATGATTGACGACTAGTCTGGTGATCGCTGAAGTCGGCAAGTTCGTGGACGATAATCGCTTGCGCACCAATTGTTGTCGCTTGGCTAACAGTTGGATCAATGCCGTAATTGCCAATCAATGGGTAAGTAAATGTAATTAACTGGTTCAGATAGGACGGATCAGTCAAAGTTTCTTGGTAGCCGCTCATCCCAGTGTTAAAAACGATTTGGCCAGCGACTTCAAGTGTGCGAGCGCCAATCGCCGTTCCTATCCATTGACTCCCGTCCGCTAGTGTTAAGTATTTTTGCATCTTGTCGCATCCTTTCTGATAGTAAGATTAAAAACGAGTTGTTATCAATGGAACTAGTAAACAGTAATTAAGCACGGATGTCAAATTAAAAATACATAAATAGTGAATAAAATGTCTTTTGTAGCTATAAATATACATATTTTTAAAATATTTTGAATAAATTTACAAAAACACTTGCGCTTTGATAGTGATGAGAATATAGTGTGAACCATGCTAATTGCATAGATATGCGATAGATTAACTTATTTTTGAATATTTGAGGTGATAATATGCAAGTTGCGTTGATGGGAGTAACCGGGTACAGCGGTATGGTTCTGTACAACTTGTTAAAACAACACCCTGCTATAGATCAGATCAATTTATACGGTCATGCGGATGCCCAACCGGTAGCACTGAAGACAGTGGCTCCGATGTATCAGAAAGAAACGGCAATCATTCGACCATTTGATGCCGACGTCGTGATGCAAGAAAATGCCATGATGTTCTTTGCTACCTCAGCCGGTGTTAGTCAACAACTTGCACTACCGTTGATTGCGGCAGATTTTCCCGTCATTGATCTGTCTGGAGATTTTCGCTTGCAAGATCCTGAGCAGTATCAGCGGTGGTATCACCGAACTTCAGCACCAATCACTGCCCTAGAAAAAGCCAGCTATGGTCTGGCAGATCTACCTGCACCACTGACAGCTTATGTGGCTAATCCAGGTTGTTACGCCACGGCCACGTTATTAGGCCTAGCACCATTAGTACAACAACATTTGATTGACCCGACGACGATTGTGGTTGATGCCAAATCTGGATTGTCAGGTGCCGGTAAAGGTTTAACGAGCAGTAGTCACTACGTCAATGTGAACGATAATCTCAGTCTCTATAAGGTTAACCAGCATCAACATATTCCAGAAATTGTACAGCAATTGCAACGCTGGTGGTCAGCAGTGCCAGCGATTGAATTTACGACGACGCTCATCCCGGTTACCCGTGGGATTATGAGTACTATCTATGCGTGTGCAGCACAACCGTTGACGACGGCGCAGCTAGTGGCTGCGTTTGAACAGACTTATCAGGAGCAGCCGTTTGTTCAAGTTCTACCGAGTGGGACAATGCCGGATCTTAAAATGGTGATTGGCACCAATAACTGTGCGTTAGGTGTGAACTATAACCCGGTCACTAAGACGATCTTGGTTGTCAGTGTCATCGATAATCTAATGAAGGGGGCCGCTGGTCAAGCGATTCAGAACTTTAATCGCTATTTTCAGTTAGCGATAACGACCGGACTACCCACGTTACCCGTATTTCCATAAGAGAGGAAGTCTTGCGGATGCAAGTATTAACGAATACAACTTTTGAAAAGGTGGCCTTTCAGTGGCCGGCTGGTTTTTACAGTGATGGGATTCATATTGGATTACGGCGTAAGAAGCCGGATTTTGGCTGGTTGTTCTCGAAAGTCCCTGCGAGTGCCGCTGGAACGTACACAACGAATCAGTTTCAGGCAGCACCCACAAAATTAACCAAGCAGATGATTGATCAGAATCACCAATTGCAGGGCTTACTACTCAACAGTGCGGTGGCTAATTCGTGTACGGGTGCGCAAGGTTGGCAGAATGCGATGCAGGAACAGACCTGGTTGGCTAACAAACTAGCGATTGCTCCTAGTTTGATTGGAGTCGCTTCTACTGGACTGATAGGTGCCCAATTGCCGATGGAAAAGATCAAAAACGGCTTACCACAACTGACGCCGACTAAGAGCGATGCGGTGACGTACGCGGTGTTGACGACTGACAAGCACCCGAAAACGGTCTGTGTTCAGTGCGAATTGGGTGGGCAGTTGGTTACCATCACTGGTTTTGCGAAGGGCTCCGGAATGATTCATCCTAAGATGGCAACGATGCTAGGCTTTGTCACGACCGATGCGCAGATTGACGGCGACGTTTTGCAGGCCTTGCTGAGTGAAAATGTGGATCAAACCTTCAACCAGATTACAGTCGATGGCGATACCTCAACGAATGATATGGTTGTTACGCTAGCCAATGGTTTGGCGGATAATCCTAGCCTAGTGGCGGGAACTACGAATTATCAGACCTTCAGTGAAGCCTTTCATTTTGTCTTGGGAGAACTTGCGAAGCAGATTGCCGCGGATGGTGAAGGGGCCACTAAGTTAGTGGAATGCAATGTCGATCATGCCGCCACTGCATCGGATGGGCAACAGATTGCTAAAGCCATCGTGGGCTCAAACCTCGTTAAGGCGGCGATCTTCGGTGAGGATCCCAATTGGGGACGTATCATCAGTACGATTGGGGCTACGGATGCGGCTATAGATATTAACACTGTTGATATTGAGATGAATGGTATCTTACTCGTTCACAATAGTCTGGCAGTTGATTTTGATCTAACAACGGTCCAACAGAGCCTGCAAGATGCGCGGATCATGATTAATGTCGATCTCCACCACGGTTTAGCTAGTGGGCAAGCATGGGGCTGTGATCTGACTTACAACTACGTCAAAATTAATGCCAGTTATCATACTTAGGGAGGACGATTTATGCAGAATCTGATTATTGTTAAAATCGGCGGTCAAGCAATTCACCAGTTAAATCAAGCGTTTTTTGACCAGTTACAAGCGTGGCAACAGCAAGGTTATCACGTTCTGATCATCCATGGTGGTGGGCCAATGATTACGCAATTGACGACCCAGTTACAGTTGCCAGTCAAAAAAGTTCACGGGTTACGGGTGACAGATGCCGCAACCCTGACGTTGACTAAACTAGCGTTACTCGGAGATGCGCAACCAGCACTCCTATCACAACTTGCTCAGCATGGATTGGATGTCTTAGGATTGAATGCTGCCGATAATCAATTGTTGACGGGTGAGTTGGTCGACTATGAACAGCTAGGTTACGTTGGGCAGATAACAGCGGTCAATCAAACTAAGTTAGCGACCGTTTTAGCTGATCAGATTGGCGTGCTGGCACCACTTGCACTCAGTGCCGATGGTCAATGGCTCAACGTGAATGCGGATATGGCGGCAACCGTATTGGCCCAGCAATTACACGCTGAAAAATTAGTCTTATTAACGGATGTCCCAGGAATCATGCACCACGGCAATGTGATGACAACTTTGTCACCATTGCAAGCGCAACGTTTAACTCGTGCCGCAGTGATTACGGCGGGGATGCAACCAAAAGTACAGGCGGCAATCGCTGCTATTCAAGCTGGTGTTCATCAGGCGGTGATTACGAATGCAATCGATCAACCTGGTACGGCAATTATTCAGGAGGTGGCCGGATGACCATGCAATATGTATTTCCAACCTATGCTCGGTTTCCATTCGCAATTGAGGATGGACAGGGCGTTTACTTAACTGACAATCATGGCAAGCAATACTTAGATTTTACGGCTGGGATTGGGGTCTGTAACTTTGGTTATCATCAACCCCAGATTCAGCAGGCTGTTACACAGCAGTTGACCCAAATCTGGCACACGTCTAATTTGTATGAAAGTGAGTTGCAAGATGGTGTGGCCCAGTTGCTGACCAACGGCGATGATCGCTTGGTTTATTTTGCTAATTCAGGTACTGAGGCCAACGAAGCTGCTCTGAAACTAGCCCGTAAGTACACGGGTAAAACGGCTATTCTGGCGTTTAATCATTCCTTTCATGGGCGAACATACGGGTCAATGTCTATGACGGGAAATGCTCATATTCAAGCAGGATACGCACCACTTGTTCCGGGAATTCAGTTTGCTGACTATAATGATGATGCGGCTTTAGCGCAGATTACACCTGACTTAGCGGCGGTTATTTTAGAAGTTGTTCAAGGTGAAGGTGGCGTGTATGCGGGCGATCCTGATTGGTTAAAAGCCGTTAATGCCAAGTGTCAGGCGACCGGTGCACTGCTGATCATTGACGAAGTCCAATCTGGAATTGGGCGGACGGGTTACCGGATGGCATACGAAGGCTATGGTCTTGACCCAGATATTTACACGGTTGCTAAGGGGTTAGCGAACGGGCTGCCAGTGGGAGCAATGGTCGGCCGCCAAAAATTTGCGTCAGCGTTTGGACCTGGGAGTCACGGTTCGACGTTTGCTGGCAATGCGCTAGCAATGGCAGCTGCACAATCCGTGCTACAACAGTTAACACCGGAATTTTTAACCACCGTTCGGGAACATGCCGATGTGGTATGGCAAGCACTCAGTGACCAGATTGCAACGCTACCTAGTGTGCAGGCGATTACGGGTAAGGGCCTGATGATCGGGATTCACTTAGATCCTCAGTTACCGGTCCAACAAGTGATTGAAGCACTACAAACAGCGGGCTTGCTGACATTATCCGCCGGTGACAATACGTTACGATTACTGCCGCCATTAGTGATGCAACCCAGTGAGCTACTCGCTGGTATTACGACTATTGCGCAAGTCCTGACTGAATTAACTACGGAGGTTTAATGATATGAATAATCATTTTCAAGGACAATCCTTATTGAAGGAAATCGATTTTACACCTGCCGAACTCACCTATTTAATCGACTTTGCGAGCCATTTAAAAGCACTCAAAGCACAGCATATTCCACACTCTTATCTGCAGGGTAAGAACATTGCGTTACTATTTGAGAAAACGTCAACGCGGACCCGTTCGGCGTTTACCGTGGCGGCTAACGATTTAGGCGCTCATCCTGAATTCTTAGGTCAACATGACATTCAGTTTGGGACTAAGGAGTCGGTGGCCGACACAGCTAAGGTGTTGGGATCAATGTTTGATGGCATTGAGTTTCGAGGCTTTTCTCAGCAAACGGTGGCTGACTTAGCGAAGTATAGTGGTGTTCCCGTCTGGAATGGTCTAACGGATGACTGGCACCCAACGCAAATCTTAGCCGACTTCTTAACTCTGAAGGAACACTTTGGCTATCTGAAAGGCCTGACGCTAACGTATGTGGGGGACGGCCGTAATAACATGGCCAACAGTTTACTAGTAGCGGGATCAATGCTGGGAATCAACGTACACATTGGTGCCCCAGCAGCGTTACAGCCCGCAGCTGAGATTGTTGCATTAGCGCAAAAATATGCCGCTAATTCTGGCAGTACTGTTCTGGTCACGGATGATCCTAAAGCGGCGGTTGCCCAAGCTGACGCGCTGTACACGGATGTCTGGGTGTCAATGGGAGAGGATGTTGACTACGGGCAACGGATCAAGCAATTACTGCCGTTTCAGATCAACACCGAATTATTGGCGGCTACTGGCAAAGAAACAACGATTGTGATGCACTGTTTACCGGCGTTGCATGATTTAAAGACGCAGGTAGGTGCTGAATTAGGCGCTAAGTATCAGATGGATGCGTTTGAAATTACGGACGAGGTCTTTAATAGTCCGCAGTCGGTGGTCTTCGAGGAAGCAGCAAACCGGTTGCCAGCGATTAAGGCTGTAATGGCGGCGACACTCGGTGACCTTTTCATTCCTGACAGTCTATTTGAATAGAATGACTTGATTCGAAACGCTCCGGCGTGCTACGATAAGACCCGCTCTGTTACTAAATACGTGGTTCGTAACCATCCCACGTTAAAAAACTAGGAGGAATTTATCGCATGACAGAATCAAAAATTCGACCATGGATTATTAACGCGTTAGTTGCTGCGCTTTACGTGGTTTTGTGTTTGGGGCCAGCAGCTTTTAGTTTGGCGTCGGGTGCCATTCAATTCCGAGTTTCAGAAGGCTTGAATCACTTGGCTGTCTTCAACCGTAAGTATATCTGGGGGCTCGTAGCCGGTGTGATTTTGTTCGATGCCTTCGGACCTGGTGCTAGTCTGCTGAACGTTGTGTTCGGTGGCGGACAGTCGTTGTTGGCATTATTAGTATTGACATGGATTGCCCCCAAATTGAAGACGGTTTGGCAACGAATGGTCTTAAATATTATTTTATTTACTATTTCGATGTTCATGATTGCCATTATGATTGTCTTGATGAGTAGCGGCGTCGCCTTTTGGCCAACTTACTTAACGACGGCCGTTTCAGAATTAATTATTATGAGTATTACCGCACCGATTATGTACAGTTTGGATCGGATCTTACATTTTAGTGATCGGATTTCTTAGATTGCGGTGCATTAGCGTGAATATAATATCAGGAATATTATCAATTTAACTAAAATAAGCGACCCCAGTAATTTTACTGAAGTCGCTTATTTTTTTATGCTGTTGATTTATTGGTGGCGAAACGTGGGCAACAAGGCAGCTTGTTCCGCTTAACCTGAAATCAGTGACTATTCCAAAAAACGGAATAATCACTGATTCCCCGTTAATGCTCGCAAACTAATCGCCTTGTGGCCCACTCTAATTATTCCGCCTGTAAGTCTTCCACTTCGATTACTTTGAACTGTTTGCGGTTCAAGTTATCAGTGATACGTTTCAACTTCTCAGTATCAACGTCTTCAGGCAAGGTGAAGAGGGTTCGGTGACCGAGTGTGCCATTTTGGACATCTAAAGTTAAACAACCAGCAATGGAAGTGTACTTGGTGATGATCTTTGCCATAGCAGCTAAGTCACCACGTTCACCGATAGAAACGACGGTTAAGACGTAGCTACCGACGTTAACGTTCCATGATTGTGACAGCATATCGAGCAAGCGGGTATGCGTTAAGATTCCGTAGAAGTAACCATGTTCGTCTAAAACGGCGATGTATGGCAAATCTTTAATTGAGAAAAAGACGTTATAGAAAGCGGCATCGACCTGAATAGTCTTAGTCGCATTCTTGAGTAGCGTGGTAACGGGTAGTGACATGTCGCCGCCTCGTGATTTGTGGCGGTAGATGTGCATCTTATAGACGTTACCGCGGAAAATATGACCAGTTTCGTCAAGAATTGGAATACAGCGAAAACCAGAATCTTCGAGTACTTTTAAAGCTTCTTCCAGAGTGGCGTCTGCTGTAACAGTGACGAGGCGTTCTTTGGGTTTAACAAGTGTTTTTAATAACATAGTGACTATTCCCCCGATTTTGTTAGTTTGTTTTAATAAATAATAACATAAAAGTAACTGGGATACTCGTTAATTGATGGGGTAATACCGCTAATAAGCGTTTAAAAAGCCGTCCCCAGTATGTTGAGGACGACTTTTTAAATTAAATTTAAATTAGAAAACAATCACAGGTGTCCCGACTGGAACAGCCTCAAAGACTTTTTTCATCACGGATGGTGGCGTATTAACACAGCCGTGTGAACCGTGTTTCTTATACCACGTGCCACCGTACTGAGTCTGCCAAGAAGAGTCGTGGAGACCTTCACCAGTATCATCGAATGGCATCCAATAAGAAACCGGTTGTGAATAAGTAGAACCGTTGTCGTTATCGCCTTTCAGCGTCGCATTACGTTCCTTATTCCAGATATACCAAACCCCAGTAGTTGTTTCGTGTTTACCGGGTTTACCAGTAACAACATCGGTTGAAATCTTGAGATTACCGTCAACGTAAACGTACATGTGTTGGTTGGTCTTATCAACTTCAACATAGGTGTTACCAATATCGGTTCCTTTGTTATTATAACCGGAACCGCTGGTAATTGGGGAGCGAGTAAAGCTCTTGCCCTTCATGATCTCAGCAGACAAAGCTTTTGCTTCAGCATCAGTTTTGATAGTCCAACCGTAGAAGCCACCACTAACGGAGACCGTTCCGCGAGCGGTACTCTTAAATGAGCGGGTCGTGTGATAAGTATGGTACTTATCATTTAGTTGCTTAACGTAGGCTAAAACAGCTGTCTGGTCCAAGCTAACTTTGCCCTTAGAATCAACTTTGATCCAACTAAGAATCAAATCGTGAGGAATAGTAAACTTGTGACCATTGATGTTATAAGTAGCCGTTTCAGCGGCGTATTTAGCAGCTTTAGTCTTAGCTGTTTTAAGACTGTCACTCGTACTAGTGATAGTAGGTGTGACGTAAGCGTCTTTAAGCGCAATTTGACTGGTACCATTACTGATTGCTTTAGTTACAACGGTTTTTAGTTTCTGTTGGTCAAGTTCGGTTCCTTGGACCTCTTTTTTGATCTCAACTTGGTTATTTCGATAAACTAACTTAGCGTTTTCAGTATTCGTTCGCTTAGTCTGATTAGCGGTCGTTGTGATTTTTTTGAGAAGGGTCTGTAAATCTTGTTGACCGATAGTGAGCTGACCTAAAGAAGAAGCATCTGTGGCTTTAGCAGATTGCAGTAACGCCAGTGGCCAGCGCCAATAATTCTGTTTGGTAACTAATTTGGTTAATTCTTTTTTAGTGTTGATGGTGATTCCGGCTGATTTGCTCGTAAATGAGTATTTAGTTTTGTCATTTTCAACGATACGATAGGTGCGGTGTTCTAAAGCGTAGTTTACTTTAGGAGCAGCCTGAGTAGCAGTTTTGCCACTGACATCAACTCCTGCAACCGACGTATTAGCGAGGAAAGTTTGTTGGTTTTGCCAGATAAGACTAGTGGCAACATAACCGATGACTAATAGTCCGAGAATAGCGCTCCCGATAATTAGGCCACGTTTGTGTTTCATTATTAGATTGTCCTCCATATACTTGTAGTGCTTTTACCTTATAACAGAATACAGGGGAGTGCAAACTTCAAGGCTGGTAATGATGATAAGAAAAGTTAAAGGGGGCAACGAGGGGGTGTTGTCTATGTTTAGACTGATAAATAGTGGGGGAAAATAAAAAAACGTAATCATTGATTGCTATTTAGGGACTACTAGTAGAACCTAACCCATCGCTCCGTTGATTTTTGATTAATTTCCCTACGATGATGTTATATCGACGGATTTATCCGCCTACCGGGGTGGTCTGACAACGCTGGAACGCTATGGGCACGATTTTGAGATT
>NZ_LFEE01000004.1:53182-60911 GCF_001039045.1 Lactiplantibacillus herbarum
TGTAATTTCATGGCTGAGCGTTGTCAGGCCACCCCTAACGGCTAAGTTGAAATTCAAAATATTTTTAAATGAACTTTCTAGCTTTAATTTGATTGATCGTTATTTCAAAGAGAACTGGCTGATAATCTGGACAATAAAAAAGGGACCATGACAGTGTCATAGTCCCTTACATTAAATGGTATTATTTGTTTTCGAGAGTAGCTAAACCGTCTGTAAGAACCTTTTTCAAGGTTGCAGCGGAATCTTGCATCTTTTTCAATTCATCGGCTGAAAGTGGTGATTCGATGATTTGTTTCAAACCAGTACCACCGATAACAGCTGGGGTACCGATGTAAATGTCGTCCAAACCGTATTGGCCGTCCATGTAGGCACCAACAGGTAAGACAGCATTTTCATCACGTAAAATAGCCTTCGAGATACGCATTAAGGCGGTCCCGATACCGTAGAAAGTAGCACCCTTTAAGTTGATGATGTCGTAAGCCTTGTTACGAACGCCATCTTCGATCTTAGCCAAGTCTTCATCAGAAACGCCTTGTTCTTTGGCGATTTCTTTAACTGGGCGGGTACCAATGGTTGCAGTAGAGTAAGCAGCGAATTCAGAATCCCCGTGTTCACCCATGATGTAAGCATCAACGGAACGAGGGTCAACATTGAATTGCTTACCTAATGCGACACGTAAGCGTGAAGAATCTAAGGAAGTCCCAGAACCGATAACACGGTTCTTAGGGAAACCTGATAACTTCCAAGTAGCATAAGTTAAGATGTCAACTGGGTTAGCAGCAACTAAGAAGATACCGTCGAAACCTGAGTCAACAACTGGTTTAACAATTGATGACAAAATGTTTAAGTTCTTATTAACTAAGTCTAAACGTGATTCACCGGGCTTTTGAGGAGCGCCAGCAGTAATCACAACTAGGTCGGCGTCCTTGCAGTCTGCATATTCACCGGAGTAAATCTTCTTGGGAGCGGTGAATGCTTGAGCGTCTTCAAGATCGAGGGCATCACCCTTGGTACGATCCTTGGCAACATCGACAATTACGAATTCTTCAGCAATTCCTTGTTGAGCCATAGCAAAGGCGTAACTAGAACCAACGGCGCCATCGCCGACTAACACAACTTTTTGATGATTTGGCATGTTTGTCAAAATAAGTCATCCTCTCATAAACGAAAATTTGTTTAATACGATAAGAGTATAACATGGTTAACCATAATTAGGGCCGATTTAAGTTTGCTTTTAATGTAATTGTTATCCAGCGCAACAAACACCTTTGGCGGGTGTCAGGTTGCGGTTTGTGGTATACTAACTGGACTTAATAAACGCTAACTTTAAATGGACAGACCGAAGCGCTGAGCGGAGGATGTGCGTGGATGGGGACTGCTGGTGACAGTGGCCGCCTCAAGTTGCCGAATCGGGCTGAATGCCGGTTCGGCCTGTTTTGGTATGGCAACTAATAGGAGATAATAATTCAATGAAGATGATCGTAGGTTTAGGTAATATTGGGAGTCAGTATGCGCAGACTCGACACAACGTGGGTTTCATGATTGTTGACGAATTGGCACAACAGTTTAATGCCGACTTTCAAACGAGCAAGTTTGAATCACAAGTCGCAACAACCTTTCAAAATGGGGAGAAATTACTACTAGTTAAGCCTTCTACTTATATGAATGATTCGGGTCGAGCAGTTGGTCCCTTGATGGATTACTATAATATTGATCCTGAAGATTTATTAGTCATTCATGATGATTTGGACCTGCCGTTAGGAAAAGTCCGATTGAAGCAACGCGGTTCAGCGGGTGGTCACAACGGGATTAAGAGCATTATCAGTCACGTTGGTGATCAACAGTTCAAACGGGTTAAAGTAGGAATCGATCATCCACAAAAGATGAGCGTGGTTGACTACGTATTAGGCAAGTTTACACCGGCACAGGTCCCGCTATTGAATGATGCAAAAATCACAGCCATTGCGGCTATTACGGCTTGGTTTGCGGATGATGACTTTGCGGCCGTCATGAATCAGTACAATTAATCTAGGAGGAACGTCAGAATGGATATTGAAACGATTGTTGAGCAGACGCCCGACTTTCAAACGATCTCGGCTGGAATCAGTCCACGTAGCCGGCAATTAATCACCGGTCTAAACGGTTCTGCCCGGACGGTATATCTGAGTACCCTTTTTCATCAATTAACTCATCCGTTACTGGTCGTGACTGATAACCTCTTTCATGCGAGCCAATTAGTGGATGACCTGTCTGGATTGTTGGATGAGAATCAGGCCTATCTATTTCCCGCTGAAGAAATGATGGCGTCAGAAATTGCGACGAGTTCACCGGAGTATCGGGCACAACGGGTGCAGGCTCTAAATGCCTTGTTGCGAGATGAACCTGCCGTTGTTGTTACCTCAGTATCTGGGGCTCGGCGCTTCTTACCGCCAGTTGAGCAGTTCAAAACGGCGGCAGTTGCACTAAAGGTTGGGGCTGAGCTTGATCTTGAACAATTACAAGTTCAACTCCACGATATGGGTTATACCAAAGAAAAATTGGTTGCTCGTCCCGGTGATTTTGCGGTTCGGGGATCAATCATTGATATTTATCCATTAGATGCCGATTATCCGGTGCGACTTGATTTATTTGATACGGAAATTGATACGTTAAAGTATTTTGATCCAGCGACGCAGCGTTCAGTAGATAGTTTGGATAAGTACACGGTGCTGCCAGCGACTGACTTTGTGTTGACAATGGACATGTTGCAAGCTGGTGCTAAACGGCTTCAGACCGCGATGACGGCTGAAAGCAAGCGGCTTAAACCGGCTGAACGCCAGACATTAGCCGATAATCTAATGCAGCCACTAGCTGACATGGAAAAAGGTGTTTTAGGGAACGACTTACTATTATATGGTGATTATTTATATGATCGTAAAACGAGCATCTTTGACTACGTTGCTGCGGACGGTGTAATTGTATTTGATGAATATTCGCGGTTCTTAGATAGTGAGCAGCAGTTATTGGCGCAAGAAGCGGACTGGGTGACGGATCAATTAGCCCACCAACGAGTTTTAGCCAATGCAAGTTATGGTAATGATATTCGGGATCTAGTACGGGATGATTCGCACGCGCAATTATTGATTTCACTGTTCCAAAAGGGCATTGGTAACGTCAAATTATCACAGATTACGAACGTGCGAACACGGCCGATGCAAGAATTCTTCGGCCAACTGCCAACACTGAAAACCGAATTAGACCGTTGGCATAAGTTACAACAGACCGTGGTCTTGATGGTTTCTGAAGAGGAACGGTTGGCGAAAGTCAGCAGCACGTTGGATGATTTTGAGATTGAAGCTGTCATGACTAAGGCAACCAACCTGCAACCTGGTGCTGTTCAGATTGTGCAGGGAAGTTTGCAGAACGGGTTTGAATTTCCAGATGGTAAGTTAGTCGTAATTACCGAACAGGAAATGTTCAAGAAAGTTACTAAGAAGCAACCGCGTCGACAAACGTTGGCTAACGCGGAACGCCTGAAGAGCTATAGTGATCTCAAACCGGGTGACTTCGTTGTGCACGTCAATCATGGGATTGGGAAGTACATCGGAATGGAGACGCTGGAAGTTGACGGTGTTCATCAAGATTACATTACGATTGAATATCAGAATGACGCTAAGATTTTTATTCCGGTGACGCAGTTGAACTTGGTTCAAAAATACGTGTCGTCAGAGTCTAAAACACCCCGGATCAATAAACTGGGTGGTAGTGAATGGACTAAGGCCAAACGTAAAGTTGCGGCTAAAATCGAAGATATTGCGGATGAATTAGTTGAATTGTATGCACAACGGGAAGCGGAAAAGGGTTATGCTTTCCCACTGGATGACAGTTATCAGGATGATTTTGATAACGAATTTCCATATCCGGAAACCCCAGACCAATTGCGCAGTATCAATGAGATTAAACATGATATGGAACGCGCCAAGCCAATGGACCGCTTGTTAGTTGGTGACGTGGGTTACGGTAAGACTGAAGTTGCGCTACGGGCGGCGTTTAAGGCCATTGAAGCTGGCAAGCAGGTTGCCTTCTTGGTGCCAGCCACGATTTTAGCGCAACAACACTACGAGACAATGCTCAGTCGTTTCGAAGGTTACCCAGTTAACGTCGGGATGTTGTCACGTTTCCGAACCACTAAGGAAATGAAAGAAACGGTGCAACAGCTAAAAGATGGTGAGCTAGATATCGTTGTTGGGACCCACCGGTTACTGTCGAAAGACGTCGCGTTTGCGGACCTGGGATTGCTGATTATTGATGAGGAACAACGGTTTGGCGTCAAGCACAAGGAACGGCTAAAGGCTTTGAAATCAAGTGTTGATGTATTGACACTGACCGCCACGCCAATCCCCCGGACGTTACACATGTCGATGTTAGGGGTTCGTGACCTATCCGTGATTGAAACACCACCAACGAACCGCTATCCAATTCAAACTTACGTGATGGAGCAGAATTATGGCGTCATCAAAGAGGGTATTGAACGAGAAATGCAACGTAACGGCCAGGTCTTTTACTTGCATAACCGGGTTCACGATATTGAAAAGGTCGTTGCTCAGATCAAGGATTTAGTCCCTGATGCAGCGGTCGCACACATTGATGGTCAGATGCCGGAGTCACAATTAGAAGGGATTCTCTACGACTTTATTCGTGGGGAGTACGATGTCTTAGTAACGACGACGATCATTGAAACCGGGGTCGATATTGCTAATGCTAATACGTTATTCGTTGAAAATGCGGATAAGATGGGCTTGTCGCAACTCTATCAATTGCGTGGTCGAATTGGTCGTAGTAGTCGGGTCGCCTATTCCTACTTCATGTATGAACAGAATAAAGTGTTGACCGAAGTTGGTGAGAAACGTCTACAGGCCATCAAGGACTTTACTGAATTAGGTTCTGGATTCAAGATTGCGATGCGTGATTTGTCAATTCGTGGTGCCGGTAACTTGTTAGGTAAACAGCAACATGGCTTCATTGATTCAGTCGGTTACGACCTCTATACCCAGATGTTGTCGGAGGCCGTGGCTAAGAAACGTGGTCAAGCCGCTAAAGTTAAGACGGATGCCAGTGTTGAGCTGGGTATCGAAGCTTACTTGCCAACGACTTATATCGAGGATGAGCGTCAGAAGATTGAAATCTACAAGCGTATTCGCCAGTTAGAGAATAATGAACAGTACTTGGAAGTTCAGGATGATTTGATGGACCGCTTTGGTGAGTACCCGGTTGAAGTTGCTGGTTTACTAGCCGTGGGACAACTGAAACGCTTGGCAGATGACGCGTTGATCGAGAAGATTAAGCGGGATGATCAGGATCTTCAATTGACCTTGTCGAAACAGGGGACGGCTAAGCTAGATACTAAAGATATCTTTAAGGCCTTAGCAAAAACCAAATTAAAAGCGACAGTCGGAATCGATGATGCTAAAATGAAGGTTAAATTAGTGATTCAACCACGGATGCAACAGGATGAGTGGTTGGAACAATTGACGCAGTTCGTCCAACAGTTGGGTGCCATTTTAGCGGCCAATGAGGTAGCGGACGCGTCATAGTCGTAGCGATTGCACAACTGTCAATCAATGACTCAGTGTTTAATCTCAGTAAGGTGGTACCGCAGCGTCGGTAGAAGGGATTGGCTATGCCAAAAGATCACTTGAACACCATGTTCAAAGGGGCGTTAATACTTTCGATCTCATCGTTAGTCGCCAAGATTCTCAGTGCGGTATACCGAATTCCGTTACAGAACATGGTTGGTAATACGGGTTTTTACGTTTATCAGCAGATTTACCCGATTTATGGCATTGGGATGACCTTTGCGTTAAACGGGTTTCCAAATTTTATCTCTAAATTAGTGGCTGAACAGCCGGACGAAACGAGTAAGACGTTGATTACGCGACGGGCCTTTCATATTTTAAGCGGTTTATCGCTGATTATCTTCTTAGGATTACAAGTTGGTGCGAACTGGATCGCTTTTCACATGGGTGATGGCAACTTAGCGCCAATCATCAGTTCGGTGGCGTGGATGTTCATCTTTATGCCGTGGTTAGCGACTGGGCGAGGCTATTATCAAGGTAAGTTCTTGATGGGGCCAACCGCTGTCTCACAACTGATTGAGCAAGTGGTCCGGGTCGGCATTATTATTCTGGCAGCTTACATCAGTCTGCACCGCGGCTGGGATAATTATCACATGGGGACGTGGGCGATGAGCTCAGCACCCTTTGCCGCAATTTGTTCATCGCTGATTTTTACCAGTTTTGGCTTGAAATATCTGTTGGCGCCGGCACCGGAAGCAACGCGGCCGTTACCCAGTTATCGTAAATTGACGAAACGCTTCATTGTTGAAGGTGGAACGCTATGCTTAGTTGCAGCCGTCGTTATCTTATTACAACTGGTCGATTCGTTTACGGTGATGCGTGGGTTAGTGCACCAGGGGCAGCTTCCTGAAGTGGCAAAAGCGCTCAAAGGGGTCTATGATCGTGGCCAACCGTTAGTTCAATTAGGATTAGTAGTAGCCACCGCGTTTTCGGCGACCCTCTTACCAGCATTAACGAATGCGTTAGCTAAACGGCTACCAATCGAATTCAAACGTCAAACGCAAGCCATGGTTCACGTTAGTCTGGCATTATCGATGGCAGCGACCGTTGGACTAATCGCGTTGATGCCACAAATCAACCGCTTATTGTTCGGTTCATTAGAAGGAACAACGGCGTTACGAATTTACATTATTAGTATTCTCTTCGCAGCGCTGATTACAACGTACACCAGTGTATTGCAGAGTCTTAATCAGTACACGGCGATGATTATCGGAATTGTGGCGGGGTTGGCAACAAAAGGCAACTTCAATTACGTGTTCGTCGTGCACTATGGTATTAACGGGGCGAGCTTGATTACTGTCTTGAGTTTGGCAGTGATGTTCGCTGTTATGTGGTTAGGTTCACCCGAAGATCTACGACAGGTCTTGATGGAAAGTGGCTATTTAATTAAGTTACTCGCGATTAGTGCCGTAATGGGCGTGGTGGTCATCTTGAGTTGCCACCAGCTACAGGCGCTACTTGGGCCCGCATTAGCGAACACCCGTGGAATGGCGGGCGTGATTACGCTAATTGGAGTTATCGTGGGGATTATTGTCTTTGTTGTGGGAGCAATCTATGCGCGTTTATTTACGATTCGCGAGTGGCTAGTACTCCCATATGGTAAGCGGCTAATTAAAGCCGTTGCAAAAGGAAAGGAACAACAATTATGAGTATGCGTTTAGATAAATTTTTAAAAGTTTCACGAATTATTAAACGGCGTTCAGTCGCCAAAGAAATTGCGGACAAGGGCCGGATTCAAATCAATGGTAAAGTCGCCAAGTCTTCAAGTAACGTTAGTGTCGATGATGAATTAATCATTACTTTTGGTAACAAAACGTTGACGGTCAAAGTCACCCAGTTACTAGAAACGACCAAGAAGAACGATGCTGAATTAATGTATGACATTATCAGCGAAGATTACAAGACGGATTATAAGCAACCATTTAGTGATTAATAGTGTATGTTAGGTAATAACTAAGGGTTGAAAGTTAATGGCTTGCTGAAAAACTTGGTATGGCTGTAACTGAGAAAATAAATTAGTTACTTTCGCCTCCAGTGGTCAGCACTAGCTCAGCTGTGGGGACCGGGACAAGCCTGAGGAACGGTCTTGTCCCTCGCCCTGTCCCTTGGCACAA
>NZ_LFEE01000004.1:60957-70977 GCF_001039045.1 Lactiplantibacillus herbarum
GAACTAAGGCCACCTTCACAGCACCGCTAGCACTGTCCACCTCCGGCTAGATTGATGGAGACGACTATAGATGGTGGTTAACGTCAGGCTTGTTTAAGAAAATGACGGCTTCAAATTTGGTGCGTGGTCATCAAGCTGGAGTTTCCTGGCTGGCGGAGCGATGAATAGCGCACTAGTCATGATTTTTAAACACAAATATTTGGTATACGGTGGTTACTATTATTTTAATGTCCACAACTTTAGTTCACTAAAATGACCGTAAGCACTGATGCCATCAGAATGATGTCGTTTACACCAACCGATGAAGTTGTTATAATTTAAGCAACTTGATATTGAAAGGAATGAATCAGCATGACGAACGGGTCACGTAATAAGGTCAAACAACTAGATAATGATTATACCCGCCAAGCTGTGACGAATAAGGTGGGGCAGCATCAGCGTTTCACACAAGTCCGTCGCCGACGGTTTGTCTTGATTATTGCCGTGTTCGGTGCGCTGATTCTGTTCTTTGGGTTTCAATTGATCAATACGCGCTCGAATCTCAAGCAAGTTAATGGGCAAGTTGCGACTAGTCAGGTTAAGTTGCAGAAGACTCAGCAGAAAAATGATCAGCTGGAAACGCAGATCAAACAGCTCAATAATAAGGACTACTTACAAAAGCTATTACGGTCGAAATACGATTATACTAAAAGTGGTGAAACAGTCTATAGCTTACCAAACGATAGCGCTTCGGATGTAACTGCTAATTAGTCGCAATTGGTGTCTGTTTTTAATAGGTAGACCAATTTTTATTGGTTGTTAAAATGTTTAACTCAACATTTCACAAAGTATGCTATACTAAAACCCATTATTTCATAGGAGGAACAACTTTTTTTATGGCAATTGAAGTAGGTACGAAAGTCACTGGTAAGGTATCTGGGATCACTAATTTTGGTGCATTTATTAATTTGGGGAATAACCAAACGGGGCTGGTTCATATCAGTGAAGTTTCTGACGGATTCATCAAAGACATCCACGATGTTTTGAGTGTCGGTGACGACGTAACGGTTAAAGTTTTAACGGTAGGCGATGACGGCAAGATCGGTTTGTCTATTCGTAAGGCCGTTGATAAGCCAGCCGGTGAACAAGAACACCATAACAGCCATCAAGGCGGCGGTCGTCCAAGCAATAATAATCGTGGCCGTAGTGATCATAGTGAACACCAGAGCAATGGTAATCATCGCGAACATTCTAATAACTTCCACAGTCGTGGTGGTAATAGCAATGGCCGTTTTCAATCACGGCAACACGAACCTAAGAAGCAGGACTTTGATTCATTGATGTCAGGTTTCTTGAAGGACAGTGAAGATCGATTGACAACGTTAAAACGTAATACAGAAGGTAAACGCGGCGGTCGAGGCGGTCGTCGTAGTTAGGCTTCGTGCTACTTGCCATTAATTTAGTTAAATCAAGAGTACGGTGTGGCTGATGAAGGTCATAGCCGTACTTTTTTGTTCACGTAGAAAAAGATGATGAGTGATCGCTAGTAACTGTAGCGTTATGCTAGTTCAGCTTGATCATTCAAAAGGAGGACGTGTAGTGACCCCTATTCAGACATTTAACCGGCAGTTAGCGTTGCAAAAGTTATTACAACCACAGAAGACCGTGGTTGTCGCAGTTTCAACGGGTGTTGATTCGATGGTGCTGTTAGATTTATTGCAACAACTGCCAATAAGACAACGGCCGCGAATAATTGTTGCGCACGTCAATCACCATCTGCGTGCACAGAGTCGGGTGGAAGCTGAATATTTAACGACGTATTGTCGAGACCATCATTTGACGTTGGCGTTGGCTGACTGGTTAGTTGCGGAGCATCCAGCTAGCGGTGTCGAAGCGGCGGGCCGTCAATTTAGATATCAGTTCTTTACTAAGGTCATGGCTAACTACCAAGCGGCCGCCGTCCTTACGGCTCATCACGCCAATGATCAGGTAGAGACGTACCTCATGAAACTAGCGCGGGGTGGGGACATTGCCCAGTTGACTGGTATTGCTGCCAGTCGGCCGTTTGCCACGGGCCAGTTAGTGCGTCCATTGTTAACCTGGTCGAAAGTAGCATTGAGAGAATATGCAGCTCAACATCAATTAACCTTCTATGAAGATGCGACTAATCAAGATGTGCAGCTGACCCGTAATCGGATTCGGCAACGGGTCGTTCCGGAGTTAGCAACGGTTAACCCCCAATTGTTGACGCACGTTGCGGCCTATCAACAGCAACTAGCGGACTTGTTGGCAGCGAAACAGCAGATGGTGATGACGCTATTGCCGACTGTTCAAGATGTGGCTTCTGCATTAGTGATTGCAGATTGGCAGCGAGTGCCCAGTCAATGGCAACAAGCAGTATTAAGTGAGTGGTTACATATGCGGACGAGTCAACTGTTTAGTGAAGTGAAGTTGGCTCCGCTAGCCCACTGGTTACAGAATCCACACCGATCGACCGGAGTCTTTCAATTGAACGGAACGTGGGAACTGACTAAAAACTCCGGTATTGTAGACGTTACTATGACGAAAAAAAGGGTTAAAAAGTTAATGCCCTGTGAAAAAATTATGGTAGACTTAGACCAATGGCAGAAAATTACTGCGACCCAAGTGGCGGGGGTGTTTACGAAATCGTCCAGTGATCGTGCTCAGCCTTTTTGGTTAATAGCGTCGGATTGGCCGTTGATGCTACGTCCGTGGCAATCAACTGATCGCATTACCCTAAAAGGTGGCGGTCATCAAACCGTCCGGCGAATTCTGATTAATCAGAAGGTTCCGGCTGAGTTACGATCGCAGGTAATGGTATTAGTGAATGCTCAAGAAAACGTGCTGTGGGTAGTCGGTTATAAGTACGGTTATCGCGAGTCTGGGACTCAGTCAGTATTTTTGGCCTTAAAACAAGAGAGTTGAAAGGAGTACATCTGAAACGATGAATAACGACATTGAACGAGTACTTTATAGTCGCGAAGATATCCACCAGGTTGCACAAAAGTTAGGGAAAGAATTGACCACTGCCTATGCGGGTAAGAATCCATTAATTATTTGTGTGCTCAAGGGTGCCGTTTTATTTACGACCGACATCATTCGGGAGATGGACATTTACGCTGACCTTGATTTCATTAACTTATCAAGCTATGGTGCTGAAACAATCTCTAGTGGTGAGGTCCAATTAACCAAAGATTTGGATGCAGATGTTACCGGTCGTGACGTATTAGTGATCGAAGATATCATTGATACTGGTCGGACGTTGAAGTTCTTGGTTGACTTATTAAAACGACGTGACGTTAACTCAGTAAAAGTTTGCACGCTGTTGGACAAGCCTGCGGGTCGGATCGTGGATATCAAGGCTGACTACATCGGCTTTGAAGTTCCTAATGAATTCGTAGTCGGTTATGGTTTGGACTACGCGGAACGTTACCGAAACTTGCCATACGTTGGGATTTTAAAACCTGCAATTTACGAGCATAAATAATTGGTCAATGATAGTCAAATGTGCTATTATTTAGACTATCGAAGCAAGACTATATAAAAAATTCGATGAAGGAGGCACATATGAACAATCGACGCAATGGGCTCTTTCGTAATAGCTTATTTTATATCTTGATGTTTCTGAGTTTAATGGGAATTGTCTACTTCTTCCTTTGGTGGTAATTCTGGCTCACAGACACAAAATATTCGTTATAGCGAATTTGTCACACAATTAGATAAGAATAACGTTAAGAACGTTAGCATCCAGCCTGATGGTGGCGTCTACAAGGTTACTGGTACTTACCGAAAAGCACGTAAGGTATCTTCCTCAAATGCGCTAGGAATCAAGAGTGCATCAACGAAGACGACTTCGTTCTCAACAACTATGTTAGAGAACAACTCGACGGTTGACCAAGTTTCCAAGTTGGCGACGAAGCATAACGTTAAATTAACAGCGAAAGCTGAAGAATCTAGCGGTATCTGGGTTACGTTGTTAATGTACATCGCGCCTGTAATTCTGATGCTGTTCGTCTTCTATATGATGATGGGACAAGCAGGACAAGGCGGCGGAAACAACCGGGTTATGAACTTTGGTAAGACTAAGGCTAAACCAGCTGATAGTAAACAAAACAAAGTTCGTTTCTCAGATGTTGCCGGTGAAGAGGAAGAAAAGCAAGAATTGGTCGAGGTTGTCGAATTCTTGAAAGATCCGCGGAAGTTTGTGTCGTTAGGCGCTCGGATCCCATCTGGGGTATTACTAGAGGGTCCTCCTGGTACTGGTAAAACGTTGCTTGCTAAAGCGGTTGCTGGTGAAGCAGGTGTGCCATTCTTCTCGATTTCAGGTTCTGATTTCGTTGAAATGTTCGTTGGGGTCGGTGCAAGTCGTGTCCGTGATTTATTCGAACAAGCTAAGAAGAACGCACCATCGATCATCTTTATTGATGAAATCGATGCTGTTGGTCGCCAACGTGGTAACGGCATGGGTGGCGGTCATGATGAACGTGAACAAACCTTGAACCAATTATTGGTTGAAATGGATGGGTTTACGGGTAACGAAGGTGTTATCGTTATGGCAGCTACCAACCGTTCCGATGTCTTAGATCCTGCCTTGTTACGTCCAGGCCGTTTTGACCGGAAGATCTTAGTTGGTCGTCCAGACGTTAAGGGCCGTGAAGCTATCTTGAAGGTTCACGCTAAGAACAAGCCGTTAGCAACTGATGTTGATTTGAAAGAAATTGCTAAGCAGACTCCTGGATTTGTCGGGGCTGATTTGGAAAACTTATTGAACGAAGCTGCATTACTTGCTGCTCGTCGTAATAAGAAACAAATCGATGCTTCTGACTTGGATGAAGCCGAAGACCGCGTTATCGCTGGTCCAGCTAAGCATGATCGTGTCGTTAATAAGCGTGAACGGGAAACCGTTGCTTATCACGAAGCCGGTCATACGATCGTTGGTTTGGTCTTAAACGATGCGCGTGTTGTTCATAAGGTTACGATCGTGCCTCGAGGCCGTGCTGGCGGATACGCTATCATGTTGCCACGGGAAGATCAAATGTTGATGTCGAAACGTGATGCAGAAGAACAAATGGCTGGTTTAATGGGTGGTCGTGCGGCCGAAGAGATTATCTTTGGTGCTCAATCATCTGGTGCTTCTAATGACTTTGAACAGGCAACACAAATTGCCCGCTCAATGGTTACTCAATACGGGATGAGTGAAAAACTTGGACCAGTTGAATTAGAAAACACGAACCAGCAAGCCGCTTACCAACAAGGTATGGGCGCTAGTGCCTTCTCACAACATACGGCTCAATTGATTGATGATGAAGTGCGTCGTTTGAGTCAAGAGGCTCATCAAGAAGCTACGGATATTATTCAATCACACCGTGAAGAACACAAGATTATTGCGGAAGCCTTGCTGAAGTACGAAACGTTGGATGAAAAGCAAATCCTCAGTTTATTTAAGACTGGTGAAATGCCTGCCAAAGCTGCTAGTGAATTTCCAAGTGAAAAAGCTGCAACCTTTGAAGAATCTAAACGTGAGTTGGAACGCCGTGAAGCTGAAAAGCAGGCGGAACACCAAAGTGCGAATGCAGAAAACAGTGAAGCAGCTGACACCACTAATGTTGCCAGTGAAGCTGAACCAAGTTTCCCAAGTGAATCACAAGCTAGTTCAGAAGTATCAGCAGCTCCAAGCGCGACGAGCTCAATGGGCTCTGAAGCAATGAGTGCGGCTACTTCCGAAACTGGGTTGCCACATGCTGACAGTGCGGCATCATCTGATGATGATACTAATAGTCAGGCATAATTAATTAAAATTGTCATATGGAGCGTTTGGGTGAAAATCCAAACGCTTTTTATATGCCAATCGTTAATTGGCAAAGTAGTTAGTTGCAGCCAGTTGTTTCTATAACAATATTGATGTTTTTCGATTAGCTAAGGTTGACTGAACTGCTTGGTGGCGAAACCTGTTTCGGTGCGGTATGATGATTCATGCGATAATGAGGTATATGATGATAACAAGTAGACTGATTGGTCGAATGAAATCCTAGATAGGAGTATTGTAAATGGCAGATTATTTAGTAAAGAGTGTGGCCGGTAATGAAATGTTTCGAGCTTATGCGGTTGATGCAACGAACGTCGTGGCAGAAGCCCAACGTCGACATGATACTTGGAGCGCAGCCTCGGCAGCTTTAGGCCGCAGTTTAGTAGGAACACTACTATTAGCATCGTCTGTTCTTAAAGTCGATGACCAGATGACCGTTAAGATCAACGGTAATGGTCCGGTTGGTGGTATTGTGATTGATGGTAATGCCAAGGGGACGGTCAAGGGTTACTTACAGCATCCGCACGTCCACTTACCATTGAATGACAAGCATAAGATTGATGTTAAGGCGGCTGTTGGGACGGAAGGCTTCTTGTCTGTCACTAAGGACCAAGGGTTGAGTGATCCATTTACAGGAACGGTTGCCCTTGTTTCAGGTGAACTGGGTGAAGACTTTACGTATTACTTAGCACAGTCTGAACAAATTCCGTCAGCGGTCGGGTTATCGGTGTTTGTTAATGATGACAATACGATTGGTGTAGCTGGTGGTTTCCTAGTGCAAGTCTTACCGAATGCGACTGATGAAGCCATTGGTGCGTTAGAAGAAAAGCTAAAGGACATGCCACTAGTGTCACAATTGTTGCGTGACGGTAAGACACCAGAAGCCATTCTTGATTTACTATTTGATGGTGATGTTAAGGTGTTGGATAAAATGCCCGTTAAGTTTGAATGTGACTGTTCAAAGGAACGTTTTAGTGAAGCGTTAATGGCGTTGCCAAAAAAGGAAGTCCAAGCCATGATCGATGAAGACCATGGAGCCACGGCCGTTTGTCATTTTTGTGGTCAGGAATATAAATTCAGTGAAAAAGAACTTGAAGCAGTGCTGTCACGGTCAAAAGGTGACGCCTAGTGGATTCAGCGTGGCAGATCGGTAACGTCACGATTCCCAATCGAATCGTAGTGGCACCGATGGCTGGGGTGACGAATGCTGCTTTTCGGGTTATCTGTAAAGATTTTGGTGCCGGTTTAGTAGTTTGCGAGATGATCTCAGACCGTGGGATTATGTACCATAACCGTAAGACTCTCGAGATGATGTTCGTTGATCCAAAAGAGCACCCGATGAGTATTCAGATTTATGGCGGTTCCAAGGAAACTTTGGTTCAGGCTGCCCAATTCGTTGACCAACAAACCACGGCTGACATTATTGATATCAATATGGGCTGTCCAGTTAATAAGGTCGTCAAGACGGATGCAGGTGCCAAGTGGCTGTTAGATCCAAATAAAGTGTATGAGATGGTAGCCGCTGTTACGGCTGCGGTCAGTAAACCTGTTACCGTTAAGATGCGGACCGGCTGGGATGATGAGCACGTTTACGCGGTCGAGAATGCGTTAGCGGCACAAAAAGCGGGTGCAGCTGCCGTTGCGATGCACGGACGGACCCGTAAACAGATGTATCAGGGACACGCGGACTGGGATGTCTTGAAACGCGTAGCTGATGCTCTGACGATTCCATTGATGGGTAATGGGGATATTCAAACGCCTCAAGATGCAGAACGGATGTTAACTGAAGTTGGTGCCGATGCAGTGATGATTGGACGAGCTGTAGAAGGTAATCCATGGATGCTGACGCAAACTAGTCATTATTTGGCGACGGGCGAATTATTACCCGCACCAACTCCGATGGCTAAGATGAAAACGGCATTGGACCATTTGCAGCGATTAGTTGATTTGAAGGGTGAGCAGAGCGGTTGTCGCGAGTTTCGTGAACAGGTCCCCTACTACCTAAAAGGTATTCCACGTTCAGCAAGGACAAAGGTAGCGCTGATGGAAACCGACTCATCAGCACAAATGGTGTCACTTTTACAACAATTTGGTGAACAAACGGCAACTTATTTGGCAACTCGTACAGTAAAGTGAATAATTAACTTGCAATTTTGCACCGTGATTGTCAAAATTAATATGTAGTGATTGTTTAGGCGCGGATTAATCCGTGCGTTAACTAGAATGGAGGAACACCAGTGGCACGACAAGAACAGACGATGAATGATCAACTTAAGGTTCGTCGCGAAAAAATGGATGAACTGCGTGAAGAGGGCGTTGAACCCTTTGGACACCGGTTCGAACGAACAGATTTAGCCCGGGACTTACAAGATAAGTATGGGGAAATGGATAAGGACGAACTCGATGCCAAACAGGTAACGGCCACCATTGCGGGGCGGATGTTATCAAAGCGTGGTAAGGGTAAGGTTGGTTTTGCAGATCTTTGGGATCGCTCAGGCAAGATGCAGCTCTACGTTCGTAAGGATGAATTAGGTGAAGAAGTCTACCATATCTTCAAACGTTCTGATATTGGTGACTTTTTGGGAATTACTGGTCAAGTCTTTAAGACTGACTTTGGCGAGTTAACCATTAAAGTTACTGAATTGACGTTCTTATCAAAGGCATTACGCCCATTACCAGATAAGTTCCATGGTTTACAGAACGTGGAACAGATTTATCGTCAACGGTACTTGGATTTGATTTCTAATCGGGATAGCTTTGACCGTTTCTTGAAGCGGACAAAGATCATTTCAGCTATTCGTCATCATTTAGATGACAAGGGCTTTACGGAAGTTGAAACCCCAATGTTGCATAACCAAGCTGGTGGTGCAGCTGCACGCCCATTCGTAACGCATCACAATGCGTTGAACATCGACTTATACTTACGGATCGCTTTGGAATTACATTTGAAGCGTCTGATTGTCGGTGGTATGGAAAAGGTTTATGAAATCGGCCGAGTTTTCCGTAATGAAGGGATGGACCGTGAACATAACCCTGAATTTACTATGATGGAAACTTACGTGGCTTACTTTGACTTCCATGATGTTATGGCTGAAACAGAAGGTATCTTTAAAGCTGCCGCTGAAGCTGTGACTGAAGATGGTGTCGTGACTTATCACGATCAAAAGGTTGACTTTAACCAACCATTCAAGCAAGTACACATGGTTGATGCCATTAAAGCTAAGACTGGGATTGATTTCTGGCAACCAATGTCAATTGAAGATGCTCAGAAGTTAGCTGATGAACACCATGTTAAGTATGAAAAATACTGGAAGGTTGGACACATTATCAATGCGTTCTTCGAAGAGTTTGTAGAAGACACGTTGAATGAACCAACTTTTGTCTATGGTCATCCAGTAGAAATCTCTCCTTTAGCTAAGAAGAGTGAACGCGATCCTCGCTTTACTGACCGTTTTGAACTATTCATTTTAGGTAATGAATACGCCAACGCCTTTAGTGAACTTAATGATCCAATCGACCAACGTCAACGTTTTGAAGCACAAGCTGCTGAACGGACTGCTGGTAATGATGAAGCGGAACAGATCGATGAAGATTTCGTTGAAGCTTTGGAATACGGTATGCCACCAACTGGTGGGTTAGGTATCGGGATTGATCGTTTGGTAATGTTAATGACGGATGCGGATTCAATTCGCGACGTCTTACTTTTCCCAACGATGCGTCCAGAAGAAGAGCAGCAACAATAGAATTTTAAACGGCTTTTAGATTAGTTTTGCTAATCTAAAAGCCGTTTTTTAGTACTTAAAGGTCAGAATTAGCTAAAGTAAGCGATTAACTAAAAAAAGATTCAATTAATTTTAGACGAACATTAATGTGTAGTTTCTGCAATAAAATTCATAAATTACGAATTTAGTGTCGATAAATAGCGGGTTATAAAGTGCAGATTGAAACAAACGCCATGAATATCCGGACGTTTAAAAGATGGAACGTAAAACATGATATTATTGACTGGTTATTTTTCAATTTTAGGGCTTGCAATTGTTCCGAATAATTGGTAAATTTATATACGTTGTTGAGGCGCACCAAGCGATTGGCTGCTTGCTTCCAACGAAAATTAATTATAAAAAGTTGTTGACAAGATGTTGGCAGCTTGGTATGATGATTAAGTTGCGTTGAGGTAATCAACGAACGAATTAGATCTTTGAAAACTGAACAAA
>NZ_LFEE01000046.1 GCF_001039045.1 Lactiplantibacillus herbarum
CCGAACAGCGTTCGGATTAATTTTACAATCCACCATAATAGTCTTGCATATTTAGATGTCCTTTCGGGGATAATCTGTGGGTATCGGGTGTGGCCGATGCCTTTTTTATTTTCCATTATATCAAAAGGCGGTCTAGTGAGAATCCGAAGATTCTCACTAGACCGTCTTATTTGTGGAGACTTATGTCACAGCCTCTTTTTGATTTATTCGTGATCCTAAACAGCAAGTTATAAGTGGTCGTTACAATTTCTATTTTGTAAACTCAAGTTCACCAAGAGCACGTTGGGCTGCTAAGTTCAATAGGCTCCACTGTCGGTCAAAGCCTGGCTGGAAGAAAAAGTCAGCTTCGGCTAAATCTTCCAGTTTTAATCCTTGTTGGATGGCTAATGAAATAACATTACCTTGGGCAGTGATATCATAAGTTGACAATACAGCACCACCTAATAGTTGATGAGTGTTTGGATTGTAATCCAGCTCTACGTAGACCTCTGTATTTCCCTTCTCCATAGGGACATAAGCTGGACGTAAAGTGTCTTTGTAAAAAGATGTGTTAATCTTAATATCGGCCTTTTGGGCTGTGGTCATATTCAGACCTGATGTGGCAAAGTGATAGTCGAAAACACTTAATGCTGATGAGCCGACCACTCCTGAAAATGGCATAGACGGTGTGTTCTCAAAGATGTGTTCCACTACATAACGGGCTTCACGTCGGGCAACCGTGGCTAAAGCTATCGGCATGTTCCTCTGAGCAGGAATTGAATAGGCCAACACCGCATCACCTATGGCATAGACATCAGGCAGATTAGTTCTCAAATATTTGTCAGTTTTAATCCACCCGCGCTTATCTAGTTCAACCGTTCCCTTTAACCAATCAGTATTAGGTTTAACTCCAACAGCTTGAATGATCAAGTCACTAGGATATTCTGCATCGTTGGTCTTAACAGCAGAAACCGATTCAGTCCCTTCATAGCATTCAATCTTAGCGCCAGTGACAACTTGAACGCCTTTGCTAGTCAATTCTTTTGATAAAATATCTGTTAATTCGGTATCTAGGTAGTTGCCCAGAGGCCGATTAATCATGTCGATTAATGTAACATTCTTTCCAGCTTTGATGCTGGCTTCAGCAGCTTCAACAC
Source organism: Lactiplantibacillus herbarum (assembly GCF_001039045.1). GTDB lineage: Bacteria > Bacillota > Bacilli > Lactobacillales > Lactobacillaceae > Lactiplantibacillus > Lactiplantibacillus herbarum. Next base: position 1,137 of record NZ_LFEE01000046.1, read on the forward strand.
CAATGTAACCAGCACCAATAACAGTAATATTTTTAACATCTGGGTCAGATAATTTTGCTTTGATCTTTTCTGCCCAATCCTTGCCGCGCATTGAATAAACGTTTTTTAGCTCATGACCAGGAACGGGTAAATCGTTTGGAGTTACGCCTGAGCTTAAGATTAATTTATCGTAATCATAGCTCTGTATCTTACCGGATCTTAAATCTTTCACGGTAACTTGCTTATTTTCTGGATTTATTTTGGTCACTTCATGATTGGCATATACTTCTGTCCCAAATTTTTCGAGATCTGCAGGTTTAAAATTACGGACATCATTAATACTCGTTACACTGTTTTCTAAATATAATTCCATACCACAGGACATAAAAGAAATAAAATCTCCCGCTTCGAATAGTTTAATATCTAGGTTTGAGTATTTGTGAGTAAGTTCCAAAACCGACTGATGGCCGCCGTGCGAGGCACCAACAACAATAACTTTTGTCTTCGACATAAAAAATATAGCCTCCTAATAGATGGGTGACAAATAATAAATCGTTAATGATGGCCATTTTGTTCTAAAGTACATTCGTGATGACGCAATGATTCACCGATATCTCATCCAGATACTAAGCCTTCTTCTCTCGAATGGATCCCACCAGATCATCTGTAGCTGGAGCGTTCGCAAGCAATGCGCGAACATCATCAAGATTCACCTTAACATTCCAAACTAAAACACCAACTAACTTATCGGTATCTATGAAATAGACAAGCGATCCATGCGTTCGCCGATCAAAAATCAATTGCAATTTAGGATCAATATTACCGATTGCTTGCCAGGAAATATCAAAAATCATGGAATAGAAGTATGGGGTATGCTGATAGCTCATGTGACCCCCTGCCATATTACGGCCAACTAATTCACCAGAAAGTCGGGCATGGTCCACGTGCTCAATCCGTTGCCGACCCAAGATGTGATCTGGATAAGAGGCAATATCTCCAGCAGACCAGATGGCTGGGTCACTAGTATTGAGATACTCATTAACTTTCACACCACCATCAGCTAAATCCAAACAACTGTCTTCAGCTAAACTAATCCGCGGCGTAACGCCTAACCCAACAATGATCGTATCGGCTGCGATCACCGTACCATCCTTTGTCAATAGAGTCAAGTGGTCACCTTGGCGTTGATATGATTGGACAAACTGACCACTCATCAGTGTGACACCATTGCGTTTGAACGTGGCTTCATACTCAGTCCGAATAGACTCAGGAAATTTACCCTCACCCAGCGCTTTTTCTGGAAAAATCATCGTAACTTCAGTCTCATTTTGGGTCAGTGACGATGCGAGCTCTGTACCAACATATCCACCACCAATGATCACAACCCGCTTGTTCGGACCACTAAATTTACGTAACTTGCGATAATCTGACCACTGTCTAAAGACTAGCACATGTGGATCAGAAGGTCCCTGGATTTGTCTAGGTTCTCCGCCAGTTGCTAGCAATAGCTGTTCATACTTGATTTGCTCACTATCGGCCAATGTAATGACCTTATCTTGCCGATTAATAGCCGTAACCGTTGTCTGAACTTAAAAGTCACATTGGGATAATTTTCAGCACCAATCTGAATGTTCTCTTCAGTAAATTCATCATCTAGCCATAGTTTTTTACTCAGTGCCGGTCGTTCATATGGGACATCCGCCTCTTGCGAAATAATTAAGATCTCACCCTCTGAATCTTCCTGTCGAATTCCCTTGATGGCATAGCCAGCAACCACTCCGCCACCAACAATGACGTATCGATAGCTGTTTGTCTGATCCAAATCACTCATCTAATCGCCTCCATAACTTTACTTTTTCTAGGATCATTGTAATATAAAAACGCCATGATTCGAAAAATAACGCTCAGAATTGTCAATCGTTGCTTGCTTTTATCAGAATAATAATTTTATTTACATACTGCTACAAAGCTATCAAATATCACTATGATCCAGATTTAGAATTGCGGATAACACAGCATAAAATAATATTATTTTAATTAAAAAACCTCAATTTTTAAGGTAATCATTTTTGATTTTAATTTGAAGTAACAATATTCGAAGAGTTGTCATTTTTCTTGGTCATTTCTCGGATTTTAGTGGAGTTAGAAGTTTCAAGTGGTCCGCTCTGCTATGATTCTCTCATGTAAACATCATCTTTGTATATTGAATTTCTTTCGATATCTGATAAAGGTCGTCCGTTTAATCCCTGTATTACGGGCAACATCAATGTCACTCATGCCTGCTTGATAAAGTTTAAAGGCATGTTGCAAACGGGGATCGTCTTGGGTGTATTGGGGTTTGCGCCCATGATATTTACCCTGCTGCTTAGCTAAGGCAATCCCTTGCTGCTGGCGCTCAATGATTCGCTTACGTTCACTTTCGGCCTGATACTTATAGAGTTCAATAATCAAGTTGGTCATCAGTTGACGTAAATTTGGGTCAGCAATCCCTGTCATGGACGGCAAATTTAACACATCTAGGGTGGCACCCTTATTTTGAATGGAGTTCATGATCTTAGTCAAATCATGGTTGTTTCTGCCTAAGCGATCTAATTCAGTGACCATTACAATATCACCCTCACGAATATAGGCCAGCATTTTTTGCAGTTCTGGCCGATTAGTGTTAGCCCCACTTAATTTATCCGTAAATAATTTATCAACGTCTTTTAAAGCCGCTAACTGTCGATCTAAATGTTGCTCCTTGGAACTCACACGTGCATAACCGATTTTAGCCATTTCCAATTCTCCTTTTGGACAGTTCTAATGAACACTTGTAATTCCTAGTATAGCACAGAAATAAAAAAGACCATTAGGGTATACCCTAATGGCCGTTTGATATGAACTTATTTTGTTTTATATTTATCTTGAACAGCAAGAATTTTTGTTAAATATTCCATATCTAAATCTTTTCCCAAGGAGTCTTGATAATCTGTTTCAACGACAAATTCCTTCACTGTGCCACTCATGGTCTGATATATGAAATAAATATAAACGGGCTTTTTATTAACGAAGCGCTTTAATGCTTTATAATTAGACGTAAGACGATTCTTAACTGCGTCTAAAAAGCGCCCTTTAGGAATAACAATAGTTCTCATTTCGTGACTTTTGATGGGAATAAAACCAGTCGCCGCAATTTCATCGCCATTTTGGATATTCACCATTTGAAGGTAAGGATATAAGTCCTTATCTTCATATTGCTTTTTATAGTTCTTAGACTTTATCTTATCTATAAACAATAAAAATAAGCGATATGTCCAAGACCTTGTCGTATGCGTAGTCTTACTATTGCTGTCTTTGCACAATCTAAGTTTTACTCGAATGATGTATGGCAACAACTTTCGATATAGATAGAATTTCTTGTCTGTAACCATTATTCCTAGCAGTTGAGACGCTTCAGTTCCTAAACTGTCATTATATATGGAAATAGCTGTTTCAAAATTGTTGTTTCCTGAGGAGTATTCAAAAGATTGTCTCAGCTTCCTGTGACGATTTCTTAAAAATGTTATTACTGCTAATCCGAATGCTAACCAACCTACCGATATGTTAATGCTAATCCATTGGATGATATTTAAAATTAGTTCCCATGATTGACCTATAAATAATTGTATAACTTTCAACATTATAAAATCTTCTTTCTTATTTGTTTGCATTTGTATTATTATTTTTATAATTATCAAGCGCCTTACTGTTCTACGTCACCAAGTTTTAAAGCCTTCTTTCAAATTTTGTCCGTGTCCTACTAGTAATATAAGGATTAACCTGAAAGTTAATCCGTTTAAATTGGTTCTCACTAGTAATATAGCGATCAGGCAAATTTGTTTGAAAACTTGGATAGTGATATAGATTCCCTGTATAATGGTATTTTGTAGAGAAGTTAAGGCGGTGGCTATTTCCAATCGGAGGTGGTGCTTATGGTGTTAAACCTTTAAAGCCCATAAATCCTAACGAAAGGAGTAGCCTAGGTGTCCGTTGCGGACGCTTTACAATTAATGCTGGCTTTCGGTACTTTTATCGTGGCCTTAATCGCATTAATTGTTGAGCTGATCAAAAGTAAGCAAAAAAAATAACCGCCTTAGCTCTGGTCAGCTAGCGGTTATTAAATATCGTTAAAATCTGCCACCGTCTTTAACGGCTCTACATGGGAAGCCCTGTTCTAGCGGGACTTCCTTTTTCTATTACATTATAGCATGTCCCTTAAAAACTGGCTAACGTTTTAGGCTTTGATCAGGTTCAGAATCTGGTTGTTTAATTTCTGGATTCTGTTTAGCAAATGCTTTCAGTTGTTTTTGCGTTCGATTACTGATTTCATGGTGTAAATCATTTAACTTATTTTTTAGTCCTAAGAACCTGTCTAGTATCTGCTGAATCTGGTAGAATTGTGGAAAACCGACTGAGGAGTTTGTCATGCCAGATTGTCCAAGCAATATTTCTCGAGCGCAATTTGCGTTAATACAACCTGATTTAGAAAACTTCCGCAAGCATACAAGACCGCGTCGTTATGATCTTTATGACGTATTCAATGCCATCCTTTACTCGCTTACTACAGGGTGTCAATGGCGTGAATTACCGCACGATTTCCCGGAATGGCATACCGTCTACCGCTATTACGATATGTGGCGAGATAAACCAGACCCGACAGCTGATTCGCTATTAGAACGTGTTTGGATACTTTGACATTCG
>NZ_LFEE01000044.1 GCF_001039045.1 Lactiplantibacillus herbarum
CCATCAACACCCAATATTGTAGAACCATAAAAAATAAGCCTTCTGACACGTGCTGTGTCAGAAGGCTTATTTTTTACGCTATTTATTTAGTAGCTGCTGCCGCTTGGGCAATTGCTGCTTGTCCGAGTAAGTTCAAGTAGTTAAATGGACGATCATAGATTGGTTGGAAGAACATATCAACGAAACCTAAGTCATCAATCGTGTTGCGGTTTTGGATCATCACTGAAATCACGTTGGCTGATTGTGAGACATCGTGTTCACTCATGAATTGTGCACCCAAGATTTCCCGGGTTTCAGGATTGTAAACAAGTTGCATCAAGACTGGTTTAGTCGTTGGCATGAATTCTGGCCGGTAGTTATCTTCAAAAGTGACCGCAGCGGCTGGAATCTTCTCAGCTTGGGCATGTTCCAAAGTCATCCCAGAAGAAACAATCGTCTTGCCGAATAACATTAAACCAGAAGTTGATTGGGTTCCCATGTACTTACGAGTTGGCTTGAAGATGTTCAAACCAACTAAAGTTCCTTGGCGAACTGCATTGGTAGCCAATGGAATGTAAGCATCTTTTTGAGTTGGGTTGTAGTGAACGGCAACAGAATCCCCAGCACCATAAATATCAGGGTCAGACGTCTGCATGTAATCATTCGTCTTGATAGAACCATTGGCGTTCATGTCAACTTTACCCTTCAACAAGGCGGTATTTGGCCGGAAACCGACACATAAGATCGCCATATCAGCAGTGTAACTGCCTTGATCGGTCTTAACCGTGACTTCTTTGCCATCGTCCTCGAAGCCTTTGACCATCTGGCCTAGTGCCATCTTGATGCCGTTGTCAGTAAAGTCTTTTTCAACACGGTCTGTAAAGCCTTTGTCTAAGTACTTGTTTAAGATTCGTGGTAAGCCATCAATCAGAGTAACTTCTTTACCTTGTTTTTGATAAGCTTCCACTAATTCAGTCCCAATGTAGCCCCCACCGATGACGATGACACGTTTTGCTGGTTTAGCAGCTTCCCATAATTTTTGGGCATGGGTCCAGTTCTTGCATAGGTAAACATTAGGACTATCAATCCCATCAATTGGTGGAATAACGGGCCATGAACCAGTCGTAACGACTAATTTATCATAATGTTCAGTTGCAACTGTGCCCGTCTTCAGGTCAGTTACAGTAACTTCGTGTTTGTCAGTATCAACATTGGTAACATCATGTTCCATCTGAACATTAGCGCCTAATTTTGATAGTTGTTCTGGACTAGAATAGAACAGTCCTTGAGGATCCGCAACTTCGCCACCAAGATAGAGGGCAATCCCACAAGAAAGGAATGAGACATTATCATTTCTTTCATAGATTGTGACCTCAGTGTCAGGGTTTGATGCCAAAATTTGGTTAACAGCGGCAGTGCCAGCATGGGTACATCCAATTACAACAACTTTCATATTAAAACGCTCCTTATTAAGTAAATGTATTTAATTTCACAATAACACTTGTACGTTATATATTAGGTAACAATTACATTGTACCAAATCATCAAGAAAGCGCAACCAAAAACAGGTAAAAAAATAATCTTTTCATTAATCGAACGATAACTAAACGTTGGTATTATTGCTTTTTTAAAGGTATATCCCTGTCAATCAGGCACTGTTTGCAAATAATAATCATTATAATATATCCCGTTAACCATAATAATACCAATAAACAAAAGCTCTCACAAGCAAATACTTGTGAGAGCTTTTATTTATTATTACCCCTGGTTATTAACTGGGGGCATTATTCAATGTCCAAGTGATCTGGCCCGAATAAGTCCCAGGCGTGGCGCCCGCATTACTCTTATAGAAGATCCCTGATTCACCATCCCAATTTCCAAGAACATCATAGTCATCCGTGTCACTCGTGGTTGTCCGACTATCAATCACAGTCCCTTGAGTATTCAGGGTTGTCGTCTTGCCATCTTGACGGAAGAGAACGTCACCAGGTAATTTTTTACCATTTGAGCTCTCAAAGTCAGTGACACTAGCTTGTAATTGCCAACTAGAGCCCTTACCACGATTGTCACTGACAACTACTTCCCAATCGTCTTCACGATCAGTTGTCTGGGAAGTCCCATTAACAGTGATTGGCTTAAAGGTACTACTTGATGACACCGTTTTGAAGCCTAGTTCGCCACTAGTTACTGTAATCGTTGTCGTCTTAACTTCCGACTCATTATCATCCTGGTCAGATGCCCAAATCGTCAATTCATTATCTCCAACGTGCAACTGACTGGCTTTAACAACGTATTGGAAGAAACCAGATTCGTCATCATCGCCTTCTTCCAACTTAAAGTCATCTAGCTCCTCACCATTTAAGGTAGGATGCAGCGTGATACTACTGTTGGTCACTTGTTCAGAGCCTTCAGCAACTACGATCCCTTGAATCTTCGCATCATTACCATTAGAAATGGTGTAATTAGTCTTATAGATATACAGATCAATCGGTTGGTCAACCGTGATCGTATAATCAGGTGCATTTGCGGTTGTTTCGAAGACTTTGTTCTTAAAGGTTGCCGAAGTTGTCGTCGTCGCACCGTTAACTTTCACATCGTCAGCTTTCCCTGTAAGTTGAATCGTTGCAGTTTGTTGACTAGCAGACAACGTTTTATCAAGCGTATAACTCGCAGATGTTGCACCGGCAGTTGGTGCCGTCAACGTCTGTTCAGTCCCATCGGCGTATTTCACCACAGCACTGTCAAACGTCACATTCTTTGGTAAATCCAGTTCAGCCGTAATATTATCCCAGTCTAACTGTCCACTCTCATAAGATAGTTTATAGTCATACTGCAATTTATGTTTGGCCTTAACTTTGGTTCCCGCCGTAACAGTTTTATTCTTAGTCGTATCGGTAACCGTAACATCCGCCTTAGCGTCAACCAAGTTCGGTGCACTTTCGATCACGACCATGTCAGAACTGGTGTTACTACCAGTCGCACCCATGAAGCCCCAGCGAACTAGGCCGTCACTAGCGTTGAACTGGCTAGTATCAATGACTTCACTCTGAGTAACGCCAGCACCCGTTGCTGAGCCATCCGTATTAACATCGTTAAACGTATACGTCATCGTTTTCGTATCGGCATGCCAATCCATAACTAAGTGGTGCCACTTGCTATCTCCAAGATCAACAGCTGTCATATTGTTGTGATTCTGCGTGAAGTAATATTTGGTTGACCAGATAATCCCAGTAATATCCAGACTTTTAACTGATTGACTCGTATACTGACTAGCTGATCCAGGATAACCAGTCGCAATATGTTGTTTCTTAATGCCGTTATCAAACGCATCTCCGCTGGCACTACTATACGATGTTGAATTATTCGCATAGGTATCAAACTCTAATGCCCAACTATTTTGAATAGCGGTTGATGCAATCTGGGCCGTATCCTGATTTTTGGTATCCGTATCGACGCCCCAAGTTCCTAATGTTTCACTCGCAGTACTCCCGGTTTTCACCTGAGCAGAAGCATTGGTGCCGTTAGGATCATTCTGTAAAACAAAGGCCATCCCATCACCAGCTTTAGTCACACTGGTTGATGATCCCAGATACACCCACATTTTGAAAGTTGCATCTTTATTTAAATCGAGGCGGTTAGCGTCATTGGACCAAAAACCACCTACTTGTTTCTTGCCAGTAATAACTTGCACCGCTTGTGTATTCGGCGAACTCGCATTCGTGACGTTGGCGATACTAGCACTATTCGTTGCGCCACCACTGAACGTTGCAGGCACCGTAAAGAGTTTATCTAATTGATTCAAGCCAGATGGTGCCGTTGCTAATGAGGCCTGACTCCGTGTGGTTCCGGCCCATAAACCAGTAAGCATGACAAATGCAACAAGTAACAGTTTAGGTCTCTTCCACATGTTGAAAACTCCTCCCGTTAGTTAATCCTGACGTCGGCGATTCTTCAATAGTAACCAGATAATTGCGCCTAACAATGCGATGATGACAACTCCCAAGGCCACAAACCACCAGAAATAATTGGTTGATTTTTGTGTGATTGACGAGTCATTCAACGTTTGGGCTTCTTTATCCGTAATCGTAAAGTTCTTGGTAAACTGCCACTTACCCTGATCCGCCGTAGCAGTTAAGTGCAAGGTGTATTTACCCGCTTTGAGTTGCTTGCTTCCATCACCGAGGGCAAAATCAAAATTACTATTTGGTGCCATCGACATATTTTCTTTCTCAGTGGTTAATAACTTCTTACTAGAACCCGCTTTGGTCACGTAACTCTTGATCTTTAAACCGTGCATAATCACCGGTTGAGTATTTTGCAAGTTAGCCGTAACGTAATTACGATAGTTCCTTTGTTGTGCTTTAACAGTGTGCAATTTCATCTCCGGTTTGATACTAATCGTATCTGTTTCCCGTAGTTGTACACCTAAAACGTAAGCGTACTGGTTATTAATCGCCATTCCACTACTGCTAGACGAAGATTGGTTAGTGCTCGTCTTCTGAATAACGTTAATCCCACCAAGTGCAATCCCGTTGAATTTCTTCTCAGGTACCGTTAATTTGATCGTAACTTTTTTTGTTGTTTTAGCTGGAACGGTCACAGTCTGCTTATCAGATAAGGCTGACTTCACATTGAACTTCAGCGATGAATCTGCCTTAGCTTTCGCCTGACTGTAATCAATGATCCCATTATCATTCGTGATTGCTAGGTTAGGTGAAACGGTGTACTGGTGTTCCTTGCTATCATTATTCTTGATCCGAATCGTTAAGTCCTGGGTCTGACCAGCCGTAACTTTGAGATCAAAATAAGACACTTTATTATTAATCTGATTTTTTGGTAACTCAGCCTGCACCGTATAGTTAAGGTCATCAGCCTGCGCAGTTAATGTTAAACCGCTAAAAACTAGCCCCATAATTAGCATTAGTCGCCAAAATGTTTTTTTCATAGATAATTTACCCTTCCTTTTCTCAATGGTAAGTAACTTGTTATGTATGATTGAAGCTGCCAGGTTGGTGGCAACTTCAATTAAATGTTTAACTTGGGGCATTGGTTAGTGACCACGCCATGGTTCCCGTGTAGTCACCCGTATTTGGTTTAAGGTCATGAACTTGCAGTCGAGTCGGGGTATTACCACGATTCAAGACTACTAGCCACGTCCCTAATCCCGTTTCGGGTTGGGCAACAACCACGTTATTAACAATTCCGGGCGTTAGCTCCCCCGTGTTAACAACACTGGGGGAATCACTAACATTATTTTCTCCGGGTTGTAATTGGATTGACCCCAACGTTAACGAGGTTGTTAACGACTGCTGATTGTTTTGTAACGGACTGGGCGTTACTTGTAAACTCCAACCAGCTGCCGTAGCTCGTCGATCAGTGACTTGAATCATGGCCCGCTCATTAAGTGCCGTCGTACTGATCGAATCACTCTTAGCTGTAATCGAGCCGAACTTTAAGTTACTCACAAAGTCGATTGTTAGTTGACCGCGGGAACCCGTTCCCGTCACATTTCCCTCGTCTACTGAATCACCAGGATATGGTTTGCTAGGTTCATCAGGGTCAACGGGAGTAACGGCGGTATCATCGTCCGTTGGCGTCAAATTCACTTGTACTCGGGACTGAGTCGAAGCAGCCTGAGCACGAACGCTGCTGCCCAAACTACCAATCATCAGACAGCCAACTGCGGTCATCAGTAACCGACTCGTCACTAGTAATCCTGTATTCATCGGTTACACCTCAGTTCTCCGATGACTAGCTAAGGTCTTAGCTTGGTGCGTTACCCAGCGTCCATGTTAAGGTTGCGGCGTATGAACCGGCAGAGTTACCAGCTGGTACTAGTAATTGAACATTTTCTTTGGCATAAGCTGCCGTAAATACACCAATACCTTCATCAGCGTTAGCGCCTAGGATTTGTTGGTTACTTGAATTAACATCTACTTGAGAACTACTTGGATGAGTCGAGACATTCGCTTCATCATCAGCTGAGACATCGGCACTCTTAAATGAGAGAACCGCACCCTTCAATGTCTTGCTCGTACTACTATCAGTAAAATCAGTACCGGCAACTGAAACGGCCCAGCCGTCTGTGTTACCAGGGTTTGTTACTTGAATGTTGCCACTCACAGAATCAGCATTGTAAGTTGTCGTTGCATTGTCGATGGTTTGACTACCGAAGTCAACGCCAGGGGCTTTATCCAAAGTAACCGTATTCTTATCAGGATCAGTATCCTGTGATAATTCAACTTGAGCCTTGGTTGATTGTGTATCGGTGTCAGCAGCCATGGCTGTCAATGGTAGACCTGCGACAAGTGTAATTCCTGCGATTAACGTTCCAACATATTTCTTCATATTACGGTTGCTCCTTTATTGTTTGACGGTTGCGCCACCAGATTGGAATTAATGAGACTAACAAGATAAGCCCTAGGATGCCTAGACCGAGTAGAATCCACTGCTGCATTTCATTCATTTGTGGTAATAAGCCTTGCAGCGGCCCAGCCTGACTTCCTGAATCAGATGCAACTGTTAAATGGTAGGTACCTGTATGCACATCAGCGGTCGCTGGTAGTGCTACAAGTAGACTAAGTAATAAGCTTGATAAAGCGGTAAGCCATTTAATATCAATCACGTCCTTTCCAGGAATTCACCTTAACGTTTTAACCTCACTAATTCTTTGTGCTAATAGTGAATCGTTGAGTAACCCTTTCAACACGGAAAATATATCATGGAATGTAAATCGCTGTCAATTGGTGACCCCCTTTAATTATTTACAAAAGTTCCTTTTTTAACGGTCTTCTGAGCTATTTCTCATTTTGAGATTTGTATAAAAATATTTGTTCAAACTGTTTCAATCAGTTTATAGATAAGCTTTCATAAGGCTATTATTTTTCTTCTTTTAGTTAACAAATCGCAACATTAAATTCAATTCAAAAGCAAAAATTATATTATTGTTAGAATTTAATGAGCTTAACTATTAGCAAAAAGCTTCTATAACTATAACTATTCATCCTCAATATAAAATTGGAATATTAGCGTTTTAAACGCTGTTGAATCAACTTTTTACATCAAATTCCGCTTTTTTTGTAAGCGATTATACTACAGTCACATCTTCAATTCAGTTTTAATACTTTCATCACAACCATTAAAAGTTACTTTCAAAACAATAAAAGCCACTATCATCTTCATTTCAAAGACTTTCCTTATTCATTTCCTTCATAAACACCTGTGGTATACTGATAACACTCATTTCCAACCCGAAAGGTGGTCCCACTGTGCCAGCTAAAAAAACGTTCCAAGATGATCAAGTTATCGAAAAAGTGATGCATTTATTTTGGCAACAAGGCTACTACCACACCTCAATGGATGAAATTGTAGTTGCTAGTGGCGTCAAAAAACAAAGTCTCTATAATGCCATCGGTGACAAACACACGCTCTACCTGAGAGCACTAGACCGTTATCATCAGCAGATTCTGACCGACTGTACTCAGGCAATGCAGCACCTTGAACAGGCTGGAGCTGCTCCACTAGCCATTCTCAGCATGTTGTTAAGCCAAAGTCTAGCCGGAGAACACCCCGCTGGTGATCTAATGGCTAACGCAACTGCTGAATTTGGAACTAGCGACCCCGATGTTCAGCAAGCACTGACTCATTTCTATGATGACTACCTTACCTTGATGGCTTCTGTCATTCTAAAAGGTCAGGCTAACCAACAAATCATCAACTCGCAATCGAGTACGTTACTCGCCCAGACGCTCTTGGAAGCACGGATTGGTTTACAGATGCGGATTCGTCAAGGTGAACAACCCGATATCGAACAACGCCAACAAGCTTGGATAACCTTTCTTACTATATGATAAAAAATGACAAAAACGAGTTTGGGACAAAACCCAAACTCGCTTTTGTATCTTCAAATATTTACAGTCGAAACGTGGGACAAAAGACTGCTCCCTCCGCTTAGCTACGGAATACAAACGATTGAAAATGCACAATCATTCGTATTCCTAGGCTATGCTCGGTAGCAACCCGCCTTTTGTCCCACTCTCGCTTTTTTATTATTTTCTTCTATATATAGTTATTTCTATAGGTACTTTTGGACAAGCCAATGCTGCGCAACGCCACTCAGCTGACTGCCAAAATGTTGTCGCAATTGCTGAACACCAGCGTAGGTTTCAAAATCAAATTGGCTCGTCAGCGTTGCGCTTCTCAATAAAGACCGAGCTAACGTTAGGTCATCGACCGTAATCTGCTGACGATAAGGCAAACTTTCATCTGCCATAATGCGTTGCCATTGATCCGTCAAAATTGCCGTTGCTCGTTGATAACGGTGATCATGAGTCAATAACGACTGCATATCGGCCGGATTAAGCGGTTGTGCCATGTTCGTCATCCCCAATCTTCAAATTAACCACTCGCCCAATGACCGGATTCACAGATAGGTGGTCATTAGCACTGGCCAGTAACCAAATCACGTTGGTAAATCGATGGTCATCTATTTGTGCTTCACCCTGTCCGTCCGTCAAAATCAACGCTAAGGTGGTCGCATTCGTTAAATGATGTGCCGCCAAGTCATCAAAGATTGCTTGGTAGACCGTTCCGCCACCACCATGCCGTGTAAACCGAATCTGCTGCGGCAAACTCGCTTGGTAAGTCTGGCCCGGTTGTACAATCGCATCAAAGGCCTTGACCGTAATGGTTGCTGTAACCATTTGCGTTAAAGTCGCAACTTGACTCAATAATTGTTGCAAGGTCGAATCGCTGATTGAACCCGAATTATCCACGTAGACCTGTAGATCCAAACGTGTCTCACTGATTTGCCCTGGTAATTCCATACGAAAGGGTTGTCGTCGGTTGAAACGGGCTCGCGATAACTGCTTACCACTCGGGATTTGCCCAATCCCACGAGCTAATAGCTGTCGCCAATCAACTTGTGGCGCCTGCCGTCGAACTTCTAACTGAGTCACAACCTTACCAGCTACTAAACCACGCCCAACCTCGTTAGTTTGGGCCCACGCATCCTTGGCCAACTGTTTCATCCGTGCCGACGCTAAATTGGGATTGGTCAATTGGCCGCTATCCGCCCACGACTGTACATCATCAATCGGCGGTGTTTGATCATTACCAACACTAGGCTGGCGATCATTCCCCGTCGTTGATTGCTCCGATTGAGACTGATCATCTTGCTTATTCGATTGTTGCCGTTGTTGTAACAATTTTAAATAAGTCCCTGAATCTGCTTTTAATGGAAGCTTTGCCGTCACTAACGGCTGAACAGTCGCTAGCCGCACCGCCTCATCCGGTAATCCATCCACGTATTGATTAACCGCTAAGTCGGTCGCTAGCGTCACTAATTGACGCTGCATTGCTACCTGTTCACGGTAACGTAACGGGTGTTGCCAGACAACGTGTAACGCCACGTGTTTTAGCCCTGCCTGCAGACTATCAAAGCGTGAAAAGGTGCGCGCCATCGCGTTTGGTCCGTACTGCAATACTAACTGATTATCTTGCCATACCAATGCAAATGGACTAGTTAACGTCGCAACTAATTGCCGCGGCAGCCGTGTTACCAGTTCGCCATAGAATTGATCAGTTGCGAGTAAGTCAATCACGGCCCGGCTCAGCATAGTTGCCCCAGCTGCTTCAGTCGCTGCACTTGGATCAGTTATCACGCTTTGCCGCCACTGCGCGTATTCCGCCGCATTATTGATCATCACCCTCACCACTTTCTATGAATTAGCCCAGCTTGCCACCTGTTGTAAATACTGATAGAGGGCCGTCACGTACGGACTTTCTTTAGCCACGTTAGCCGTATATAACTGTTTAAGCAATTCACGATCATGACCGATACGCTGAACTAAGGCAAACTGCCCATCCTGACTCAAAGTCTGTAACAGTTGTGTAAAGCGGCCAGCATAGCGATCGTTGGTCAGCGGGTAAGTCGCTGTTAAGCCTAAGCAACTCCCTAGCACCGTGCTTTTCTGAATCTCACTCATCGCTTGAAACTGTTTGAGAATTGGTGCTGGCACCACTGCCCCCACTGGCTGACTATCGTAAATTGTCGCTGGCGTTAAATGAATGGCTTGCTGTTCCATGAATTGCTCGAAAGCTAACCCCAGTTCATCACCAACGTCACCCTGAAAAATATCCAAGGCTACGGCTGTTTGTTGCGCTAGCGGTAGCTTTTCAAGCTGATAAAGATTGGTCGAAACTCGTTCCCATGCGCGCGGTGTCGCCGTTAGGTCGCCCTGCACGTCACTTTGGTTGAGCCGTGTCACATCCTCACCAATAAAGCGCTGAACGGTAGGATGAATATGCGGCTGTTTCCGGTCATCCATTTGTTGCGCCCACGCCAGCCAATCAGCCGCATCGGTGCGCATTACTAGTCGAACGGTTCGATCCTTAATAGCTGCATCACCGGCCACCACGCCGTAAGTGCTGTCCGCAAAACCACTCATGCTAGCATCCGGGTTTTCCGCTAAAATCAACTGCACCTGTTGCGGCAAAATCAGCGTATTAATCGTCCGTTGTAGAACTAAGTTCATCAGTTCACTCTGAACAGCTTGGGTTCCCCGGTTAAACTCATCCAAAAACCAGAGGATCGGTTGGTCAGGATACTGCTCCGCATATTGGATAATCTCAATCAGAGTATGCGCGTACCCATACTGTACATCCGCCAACCGGCCGTACTGCTTAGTCTGAACAAACGACTCACTGGTCAGTGGTGGTACTGGAATCGCAAGGTCACCCTTTTCGGACAAACTCACGACCGTCGTAAATAGCTTAGCTCCCATTTGATGGGCGACATCAGCTACTAGCGCCGACTTGCCAATACCGGCTTCACCGACAATATTAGGCACGTTACCCGCTTTTAATACGACGGGAACCGCTGTTAAGAGTGCTTGGTACGATAACGTCATTGAATTTACCTTCCTTTTGCTTAATTACTACGCAGCCTATTCGCCATTGATACTTCCCATTATAAGACAGTCTCCCTACCTTACTGAGCATAAAGTTTATAATTTGTTAGGTCACTTAATAGTCGCTTATCAATATTCGAGCACTAATTCGATATAACAGAATGCTAATTTTTAATTATCTCTAAAAAAGCTAAAATCAGCTAAAAACACTGCAATATCAAGCTGTATATCCAGCATCCACTATCAAAATAATCATATTAAGTTCATCTAAATAATCATTAATTGAGCAAAATTAGTTATTTAAATCTTAAGATATTGTAAAATAGATAAAGTTAGCAATCATTCAAAAGGGAGTGTGTTCTATGCGTAAATATTTAGCCGAATTTCTCGGCACGTTCATGTTAGTGTTCTTAGGTACCGGTACCGTTGTCATCGCTAAAGGTGACGTTCTTGCCATTGGGTTAGCCTTCGGGTTAGCAATCACTGTTTCCGCCTATGCTTTTGGTGGAATCTCTGGTGGTCATTTCAATCCAGCCGTTACGACGGCCATGTTGATTAACCGTCGGATCAATGCCGCTGATGCGGTTGGTTACATCATCGCCCAAATTATTGGTGCGGTCGTTGCTTCTGCCGCTGTCAAATCATTTGTCAGTGCGTTAGGCTTATCTGCAACCTCACTTGGTCAAACGGATTTTTCTAAGATCAACAGTGGCATGGCCTTCTTCGTTGAAGCCTTAGTTACTTTCTTGTTCTTAATGGTTATCCTCAATGTGACGAGCAACGATCATGGTAACAGCGACTTTGCTGGTTTAGCTATCGGGGTTACCCTTAGCTTCTTGATCATCGTTGCCCTCAACTTAACGGGTGGTTCATTGAACCCAGCCCGTTCAATCGGACCAGCAATCTTTGCTGGTGGTAGTGCCGTATCACATCTCTGGGTCTACATCTTAGCCCCAGAAGTTGGTGCTATTTTAGCAGCATTCTGTGCACGAGCACTCGGTTCAGAAGACTAATTTAAGAGTGCACTAAGAGCCGGGTAGTTGCTGAGCATAGCCTAGGAAGGCCGATGATTGCGCACTTGGCAATCGTTGGACTTCCGTAGCTAAGCGGAAGCAACTGGCTCTTGACGCACGTTTCGAAAGAGTGCACTATCAGGCGGTTAGGGATCAAGCATAGCCTAGGAAGCCTGATGATTGTGCACTTGGCAATCGTTAGGCTTCCGTAACTAAGCGGAGGTCTCTGCCTGATAGCGCACGTTTCGACCATTAACATTAAACCAACAAAAAACCAGCTACTTCAGAATTAATTCTGAAGTAGCTGGTTTTTTATATACGACTAATTTAGTACTGAAACTCAGCTCATCAGGCCATTTTCAAATCAAAGCTACCCCTTATGTCGCCAGTGCTGGTACCACGAATGTAACGTTCCAATCAACAATCCAATGATAACCACAACCGCGGCCACGTAGCCAAAGATCCCGATATTAGTAATCCAACTATTATCAGGATGACTCTGAACCAGCAACGACGACCCTATAATCAGTGCCGCCAAAATGACGGATAGTACGACTTTATTCACCATCGAGTCGATGCGATCAATGAACATCTTACGGTGCGCAAACACAAGGTTGACCCGTGTCTGACCATTAGCAAATGTATCTAACGACGATAAGAGTCGTGACGGGATTTTCGGCGTATCATGTAAGCTTTGCAAGCTCGCTAATAAGCCATCCTCTAATTCGTTGCGTAGATTTAAGTTTTCACGCACGTATTTCCGCGCAAATGGTCGGGCAACATCCATCATCGACAAAGTCGGATCGAGCAATTCTACGATTCCTTCTATGGTTCCAAAGGCTTTTCCTAGCATCGTAACAGCTGGATTCATCTGAATATTGTTGCTGCGACAGACCTTGACCATCTCAAACAACAGCCCTTGAAAATCAATATCACCCAAGCCAGAATTATAATACTGCCCTAAAAATGGCGCTAATTCACTGAAGAACGCCTCTTCGTCGACTTCACCTGTCCGATTGGAAATCGCTAAAATCGCCTTACCGACTTGCCGCGTATCCTCGGTTGTCACGGCGACCACCACGTTAGCAATACCATCCATCAATGCCGGGCTGATTTCACCCATCATGCCAAAGTCCAAATAAACTAAACGGTATGGTGGTAAACGTCGCTTACCCAGCTTGCCTTTCCGCGTCACCGTATCTTCATAACCAATATCGCCTGGGTGCAATTCTCGCAGTAAGATATTGCCGGGATGTGGATCAGCGTGGAAGAAACCATCCTCAAACACTTGCTTCAAAAAGTTTTGGACGAGAACATTGGCCAGATACTTACGTTCATCATCATATTGATGATCATCCGCCGCATCCGCTTCCGTCAGCTTCGCCATCAATTGTTGAATGCTAGTTCCCGCCATGTATTGATTGACGAGCACTTTTTGCGTGCTGTACTTAGCATAGACGCGGGGAACTCGCAGAATATCGTCACCGTCATTTAATCGGTAAAAACGCGCGCCGTTCTTCACTTCAATCATCGTATCCAATTCATTGAATAAGGATTGTTTGATCTCTGAAACCATTTCTTGCAGATCAACGACTGATGCTTCTGGAATATAGCGCAACAATGGTAACGCGCGCTCAAACAATGAGATATCCAAAGCCACTTCGGTATCAATACCGGGATGTTGGACTTTAACGACCACTTTCTGCCCGTTTAATAACGTTGCGTGGTGCGTTTGACCCATTGAGGCCGAAGCAAATGGCTGCTCATCAAAACTAGCAAACATCTCGCCAATTGGCTTGCCAGTCTGGTGCTCAAGCGTCTCTTTGACGACTTCAAAGTCATCCGCGTGAACATTGTTTTGTAATTTTTTGAGTTCGTTGGCGAATTCCGGTTTCACAATATCCGTTCGTGAAGAGAGAATTTGCCCAATTTTAATAAAGGTTGGTCCTAACTCTTCGAACGCCAGCCGAACCTGATCCGGATTTTTCTGTCGCGCTAAGTTACTCAACACGTTGTAACGCCGCAGCACACTTAGAATAGTACGAAAGCGGGTATGGCGCGTCTGATTTTTTTGCCATTGGGGTTTCTCTGTCGATTCGTCCGTTGTCATGCTATCCCTCCTCACCGAATTAATAACTACAGCTATTATCCATCTTTCAGCCTCATCGCGCACTAGCTATTATGACTTTTTCAAAAAAACATTGACAATTTAATCTCACGGCGTTAAATTAAAAACACATTATAAAACGATTAACAAACACGTCGATGAACAAAGTAAATTTTCTTGGAAGTGCCTAGAGAGCGTCAGGTTGGTGTAATGACGCCACAACCAGAAAATCGAAAATCAGTTCTGAGTGGCAGTGACGAGCATGAATGTTAGTTACTGTTGGTTGCTCCCATTATTGAGCCCGGGTATCGCAAGTGGCCGGTCACTTGCCGTACCTACTGAGGTGTTCCGTAGTAATACGGTTCACAAAGCTAAGGTGGTAACACGTGTTGGACGTCCTGGTTTCTGAGTTTACTCAGATATCAGGGCGTTTTTTGGTTAACCGATAATTAGTCGCAAAGTGTATTTACTTTGTGCTAGTCCATTTTGCAAACAATTAGAAAAGGAGTGCTGCTATATGTTAAATCGTGTTACAAGCCATTCATTATCCAAACGTGATTATGTCACCTTAAGCTCTATGATTTTTGCCCTATTCTTCGGTGCCGGTAATTTGATTTTTCCACTTCATCTCGGCCAACTGGCTGGCAGCCATTGGGGAACTGCCGCACTAGGATTCCTTGTCACTGCTGTCTTACTGCCATTACTCTCAGTTCTCGCCGTTTGTATCACTAAATCTAAAGGCGTTTATGACATTGGCAAACCACTTGGTACTACATTTGCAATCGTCTTCATGGTGCTAATTCACTTCACGATTGGACCCTTTTTTGGTACACCCCGGACGGCTACCGTTTCATTTACAGTTGGCTTAGCACCACTCTTGCCAGTCAAGTATCAGTCCCTAGCACTCCTCATCTTCTCAGCTGTCTTCTTCGGTCTCGCTTATCTCTTATCCGTTGAGCAGAGCAAGATTTTGGCCCGGGTTGGTAAACTTTTGAACCCTCTTTTCCTGTTATTACTAGTCGGTATCTTCACCGTTGCTTTCAGCAGCCCTTTAGCCCATGCAGGCAGTACTACTGCTACCGTTGCCTACCAAAACGCAGGTTTTACCAATGGCTTTCTACAAGGTTATAACACCATGGACGCCTTAGCTGGTTTAGCGCTGGGAGTTACTATCGTTACTGCCGTTAAATTCATGGGTCAAACTGATCCAAATAAGGCAGCGTGGGTTACAGCCCGTGCAGGACTATTCTCTATGACTTTTGAAGGTGTAATTTATGTCCTGTTAATCTTGCTTGGCGCCCAATCGTTAGGACAGTTTAAATTATCCGATAATGGTGGTGTAGCCTTTGACCAGATTGTTAATCATTATATGGGTAACGTTGGCCAAGCACTCCTTGCCGTTCTGATCATCACGACCTGTTTGACGACTGCCATCGGATTAGTCGCTGCCTTTGCCCAAGATTTTCACAAGCACTTTGGATTCTTGAGTTATAAAGCTTGGCTTCGGATCACCTGCTTAGCTTCATTTTTAACTGCCAATATCGGGCTCAATCAAATCATCGCTTGGTCGACACCAGTCTTAATGTTTCTTTATCCATTGGCAATGGCGCTGATCTTTCTATCTATTTTTTCACCGCTATTCCATAAGTCTAGTATTGTTTACGGCTGGGTAGTTGTCTTCACCGTTATTCCAGCCGTCTTTGATATGATGGCTGCTTTCCCAGCAGTAGTCAGCCAAAGTGCGCTTGGTCAAGCAATGGCTCACGTTCAAAATTACTTACCATTAGCTAGCAGCGGTATGGACTGGCTAGTTCCTGCTTTAGTGGGTGCCGTATTCGGAACAGCTTATTACGTCGTCAGTCAACACAAAGTTACAGCAAGTGTCTCAGCCATCACTAAGCATTAATTTTATCGGCCTTGCGCTCACATTGAGTTTGTCCCACGTTTCAACATTGTAAAATACCATGATAGGTAAAATCGGAAGTGTCCGTTACCTATCATGAGTTTAACTAACACAATGTGCACTGAATAAACATTTTTAGAGACACTCTACGTATATTTAGATGAAGACCTTTTTAATTTTAAAACTAAACAGTGTGATATATACTAATATATATAAATTAAAGAGGCGGAGGCATTACTATGATGAAAAACGTCGGCTCCAAACCCGTTAAAATGCGTAAAGTAGGTGGCTCAACTGTTTTAACAGTTCCTAAAGGCATTACAGTTACTGGACAGGAATACGATGTCTATCAAGGACGCGGTGGTCAGATCATTTACAGTCCAAAGCGTGCTAATCCTTTCTTAGACCCTAATTTCGTTAAAAGCCATGACTTTACTCAAGCCGAAGTTATCGGAGGACAATTAAGTGGCCATGAAATTCCAATTGACTAAGCTAGATTACACTCCCGAGATCCAAGACCTCATTTGGTTAGATTTCGATCCTGCCACGGGTCATGAGATTAAAAAGCGGCGACCTGCCCTAGTTTTAAGCTCTAGTGGTTATAGCCATGTTAGTAAACTGGCAGTCGTTACACCCATTACCCACGCGAACCGCAATGCTCAAATGCAAACCGGCTTCATGATTCCACTAAGTAGCACATTACCAGTTGACGGTTACATTAATCCTTTACAATTTTATACACTTGATTTTAGGCAGCGTAAGGCCACATATATCACGACATTAGATGATTCAACTTTCATTCTAGTTCGCCAACGAATTCAAGAAATTTTAAACTTCTAACCTATCCTACAGCTACCAAAAGCACCCCTAACAATATGCTAGGAGTGCTTTTTTATCGATTACAATTAACTATCATGCTTTAAACGTCACCGTCGTTGCGGCTTGGCCATGTTGAATTGTTTCTGGCCAATCCGTTGTCTGATCCGTGATTCGACCAGGTTGCGTAAAGAACGTCACAACCACATCATCGTAACCACTCTGCTTGATCAAGTCACGGTCGAACGTCATCAACAAGTCACCCGCGTGAACAATCTGACCATCTTGGTAATAGGTCGTAAAGCCTTCACCACGTAGGTTAACTGTTCCAAGACCCACGTGAATAATCGTCTCTAAACCATCTTCAGAAACGATCCCCAACGTATGTTTCGTTGAGAATGTGAAGCGAACAGTCCCATCAAATGGTGCGTATAAGCGACCATCACTAGGTCGAATAGCAAAACCAACGCCCGGTAACCCGTGACTATAGCCGTCATCAACATCGCTTAAAGCTAACATTTGACCACTGACTGGTGCTAAGACCTTTGTGGTAGCAGTCACATCCGTTACCTGACTGTCTTCAGCTACAACCGTAGCATCGCCATCCGCAAGCTTCTGTTGTAATTCTTCAACAATTTCAGCATGCTTCTTTTCAGTAATCGTTACTTTAAATAAAAAGACCAATAGTGACAAGATTGCACAAGCTAGCGGTAAGTAGAACGCCAACGTTTCAAAAATATGAATATCGTGAGCCGTCATATCGGCTGCCGTCGCACTCCCAGTCATCCCAGCAATTAACGCAATCGCACCAACGATCCCGTTTGAAAAGGCACCGGTGATCTTATCCAACATTGGACGAACCGCTAAGACAACGGCTTCGTTCCGGTTACCATTCTTCAACTGACCGTATTCGATTGCATCAGTCATTGAAAGAACCGTTACTAGTTGGGCAAAGTTGATGTTAAACAACACTAACCCAACAACTAATAAGGTTAAATTAGTCTGCGCAACGATAAAGATCACGTAGGCTAAGATCATTGAACATTGACCGATTGCAAACAAGACTTTCCGTGGAATGAAACGGTTCAAGATTGGGTAAAGTGGTGACGTTACAAAGCCGATCACCGTCGCTACGGCCCCGGCAATCCAGAATTCACCCGGTTTACCAATCACGAACTTGAATAGGTAGAATAAGACCCCGTTCGTCGTCACGTATGCTAATGAATAGAACAAGTAGCCCAAGCTGACCCACAGAATTTGGTCATTCTTGAGAATCCCAACGAAAACCCCTTTGATCGTAGTCTTTTGCTTAGCGGCCTCACGAATCGCGTTGTGTTTTTCCGTTGTTCCGAATGCGACACATAGTGATGACAAGACGGCAACAACCCCAACAATAATGGCAAAAGCTAACCAGCCTTGTGGCCCCTGCGTGTGTTTACCAGTTGCCACAAAAGTGAAGTACGTGGTAATTGGCACCACGATCATCGTTAGTCCGTTCCAACCGATCGTCCCCGTAAAACTACCCAACGCCGTAAAGATACCGCGAGAGTGGCTATCTTCACTGATTGCGGGCACCATACCCCAGTAAGAAACGTCAGTTAACGAATAAAAGATATCTAAAACAACAAACAGAATAACAAAGACAATCGCAAATAAAATCCAGTTAACCTTGGCTAAGCCAAAAATCCCAGTAAAAATAATGACTAACAAGATCGAACTCACAATACTACCGACGACTTGCCACGGTTTGAACTTACCCCAGCGCGTCTCCGTATTATCCACAATGTTACCCAAGATTGGATCAATAACAACTTCGGCTAAACGAATAACCACGACAAGTCCCGTAATCAAACCGATTAAACGATTCGCAATCGCTGGTGCGACGCCGCTGAACATTCCACTCGTGACGTACACGATAAAGTACGTACTTAACGCCCCGTAAAAAGCTGAATGTCCTAAGTTCCCTAAGGCAAAGGCCACACCTTCGTTCACCTGATGCCATGAGAGTTTTTTCTTAGTCACTGGCTGCTGGTCAATATTTTGTTCCATTAGTCTCACCCCATTAAATTATTTTTTACTAACGTATACCTGAACACCATAGCTGGTTAATTCTTGTTGGTCTGAAACGACCTGATCACTAAAGACATTCTTTAGTGATTGATTCAAAGTAATCGTCGCTGGTTGGTGACTGAAGTTCGTGACGAAGTAATAACTCTGCTGATCATCTTCACGAACCTGAATCGCAACGTGCGCGTTATTTTTAGCAATCGGCAACGGCAGTTTTAATTGAAGCGTCGTTGCAAGTTGTTCATAGAACGCTGCCAAGAAATCCGTGCCAGTGCGCGCCGCTAAATAATGAGCAGTCCCCGTACCCAGCGTATTCTTGGTAACAGCTGGTGTTCCAGCGTAAAAGTCTTTCTGATATGTTCCCACTGATTGCGCCGTTGCCAGGTCTACGACATCACAGTAATCGTTGATTTGATAAGCCTGATGGTAGGCCGTTAGTGCGTTATGTTGTTGTGGATAGAGCGTATCCGTTTCTTGGACGCTGATTCCGTAGGTTGCCTGCAAGTCGGCTAGCCCGTCTCCTTGATAAGCTAAGAAGTTCTCATCCACAACTCCGGTGATGTAAGTTCCAACTAAGTGACCACCCTGTTCAACGTAGGCTTTGAGCTTTGCCGCAAAAGCATGACTCATCATGAAGTGCATTGGATCGATCACTAAGCTGTACGGCGTTAAATCATCCGTCACACTGACGATTTCAACTGGAATATCATGTTCCCAGAAGTACTGGTAGTGTTCCTGAATCGTGCGCCAGTACTGCTTAGTTTCGTTGGCATAATTACGCGCATCATCCAACGCCCACATGTTGTCGTAGTCGAATACGATGGCAACTTTGGCGGTCTTACGCGTCGTCCGTAGTACGGGCTGCAATTGCTGCAAATCTTGGCCCACTTTAGTAACATCGTTGAACGCACGGGTACGTGTCCCCCGGTGATTCGTGACGACTGATCCATGGAACATCTCAGAAGCCCCTAGTGATTGGTGTAATTGGAAGTAAAGTACCGAGTCAGCTCCGTGGGCAATCTGCTGTAAACTGCCCATTTCGTGCATACCTGGCCGTTTTGCCCGGTTGAAAGGATGCCAGTTAACTTGAGATGGGGTACTTTCCATGATTAAATAATTGCTGTGTTTCAAACTGCGCATGACGTCATTCATCAACGCCGTCTTCATCGCAAGACGGGCGGTGCTTTCGTAACCGTTGCTCCAGTTCGGATAAGAATCCCAACTGACAACGTCGACGTGTTCAGCGAATTTTTGATAATCCAAATCGTAGAAGACGTGTGATTCTGATGGATTGCCACCCATGAAGTTGGCTGTTACTGGAATATCTGGTGTCAGTTCACGTAATGGCTTGATTTCATTCTCAAAGAAATCGATTGTGCGGTCGGTAACGAAGCGCCGCCAATCCAGGTTCAATCCCATCACACCGGTATCTCCCGATGGTGATGGCGCCTGAATTTGATCCCAACTGGTGTATTCGTGACTCCAAAAAGCATTCCAATAGGCATGATTCAAGTTTGCCAACGTCTGATATTTAGCTTGCACCCATTCACGGAAAGCAGCTTGGCACAAATCGCAATAGCAAGCACCACCGTATTCATTCGAGATATGCCACAATAGTAGGCTTGGCCGTTTACCATAGCGTTGCGCTAACTGCCGGTTGATTGCTTGCACCTTTTCCCGATAAACTGGTGCGGTGTAGCAATGATTGTGGCGTTCACCGAATTGATTGCGTTGACCTTGTTCATTGACCCGCAATACTTCGGGGTACTTCTCGCTTAACCAGCGTGGACGCGCACCACTCGGCGTTGAGAGGATAATTTTGGTTCCCTGTGCTTCAGCTTGATCAAAAATCTGGTCGAGCCAACTAAAATCATACTGGCCCTCGCTTGGTTCTAATTTGTCCCAAGCAAAAATACCTAAGGTTACGGTATTCAGCTTAGCCTGTTTAAAATCTTGAAAGTCTTGTTCAATGACTTCGGGATGGTCCAACCACTGATCTGGATTGTAATCACCCCCGTGTAAGAATTCATTGGTATGTAGTGGGGTTGCCATTGTGTGCCGTACCTCGTCTTTCATAAATTAATATTGGTTTACTGTTTCAACACTTATTATCATAAGCGCTCAAAGCGGTAATTGTAAGCGTTTTACTAAAATAATTACTAAATATCAGTAAACAAGATTTACGTTCTGTTTACTAACGTTACTTATTTCATTTATAGGGATGTAAGCGTATTATTATTCAGGAAGGCTTCAACACTAGTAAACATTACTTAACTAAAGGCTGAAAGTTCCAAAACAGCTTAAACCATTGATTTAACAG
>NZ_LFEE01000012.1:0-1068 GCF_001039045.1 Lactiplantibacillus herbarum
CTTGTCTAACAATTATGGGGCACTTCAAAACAATGAAGATTTTTATCATCTTTTTTTAATCGTTAAAGCTGCGACTTTTTGAGCAAATTACTGGCTTTTAGACACGATATTGAGTACGATTTACAACAGTTTAGTAGTCGTAGCCTTCATCGCTAATCCTTGATAATTAGCGGTTTGTAGCTGGTCACAATGGTTAGTCGGAGGGGCGTTGTTTTGTTGTTAGTAAATTAGGCTTGCATTTATAGCCTATCGGGCGTAACATAATCTCATTGATTTTTTGAAAGGACAAATGGTGGGAGAAAATGACTCTGGAACAATTAGCAGCCCAAAGTGGGGTTACTGCTGATAAGATTGTTGCGTACACTAAAGCGGGATTGCTTCCTTGTAAGGATGCCAATGCGCAGTTTAGTTCGGACGATCAATATTGGCTAGATATGGTCAATTGCTTCTTAGAAAATGGCTCATCCGTTGAGGATTTAAAAGACTTAATGCCACTTTGCGAACAGTGTGCAACTAAGTAATTCATTAATTTAACCATTACGGCGTGAAATGACTAGTTTTAGTCGTCTCGCGCTTTTTTTGATTCTAACGATTTAATTATTGAAAGTGATAGTTGAGATTTTTGCTAATTGCCCAACTATGATATTATACGTGCGGATTTTTCCGCCTACCGGGGCGGTCTGACAACGCTGGAACGCCATGGGCACGGTTTTGAGCTCACAAGCAAAACCCGCTTGTAATCTCAAAACTCGGCCTTACACTAACCTGAGCAACCCATTCAGCTAAGTGTAATTTCATGGCTGAGCGCTGTCAGACCACACCTCACGGCTAAGCTGAAATTTGACATGGTGATCCTATTTTATCTAGCTTTAGTTGGATTGATCTTTATTTCAAAAGGCGGCCAGCTGTCAATTTTTTCAATAACTGTCAGTAAATTTTTAGTAAGGGTCTCATTTAGCTGAGTGGTTGTTTCTTAGATGAATTTAGTAATTACGAGTAGTCGATTCAAAGTCAGGTACGTATCTATTTTCCTTCGAGTACTATCCAGCCGTGAGGGGCGTCCTGACA
>NZ_LFEE01000012.1:1122-19543 GCF_001039045.1 Lactiplantibacillus herbarum
TGGAAGAGACTCTATCTTAAGCTTAGCAAAAAAGGTCGGTCAGATTAGCAGGAATGCTAACTTGACCGACCTTTTGAAATCAAAACTAATTATTTACTAGCCTTGACGGTTTTAATCATGCTTTGAATAGCGTTGGCTTGGTATTGTGCTGCCGCTGCCTTTTGCACTTGTGCTAATTGAGCTTGGCTCATTGTTGGGTTCTTGACCATTGCGGCCTTAACTTGATTTTGAACGTAAACTGTTGCACGTGCTTTCAAAGTTGCTTGTTGTTGTTTCATCAACTTACTGAATTGCTTTGCTTGAGTCGTGCTTAGAACGGCCCAACTCTTCTTAACGTAGAAGTAGTTCGTACGTTTGATGAGCTGTTTGTCGTTGTTAGCTAACCCGAACCAGAACTTCATTGCGTTGTTCTTGTAAGTCCAACGCGTCGTTTTGGTTACTAACTTAGGGTGGCAGTCGTTGTCTTGACTTGGTTAGCCGTTTTTACGCTAGCCGTCGTGTGACTGACTTTCTTCTGATTCGTAGTGGTCTTGTAGATGTAGACCCGGTGCTTATCAGCTGTGCCCACACTTTGGTATAGTAGCAAGTCCATCTGTTTGCTACTGCTAGCAGACTTCAGTGAAGTCGTGGCAGTAGTTGTTGTTTTGACCATACCGTAATGCTGACTGTCGTTCAAAGAAATGAAGACGATTGAAACTAGCATGAGCGCACCAAAGATGATGGTTAGAGTCATTCGCAGTGCGGTCCGGTGAACGTAGATAAATGATAGGAAGAGTGCAAGCGTACTTGCAACTAATAAAATAAGAATCATTAGTCGTTCACCTCCTTAGCAACGGGTTTAACGGAATGTTGTTTGTCCTTCATGAAGAAGGCAACCACTAAACCGATAACGGAGAATGCGACGGCTACCCAGAAGGCAGCGTGATAACCATTTAAGGTCGCGTTAAAGTAACTGTTTTGGTAGCCAAGTGGGTTGCTCTTAATCATGCTATGTGCTGGCTTGGAAGCATCCGTCACGTTTGATAAGACTGACGTTAAGATGGCAGTCCCAATGGAACTAGCAATCTGACGAGTGGTATTATTAACGGCCGTCCCGTGTCCCATTAAATCAACGGGAAGAGCATTCATCCCAGCAGTAGTTGCGGGCATCATAACCATGGCGATACCGAACATCCGTAGTGCGTAAAGAACAACGATATAGACGGTAGGCGTAGTACGAGTGATGAAGGCGAATGGAATCGTCCCAACAGTCAGTAGTAGCATCCCTAAGATAGAAAGACGACGGGCACCAAAGCGGTCAAATGCGCGACCAGTAATTGGGCTCATGATCCCCATCATCAGGGCACCAGCCAAGAGTGAGAGGCCTGATTCAAAGGCGGTAAAGCCGTGAATAATTTGCAAGTATAACGGAATGACCATTTCAGCTCCGACCATTGCCATATTGGCAACGGCACTAAGGATAGCTGCAACGGTGAATTCAGCGTGTTTGAAGACCCGTAATTCCAAGAATGGATTTTTCATAGTCAATTGACGCCAGACAAAACCGGCAATCAGGATCACCCCAATGATCAAGGTTGAAAGAACGATGGCTGAGGTCCAGCCATTATCACCAACGGATGAGAAGCCATAGAGTAAACTCCCGAAACCGGCTGTTGATAAGACTAATGATAAGAAGTCTAATTTTGGTTTAGATGTTTCCAAAACGTTAGCCATGAAGAAGAAGCCGGCAATCATAACGATGGCTACAATCGGTACAATTAAACCGAAAAGGTCACGCCATGATAAGTTGTCAATAACCCATCCTGAAAGGGTTGGGCCAATGGCTGGAGCTAAGCCGATAACGATTCCGGCAGTTCCCATGGCAGCGCCACGTTTATCTGCGGGGAAAATCGTTAACATGATGGTCTGTAGGAGTGGCATCGTAACACCGACACCCACAGCCTGAATCAGTCGACCAGCTAATAAAGTACCGAAGTTGGGGGCGGTCCAACAAATAATCGTCCCAATTTCGAAGATGCTCATCGCTGCGAGATACAACCATTTAGTTGAAATCCGCGAACTGAGCCAAGCGCTAACGGGAATCATGATCCCGTTAACTAACATAAATCCGGTTGTTAACCATTGCACTGTCGACGTCGTAATGTCGAAATCCTTCATTAACGTGGGGAAGGCAGTGGTTAAAATCGTTTGGTTAAGCACGGTACAAAAAGTACCAACTAATAAGACGGCAATGAGCAAAGCGCGATTATACGGTTTGCCATGCGTATCAACAGTTGTTGACAATTAAATCCCTTCTCTCTAACAAAGTACGTTGTCTAATATAATCGGATTTAATAACTTTGTCAACAAACTTGACAATAATATCAAAAAATATATACTAAATATTGAAATTGTTAGAAAAGAGGCTGACACGTGGATAATCAAGAGGGTGTGTCCTTCAAGAAGTTCAAGGACCAGATTCATAAACACCAATTTACAATTGGAATCAGTGACTTAGCAAAGATGACGGGTGTTTCACAGACTCAGTTACGCTATTGGGAACAGAAAAATTATATTCATACGCTGCAAGCCGGCGAGAAAAACACGACGCACCGTTACGCATACGGGACGTTGATGCGGGTTCATTTTATTAAAATGATGTTGGATGAAGGTTTTACGTTAGCCGCTGCGGTCGAACGTGCGGATGGTTATGGTAATCAAATGGATATGATGCGGATTTTTGTCATGACTAGTTTTCAGGGAATTGAAGAACGGGATGGTCATCACATGATCAATTTAGGCTACTTTGATGAGGAGCATAAGCAACAACTTTATTGTTTTATTCAGGATGAAGAACCTCACTATCGCGTCTATCCCGTTTAACGAGATAAACCAGTAGAAGCGCGCCTTTCAACTTGTGAAAACGATTGATTAATGTTAGATTTAGGGTGTAGGTATCGGTCAGTCACTTGGGCATTAAAGTTTCCCGTTCGTCAACCGATCTTATGGCTGGGTTGACCGTGTCATGTTGGTCGTGTTTTGAAGTTTAACTTTGTAAGAGGATTTACAACGGAGCGCGAAATAGCGCAGAGATGCCTAGCTAGTCTAGGTAGTAATCGTGCATAAAAACAACGTGTAATTGAAAACTAGTAGTAGTATTCAATCGCCCGGTGATGATACCTATCAGGGGTCCCAAGTGCTGCGGGAAAGCTTGGGGCTTTTTGTTTGCACTGAATAGGCTGAGATTCCAGGTGGCCGCGTCGATAACGGGTACAAAAAAGAGCTTGGGAAAATCCCAAACTCAGTGGATTGTTGATAACGTTTCAGCTAATAAGCACTGAAATACTATTACTGACAGCTTTAAGCGAAGGTTTAAGAGGTTGCCAGTTGAGCGAAGTGGGTCGCGTACCATTCTTGCCATGGTAGGGCGGCGTTGCCACTGGAGAAGTACTTTTGACCAAGCTGTGCGATCAGACTAACGTAGTCGGCAAATGAGGTATTAATACTATCACTTATCCGTTGTGCATTGGTCATAAAGCGGCCATAGGTAAGTTGGGCATTAATATCTGTCATGTACTGGGCGACGTCATAGTTCGACATCATTTCGAGATTGTTAGCATCAAAAAGTGGTATGTAAAAGGTTGCAAAATCTTCAACCGCTTTATGCTGCAAACTATCATTAAGCTGTGTTATTGATAATTGAGCATCATCATTCACGATGCGGTTCCTCCTTAGTGTGGAGCACATTTAAAAATTAAGACAATTGCGCTACAATTTAATTATGGCACGATTAGGTTTCTTTTTCAAAGTTTTGGTAACCGCTTAAACTCATCGCGCTGGAACTAGTGTCACAATTGTAGTAAGATGTTAGAATTATATTCAGAGAATTTTAGATAGAAACAATTTTAGTTGAGGTGAAAAATAGCCATGACCCCCATGAAGGAAGATTACTTGAAAATTATTTTCGAGCTTGGTGGTACGAAGAAAAAGGTGTCCAATAAGCAGATTGCGTTAAGCTTAGACATCGCAGCCGGATCCGTTACGGAAATGGTTGGTAAATTAGTTCAAGAAGGCTTAGCAAAGCATACCCCATATGCGGGGATTTCATTGACTAAGAAGGGGATTCGGTATGCCGAGACGTTAGTCCGTAAGCACCGGATCTGGGAAGATTTCTTAGTTGATAAGTTGAATTACGATTTGCCCGACGTGCATACTGAAGCGGAAGTTTTGGAACACGTTACTAGTGATCGTTTGATTAATTCGTTAGAAGAATTTTTAGGCAACCCAACGTACTGTCCTCACGGTGGCGCAATTCCTGATAAGGAAGGTCACTACCAAGAAGACAGTCATGTTAGCCTAGCCGATACCGAAGATGGGGCCAATGTTATGGTTGAACGGTTTATTGATAATCATGACTTGTTGATGTATTTACATGATACACCGCTAAAAATCGGACAACAGATTACAGTTATGAAGCATGATCCGTTCGAAGGCCCAGTGACGGTATTGATTAAAAAGACCGGTGAACAGATTCCAATTAGTTTTAAAGCAGCACATAATGTCTTTGTTAAATAGGCTTAGTTTGATTGAAACTAAGTTAGTTTAGCTGGTTATACTATGATGTTTATGGGGCAAGAAAGTTTTATATGAAATCGCTGTGATTCACTACCTTTTTTAAAAGCAATATGCTACAATTACTCATGTAGCTTGGTTAGGTAATTTTGGTCAGATCGTTTCAATAAACTATCCCCATTTGCACCGAATCATGATTTACATTAATTTTATACGTGCAAAACGCACTAGGAGGATTTTTTATTATGGAACACGGAACAGTTAAATGGTTCAACGCTGATAAGGGTTTTGGTTTTATCACTCGCGAAAACGGTAGCGATGTATTCGTACATTTCTCAGCTATCCAAGAAGACGGCTTCAAGAGTCTTGAAGAAGGCCAAGCTGTAAACTTCGACGTTGAAGAAAGCGATCGTGGCCCACAAGCAGTTAACGTTACTAAAGCTTAATTAACGCTTAAATGGCTAATAAAAACCGGTAATGGGATTTTCCCATCACCGGTTTTTTGTTGTCTTTTAATAATCGCTAAGTTAAGTCAGATAAAAGTTTAGATATTCCTTTACTAACGACGTTATTTTGGCTAAAGTAAGACTTATTGAAGGATGACAATTAACGAGATTAGTCGTTGTAAGCGATGAGTCTTGAGAAATGGGGCTGACTGAAGATGACTGCGGATGAATTGATTATTGCAACGTGTTTGAAAGCTGGCAAAATCATGGTTGAAAATGGTTCTGAAATCTCACGAGTCGATGATACGATGATGCGAATTGCGCAAAACGCCGGGGTCGTTTCGGCTAATACTTACGTGACGATTACCGGCGTGATGATGTCAATTCAGGGGCGTAATGCGACCCAGATTGCAGCGATCAATCAACGAACGATTGATTTGGAAAAAGTGGCACAGGTCAATCAGTTGTCACGGCAATTTGCGGATACGAAGATTGATCTGACGACTTTATATGAACGGTTGAATCAAATCGATGCGGCATCTCGATCATTCCCATTGTGGTTACAATTGGTAGGAGCTGCGCTTGTCAGTGGTCCGTTGATGATCATGTTTCGTCAGGAAGTAATCAATACTTGGCCAACGGTTGTGATTGGAACACTTGGGTACCTCGTCTTTTATCTGCTTAATCGTTACTTGAAGATCAAATTTCTCAGTGAGTTGATGGCGGCTTTATTAATTGGCTTTGGTGCCGAGTGGGCTTGCCAGATTGGCTGGGGGACCAATGTTAACGATATTATTATTGGTGCTCTGATGCCACTAGTGCCGGGGGTGCCATTGACTAACGCGGTACGCGACACGTTAGCTGGCAACTTTGTCAGTGGCCCGGCCCGGGGTGTAGAAGCCATGTTGAGCGCTGCAGCGCTAGGATTTGGAATTGCAATGGTGATCACGCTTTTCTAAAAAGCTGTGGCATAAGTAGAAATAATAAAAGACTAGCCGGTTAAGTTACAGCTAGTTTAAGACGATGGAGGTGCAAGATGGCAGTCGTTGGACAGTTAGCGTTAGCGTACATTGCTGTTTTGGGATTTGGTTTAATCATTAATATTCCGCACCAAGCACTGAATGTAGCTGGTTGGATTGGGACATTGACTTGGGGCGGCTATCTGATTGTGCAAGCATTTGATGGTGGCGTTGTCCTAGGAAGTTTGATTGGCTCAGTGGGAATTGGCGTACTGAGTAGTCTAGCAGCACGGTATAAAAAAATGCCGGCAATTATTTTTAACATTCCTAGTCTGGTGTCATTTGTGCCGGGAAGTCAGGCCTATCAGATGGTCCGCAACTTTGCGCTGGGAAATTATCGACAAGCGGTGTCGTTTACGTTGCAGGTCGTAATGATTACGGGTGCGATTGCTTTAGGATTCTTATTGGCTGAATTGTTGAATCGCTTGATAACGTTCTGTACGTTGCGTTGGCGTTACTAAAATAATAATTCAAAATAAAAATGGATGCCCTAGAAGGCATCCATTTTTATTTGATCTGTTAAATAGAATTAATTTTGGTTAGCGTACTTTTTTCCAGTTGTAGCGGCCTTTAAGTCTAAAGAGCTACGAAGGACGTTGGTAACGCGTTGCTTTTCTGATTGAGAAACAACTTCGAATGATTGCCCATCAATCATCTTACCAGTTCCTTGAGCATGATCAGAAACCACGTTCTTAGTGGCAACCCGATAATTGGTGAAGATGCTAGTTAAGTTACCTAAAGTTAAGTCAGTTCGAGTTTGTTTTGCAATTGATGACATAAAGTCTTGTTTGAGTAAGTTAGAAGCACTACTGCTTTCACTGATGATAGCAGTGATCAATTGACGTTGACGTTGTTGACGACCATAGTCACCCAATGGATCATCGTAACGCATCCGTGAGTAGGCGAGCGCCTTGGCACCAGCCATATGGGTCTTTTGTCCCTTAGTGAAGGTGTAGCCTTCATAAGTGAAGGTCCGAATTGGCGTAATGTCCACGCCACCGATTTCATCGACGACCTTCTTCATACCACCCATGTTGATCAAGGCGTAGTAATCAACTGGGACGTTCAACCATGATTGGACGGTCTTGATGGTTGTTCCCGCACTACCATAAGCGTAAGCGGCATTAAGTTTGCTTGGGAAATCCTGTTCGAAACCAGTGACGGCAACCTCAGCATCTCGAGGTAAGCTCATCAGTGTGGTTGTCTTAGTCTGTGGGTTGATGGTTGCTAGAATAACCGTATCGGTGCGACCCTTGTAGTCACGACCGAGAGCCCCAGTATCAGTTCCTAGTAAGAGAATTGAGAAAGGCTTCTTGCCACTCAAGACAGCGCTGGTATCACGTGACTTGCTGATTCCACTACTCTTAAAGACCGTGTCGGCTGCCTTCTTAGCGTTATAGAAGGTTCGGGCGGCAAAGGCCCCAGTTCCGACTAGCAATACGGCGATGATGACTAAAATTGTCGTACGGACAGGATGTCTTTTCTTAGGACCCTTTCCGTTGTTCTTCTGTGAACCCTCGTTGTGCATTTCTGAGCGACTTGGCATGTCTTCCATTAAATTCTTCCTCCAATGATTGTATGTACCCCATTATTTTAGCATTTTTTCGGTTCAGCGGAAACTGAATCCACATAACAATTGCGACCGAATAAATGTCAAACTTGGAATTAAGCATAACCTTTTTGTTAATAAAGAAGGACTAACCAATGACTTCTTTGTTTTTTTTTAAGGTTCTGCCGGTAATATTAAGCTTTTATTCAGTTAATTAACAGATATGGTATAATTTTGTTAATTTAAATATTGATGGGGGTTCTTGTTTTGATGATCGATAAGTCGCGCAGCCGGCCGATCAAGTTCGTCATTGGCATTATTTTATTTGCCTATTTGAGCTATTTTATTAGTGATGGCGCAATTGGTATTGATTTGTTGGATGCTGCAATTACATCGCTGGTGCAGGTCAGCAGTAGTGGTGTGTGGGTAGCTTTTTATAAAGTAATCGCTTGGTTGGCTTCGCCTGGGCTAGATGTGCTATGGATTGTGATATTATCATTTTTACTCTATGGCTTTAAATATAAAATTCAGGCCTTTTGGTCGTTAGCATATATGGCTGGAGCAATGGTTCTAGGTTTCATCATGAAACACTTGGTAGCACGAGCCCGGCCAATCAATCACTTGGCACAGGATACTGGTTATAGTTATCCAAGTGGTCATGTGTTAGGAACGTTTGTGTTGGTCAGCGTGATTCTACTCTTCGTAGTTCCTGAATTACCTAATTATCGATTATCTCAGGTTGTTCGGTGGGGGAGTATTGTTTGGTTGATTTTAGTGATGCTGTCACGAGTGTATTTGTCAGCACATTACCCAACGGATACAATTGGCGCTGTGCTGTTAGCTTGGACTTGGTCACAGGTTATGCAGTGGTTCTACGTCTTCTGGGCACCGGGATTATTTCAATGGAAATTATTCTATCGTTCATACTTATAATTTTAAAGTAATCGAAATAGTGATGAGATAAGTAAAACCGCCACGTTAATCGTGACGGTTTTTTTGATTGTTCTAAAAATCAATGGTTTTGGGTAGCTTGTTCAGCTAACCACTCCAACGCTAATGATAGCCAGTGAGCGGCGTGTGGCTGGTCGGCATCCGGTTTCCAAGCGGTTTGGGCGTTAGCTAATGCTAAGCCATGGGGACCGTGGCGAAAAACGTGGAGTTCATAGGCAATGTTAGCCGTGGCTAAGGCCGTTGCATAAGCTAAGGCGTTAGTGGCGGGAACGATCGGATCATCCGCGGTTGCCCAGATAAAGGGAGGGCGATTATTTAGATTGACGTGTTGTTCTGCGGCTAGATCAGTTGGTTGCGTGCTCCAAGTTGCAATCGTGGCCGCGTCTTTAGGAAAACCTAGCAGTGGACTGATAACTGGGTAACTTAAAATAACGTTGGCTGGTTTCAGGGCTGTGGCTTCAACGTCGAGTTTTGAAGGCAGGAGGTTCTGCCAATAATCATTATAGAGTGCGACGATGTGACCACCGACGCTGAAACCAGCTAAGGTAATCTGGTCAGCAATGATGTGCCACTCTGTAGCGTGTTGCTTTAGTAAGCAGACAGCTTCAGCGAGGTCGAATACAGGTGTAAGTCCTAATGGTTGTTGATTACTAAGCAGGGTATATTCTAAATAAAAGGCTTGATAGCCATGCCCCGCAAATGCCATCGCAAGGGTTTCAGCCTGTCCCGTTGGAATATGGGTGTAAGACCCACCTGGAACAATGATGACGGCTGGCAGTTCAGTTTGATGCGCATTCTGATCCGGTGTGTGTAAAAATCCGGTCAGTTGGGTCTGATTATTCGTTAATTTTTGTTGGATAACTTGCATGCAATCACCTCAATTGATATGGTTAACATAACTATTATAACGCAAGACAGGTGGGACAGATATGGTAATGGTCACGGTTACAGTTCAGGGGGAACAATTAGAATTAAGACCGTTTACGGATGCGGATGTTACGGATTACTATGAATTGGTATGTGATCCAGCAGTTGCGGCACCGGCTGGCTTTACACCAGCACACAGTTTAACTGAAGCCGAGTTTTTGTTACGCCAACAGTCAAAGTTACCGCAAATCTTTGCTATTGAATTAGTCGCTGAGCATAAAGTAATTGGGAGTATTGGCTTGTATGAACGAATAACTAACGCCGGTGAGCCGGCAACTCAAGAAATGGATCTGGGATACATGTTGAATGGCCGGTACTGGCGTCGAGGGATTATGACGGCGGCGTTCGTCAATTACAACAATATGGTTTTGAAACGTTGCAATTGCGACGGATGACCGCTAGTTGTTTAGCGGATAACCCGGCTTCTAAGCAAATTTTGAGTCGTGCTAATTTTCAGCAATATGATGCCGTTCGCCACCCAGACTATGCGCCATTTGGTGCCGGCGAGACTGAACTTTTTTATGAATGTGTTACGTTACCACAGGGAGATGAGTAACATGCAACTTGCTAAATCATTTGAACAAGCCGCTTGCATGATTGTTTTGTTAGCAACACAACAGCCAACGATTCCGTTAACGGCCGATGTGATCCATGAACGAATCGGGGGCTCAGCCACGTATATTCGCAAAATCATCCGTAAACTAGTTGTGGCAGAGTTAGTTACTTCAACTAGTGGCAATAACGGTGGGGTCCATCTAGCTCGTTCGCCGGAAGAGATTTCAATTACGGACGTTGTCACCGCAATTGAAGGTCCTTTACAGTCGTTTCCGGATCATGGCTATTTCGATCAGGTCTTTAAGGATGTTGAACCCGTTGCTGATGAGGGGACTAAAGTAGTTAACGCTATTTTTGCTCAGGCTGACCAACTGTGGTTAACCTTTTTAAGTCAGCAAAAGATTGCCACGTTGATCAAAGAATTATTGGCGGTTCAAGAGATTCCAGTGTTGGACTGGACGAACCAGTCAGATGATAAGATGATGCAATTGAACCAGCTATTAACGAGGATGCGTACTGACTAAGTGAGGGGGGCTACAAAGTTAGTGAAAAATGAGAACGTTTTCGCTTGGTAAAGCAAGATGGACCGGCATTAAGCATGTTTTTTGATGTTTTAAAAATGATGAACTTTATTTCACAAGGCTGAAAATGCTATTATTACGGTGTTTTTTGTGGTATTCTAACATTGATTTTCACAAAGATGAGGAGAACAACATGGCAGATAAGAAATACTATGGGGCTGACGCAATTGTTGACAGCCTTGCAAACCACGACGTTAAATATGTATTTGGTATTCCCGGTGCCAAAATTGACCGGGTCTTTGAACGATTAGAACATCCAGTTAATCCTAAGACTCCTAAGCTAGTAGTGACGCGTCATGAACAAAACGCGGCTTTCATTGCGGCTGGTATTGGCCGGATTACGGGTAAGCCAGGGGTTGTGATGGCGACTTCTGGTCCTGGTGCTAGTAACTTGGCGACTGGCCTCGTTACAGCAACGGCAGAAGGTGATCCTGTTCTAGCGATTGCTGGTCAGGTTCAACGGGCTGATTTATTACGTTTAACTCACCAAAGTATGAATAACGCGGCACTCTTCCAACCAATTACGAAGTATAGTGCTGAAGTGCAAGAACCAGAGAATATCTCAGAAGTACTTGCGAATGCTTATCAAGAAGCAACGGCTGCTAAACAGGGGGCTAGTTTCATCAGTGTTCCCCAAGATGTTACGGACTCAATAGTTAAACGGCCAATTATCAAACCGATTCAGGCACCCAAATTAGGACCTGCTAGTCCGGTTGAAGCAACACTCTTAGCTCAGAAGATCAAGGCAGCCAAATTGCCTGTTTTACTAGTTGGGATGCGTGCATCTTCACCAGAAGTAACCGCAGCGATTCGGAACTTAGTATCGGATGCAAACCTACCCGTTATCGAAACATTCCAAGCTGCCGGAGTAATCTCACGTGACTTAGAAGCGAACCACTTCTTTGGTCGGGTCGGCTTGTTCCGCAACCAACCAGGTGACATGTTACTGAAGAAATCAGACTTAGTCATTGCTGTGGGTTACGATCCAATCGAATACGAACCACGTAACTGGAATGCTGAAGGTAAGTCACGCATCGTTGTCATCGATGATATGCGTGCTGAAATCGATCATAACTTCCAACCAGAGACAGAATTGATTGGGGATATCGCACAAACGTTGGACTTCTTGTTGCCTTACATGAAGGGCTACGATTTGGGAGAAGAATCTCAAGCTTATCTAAATGAGCTGCAAGAACGACTTCAAACCCGGGATTTTGTGCCTAATATTGATGAAAATTCGTCTTTAAGTCACCCGTTGTCTGTGATCTCAGCATTACAGCAACGAGTTACCGATGAAATGACTGTAGCTGTCGATGTGGGTAGTCACTATATCTGGATGGCACGCCATTTCCGGAGCTACGAACCACGACACTTGTTATTCAGTAACGGGATGCAAACGTTGGGTGTGGCATTACCTTGGGCGATTGCGGCAGCTTTAGTCCGGCCAAACACCCAGATTGTTTCCGTATCTGGTGACGGTGGGTTCCTATTCTCTGCTCAAGAACTTGAAACAGCTGTACGGATGAACTTGAACATCGTACATTTGATCTGGAATGATGGGACTTACGACATGGTTAAGTTCCAAGAAGAGATGAAATATGGCGAAGACGCGGCGGTTCATTTTGGCCCCGTTGACTTTGTTAAGTACGCTGAGAGTTTTGGTGCCACTGGTTTACGAGTTAATAAACCTGCAGATCTTGATCAGATTCTTGACCAGGCTTT
Organism: Lactiplantibacillus herbarum; assembly: GCF_001039045.1. Taxonomy (GTDB): domain Bacteria; phylum Bacillota; class Bacilli; order Lactobacillales; family Lactobacillaceae; genus Lactiplantibacillus; species Lactiplantibacillus herbarum. Next base: position 13,424 of record NZ_LFEE01000012.1, read on the forward strand.
TGCAACTGAAGGTCCCGTTATCGTGGATATTCCAATCGATTATTCAGATAACAAAGCCCTTGGTCAAACAATGTTACCAGATCAATTTTATTAAAAACAACTGGTATAGCCGGTTGTCAAATACAGATGAGTTAGCTATAATGATTGAGTATATCGAAAGAAGAGGACGCGGTTAACATGAGTAACCAGCTGGAGGTGGGTCACCACCGATGAAGGCTAGTGAAAGGGGCGACCGCCGAAATGAAGTGATCGGTGACTGATTGCTTTGTTGGGCCTTGGTTGAATAAATCAAGGACTGTCGCGGCTAGAATAGTCGCGGGGCGCTATCGACCATGAAATCAGCATTTATGTAAGCTAATCTGATTAAAGTCTTTTTGCGCACTTTGCAAGGAGACTTTTTATTTTGAGCCAACATAACTGAATCGGTGTGAACACTTTTAGATATAAATCGATTTTTGGAGGTTCTGCAATGGCAGAAGAACAACATCAGGAAGTGCATCGCTCTTTAGAAACACGGCACTTATCCATGATTGCATTAGGTGGTAGTATCGGGACGGGGCTATTCGTAGCTTCGGGCTCGGCAATTTCAACGGCAGGTCCTGGCGGGGCGTTACTCGCTTACGTGGGGATTGGGATTATGGTCTATTTCTTAATGACCAGTCTAGGCGAAATGGCCACGTACTTACCCGTATCAGGGTCGTTCTCGACTTATGCGACCAGGTTCGTTGATCCGGCAATGGGATTCGCAATGGGCTGGAACTACTGGTTCAACTGGGCCATTACCTTGGCAGTTGATATCAGTACGGCGGCGATCGTTATGCAATTTTGGCTGCCATCCGTACCAGGGTGGGTCTTTAGTCTAATTGCGCTGGTGCTAATCTTTACGATCAACGCGTTATCCGTACGTTCATTTGGTGAGACGGAATACTGGCTATCTTTGGTCAAAGTCGTTACCGTACTTGTTTTCTTGGTGATCGGGGTATTAACGATCTTCGGGATTATGGGTGGTCACGCAACTGGTTTGAGTAACTTTACCTTGAAAAAGGCACCATTTGTTGGTGGAATTCCAACCATTTTGAGTGTCTTCGTCGTCGCTGGTTTTTCATTCCAAGGGACTGAATTGATTGGGATTACGGCGGGCGAATCAGCAACGCCTGAAAAGAGTATTCCGGCTGCAATCAAACAAGTTTTCTGGCGAATTCTGTTATTCTATATTCTAGCCATCTTTGTGATCGCGGCAATCATTCCTTATACGTCTAAAGACTTATTGGGATCATCTGCCAGCGATATTGCCATCAGTCCGTTTACGTTAGTCTTCAAACGGGCGGGATTGGCTGCTGCGGCTAGTGTCATGAACGCGGTCATTTTAACGTCAGTCTTGTCAGCCGCTAACTCAGGGATGTATGCTTCAACGCGGATGCTGTATTCACTTTCTTTACAGGGATACGCACCTAAGACGTTTGGTCGGGTGAACCGTCGTGGAATTCCAGTGATGGCTTTACTAGGAACGACCGTCATCGGTTTGTTGACCTTCTTATCAAGCCTATTCGGTGCTCGTATCTATATCTTCTTAGTATCAGCTAGTGGTTTAACCGGATTTATCGCTTGGTTAGGGATTGCGATTTCACATCTGCGCTTCCGTAAGGCCTTTATCAAGCAGGGACATTCGTTGGACGAATTGCGTTACCATGCTAAGTGGTTCCCATTTGGACCTTGGTTTGCATTCATTCTGTGTATTGTCGTTATTGCGGGTCAAGATTTACATTCATTTGCAACGTGGGATTGGCAAGCGATTGGGGTCACCTACATGAGTATCCCGCTGTTCATCGTTTTATATGCCTATTATAAAATTCGCTATCGAACTAAGATGATTCCGTTAGATAAAGTTGATCTAACGAAGCATCATTCTGATAACGGCTAAATTCAGTAAAATTTTAAGTATCAGCATACCGCTGATACTTTTTTTGTGTTAATTTTAAAGTGTAGAGTATAACCAGAATTATTAAGAGAGTTCAAAGTCTGATATGCAACTGTCATGGTTGGATACCAGTCATGCTAGGATTAGGATGAGAAAGGCAGCGAGAGAGATGTTGAGAAAAGTATGGACAGGACTAGCTTTAGTAACGATAGTTGGGGCTTTAAGTGGTTGCGGGACGACTAAAACCACTGCAACGAAGGCTACTGCGACAAGTAGTCAAAAAACGACTAAGACACAGACCAAGCGGCAGAAATTGATCAGTGCGTTACCTAAGGGCGTTAAGTCGACTGACAGTGATTTGGTGGTTGTTAACGAGTGGCATAAGCACAGTGAAATGACGTTTGATAAGTCCAGTGTCAACGGGATTGCGGTACGGAGTTCAATTGTTAAGCCGTTAGAAGCTTTTATTGCCGGTGCAAAAAAGGCTGGCTATCCGGCAACAATTGTCTCTGGGTATCGTTCCGTAGCTTACCAACAGGAAGTTTGGGATCAATCGATTCAGACTTATGAGAATCAGGGTAAAACGGCTAAGGAAGCTCTGAAATTGACGAAAGAATACGTCGCAGTACCGAGAGCCAGTGAACATGAGACTGGTTTGGCTGCGGATATTATGAATACAACTTGGTATAATAATCATGGCAATCAGTTGTTGTCTTCTTCGGATAAGGCCAAGGGGCAACAGTGGTTGATCAACCACGCAGCCGATTACGGCTTTGTCTTACGGTTTACGAAGGCTGGTGAGAAGTCAACCGGGATTGATTATGAGTCGTGGCATTTTCGCTATGTCGGTAAGGCGAGTGCGCAGTTCATGACTAAGCACAACTTAACGTTGGAACAGTACGTTAGTTTGCTACAGGCACGTGAAAAAGCGAATAAATAAATTTTGAGGATTCTGCGGGTTGCTGTGGAATCCTTTTTTTAACCATACATTTGACAGTTAATGCTGTAGGCACCATGAGGGGCGTATTGAGGATAATATATTTGGAGCTTGCGGTAGATGGGGCGTAATGGGTAAAACCTCATTCTCTGATGGTAATAGCCGAAACGTGCGCCAAAAGCCAGCTTGCTCCGCTTAACCCGAAATCAGGGACTATTCCCAAGACCGGAATAATCCCTGATTCCACGTTAATAGCTGAAACGTGCGCCAGCAGGCAGGGCCCTCCGCTTAGCTACGGAGAAGCAACGATTACAAAAAAACGCACTCCTCACTCCTCCTAGGCTATGCTCGGTCCCTAACCGCCTGCTGGCGCACTCTATTTTCTTCCCCCAGATATTGCATTTTACCGCATGGGTGCGTACAATATGTAGTGTTACTTTTTAATGATGAATGAAATTTTGACGTGAATAAAAGGAGAGACCCCCATGCTTGTAATGTCAGGAACAATCGGTGCCGGCAAGACGAGTTTAACGCAATTAGTCGCTGACCATTTTGGCTCAACCGCGTTTTACGAATCTGTTGATGACAATCCCATTTTACCGTTATTTTATAAGGACCCTAAAAAATACGCGTTCTTATTACAAATCTATTTCTTAAATAAACGGCTTGATAGTATTAAGTCAACCTATGCTAATGACTTGGACGTACTTGATCGTTCGATCTTCGAAGACTCATTGCTATTCCACTTAAACGGTGACTTAGGTCGCGCAACGAATACTGAGGTCGACATTTACGATTCGTTACTGAATAACATGATGCAAGAACTCCCAGAAGCCTCACATCAGAAGAGTCCAGATCTGTTGATCCATATCAACATCTCGTTTGATACGATGTTACAACGGATTCAAAAACGTGGACGTTCTTATGAACAGATCGATCAAGATCCAGATCTATTCAACTATTATCAGACTTTAAATGCACGCTATGTGGATTGGTATGCGAACTATAATCACAGTCCTAAAATGCAGATTGATGGCGATCAACTAGACTTTGTTGCGGACCCAGAAGCCCGTAAGGAAGTTATTCGCTTGATCGATGAAAAAGTTACTAGCCTCGCTTAGTTGCCTTTTTATCAGTTATGATCTATAGTAAGTAATGAAATATAAAACACGGTGCGTTTCAAGTAGATATTCAGAGAGCCAGTGGGTGGTGTGAACTGGTAGTCGAAACTCCGACGCAACAATGTGGGCAGGTAATTCTGCACGGCTCGGCCGTTATCCGTTTAAAGGGTGGGATCATTATGGTCCTGAACTTGGGTGGTACCGCGAATCGCAGTCTCTTCGTCCCAATTGGGAGGAGGGACTGTTTTTATTTACAAAAATATGTGTAGAGGACGTGTACAAATGTTAGATGTAAAGATGATTCGCCAGAACCCAGATTTTGTTAAGGAACAACTTGGTCATCGTGGGGTCGCTGCTAGTGATATCGATGATTTATTAGCTGCCGACGAACAACGCCGTGAATTGATTGCTAAGAGTGAACAATTAAAGTCAACTCGTAACCAAGTTTCAGGTGAAATCTCACAGAAGAAGCGCGACAAAGCGGATGCTAGTGCTGAAATTGCCGAAATGCAAGAAGTTAGTGCCGAAATCAAGACTTTGGATGAACAACGTCGCGCGATCGATGCTAAGGTTCAAGATATGGATGCCCACCTACCAAACATGCCACACCCAGACGTTCCAATCAGTCTTAAAGAAGAAGACGCCGTTGAATTACGTCGAATCGGAACACCACGCAAGTTTGACTTTACGCCTAAAGCCCACTGGGAACTTGGTGAAAGTCTTGGAATCTTAGACTTTGAACGCGGTGCTAAAGTTTCTGGTAGTCGTTTCTTGTACTACGTTGGCGATGGTGCCAAGCTAGAACGTGCCGTATACAACTTCTTCTTGGATCAACATGAAGAAGAGGGTTACACCGAAATCTTACCACCATACATGGTTACTGATGAATCAATGTACGGAACTGGCCAATTCCCTAAGTTTAAGGAAGATGCTTTCCGGATTACGACCCAAGATTTAACGTTGATTCCAACGGCTGAAGTCCCATTGGTCAACTACTACCGTGACGAAGTAATCCCTACTGAAAAATTACCCGTATACTTTACGGCGTTGTCACCAGCCTTCCGTGAAGAAGCAGGGAGTGCCGGCCGCGATACTAAGGGTCTGATTCGTTTACACCAATTCAATAAGGTTGAAATGGTTAAGTTCACGAAGCCTGAAGATTCATGGGATGAACTTGAAAAGTTAACGAATAATGCAGAATCATTATTGAAGAAACTGGACTTGCCATACCACGTGATCACCTTAACGACTGGTGATATGAGCTTTACGGCTGCCATGACACATGACCTTGAAGTTTGGTTCCCAGAACAAGACAAGTACCGTGAAATCTCAAGTTGTTCTAACTGTACTGATTTCCAAGCACGTCGTTCACACATTCAATATCGTGATGAAGACGGTAAGTTACAATTCGTTCACACGTTGAACGGTAGTGGCTTAGCTGTTGGGCGGACCGTTGCTGCTATTTTGGAAAACTACCAAAATGAAGATGGTACCGTAACGATTCCAGATGTCTTGGTTCCTTACATGCATGGTAAAACTAAAATTGAAAAACAAGGCTAACATTAGTTAGTGAGGGCGAGTACTCAGCAATGGGTACTCGCTTTTTGCATAATTTATGAGTATCTAGGAAGGCGGTTATTGGTGACGCCGGACTAATAGTGAGAATTACAACAGAGGGTTTAAGATGTAAATGCAACGGGGTACCAAGATAAAAAGCGGCTTGGAAGCTGTTAATATCACGATTGACAATAATTAATTCAAATAAATACCACTTTTTTTGAAAATAGGGTTTGCTATTTTCGATTGGCGTGCTATAATATTTCTTGTCGGTAAATATGCGTCATTCATTCAAGAAGAAGTATATTTATCCAAAATTAATTTTAAAAACATGTTGACAAGAATTAGACATGATGATAAAGTTAAATAGTTGTCAAGGCGTACAAATAAGTCCTGTTTCGACAACAAGGCATGATAGTTAATATCATGCGGGTGTGGCGGAATTGGCAGACGCGCTAGATTTAGGTTCTAGTGTCTTCGGACGTGGGGGTTCAAGTCCCTTCACCCGCACATGCCGACTTAGCTCAGTTGGCAGAGCATCTCACTAGTAATGAGGAGGTCGGAGGTTCGAATCCTCTAGTCGGCAT
>NZ_LFEE01000012.1:19553-20145 GCF_001039045.1 Lactiplantibacillus herbarum
ATATGAGCCGTTAGCTCAGTTGGTAGAGCATCTGACTTTTAATCAGAGGGTCGACAGTTCGAACCTGTCACGGCTCATTTAACCTTAGGGTTAAATGAATATTAGACAATTTAATATTTAGTTTCAATAGTGTGGTGACGATGGCGAGAAGGATACACCTGTTCCCATGTCGAACACAGAAGTTAAGCTTCTTAGCGCCGAGAGTAGTTGGGGGATCGCTCCCTGCGAGGGTAGGACGTTGCCATGCGAAATTGGAGGATTAGCTCAGTTGGGAGAGCGTCTGCCTTACAAGCAGAGGGTCACAGGTTCGAGCCCTGTATCCTCCATTGAACTGTTAGTTCGGTTCATAGTTTAATGAATGTTGTAAAGTTATTGTTGATTTATGTAACTGAGCATGATATGATGTTATAGTTGTATTTATCGTCATGCCGACTTAGCTCAGCTGGCAGAGCATCTGTCTTGTAAACAGGGGGTCGGAGGTTCGAATCCTCTAGTCGGCATTAACTGAATATATTATGCGGAAGTAGTTCAGTGGTAGAACATCACCTTGCTATGGTGGGGGTCGCGAGTTCGAATCTCGTCTTCCGCTTTG
>NZ_LFEE01000012.1:20155-81498 GCF_001039045.1 Lactiplantibacillus herbarum
AATAACCGTACCGGTTCGACCCCGGTCCTCGGCATTTTAATAAAGCACCCATAGCGCAATTGGATAGAGTGTCTGACTACGAATCAGAAGGTTGTAGGTTCGACTCCTACTGGGTGCATCGATATCGGGAAATAGCTCAGCTTGGTAGAGCACCTGGTTTGGGACCAGGGGGTCGCAGGTTCGAATCCTGTTTTCCCGATCAATTGTAACAGTCTTAGTTATTTAACTAGGGCTTTTTGTTTGAAGTTTTACCGGGAAGTAGCTCAGCTTGGTAGAGCACTACGTTCGGGGCGTAGGGGTCGCAGGTTCAAATCCTGTTTTCCCGATTACGACTAAACCACTAAATCCAGTCATTTGACTGGATTTTTTTGTACTCAAAATTTGCCTATAGAAATGGCTCAGTTGTAAATACGTTAGCTTCTATAAATATGAATACGCGTTGTACTCGTTGAACTTTTAGCCTGCCCTGTGTACAGTGCAGATTTATCCGCCTACCGGGGCAGTCTGACAGCGCTGGAACGCCATGGGCACGATTTTGGAGCTCACAAGCCTAGGACGCTTGCAATCTCAAAACTCGGCCTTACACTAACCTGAGCAAACCACTCAGCTAAGTGTAATTTCATGCCTGAGCACTGTCAAACTCCCCCGTACGGCTAGTTAGGATACAAAGTATTGATTAGATGTATCTAAACTTTAATTTGATTGATCATTATTGAAAAGGATACTAGTCACAGATTGAGTGGGTAATGATGGGGTTAGCAGCCACGACGTTACTCATTATTTTTGAGGTTGATATTTAAATAGGAAGTTTTATGAATAGTGGTTGGTACAACAAATTGATTTTATGCGGGGTTGCGCGACCTAATCAATTGAAAGCAAGTAGGGGGCGTACTATGATTTAACAACCATCAGGTACCCGCAATGGGACGCACTTGAAGCGAAATTCTTTGCTTTTTTTCATTATCCTCGTATAATAAAAGTCAATATTAGTCAAAGATAATGAAAAGGGTGAGGCACATGCAGAGTCAGAATATCTCAGATATTATTGAGAAGTATTTAAAAAGCATTTTAGCAGACTCGGAGCATGTTGAAATTCGACGCTCAGAAATTGCTGAGCTGTTCAACGTGGTACCCTCACAGATTAATTATGTGATTAAGACACGATTCACCATTCAGAACGGTTACTTAGTAGAAAGTAAGCGTGGTGGTGGCGGTTATATTCGCATCGAAAAGGTTAATCTGGTTGATGACGCCGATGTTTTGGACACCCTTATTCAAGTCATTGGTGATTCCATTACACAGCGGGATGCTTACGCGGTTGTTCAGAGTCTATATGAAGACGAAGTGTTAAGCCATCGTGAAGCACAGCTGATTTTGGTCGCTACTGATCACAATACGCTGGGTGTTACGGATCGGGATGTCGAGAGTAGTCTCCGGGCCCGCATAATTATCGGTATTTTGAATCATTTACGTTATGAAAGCTAAAGAAAGCGGGGAATCGCAATGGATAACTTATTTACCCCTAGTGCCAAGAGCGTTTTAATTTTAGCGCAAGAACAGGCCAAGTATTTTAAACATCAGGCAGTTGGTACGGAACATCTATTATTGGCATTGGCAATTGAGAAGAATGGGATTGCTAATAAGGTCTTGCAGCAGTATACGATCAGCGAAGACGATATTCGCGAAGAAATCGAACGTTTTACTGGCTATGGGACGTTGAGTAACGTTGGCAAGGATACCTATCTACCTTACTCACCAAAAGCAAAGGAAATCTTATCTGTTGCTGGTGATGAAGCTAAGCGTCTAGGTGCCACTAAGATTGGTACGGAACATCTCTTATTAGCCATGTTATCTGATGAAAGTATCCTATCCTCGCGTATTTTAATGAACTTAAACTTAGATTTAGGCCAGACGCGGAAAGTTGTTTTACGGAAGCTTGGTGTCAGTGACGCGACTGGCAAACGTAAGGGTAACAACGCGGCGGCTGCTCGTGGCGGCAAGAAAGCCGAAGGAACTCCAACCCTTGATTCCTTAGCACGTGATTTAACACAGTTGGCTAGTGAGAAGGAAATGGATCCAGTTGTTGGTCGTTCTAAGGAAGTTAAGCGGGTCATTCAGATCTTGTCACGACGGACGAAGAACAACCCCGTATTGATTGGTGAACCAGGTGTCGGTAAAACGGCGATTGCTGAGGGCTTAGCCCAAAAGATCGTTGCTGGTGATGTTCCTAGTGATATGGTTGGCAAACGTTTGATGATGCTCGATATGGGCTCATTAGTCGCTGGGACCAAGTATCGTGGTGAATTTGAAGACCGCTTGAAGAAAGTGATCGACGAAATCTATAACGATGGTCATGTCATCCTCTTCATCGATGAATTACACACATTGATCGGTGCTGGTGGTGCTGAAGGTGCCATTGATGCTTCGAATATTTTGAAGCCTGCATTAGCACGTGGCGAGCTTCAAACGATTGGGGCAACTACACTTAACGAATACCAAAAGTACATTGAATCTGACGCTGCGTTAGAACGACGGTTTGCGACTGTCATGGTCAATGAACCTACTGAAAGCGAAGCAGTTGAAATCTTAACTGGCTTACGGCCACGTTACGAAGAACATCACCACGTGACGATTACGGATGAAGCAGTCGAACAGGCTGTGACCTTATCAAGTCGTTACATTAGTGATCGTTTCTTACCAGATAAGGCGATTGATTTGATGGATGAAGCTTCCGCTAAGGTCCGAATCGATCAGATGGATCAGCCAACGAAGCAATCTAAGAACCAGGATAAGCTAGCTCAGTTACGTGATGACAAGGAAAAGGCTATCGAAACGCAAGACTTTGAACAGGCTGCTGATATCCGTAAGCAGGAAATGCAGTTGAAACAACGTCTCGATCGAATTGCGGCTAGCAAAGAATCACAGGATCCAGCAGATGAAACAGCGACACCACATTATGATCTACAAGTGACGGGTGAAGATATTGCCCAAGTCGTTGCGGAGTGGACTGGGGTACCATTAACTCAGCTGCAAAAATCCGAAAGTGATCGACTAGTCAATCTTGAAAAAATCTTGCATGAACGGGTTGTTGGTCAACCAGAGGCTGTCTCTGCAGTAGCTCGAGCAATTCGGCGAGCACGTAGCGGATTGAAAGATCCAAGTCGGCCAATCGGTTCCTTCATGTTCTTGGGACCAACGGGTGTCGGTAAGACTGAATTAGCTAAGGCTTTAGCCGCTGCGATGTTTGGTTCTGAAGACAACATGATCCGAATTGACATGTCGGAATACATGGAACGTTACTCGACCAGTCGTTTGATTGGTTCAGCACCGGGCTATGTGGGTTACGACGAAGGTGGCCAGTTAACGGAAAAGGTTCGTCAAAAGCCATACTCCGTTGTCCTATTTGATGAAGTTGAAAAGGCTCATCCCGATGTCTTCAACATTTTGTTGCAAGTGTTGGATGATGGCTACTTGACTGATTCAAAGGGTCGCAAAGTTGATTTCCGTAACACGATTTTGATTATGACATCTAACCTAGGTGCAACTACGCTTCGAGATGAGAAGTCGGTCGGCTTTGGCGCTGCGGATAAGGCTAACGATGACAAGGCAGTTGCTGCAACGATTCGTGCAACCTTGAAACAAGCGTTCCGACCAGAATTCTTGAACCGAATCGATGAAACGATCGTCTTCCATTCCTTAAATAAGGAAGAGTTACATGAAATCGTTAAGTTGATGTCACAAGAGATTGTGAACCGGGTAGCGCAACAGGGTATCAAGATCAAGATTACGCCAGCAGCAATCGACGTGGTTGCGAAAGCCGGATTTGATCCCGAATATGGTGCACGGCCAATCCGACGCGCATTACAGACGGAAATTGAAGATCGCTTGAGTGAAGAATTGTTAACCGGCGCCATTAAGGTTAATGATCAGGTCACGATTGGCGCCAGCAAAGGTGCAATTACGATCAATATCAAGGACCAACCCAAAACAGACGATCGGCCAGCCGTGACGTCTAAATAATTAAGTAAATAACAGAGAGTCGTGCCAGAGGGTACCTATAGTTGTTAGATGAAGTGTCTAATGGTGTTGGGGCTATGGTTACGGCTCTTTTTGTTAATTAGAGTATTTGACAGGATTAGTGTTAATAGTCGGTTAAATAATCCGAGCTGGTGGTGCGTTTCTTATTAGTGTAGATTATAATAGAAAATAAAGTGTAGAAAGAAGATGATGGCATGGTGACGCGCGCGGAACAAATGGCGAAAACCCACCAAGCAATATTAGATACGGCCAGGGAACTTTTTTTGAAGAATGGGTATGCAGCTACGAGTACTCGTGACATTGCTAATGCGATTGGTATTACCCAACCGGCACTGTATCATCATTTTAAAGATAAGGAAGTTATTTTCTTAGCGGTGATTACAACGGTTGGCGCTGAAATCAAAACCGGAATTGATGAGATTCGGGAGAATACGGAACAGTCGGCACTCGATCAATTAACGGATGTGTCACTGCTATTAACCCATAAACATCCCGCGGACGTGTTCTCGTTAATTCACTCGAGCTTTAAAGCCTTGTCGCCAGAGCACATTGGACAATTAGCGGGGGTCTTTGCAACTGACTATGTTCAACCGATTCAGGCGGTCTTTGAACAACCTAACATGCACTTACAAGCAGGGGTGACCGCCCAGATGGCAGCAAGCTTCTATATCACCAGTTTGAGTCCATTATTTAATAATTTTCACCGGATCGGTGATCCCAATGTGGATGAGCGGACGCGGGTTCAAATTCTCTTGAAGATGATCCTGTTCGGAGTTGCCACTAAACCAGAAGCCTAGCCGGTTATCAGCGAGTCTAGCTGTTGACAACTAGGGTTAATCGTTGTATATTATAACTTGTCTGTAACCGTGAACTCGAACGACTGCGCAATCTATTGTCTGCGCAGGTCGTCAATATAAATCCAAAAATAGTCAACTTAAAGGGCTATTTTTGGTTTTTTTATGCCTAAAATTCAGTCAAAAACGCATTTGTAACACAAATGTAATATTAGACTGGGTGGCGGTCGGGTTCCGGAATAATAAGAAGGGGTGAACAACTTGGCCGGACATTTAGTAAAATACGGTAAACACCGTACTCGTAGAAGTTATGCGCGTATCAAGGAAGTTCTTGATCTGCCTAACCTGATCGAAATCCAGAGCGATTCTTATCAATGGTTCTTGGATGAAGGTCTCCGAGAAATGTTTGAAGATATTATGCCAATCGACGATTTTGCAGGGAAACTTTCACTTGAATTTGTCGACTATCAACTATTAGAAGCAAAGTACACCGTCGAAGAAGCTCGTGAACATGATGCTAACTACTCAGCACCATTACACGTTACCCTACGTTTGACTAACCATGAAACTGGTGAAATTAAGTCGCAAGATGTATTCTTCGGTGATTTCCCATTAATGACTGAACAAGGGACGTTTATTATCAACGGTGCCGAACGGGTCATTGTCTCACAATTGGTTCGTTCACCCGGAGTTTACTTCAATGAATCATTAGATAAAAATGGTCGTCCAAGCTTTGGTACCACGGTTATTCCTAACCGAGGTGCTTGGTTGGAATTAGAGACCGATGCTAAGAATATTTCCTACGTACGAATTGACCGAACTCGGAAAATTCCGTTAACCGAATTAGTTCGTGCGTTAGGTTACGGTTCTGATGACGAAATCATCGACATGTTGGGTGAAACCGACAGTATGATGTTAACGTTGGAAAAAGACGTTCACAAGAATACCGATGATTCACGTGTTGAAGAATCTTTAAAGGATGTTTACGAGCGACTACGTCCAGGTGAACCTAAGACGGCTGATAGCTCACGTAGCTTATTAACGGCTCGTTTCTTTGATCCTAAACGTTATGACTTCGCTCCAGTTGGTCGTTACAAGGTCAACAAAAAGCTTAGCATGAAGACCCGTTTGATGGATCAAACGTTAGCTGAAACGCTAGCTGATCCTGATACTGGTGAAGTTATTGCACAAAAGGATACTGTTATCGACAAGAACGTCATGGCTAAGTTAGCACCATACTTGGATCGTGATGATTTCAAGACGATTACGTACACGCCTTCAGATGAAGCCGTTGTTACTAATCCAATGATCGTGCAAGTGGTAAAGGTCTACTCACAAAATGATCCTGAACGGGTTGTTAACGTGATTGGTAATGGCAATGTTGACTTGAAGTTCAAGCACATTTTGCCTGCTGATATCATTTCTTCAATCAACTACTTCTTTAACTTACAAGAAGGTATTGGCGCAACTGATGATATTGATCACTTGGGTAACCGTCGGATTCGTTCCGTAGGTGAATTATTGCAAAACCAATTCCGTATCGGGTTATCTCGGATGGAACGGGTTGTGCGTGAACGGATGTCAATTCAAGATGCTGCGACGGTAACGCCACAACAATTGATTAACATTCGTCCAGTAGTTGCTTCAATCAAGGAATTCTTCGGTTCATCACAATTGTCACAATTCATGGATCAAACCAATCCGTTAGGTGAATTGACGCATAAGCGTCGTTTATCAGCCTTAGGACCTGGTGGTTTGACTCGTGATCGTGCCGGTTATGAAGTTCGAGATGTGCACTATACCCACTACGGTCGGATGTGCCCAATCGAAACTCCTGAAGGCCCTAATATCGGTTTGATCAATAGTTTGTCTTCATATGCCAAAGTTAACCATTACGGGTTCATCGAAACGCCATACCGACGTGTCGATTGGACAACGCATAAGGTTACTGACAAGATCGACTACTTAGCAGCCGATGAAGAAGATCAATTTGTGATCGCACAAGCCAACTCACCTTTAACTGACGATGGTGCATTCGTTGAAGACACTGTTTTAGCTCGTAACAAGGAAGAAAACTTGGAAACGCCAGTCACTAGTGTTGACTACATGGACGTTTCACCTAAACAAGTAGTTGCCGTTGCCACGGCATGTATTCCTTTCTTGGAAAACGATGACTCTAACCGTGCCTTAATGGGTGCCAACATGCAACGTCAGGCTGTTCCTTTGCTTAACCCACATGCGCCATTAATTGGGACTGGGATTGAATACAAGGCAGCTCATGACTCAGGGATCGCTTTGATCTGTCGTCATGAAGGGACCGTTGAATACGTTGATGCTCGTGAAGTTCGAGTACGTCGTGATGATGGTTCACTTGACACTTACAAGTTAATGAAATTCCGTCGTTCTAATGGTGGTAAGAACTACAACCAACGTCCAATTGTCAAAGTTGGCGATTTCGTTGATAACGACGAAGTCTTAGCCGATGGACCAGCAATGGAAGGTGGGGAATTAGCCCTTGGGCAAAACCCATTAGTTGCCTTCATGACTTGGAACGGTTATAACTTCGAAGATGCCATCATTATTAATGAACGTTTAGTTCGAGAAGACGTCTACACTTCAATTCATATTGAAGAATATGAATCAGAAGCACGTGACACGAAACTTGGACCTGAAGAAATGACTCGCGAAATCCCTAACGTTGGGGAAGACGCTTTGAAGAACCTTGACGAAGACGGTATTATTCGGACCGGTGCTGAAGTTAAGGATGGCGATATCTTAGTTGGTAAGGTAACTCCTAAGGGTGTTACAGAATTATCAGCTGAAGAACGTTTGTTACACGCTATCTTTGGTGAAAAGGCCCGCGAAGTACGTGATACTTCACTTCGGGTTCCTCATGGTGGTGGCGGGATCGTCCAGGATGTTAAGATCTTCACTCGTGAAAACGGTGATGAATTATCTCCTGGCGTCAACATGATGGTTCGGGTCTACATTGCTCAAAAGCGTAAGATCCAAGTTGGTGACAAGATGGCCGGACGACATGGTAACAAGGGGACGGTTTCAATCGTTGTTCCTGAAGAAGACATGCCGTACATGCCAGATGGTACCCCAATCGACATCATGCTGAGTCCCATGGGTGTGCCTTCTCGTATGAATATCGGGCAAGTGCTCGAATTGCATTTGGGAATGGCTGCTCGTAAGTTAGGTATTCACATGGCTACGCCTGTCTTTGATGGTGCCCAAGATAAAGATATCTGGGATGCAATCCGTGAAGCCGGTGTTGACTCTGATGCTAAGTCGATCGTTTATGATGGTCGGACTGGTGAACCGTTTGATAAACGTGTTGCCGTTGGTGTCATGCACTATATGAAGCTTAGTCACATGGTTGACGATAAGATCCATGCTCGTTCAATCGGACCTTACTCTCTAGTTACGCAACAACCACTTGGTGGGAAAGCGCAATTTGGGGGCCAACGTTTCGGTGAAATGGAAGTTTGGGCCTTAGAAGCTTATGGTGCTGCTTATACCTTACAAGAAATCTTGACTTACAAGTCTGATGACGTGGTTGGTCGTGTTAAGACCTACGAAGCGATCGTTAAGGGCGAACCAATTCCTAAGCCTGGTGTTCCTGAATCCTTCCGTGTGTTGGTTAAGGAATTACAAGCTTTAGGACTTGATATGAAAGTCTTAGATGCTGGTGAAGAAGAAATTGAATTGCGGGACATGGACGATGAAGACGATGATGTCGTTAACGTTGATGCACTCAGCAAGTTCAAACAACAGCAGGATGAAAAGGCCGCTGACAAGGCAAAACTTGATGCAGCAAAGCCTTCTGAAACAACCAACGTACAGCAAGATAATCAATAAAAAGGGAGGTCGGTCCTTTGATCGATGTCAACAAGTTTGAGAGCATGCAGATCGGTCTGGCATCACCAGACAAGATCCGCAGCTGGTCATATGGCGAAGTCAAAAAGCCAGAAACCATTAACTACCGGACATTGAAACCTGAAAAAGACGGTCTGTTTGATGAACGGATTTTTGGTCCTACTAAGGATTGGGAATGTGCTTGTGGTAAATACAAACGGATTCGTTATAAGGGTATCGTCTGTGACCGTTGTTGGGGTCGAAGTAACTCGTAGTAAAGTCCGTCGTGAACGGATGGGTCACATCGAACTTGCCGCACCAGTTACACACATCTGGTACTTTAAGGGTATTCCTAGTCGGATGGGCTTAGTCCTAGACATGAGCCCTCGTGCACTTGAAGAAATCATCTACTTCGCTTCATACGTTGTTATCGAATCTGGTAACACACCACTTGAAAAGAAACAGTTGCTTTCTGAACGTGAATACCGTGAAAAGAAAGCTCAATACGGCAATGAATTCTCAGCCGCAATGGGTGCCGAAGCCATCAAGCAACTATTAAATGGCGTGGAACTTGAAAAAGAAGCCCGCGATTTAAAGGAAACCTTGAAAGAAGCTTCTGGTCAGAAGCGGACACGTGCCGTTCGTCGTCTTGATATCATCGAAGCCTTCGTTACTTCTGGTAACGAACCGGCTTGGATGGTAATGGATGCGATTCCGGTTATCCCACCTGATTTACGACCAATGGTTCAATTGGAAGGTGGGCGTTTCGCCACTTCTGACTTGAATGATTTGTACCGTCGGGTTATCAACCGTAACAACCGGTTGAAGCGTTTGTTAGACTTAAACGCACCTGGGATTATCGTACAGAACGAAAAGCGGATGTTACAAGAAGCCGTTGATGCCTTGATCGATAACGGCCGTCGTGGACGTCCCGTTGCAGGCCCTGGTAACCGTCCTTTGAAGTCTCTTTCACACATGTTGAAAGGGAAGCAAGGTCGTTTCCGTCAAAACTTACTTGGTAAGCGTGTCGATTATTCTGGTCGTTCGGTTATCGACGTTGGACCTTTCTTGAAGATGAACCAAATGGGCTTACCACGTCAAATGGCGTTGGAACTCTTCAAACCGTTCATTATGAAAGAATTGGTTAAACGTGAATTAGCTTCTAACATCAAGAATGCTAAGCGTAAGATTGAACATGCTGACGATGATGTGTGGGGTGTCTTAGAAGACGTCATCAAAGAACATCCAGTACTGTTGAACCGGGCCCCTACGCTTCACCGTTTAGGGATTCAAGCGTTCGAACCCGTCTTGGTTAGTGGTAAAGCAATGCGGCTCCATCCATTGGCTTGTGAAGCTTACAATGCCGATTTTGATGGGGATCAAATGGCCATCCATTTACCTTTATCAGACGAAGCTCAAGCTGAAGCTCGGTTATTGATGCTTGCTGCTCATCATATCTTGGCGCCTAAGGACGGGAAACCCGTTGTTACGCCATCTCAAGATATGGTTATCGGTAACTACTACTTGACGACTGAAGAAGTTGGTCGTGAAGGCGAAGGTATGATTTTCAAGGACTTGGATGAAGCTCAAAAGGCTTACCAATCTGGTTACGTGCACATGCACAGCCGAATTGGATTGCAAGTCTCATCATTGCCTAGTAAGCCATTTACTGAAGAACAACGCTCAAGTGTCTTAGTTACAACCGTTGGTAAGGCCATCTTCAACGATATTTTACCGAAGAAGTTCCCTTACTTGAACGAACCAACTAATGATAACTTGGTCGGTGAAACGCCTGACAAGTACTTCTTGAAGCCTGGTGAAGATATTCACCAATTCTTAGATGCACAGGAAATTATTCCACCATTTAAGAAGGGCTTCCTGGCTGATATTATCGCCGAAGTCTACAAGCAGTATCACGTGACGGCAACGTCACTCTTGCTTGACCGTATGAAGGACTTAGGTTATAACATTTCAACTAAGTCTGGTTTGACGGTTGGGGTTGCCGATATTACTGGTTTGAAAGAAAAGCCAGAAATCATTGCAGAAGCCCACAAACAAGTTAACACGATTTCAAAACAGTTCCGTCGTGGTTTAATTACTGATGACGAACGTTATGAACGGATCATTGGTATCTGGAACGATGCTAAGGATCAAATTCAACAAAAACTGATTGAAAGTTTCAGTCCAGATAATCCTATCTTCATGATGAGTGATTCTGGTGCTCGTGGTAACATCTCAAACTTTACTCAGTTAGCCGGGATGCGTGGTTTGATGGCTGCGCCTAACGGTAAGATCATGGAATTGCCTATCTTGTCAAACTTCCGTGAAGGTTTATCTGTCTTGGAAATGTTTATCTCGACCCATGGTGCCCGTAAAGGGATGACCGATACGGCCTTGAAGACTGCCAACTCAGGTTACTTGACTCGACGGCTAGTTGATGTGGCCCAAGACGTTATTGTTCGTGAAAAAGACTGTGGAACTGACCGTGGCTTGCGTATTGAAGCCATCATGGAAGGTAACGAAGTCATCGAACCATTGTATGACCGTATCTTAGGTCGTTACTCAATGAAGACGGTCTTCGACCCTGAAACGCATGAAGAAATTATTGGTCAAAACGTCTTAATCGATGAAGACTTTGCTCACAAGATCGTTGATGCTGGTGTTGCAGAAGTAACCATTCGTTCTGCTTTCACTTGTAACACGAAGCATGGGGTCTGTGAACATTGCTACGGCCGTAATATGGCTACTGGTGATGAAGTTGAAGTTGGTGAAGCTGTTGGGACCGTTGCGGCTCAGTCAATCGGTGAACCTGGTACCCAATTAACCATGCGGAACTTCCATACTGGTGGGGTTGCCGGGGATGATATCACCCAAGGGTTACCTCGTGTTCAAGAAATTGTTGAATCACGGAACCCTAAAGGGCGTGCTGAAATCACCGAAGTTACTGGTGTCGTTGAATTGATTGAAGAAAATCCAGCGGAACGGACTAAGGAAATTACGATTAAGGGTGAAACTGATACTCGTACGTATACCTTACCGTTAACTGCTCGTATGGCGGTTAGTGAAGGAGACTTCATTCACCGTGGTGCTGCGTTAAACGTTGGTTCAATCGATCCTAAGCAATTGATTCAAGTTCGTGACGTCTTATCAACTGAAAACTACTTGCTACGTGAAATCCAAAAGGTTTACCGTATGCAAGGGGTTGAAATTGGCGATAAGCACGTTGAGATCATGATTCGTCAAATGCTTCGGAAAGTTCGGGTCATGGATCCGGGCGATACCGATGTCTTACCTGGGACGTTATTGGATATTGCTGACTTCAAGGATGAGAACTACAAGACCTTGATCGCCGGTGGGATTCCTGCAACGTCACGGCCAGTTATTCTTGGGATTACCAAAGCTGCTTTGGAAACGAACAGTTTCTTATCAGCCGCTTCATTCCAAGAAACAACGCGTGTCTTAACTGATGCAGCTATTCGTGGTAAGAACGATCCTCTGATCGGTCTGAAAGAAAATGTTATCATTGGTAAGATTATTCCTGCTGGTACTGGTATGCCGATCTATCGTCATATCAAGCCTAAGGAAGTTGGTAACGTTGCTGACGGCGTTTACTCAATCAGTGACCTTGAAAAACAAATGCAAGAACAAGATGCTAGCAAGTAATTGCTAAGCGAATCTGAGAAGGGCGGCCATTTTGGTCGTCCTTTTTGTGTTTGAAAGCGTTAGTAGGCCAAGGACAGCTGAGTTATCATGATGAATCCCCAGCTGATGAAGGGCACGAAGGGGAGGCGGCGAACAGTAGTGATAATGCTGACAAGTAGGGCAGCAAAGCTCGCAAGCATTAGACTACTGATAATCGTGGGTGCTGGGGCCATTAGACTGATCATAAGGAGGACGTCCACGTCACCTAATCCGAATTGGTGTGTAAAGCGTGCTAGAGAGTAGAGTCCCAGTAATAGGGTGACTAAAATTAGGGTGTTGCTGTCAAAACGGGGTGGGGATTGCCAGTAACCGAGGATGCCTGGTATAATCAGAGTTGCTGGATAAATATTAAAGGTGAGGTAGTCCGTCAGGCTATTGAAAAGTAAAACAACGTAGCCCATAATTAAAGGAAGTTGTTGCCAAGGGGTGGGGCCAAGATTAGTGGCTAATAACAGCCCGAATAATAATTCAATCAGCGTTGATCGTAAATTGATTGATGCGTGGCAGTCGTAGCAGTGACCACGTTGGGCAACGATACCGATGATTGGAATTAGTTGCCAAACGCGTAACTGATGATGACAGTTGGGACACTGGGATCGCTGATTGCCTAGAATAGGCTGACAACTACTGATCCGTTCTGCCAGACAGGTGATAAAGGAACCAAGACAAGCGCCGATAATAAAGTAGTAACCAAGTAACATTGTCAGACCACCTTTCAGATAGTAAGTACGCAATGAAAAGCTCGTTTATTTTTTCATGCTGGTTGTTGACAGTAATCGTAGCTCGTGTTAATCTAGTAAAGGTGCTTTTTGCAGACAGATTCCTGTATAGGAATGCAGACATGCTGACTGGTCGGCTAAGCGCATAATTACCATGCTTCAGGCATTTCTTTTTATCTTAAAAAGAACCACCTGGATGTGTGGACTTAAAATCAGACAATTTTGGAAGGAGGACACTTTAGAATATGCCTACAATTAATCAATTGATTCGTAAGGGTCGTAAAACTAAAGTATCAAAATCAAATGCCCCAGCTTTAAACTTCGGGTATAACAGTTACAAGAAGGTTGCTACCAAGAACCCAGCACCACAAAAACGTGGGGTGGCTACTCGTGTCGGTACCATGACTCCTAAGAAGCCTAACTCGGCTTTACGGAAATACGCACGTGTACGTTTATCTAACTTAATTGAAGTTACTGCTTACATTCCTGGTATTGGTCATAACCTCCAAGAACATAGTGTTGTTTTGATTCGTGGTGGCCGTGTTAAGGATTTACCTGGTGTTCGTTACCATGTTATCCGTGGGACTTTGGATACTGCCGGTGTTGAAGACCGTCGTCAAAGTCGTTCTAAGTACGGTACCAAGAAGCCAAAGGAATAATAAGGAGGTAAGTTAAATGCCAAGAAAAGGTGCACCTGCAAAACGCGAAGTTTTGCCAGATCCAATGTATGATTCAAAGTTAGTAACGCGTTTAATTAACCACTTAATGTTAGATGGTAAACGTGGTACTGCTTCAACGATCCTTTACAATGCTTTTGATCAAATTAAAGAACAAACTGGTAACGAACCTTTAGATGTCTTCGAAGAAGCTATGAAGAACGTTATGCCAGTACTTGAAGTTAAGGCCCGCCGTGTTGGTGGTTCTAACTACCAAGTTCCTATCGAAGTTCGTCCAGACCGTAAATCTACGCTGGCTCTTCGTTGGATCGTTCAATATGCTCGCTCACGTGGCGAACATACTATGGCCGACCGGTTAGCTCGTGAAATCATGGATGCTGCTAACAATACTGGTGCTTCTGTTAAGAAGCGTGAAGATACGCATAAAATGGCTGAAGCCAACCGTGCCTTCGCACATTATCGTTGGTAATATTTCCGTGATATGGTTAAAGCAAGCCTTTAACTGATCACAAAGAAGGTGACTATTATATGCGAGCATATAGTAGTCATTTTTTGAAACATGCTTTAATTATTGTTAATTCCATTTAAAATTGAGAGGAGTAACACATTTTCTAATGGCTAATACACGAGAATTCTCGCTTGATATGACCCGTAACATTGGTATCATGGCTCATATCGATGCTGGTAAAACAACTACGACTGAACGTATCTTGTACTATACTGGTAAAATTCACAAAATTGGTGAAACCCATGATGGTGCTTCACAAATGGACTGGATGGCCCAAGAACAAGAACGTGGGATTACTATCACTTCAGCAGCTACTACTGCTGAATGGAAAGACCACCGAATCAATATCATCGATACCCCAGGACACGTTGACTTCACTGTTGAAGTTGAACGTTCACTCCGGGTCTTAGATGGTGCCATCGCTGTTTTGGATGCCCAATCTGGTGTTGAACCTCAAACTGAAACGGTTTGGCGTCAAGCATCAACGTATAACGTTCCTCGTATCGTTTTCGTTAACAAGATGGACAAGATCGGTGCGGACTTCAAGTACTCTGTAAGTACGATCAATGATCGTTTACAAGCTAACGCCCACGCTATCCAATTACCAATTGGTGCCGAAGACAATTTCGAAGGGGTCATTGACTTAATCGAAATGAAGGCTGACCTTTATGATGAAGATAAGCTTGGTACTGAATGGGATACAATCGACGTTCCTGATGAATACAAAGAAGACGCACAAGCTGCTCGTGATGACTTAATCGAAGCCTTAGCTGACATTGATGACGGTATCATGGAAAAATACCTTAGTGGTGAAGAAATTTCAAAAGCTGAAATCAAAGCTGCCATTCGTAAGGGTACTTTAGCACTTGAATTCTTCCCAGTTCTTGCTGGTTCTGCCTTCAAGAACAAGGGTGTTCAAATGTTGATGGATGCTACGGTTGATTACTTACCATCACCACTTGATGTTAAGCCATACAAGGCCATTGATCCTGATACTGATGAAAACATCGACTTAATTGCCGGTGATGACAAGCCTTTCGCTGCTTTAGCCTTTAAAGTTGCTACCGACCCATTCGTTGGTCGTTTGACGTTTATCCGTGTATACCAAGGTACCTTGGAATCCGGTTCATACGTCTTGAACGCAACTAAGGACAAGCGTGAACGTGTTGGTCGTTTACTTCAAATGCACTCTAACCAACGGAAAGAAATCCCAGAAGTATTCTCTGGTGATATCGCCGCTGCTATTGGTTTGAAGAACACGACTACTGGGGACTCATTAACTTCTATTGACCATCCATATCACTTGGAATCAATGGAATTCCCTGATCCCGTTATCCAGGTTGCCGTTGAACCTAAGACTAAGGCTGACCAAGATAAGATGAACGTTGCCTTACAAAAGCTTTCTGAAGAAGATCCTACTTTCAAGGCTGAAACTAACCCTGAAACTGGTGAAACTTTGATCGCCGGGATGGGTGAATTGCATTTGGATATCATCGTTGACCGTATGCGTCGCGAATTTAACGTTGAAGCCACTGTTGGTGCGCCTCAAGTTTCTTATCGTGAAGCATTTACCAAGGAAACTAAGGTCCAAGGTAAGTTCGTTCACCAATCTGGTGGTAAAGGTCAATATGGTGATGTTTGGGTTGAATTCACACCTAACGAAGAAGGTAAAGGATTCGAATTCGAAGATGCTATCGTTGGTGGGGTTGTTCCTCGTGAATACATCCCTTCAGTAGAACAAGGTTTACGCGAATCAATGGCTAACGGTGTGTTAGCTGGTTACCCATTGGTTGACGTTAAGGCCAAGTTATACGATGGTTCTTACCATGATGTCGATTCTAGTGAAGCAGCCTTTAAGATTGCCGCTTCATTAGCATTACGGAATGCTGCTAAGTCAGCTGGTCCCGTAATCCTCGAACCAATCATGAAGGTTGATATCGTTGCCCCAGAAGATTACTTAGGTGATGTTATGGGTCACGTTACCGCTCGTCGTGGTAATATCGAAGGTATGGAAGAACGTGGGAACGCACAAGAAGTTCACGCTTACGTTCCATTGGCTGAAATGTTTGGTTATGCAACCACATTACGTTCAGCTACTCAGGGTCGTGGTACTTTCACGATGACCTTTGACCATTACGAAAAGGTTCCAAAGTCAGTTCAAGAAGAAATCATCAAGAAGAACGGTGGCAACCCTGCCTAAGTTCGATGATTGATCGAAAGACGCTAGCAGTGATGCTGGCGTCTTTTTTTTGTTGGTCTCGAATAAAAAGGGGCATTGTAATGTAGTAAACGATGTGAAGAGGCCTGGATAGTTATCATATAATGATCTGTCGCGCTTGCTAGGATACTTTACCGCTTGCTGGAATGTAAGTAGGTATCAATGACGTGTATCCGTGCTCACATGAGACCTAATAGCCATATTAAAAGTTGTAGGTGGTATTACTGGTCAATAGAGAGTCAACGTATTACTATAGTAGGAATTGCTAATTAATTAGGCTGTTACAGCGTCTCTAAGTCATTGTGGTGGCTCGTTAGATCAGAAGTTAAGTGCGGTTATCAAATGCATTATATGGCTGACAGTGTCATTAAGACATTGGTAGCAGGTTTAGTATTTGATAGACGTAATGAACCAGCCCGATCAAGCCTAGAAACTTAAGCTTGAAATTAATTAAGCACAAACGCTATTAATCAAATGGATTTTATGTTACATTAATTGAGCTGGTTCAAAAAAGATAACTCGGTCTACAGCGATGGTTATAAAAAAAGTGTGAAAACACTTGCTATTACAGAGCTTTTCATATATTATAGAATGTGCTTGGTATTTAGAAGGGGATAGTTATATCCTCAACATCAAGTAATCGTAGTTAGCTTTGATGTGAAAGGTTGCGACACACCCGACCACGTTGTCATGGTGTGGCGGTAATTTTCACGGAGCTAGTCTTATTTTCAAAATAGACGAAGGAGGTCACAACAATGGCAACGCAAAAAATTCGTATTCGCTTAAAGGCATACGAGCACCGTATTCTAGATCAGTCAGCTGACAAGATTGTGGAAACGGCAAAGAGAACTGGTGCTACTATCTCAGGTCCAATTCCTTTACCAACTGAACGGACAGTATATACTGTTTTACGTTCACCACATAAGTTCAAAAAGTCACGCGAACAATTCGAAATGCGGACTCACAAGCGTTTAATTGATATCGTTAACCCAACGCCAAAGACAGTCGACTCATTAATGAAGTTAGACTTGCCTAGTGGTGTTGATATCGAAATCAAGCTTTAATTTCTTAAACTAAAATCAATTTATTGGAGGTGTACTCATGACCACTAAAGGAATCTTAGGGAAAAAGGTAGGAATGACGCAAGTTTTCACTGATAACGGCGAATTAATCCCCGTTACTGTTGTCGAAGTTCAACCCAACGTTGTGTTGCAAGTTAAGACTGTTGAAAATGACGGTTACGAAGCAATTCAATTAGGTGTTGACGACAAGCGTGAAATCTTGACGAACAAACCTGCTCAAGGTCATGCAGCAAAAGCAAAAACGACTCCTAAGCGCTTCATTCGTGAAATTCGTAATGTTGAGCTTGGAGAATACACAGTAGGTGACGAACTCAAAGCTGATTTATTCGCAGCTGGCGACGCCGTTGACGTTACGGGTATCACTAAGGGTCATGGTTACCAAGGTAATGTCCATAAAGATGGTCAGAAACGTGGACCTATGTCTCACGGTTCTCGTTACCATCGTCGTCCTGGTTCAATGGGTGCCATTATCAACCGGGTATTCAAAGGTAAGAAGTTACCAGGTCGTATGGGTAATCACCAACGTACGATGCAAAACTTACAAATTGTTCGTGCCGACGTTGAAAACAACGTATTGTTAATCAAAGGGAATGTCCCTGGCGCTAACAAATCATTTATTACGGTTAAAACATCCGTAAAGAGTAAATAAGGAAGGAGGACATAATACATGACTAGCGTAGCATTATACAAACAAGACGGTACGCAAAATGGTGACGTTACTTTGAACGACGCTGTGTTTGGTATTGAACCAAACGAAAACGTTGTTTTTGATGCAATTTTGATGCAACGTGCATCAATGCGTCAAGGAACTCACGCAGTTAAGAACCGTAGTGCTCGTCGCGGTGGTGGTCGTAAACCATGGCGTCAAAAGGGTACCGGTCGTGCTCGTCAAGGTTCTATCCGTTCACCACAATGGCGTAAAGGTGGGATTGTCTTCGGACCAACCCCTCGTTCATACAGCTACAGATTACCTAAGAAGGTTATGCGCTTAGCTTTGAAGTCTGTCCTTTCACAAAAGGTCTTAGACAACAGCTTAGTTGCAGTTGATAGCATTGCTTTCGACGCACCAAAGACTAAGGAATTTGTTAAAGTAATGAATAACCTCAACGTCGATACCAAAGCACTTGTTTTGGTTGAAGATGACAATGAAAAGGCTGCTTTGGCAGGTCGTAACTTACCAAATGTTAAGATCCTTAAAGCCAAAGGTGTTAACGTCTTAGATGTCGCTAATAGTGACAAATTAGTCGTTACCCAAAAAGCCCTCGAACAATTAGGGGAGGCGCTCGCATAATGGAAGCACGCGATGTAATTTTACGCCCTGTAGTTACTGAATCATCAATGGCTAACTTGGACGACAAGCGCTATACCTTTGATGTCAACGTACAGGCAACCAAAACCCAAGTTAAAAAAGCAATCGAAGAAATTTTCGGTGTTAAAGTCGTTAAAGTTAACATCATGAACGTTAAAGGAAAGCTTAAGCGTCAAGGTCGTTACGCCGGTTACACTAAGAAACGTCGTAAGGCCATTGTTACCTTAAGTGCTGATTCTAACGAAATCAAGTTGTTCAACGACGATCAACAATAAATCTAATTTTAGGAGGTAACTCTAGTGGGTATTAAGAAGTATAAACCAACCACTAACGGCCGTCGTAATATGACTGCTTCAGATTTCTCAGAAATCACAAAGACGAAGCCAGAAAAGTCATTATTAGAATCACAAAGCCACACAGCCGGTCGTAACAGTTATGGTCACATTACTGTTCGTCATCGTGGTGGCGGTCATAAGCAACAATACCGTTTGGTTGACTTTAAGCGGATTAAAGATGATGTTACTGCAACCGTTAAAGCAATCGAATACGATCCTAACCGTACTGCTAACATTGCATTGTTAGTATACGCTGATGGTATCAAATCTTATATTTTAGCACCAAAAGGTTTGGAAGTTGGTATGCAAGTTCAATCAGGTGTCGATGCCGATATCAAGGTTGGTAACGCATTACCATTAAACAACATTCCTGTTGGTACTGTTATCCATAATATTGAATTGAAGCCTGGTAAGGGTGGGCAATTAGCTCGTTCAGCTGGTACTTCAGCACAATTACTTGGTAAGGAAGGCAAATACGCTATTATTCGTTTGACTTCTGGTGAAGTTCGTTTAGTTCTATTAACTGGCCGTGCTACTATCGGTACTGTTGGTAATGAACAACATGAATTGATCAACTCAGGTAAGGCCGGTCGTACTCGTTGGCAAGGTAAACGCCCAACAGTTCGTGGGTCTGTAATGAACCCTAACGATCACCCTCATGGTGGTGGTGAAGGTAAAGCTCCAATTGGTCATCCATCTCCAATGTCTCCATGGGGTAAGAAGACTCTTGGTAAGAAGACTCGTAACAAGAAGGCTCGTTCAAACAAGCTTATCGTTCGTGGTCGTCGTCCAGGCAAGCACTAATCATATTTGAAATTACTGTAGTTATCGAGAGGAGGTCACACGAATGGGTCGTAGTTTAAAGAAGGGTCCTTTCGCAGATGCGCATTTATTAAAGAAAATCGATGCTCAATCTGATTCTGACAAGAAAACTGTCATTAAGACGTGGTCACGTCGTTCAACAATTTTCCCAAGTTTCATCGGGTATACAATCGCTGTTTATGATGGTCGTAAGCATGTCCCCGTTTATGTTCAAGACGACATGGTCGGTCATAAGTTAGGCGAATTTGTACCTACACGGACTTTCCATGGTCATGGAACAGACGATAAGAAAACAAAGTAATAGTTAGGAGGATATAAAGAATGGCTGAACAAGTAACATCTGCACGTGCAACTGCAAAGACTGTTCGTATTGCCGCTCGTAAGGTCCGCCTAGTTGTCGATCTTATCAGAGGTAAAAGTGTTGCCGAAGCTTTAGCAATTTTGAAGTTCACTCCACGGGGTGCTTCTCCAGTAGTAGAAAAGGTTTTACTTTCTGCTGTTGCTAACGCTGAAAACAACTTTGACTTAGATCGTGAAGACTTGGTAGTAAGTGAAACCTTTGTAAACGAAGGACCAACCTTAAAACGGTTCCGTCCACGTGCCAAGGGTTCTGCTTCTCCAATCAACAAGCGGACAAGCCACATCACAATTACAGTTACTGAAAAATAGGAGGGATAACGCGTGGGTCAAAAAGTAAATCCAACCGGATTACGTGTAGGGATCATTCGCGACTGGGAAGCAAAATGGTACGCTGAAAAAGATTTTGCTACTTACCTGAACGAAGATTTACGCATCCGTAAGTATATCGAACAACGACTTGCCGACGCTTCCGTCTCCACCATTGAAATCGAACGCGCTGCAAATCGTGTTAACATTTCAATCCATACCGCAAAACCAGGGATGGTTATCGGTAAGGGTGGTTCTGAAGTTGAAGCTCTTCGTAAAGAATTAAACAATTTAACTGGTAAGCGAGTACACATCAACATCATCGAAATCAAGAAACCTGATTTAGATGCTAAATTAGTTGGTGAAAGTATTGCACGTCAATTAGAAGGCCGTGTTGCTTTCCGTCGTGCTATGCGTGGTGCTATGCAACGTACTATGCGTTCTGGTGCCAAAGGTATCAAAGCACAAGTTGCTGGTCGTTTGAACGGTGCCGACATGTCTCGTGTCGAATCATACTCAGACGGTACGGTTCCATTGCATACGTTACGTGCTGATATCGATTATTCATGGGTTGAAGCCATGACTACTTACGGTAAATTAGGTGTTAAAACCTGGATCTACCGTGGCGAAATCTTGCCAGAAAAGAAATCTGCTAAAGGAGGAAACTAGACATGCTGGTACCTAAACGGGTTAAGTTTCGTCGTGTTCATCGTGGTAAAATGCGCGGTGAATCAAAGGGCGGTAAAACAGTTGCTTTTGGTGAATACGGGTTACAAACACTCGAATCACACTGGATCAGTAACCGGCAGATTGAAGCTGCACGTGTTGCTATGAACCGTTACATGAAGCGTGGCGGTAAGGTCTGGATTAAAATTTTCCCTCATAAGTCATTCACCGAAAAGGGTGTTGGTGTACGTATGGGTAATGGGAAAGGTACTCCTGCAGGTTGGGTAGCACCAGTTAAACGTAACAAGGTTATGTTTGAAGTTGCTGGTGTTCCTGAAGAAGTTGCTCGCGAAGCATTACGTTTGGCAAGCACTAAGTTACCTGTTAAAACTAAGATTGTTAAGCGTGAGGAAGTAGGTGGCGAATCAGATGAAGGCTAAGGAAATTAAAGCATTGTCAACTACTGAAATGCTTGAAAAAGAAAAGTCTTACAAAGACGAACTTTTCAACTTGCGTTTTCAATTGGCCACTGGTCAGCTGGAAAACACCGCTCGTTTAAAACAAGTTCGTAAGAACATTGCGCGTATTAAAACTGCGTTGCGTGAACAAGAATTAAACAAGTAGAGTATAAAGGAGGCAATCACGAATGAGTGAAGATACTCGTAACAGCCGTAAGGTTATCCAAGGACGCGTTGTTTCTGACAAGATGGATAAAACTATCGTTGTTGTAACAGAAACTTACAAGAATCATCCCGTATACGGCAAACGTGTTCGTTATTCAAAGAAATACAAGGCGCATGATGAAAAGAATGAAGCTAAAATTGGCGACATTGTTAAAATCATGGAAACTCGTCCTTTATCAGCTACTAAGCGTTTCCGCTTACTTGAAGTTATTCAAAAAGCTGTTATTATCTAGATTATTGGCTGAATTAAATTACACGAAGGGAGGACACTTACTGTGATCCAACAAGAAAGTCGTTTAAAAGTTGCTGACAATTCCGGTGCCCGCGAAATCCTTACTATTAAGGTACTAGGTGGCTCTGGTCGTAAAACTGCTAACATTGGTGATATCATTGTTGCTACGGTTAAACAAGCAACACCCGGTGGTGTTGTCAAAGCTCATGATGTTGTCAAGGCTGTGATCGTCCGGACTAAGTCTGGTGTTCACCGTGCTGATGGTTCATACATCAAGTTTGATGAAAATGCTGCAGTTATTATTCGTGATGACAAGACTCCACAAGGTACTCGTATCTTTGGACCTGTCGCTCGTGAATTACGTGATAAAGACTTCATGCGTATCGTTTCATTAGCCCCAGAAGTTCTCTAGTCACACACCGTAAATAAGGAGGTGCGCAACCTAATGTTGATTAAAACTGGTGATAAAGTTCGAGTAATCAGCGGTAAGGATCGTGGTCAAGAAGGTACTGTTAAAAAAGTTATCTCTGCCAAGAACCGTGTCGTTGTTGAAGGTGTTAACAAGATCAAGAAACACCAAAAACCAACGAACGTTAACCCACAAGGCGGTATCGTTGACATCGAAGCTCCACTTGATGCTTCTAACGTTATGATCCTTGACCCATCTACTAACGAACCTACTCGTTTAGGTGTTCGTCGTGAAGATGGCAAGCGTGTCCGTTACGCTAAAAAGTCTGGTAAAGACTTAGAAAACTAAGACTGACTGAAAGGAGGAAGCAAGATTCATGGAAAACCGTTTAAAAGCTCAATACGAAAAAGAAATCGTTCCAGCATTGGTTGACAAGTTTAGCTATACTTCAGTAATGCAAGTACCTAAGCTATCAAAAATTGTCTTAAACATGGGTGTTGGTGATGCAGTTACTAACGCTAAGAACTTAGACGAAGCAGTTGAAGAATTAACTTTGATCTCTGGCCAAAAACCTTTGGTTACTAAAGCAAAGAAATCTATCGCTGGTTTCCGTCTTCGTGAAGGTATGCCAATTGGTGCCAAAGTTGACTTACGTGGCGAACGTATGTATGACTTCTTGGACAAGTTGATCAACGTTTCATTACCTCGTGTTCGTGACTTCCATGGTGTTAGTACACGTTCATTCGATGGTCGCGGTAACTACACATTGGGTGTCCGTGAACAATTGATCTTCCCAGAAATCAACTATGATAATGTTAACCGTGTTCGCGGTTTGGACATTGTAATTGTCACAACAGCTGATAGTGATGAAGAATCACGTGAGTTGTTAACTCAATTTGGCATGCCATTTGCCAAATAATCCAAGGGGGTTAATCGAAGTTGGCTAAAAAATCACAAATTGCTAAACAAAAGCGCGGCGCAAAGTATAACGTACAAAACTATACTCGTTGCGAACAGTGTGGTCGTCCACATTCAGTTTACCGTAAATTCCACTTGTGCCGTATCTGCCTACGCGACCTGGCCCACAAAGGTCAAATTCCTGGCATGAAAAAGGCCAGCTGGTAAAAAACGAACCCAAGTTAAAGGAGGTTAAACTTTCATGATGACTGATCCAATCGCAGATTTCTTGACTCGTATTCGTAACGCTAACATGGTACGTCACGATTCATTAGAAGTTCCTGCATCAAAAATTAAACGCAACATTGCTGAAATTTTAAAAAATGAAGGTTTTGTTCGCGACGTTGAATATATCGATGATGACAAACAGGGCATCATCCGCGTCTTCCTGAAGTATGGTAAGGACAACGAACGTGTAATCAGTGGCTTGAAGCGTATTTCAAAGCCAGGTTTACGTTCATACGTTAAATCTGATGCTGTTCCTAAGGTCTTAAATGGTCTTGGTGTAGCTATCATCTCAACTTCAGAAGGTGTCATTACTGACAAAGAAGCTCGCGCTAAGAAGCTTGGCGGCGAAGTTTTAGCTTACGTTTGGTAATATCTAAATAAGACGGGAGGTGCAAATTAAGTGAGTCGTATTGGTAATAAATTAATTGAACTACCTACTGGGGTAGAAGTATCACAAGCTGGTGAAGTTGTTACGGTTAAGGGACCTAAAGGAACGTTAACTCGTAAGATTTCTACTGACATTACGATGACGGTTGAAGGCAACGAAGTTAAATTCACCCGCCCATCAGACGATTTCAAGATGAAGGCACTTCACGGTACTACCCGTGCAAATGTCAACAACATGGTTGAAGGAGTTGTCAAAGGCTTTACTAAGAATCTTCAATTGGTCGGTGTTGGTTACCGTGCCCAATTACAAGGTAAGAAATTAGTATTAAGCGTTGGTTACTCACATCCAGTTGAATTCACTACGCCTGAAAACTTAACTGTTGAAGTTCCTGATAACACGCACATCAATATCTCTGGTATTGGTAAGCAAGCTGTCGGTGACTTTGCTGCTGAAGTCCGGGCCATTCGTTCACCTGAACCTTACAAGGGTAAAGGTATTCGTTACATCGACGAAGTTGTTCGTCGTAAAGAAGGTAAAACTGGTAAATAATGCAGCTTAATGCTGTTCAGACTAATATATAGAGGTGACTATTGTGATTTCCAAACCAGATAAAAACAAAACACGTCAACATCGTCATGCACGTGTTCGCGGTAAGATTTCTGGGACTGCTGAGCGCCCACGCTTAAATGTTTATCGTTCAAACAAAAACATCTACGCTCAAGTTATTGATGATGTAGAGGGTGTAACGCTCGCAAGTGCCTCAACATTAGATAGCGAAGTTAAGGGTAACAACAATACCGAAAAGGCTACATCTGTTGGTGAAGTTGTTGCTAAACGTGCTGCCGAAAAGAAGATTACTGAAGTAGTCTTTGATCGTGGCGGTTACTTATACCACGGTCGGGTTCAAGCTTTGGCTGAAGCCGCTCGTGAAAACGGACTTAAATTCTAACAAAGGAGGAATAATACCATATGACTTTCATTGATCCATCAAAATTAGATCTTGACGATAACGTTGTTGCCATTAACCGGATTACCAAAGTTGTTAAGGGTGGTCGTCGCTTACGTTTTGCTGCATTAGTAATCGTTGGGGACCACAAAGGACACGTTGGTTTCGGTACTGGTAAAGCTCAAGAAGTTCCAGAAGCAATTCGGAAAGCTTCCGAAGCTGCTAAAAAGAACTTGATCTCTGTACCAATGGTTGGTACCACCATTCCTCATGAAGCACTTGGCGTATTCGGCGGTGGCCGTATTTTGCTTAAGCCTGCTGTTGAAGGTGCTGGGGTTGCCGCTGGTGGCGCCGTTCGTGCCGTCATGGAATTAGCCGGTGTGGATGATGTTACTAGTAAACGATTAGGCTCAAACACTCCTGTTAACGTTGTTCGCGCAACGTTTGAAGGCTTGAAGAGCTTAAAGACTGCTGAACAAGTCGCTGCATTACGTGGCGTTTCAGCTGATCACTTAGCTGAATAGGGAGGACAAACAACATGGCTCAATTAAAGATCACTTTAGTACGCAGTGCTGCTCACCGTCTTCCTAAGCAACGTAAAATCGTTAAGGAATTAGGTTTAGGCCGGATTAACAGTTCAGTTGTTAAACCTGATGACGCAGCTACTCGCGGTCAAATTTTCCTCATCGCTCACTTGATCGATGTTGAAATCGTTAAGTAATTTAAATTTTCAAAGAGGAGGTGCCTACTAAATGAAGTTACATGAATTAACACCTAGTGAAGGTTCACGTTTTTCACGTCGTCGTATTGGTCGTGGTGACTCTAGTGGCCAAGGTAAAACTTCTGGTCGTGGTCAAAAAGGTCAAAAGGCTCGTGGTAAAGTTCGTGTTGGATTCGAAGGTGGCCAAATGCCATTGTACCGTCGTATTCCTAAACGTGGATTTACTAACATCAACCGTAAAGAATATGCGGTTGTCAATCTTGACGGTTTAAACCGTTTCGAAGATGGTGCCGAAGTAACACCAGCATCATTGAAGGAAGCCGGTTTAGTTAAGAAGAGTGCAGCCGTTAAGATTCTTGGTAACGGTAAGCTTGACAAAAAGTTAACAGTTAAGGCAAGCAAGTTCTCTGCAACAGCTGTTGCAGCCATCGAAGCTGCTGGCGGTAAAACTGAGGTGATCTAATTTGCTGACTACCATGAAGAAC
Organism: Lactiplantibacillus herbarum; assembly: GCF_001039045.1. Taxonomy (GTDB): domain Bacteria; phylum Bacillota; class Bacilli; order Lactobacillales; family Lactobacillaceae; genus Lactiplantibacillus; species Lactiplantibacillus herbarum. Next base: position 46,602 of record NZ_LFEE01000012.1, read on the forward strand.
GCTCTCAAAGTAAAGGATATTCGGAATAAACTTCTGTTCACCTTGGGCGTTTTGATTGTATTTCGTCTTGGCTCTTATATCACAGTTCCTGGAGTTAACGCGCAGGCTTTACAGTCGGTTGCGTCTTCAGGGCTGATAAGTATGTTGAATACATTCAGTGGTGGTGGATTAACAAATTATTCTATCCTTGCTATGGGGGTATCCCCTTACATTACTGCACAAATCATCGTTCAGTTGTTACAAATGGACATTGTTCCTAAGTTTGTTGAATGGGGCAAACAGGGTGAAGTTGGTCGTCGGAAGCTTAACCAAGCAACCAGATGGTTAACCATCGTCTTGGCCTTTGTTCAATCGATCGGGATTACCGCGGGTTTTAACTCTTTAAGTCAACTTAAATTAGTTAATAACCCAGGTGTCTCAACATACCTTACCATTGGGGTTATCCTCACTGGTGGAGCTATGTTGACTACTTGGTTGGGTGATATGATTACGGATCGTGGGATTGGTAATGGGGTTTCCATTATCATCTTCGCCGGGATCATTGCCCGTATCCCAACATCGATTTCGCAAATTTATCAAGAACAGTTCGTTAATGTTTCACAGAGCGACTGGTGGAAGAGTGGATTGTTCGTTGTAGGGTTGGCTTTGCTAGTTCTGATCATCGTTATGTTTGTAACGTGGGTCGAACAAGCTAACGACCGTATTCCGATTCAATACACACGTCGTGCAGCTGGTGCGCCTGACAGTAGTTACCTACCACTGAAGGTGAATGTTGCCGGGGTTATTCCTGTTATTTTCGCGAGTTCTTTCATTGCGACACCCCAAACAATTTTGCTAGGTTTTCAATCCAGTCATGGTGAGGATACTTGGTACACAGTTTTGACTAGTATCTTCAATATGCAGTCTACGATCGGTGCGATCCTATACACCGTATTGATTGTGCTCTTCACGTTCTTCTATGCGTTTGTTCAGGTTAATCCTGAGAAACTCTCCAAGAACTTGCAGAAGCAAGGCAGCTATATTCCTGGCGTTTGGCCAGGTAAGGATACGCAAAGCTGGGTTTCAAAATTGTTGATGCGATTAAGTACAGTTGGTGCCCTCTACCTTGGGTTGATTTCTTTGATTCCATTGTTAGCTTCTGATATTTGGGGCTTAGATGAATCCATTGGTTTAGGTGGTACAAGCTTATTGATTGTTGTTGGGGTTGCCCTTGAAACAATTCGTCAAATAAAAGGATTAATGATGAAGCGTGATTACGTCGGTTTCATTCGTTAATCAACGAATGTGTTGAGGAAACTCAGCACATTTGTGCATTCAGGAGGAAAAAACATGGGAACAATGAACCTGATTTTAATGGGTCTACCGGGTGCCGGTAAGGGTACTCAAGCTCAGAAGATTCTTGAAGATTTTGATATTCCACATATCTCAACCGGGGATATCTTCCGAGCAGCTATTAAGAACGAAACAGCAATGGGCTTGGAAGCTAAAAAGTATATTGATAAGGGTAACTTGGTTCCAGACGAAGTCACTAATGGCATCGTCCGTGACCGGTTAGCTGAAGCAGATACGAAAAACGGCTTCTTGTTAGATGGGTTTCCACGTAACATTGACCAAGCTCATGCTTTGAAAACGATTGGCGAAGAACTTAACAAACCACTTGATGGTGTAATCAACATTCATGTTGAACCATCAGTATTAGTTGAACGACTTTCCGGTCGATTCATCTGCCGGACATGTGGTGCAACTTATCATAAGTTATACAACATGCCTAAGGTAGATGGCACTTGTGATGTTTGTGGCGGTCATGATTTCTATCAACGAGATGATGACAAACCTGCAACCGTAAAGAATCGTTTGGATGTCAACGTTAAGTTGAACACGCCATTGATCGATTATTACGAACAAGAAAAAGTGCTTTACAATGTCGACGGTGATCGCGACATTGATGATGTTTATCAAGATATCAAAAAGATTCTTGATACCCTTTAAAACCAAGGCTCCCAGTACGCGGTGTTTGCTTTTCAAAGGCCGTTGTGATAAACTTATTCAGGTTTAGCCGTTGACTGATTTGATATTATTTTAATGTTATTTTAGACAATGACTGGTTCGAAAAGCGGACCAATACGTGGTAGCACGGAATCTTAGAATAAGGAGGGACTGTATTTGGCAAAGGAAGACGTCATCGAAATTCAAGGTATCATCAAAGAAACGATGCCTAACGCAATGTTTAAGGTTGAACTTGAAAACGGCGCTGAAATCTTGGCACACGTATCTGGTAAAATTCGAATGCATTACATTCGGATCTTACCTGGTGACAAGGTAACAGTTGAAATGTCACCTTATGATTTAACTAAGGGTCGGATTACTTACCGTTTCAAGTAACTTCGATTCTACGTACCTTAATAGGAGGTAAAATTCATGAAAGTAAGACCATCTGTTAAGCCAATGTGCGAACACTGTAAAGTGATTCGTCGTAAAGGCCGCGTGATGATTATCTGCTCTGCTAATCCAAAGCATAAGCAACGTCAAGGTAAATAATTTAACTAAGTTGGAGGTGAAATATTAATGGCTCGTATTGAAGGGATTGACTTACCACGTGACAAGCGTATTGTCATTGGTTTGACTTATATCTACGGTATCGGTAACACTACTGCACAAAAGATTCTTGTTGACGCTGGTGTTTCCGAAGACGTCCGTGTACGCGACTTAACTCCTGATCAAGAAGATAAGATCCGTGCCGTCGTTGATGGTTACAAAACTGAAGGTGACTTACGTCGTGAAGTTAGCTTAAACATCAAGTTATTACAAGAAATTGGCTCATATCGTGGTATGCGTCACCGTCGTGGTTTACCAGTTCGTGGACAACACACGAAGAACAATGCTCGTACTCGTAAGGGTAAAAAAGTTAGCATTGCTGGACGTAAAAAATAATAATAAAGGAGGTTTTCGAATTTTATGGCAACTAAAAAGACAACCCGTCGTCGTCGGGTAAAGAAGAATATTGAAGCCGGTGTGGCTCATATTCATTCAACGTTCAATAATACGCTTGTAATGATCACTGACATGCAAGGTAACGCTATTGCATGGTCATCAGCTGGTTCATTAGGTTTCAAGGGTAGTCGTAAGTCAACTCCTTTTGCTGCTCAAATGGCTGCAGAAGCTGCTGCTAAGGCATCAATGGAACATGGTATGAAGGTCGTTGAAGTCGCTGTTAAGGGTCCTGGTTCAGGTCGTGAAGCCGCAATCCGTGCTTTACAAGCTACCGGTTTGGAAGTTAGCGCAATTCGCGATGTAACACCAGTGCCTCATAATGGTTCTCGTCCTCCAAAGCGTCGTCGTGTTTAATCTGTGACGTTCATTTTGAGGGATAACTTCATTTTGTACGCACAATCACTAAACACTGCGCGCTTTGAAAGGGGTAAAAGATAAGAATGATTGAATTTGAAAAACCTAACATTCATAAAATTGATGAAAACGACAACTACGGTAAGTTTGTTGTAGAACCACTTGAACGTGGTTATGGGACAACCTTAGGGAATTCACTTCGTCGGATTCTTCTTTCTTCTTTACCTGGCGCTGCTGTTACTAGTATTCAAATTGATGGCGTTCTTCATGAATTTTCAACGGTTGAAGGTGTAACGGAAGACGTTACAGCTATTATCTTGAACGTTAAGAAGGTTGCGCTCAAGTTAAGTTCAGACGAAACCAAGACGTTAGAAATTGACGTTAAGGGTCCTGCAAACGTTACTGCCGGTGATATCATTGGTGATGCGGACGTAGAAGTCTTGAATCCAGACTTAGCAATTTGTACCGTAGCAGACGGGGCACACTTCCATATGCGTATGACCGCAAATACTGGTCGTGGTTATGTTTCCGCTGAGGATAACAAACATCGTGAAGATGACATGCCAATTGGTGTTTTAGCTGTCGATTCATTATATTCTCCAATCGAACGTGTCAACTACCAAGTTGAAAACACGCGGGTTGGTCAACGTGATGATTTTGATAAGTTAACCTTAGACGTTTGGACAAATGGTTCGATCACTCCGAGTGAAGCCATTAGTTTATCAGCCAAAATCCTGACTGATCACCTTTCAATCTTCGTAAACCTTACTGATGAAGCTAAGAACACTGATGTAATGGTCGAGAAGGAAGAAACGCATAAGGAAAAGATGTTAGAAATGACGATTGAAGAGTTAGATCTCTCCGTCCGTTCATATAATTGTTTGAAACGTGCTGGTATCAACACGGTTCAAGAATTAACTAACAAGACTGAAGCTGATATGATGAAGGTTCGTAACCTTGGACGCAAGTCACTCGAGGAAGTTAAAGCAAAATTAGCTGATCTTGGGTTATCATTACGCAAAGAAGACTAATTACAAAGGAGGATATCGTTCATGAGTTACCGTAAATTACAACGTACAAGTTCACAACGTCGTGCCTTATTACGTGATTTAACCACGTCATTACTCGTTAACGGCAAGATTGTAACTACCGAAGCCCGTGCTAAGGAAGTTCGTTCAACTGCTGACCAAATGATTTCGTTGGCTAAGAAGGGTGATTTAACTGCCCGTCGTAAGGCCGCTACATTTATGCGTGACGTCGTTGCTGATGTTAAAGAAGACGACGGCAATGTAGCTGTACAAACTGCTTTGCAAATGTTATTTAGTGACATTGCTCCTAAATATGCTGACCGCAATGGTGGTTACACACGAATTTACAAGACTATGCCTCGTCGTGGAGACGGTGCACCAATGGTTGTCTTGGAACTCGTTGACTAGTTAAATTTTTTACGGATCACTGGGACTGATGATTTACGGACGCTATGATGATGGTTACTTACGTGGTAACTAAGTCTAGTTCGGAAGTTGTTTATGGTAAACATAGATGGCATATCGCAGTTCTAAGTGATTTTTTTAGTGCCAGTCAATGAGAGGACCGTTAGTGGGGGTAACCCTGCTAACGGTCCTTTTCTTTGTCTAGCTATCGCTATCGGTAAGGGCTATCTGTGGCTAACACAGTGTTAGGTGTCTGAATTGTCATTCTAGCGTGATCGACTGGTCCTTATTAGTTAGCATAACGAAATAACCCGCACACTATGTTTGATAGGTGTGCGGGTTATTCGACGTGCAAATCTTTAATTATGGCGGTTCAATAATTGCTGAGTCAGGTTAATGAGATCCATTTTAGCAGGTTGGTCAGGTAGTTTGGATAAGCTGGCAAGAGCTTCATTCGTGTACTTGGTTGCTAGTTCTTGAGCGCGCTGAACGCCGCCAGCTGCAATCACGAGTTCTTGGACCCGTTGGCGTTGGTCAGCTGAGATCGCACCCTGAAGCCGCATCAGTGGTAGTAGTTCTTGTTTAGCGTCCGTCTGAAGTGCAAAGATTAATGGTGAGGTGTAGACACCCTCTGCGATGTCTTCTAGGACCGGCTTACCAGTCTCTTGACTGCCTTCTTGGTAATCCAAGATATCATCCAAGATCTGAAAGGCCATGCCAATTGCAATCCCTGTCTTGCGAGCACGCTGGGCGATGCGGGTGGATTGCCCAGATTCATAGGCACCTAGAAAACAGCTTAAACCGAATAGTTCGGCTGTTTTACCCTGAATCTGTTCCAAGTATTCAGCCATTGTGATATTGATCCGGTAGTGCCGGTCCTTCTGCTGAACCTCTCCTACCAGAATCTTTTCCATGTTCTCTGAATTCATCTGGATACTCTTAAAGCTACTCGAATATTTAGCCAGAATCTTGAACACGACTACGAATAGATAATCTCCTGCATAGACTGCGATATCCTTACCAAATTGTTCCTGAATACTGGCATGGTGTCGTCGTAGTTCAGCATCATCGATAATGTCATCATGAATCAGGGTTGCAGTGTGCAATGTTTCAAGTGAGGCAGATAGGGCTATCATGCGTTGCCGGTCGGTCTCTTTGAACTGTGAGAAGAGTAGGCAGTAAGCAGGGCGTAGTAACTTACCACCACCATGGATCATGGTAATGATGGCATCATTAATAGCTGAATCTGGAATATTAATGTTGCTAGTCATCAGTTGCATCACTTGCTGTAGTTCCGGTTGCAGGGCCGGGTAATCACGCCAGATTGGATGTAATTGCGTTGCCGATTGCATAAGTGTTACTCCTTTGTTTGATCAGGCTGGTTTTCATGATTGAATTTGAGATATTGTAGAATCGTGACGTGGGTGAACAAGTAGTTAGCAGCAATCCCCAGTGCACCCCCGGCTGCTAAACCAATGATCGATAAGATCGGCAGGTAGAGCATAACGGTCCAGGTCTGAGCGATGAGACTGGCAACTAAGAGCTGACCAACGTTGTGCATGACACCCCCAGTAGCGGAGATACCAATGATACTCACGCGTTTAGGTCCCAGTTGCTTGACTAGGATCATCGCAAACAGGCTCAGAAAGGCGCCTCCGAAACTATAGAGAAAAGTGGATAGGGTCCCACCGAGGAGGGCGCTTAGAATCAATCGCATCCAGGTTAACGTAAAGACATCGCGAAAGGACAGGGTGAAGATGGCGACGATTGTAATCAAGTTAGCCAGTCCCAATTTGGCACCAGGAGCAAAGGCAAACGGGAAGGGAATCATTCGTTCCAGGATACCGATGATGACACCTTGAGCAACTAGCAAAGCAATGTAGATATTGCGATGCGTTTTATTTGATTGTTCAAATGAATTATTCAATGAGTTTACTCCGTAACTAAACCGTTGCCGCCAGATTTAACGTGGCCATTGCTGGATTTAATCTCTACTAATAATTTGTGTGGCAAACAGACGATTGTCTGGCCGGGCTTGTGAATCCAGCCGCGGCGGACGCAGACTTGATCGGAACAGTTGGCTTTCGTGATAGCGACCTGTTTTGGTTTGAACGTGATGGTATTGTAGTGACCATCTTTTTCACGGTAAGTGTAGTGTTTCGTCTTAGTGAGCGTCGTGAGGTTGACCCGTTTTAAAACGGTACCATTATGCGAGACGACCGCGGTATAAGCGGTTCGATTAGTTTGGGCCGTTTTTTTAGCAATTGCAGCTGCCTGTTCAGCTTGCTGTTTTTGTTGATATGAAAAAATTGCTAGTGGAGTGAACGATAGCAGAATTAACGCAACAATAATAATAATATCAAACGGTTTGATCATAGCCCCATAACGTTTGAGGACGTGGTTCATTGCTCGTAATTTACGCATCGTTGGCCCTCCAATTCAATGATATAAAAATGGTTCAAGGGAAAAAAGCCACCCTTGAACCATCGGGAAACTATTCAATTAATTATAACGCATCTAGCGGGTTTTGACAGCATCGTAATGTGAGCTAACATTACCGTACCACCAATGTCCGAGGTGCTTTTGCATCCACGGAACGACCCAGTAGTCTAAACCAAATGTCCGGCCGGAACCGTTCATTAATGCTAAGGCCACGAAGACCATCCAGATATTGACCCAGTAGAACATCCCTGATAAACAGAAGACGACGACTAAACCAATTGTAACGGCGTTGGCAAACCAAGTGAATAGGCCAAAGAAGATACATAAGGCAATAATGATTTCAACACAAGTCATGAACTTCTGGAAGAAGAGTGCCATCTGCATGTTAGGAACGAAGAACTTAGTAATTGATTCGAACCAGTGTGGCATCTTGTCGAAGACCATCAAAGGATCTTTTCCATACATGTAAGATAAACTGAAGACACCCTTAGCAGCTTTTGCAGTTGTCGTAGCGGCTTCAGAAGCACCACTAGTTGCTGCGGCTTTAGTTGCCTGTGAGGCGCCACTAGTTGCGGCTACGGTAATCCAATCGAATGGTAAGCGTAGTTTGTCAGTGAACCAAGATTCAGATCCCTGAACCTTCGTCCAACAATCCCAGAGCCACATTGACCCGTAGAAGAATCGTAGTGGCACACTCCATAAGACGTTACCAGCTCGTGATACCCAACCACGGAAGACATTCCGATTATTGCGCGTCCGGAAGAATTCGTGCATGAAGTATTGGAATAGGTAGTAGCCAGAGAAAATCTGAACGTAGTACATCCAGTTAATCGCGTGCTTCAATAAGACGGCGATAAAACCAGAAACATTCCAATTGTCCAGCACTTGAGCAACGGCATATTTTGAACCAATCGAATCAACAGAGGCTTGGTAAGCACCCTTATATGGTTTGATAGTGGTGTCGGTATGGTCAACGTTCTTGATAATACTTTCAACAGCTTTGGCAGCTGTTTCTTCAGCACCTTGAACAATTTGTGGGACTGGACGTGGTTGGTCGGGTTCTTGGTAACTGGTTGAGTCACCGGCTAAGAAAATGTTGTTACAATCCTTAGCTTGCATGAACTCGTTAGCCATCAAACGGCCACCACGAGGGTTGGTTTCGATACCGAACTTTTTAACGATACTGTTAGCACGAACACCAGCAGTCCAGATCAACGTGTAGGTGTTGATTGGATCTTGGTCCTTGAGGTTAACATGATCTTCACAGACTTCGGTAATCATGGAGTTAGTCATGATATCGACACCGTGTTTGGTCATGTACTTCGCAGCTTTACCGGCTTGCGTCCGGTTGAGCATGTTGATGATCGTTGGTGCCGCTTCAACTAATTGTAACGTGATCTCACTAGGATCTAGTTTGTTGTCACGTGCCAAAACGTCACGGTATTCGATCAGTTCACCAATTAATTCAGAACCGGTGAAGCCAGGACCACAGACCGTGAACGTTAACATAGCCTTACGTTTAGTAGGGTCGAGTTCAGCGGCCCCACGACGAATGATTGCTGATAAATGAGAACGTAATGCCATGGCTTGTTCGAAGGACCATAATTCGAAGCCGTGTTCCTTAACTCCGGGAGTCCCAAAGTCATTTGATTCGCCACCCAAGCTAATGAGTAACTGATCATATTGATAACTGCCGTTTGTCGTAGTAACCGTTTGTTTGTCTTTATCGATGTCCGTTACGGTATCCGTAACTAGCCGAACATTCTTCCGTCGTGCAAATAACCGTTGCAGATCATATTGGATATGCTCAGGTTCCACCCGTTCAGTGGCGACTTCGTGTAATTCGGTCATGTACGTAAAGTATGAATGTCGATCGATTAACGTAATCTCAACGTCCGCATTTTTTTTGAAATGCTTAGACAGTTTTTTGGTTGCGTAAACTCCGGCAAACCCCGCACCGACAACGACAATATTCTTCTTTGCCATTGCGTAACAACTCCCTTGAATAATATAAAAATATAATTTCACTTACAATTATAACGATAATGTAAGCGGTTGTCTATTGATTCTTGATAAGAATGCATAATCAATCACATTATATGCGCCACGAAAGCTATGGCTAAATTACAAACTTGAAAAACGCTGCCATTGCTGGTGGTATTGACTTAAATATTATATTTTTTATCAATTATTATTGACTATTGATTCTGTAAACGTTAAGATTAATGTGAATTTTCATACAAAAAGATTAGGGAGTGGGATATTATGAAATTTAAGTCAGTTGTTACGGGTGCATCAGTTATTGCAGTTTCAGCACTAGCACTAGCAGGTTGTGGGAGCAGTTCATCAAGTTCTTCATCATCATCTTCAAAGAAGAGTTCATCTTCGAGTTCGTCATCACAAACCACTAAGGTTGCTAAGTTAACCACTGGAAGTAAAATGAAAGCGGGTACTTATAACCTCGAAGAAGAAAATTATTCACATGGTTACCGGACGAAGATCAGTCTTACCGTTAACGATAGCGGTAAAATCACGAAGTCTACTTATGATCAAGTGAACAAGAGTGGCAAGTCAAAATCTGACGATGCTTCATACAACAAGCAGATGAAGAAAGTTGCCGGAACTAATCCTAAGACTTACATGCCTAAGTTGAACAAGACTTTGACGGCCTCAGCTTCTACTGGTAACGTTGGCTCAATCGACGTTGTGACTGGTGCAACTGAATCATCAAAGACCTTCCAAAACTATACACAACAATTAGTTCAAGCTGCCCAAGCTGGCAATACTTCTACTATCAAGATCAACAACGGTGCCAAGATGAAAGATGGTACTTACACGTTGAACGAAAAGAACTACTCACACGGTTACAAAGTAACATTCTCAATTACGGTTAAGGATAACAAGATTACTAAGTCTGAATACAACCAAGTTAACAAGAATGGTAAATCTAAAGTTGACGACGCTTCATACAACAAACAAATGAAGAAGATCGCCAAGACTAACCCTAAGACTTACCAACCAGCTTTAAACAAGTCATTGGTTAAGAACAGTGACCCTACTAAGGTTGACGTTGTGACTGGTGCTACTGAATCTTCAAATACCTTCATTATGTACGCAGAACAATTACAAAATGCTGCACAAAATGGCGATAGGAAGACCATCACTGTCGACAACATGATTTTCTCTGAATAACGCAATTTAACATTGATTATTTTCGAGGCCTGAGGCGCATGCTGAGGGCCTTTTGTTTTTTACGGATACCTGAAGCTCTGGGGTAGTTGCTGTCTGTGAAATGTTTCTGATGCTGCCGGAATATGGCAGGTAGTTAAAGATTCTTAGCTAGATTTATTACGATGCTGTACATGCGGAATTTGTTCGCCTACCGGGGCAGTCGGACAACGCTGGAACGCCATGGGCACGGTTTTGAGCTCACCAGCCGAACCCGCTGGCAATCTCAAAACTCGGCCTTACACTAACCTGAGCAAACCACTCAGCTAAGTGTAATTTCATGCCTGAGCATTGTCAGACTACCCCTCACGGCTAGGTTGAGCTTCAAAATATTGATTAGATGTATCAAGATTTAATTTGATTGATCGCTATAAAAATAGAACTAGCTGATAGTTGTTCAGTTATCATCAGTTATAGACTGTCATCCAGTACATGCAATTTTAAATCATTAACACAGGCTAAACTGAAATTTTGGTATAATAATGAGTGAAATTATAATAGGGGAAGTATTGGGAATGAAACTAAAAAGATGGCTCCAGATTGGGTTAGTTGCGATGTTACTCGTGCCTCTTACGGCATGTGGCACTAGCAGTAGTAAAAAAGCGGCCAGTAATCGGCCTAAGCCCACTAAAGTTGTGAAGACGCCTACCGAAGATACCCAGTTTATGATGGGAACGGTTGTAACGTTGCGCGTCTACAACAAGGGTAAGGACAACGTGGTAGCCGGTGCCTTTAAGTTGCTTAAAAAAGAGGCTAAGAAGGTAACGGTCAACCAAAAGGGTTCAGAAATCGATAAGATCAACGCTGCCGCTGGTAAAAAGCCAGTGGTTGTCAGCAAGGATATCTATCCAATGATCAAAGCAGCTTACTACTACAGTAAGAACTCGGATGAATCGTTTGATCTCGCAATCGGACCGATTACCTCACTGTGGCATATCGGTTTCTCAGATGCTAAAGTGCCAACGCAACAAGAAATTGATCAAAACGTTAAGTTAGTTGATTATACGAAGGTCAAGTTAAATGATAAGAAGCATTCCGTTTATCTTGAAGAAAAAGGCATGCAGCTGGACCTTGGTGGGATCGCTAAGGGTTACATGACTGATCAAGTTAAAACTTACTTCTTAAATCACGGTGTTTCAACGGCGATCATTGACCTTGGTGGGAACATCTATGTCATGGGTGACAGTCCTAAAGGCACTAAGTCTGGGAACTGGACCGTTGGGATTCAAGATCCGAAAGCTTCTCGTGGGACTGCGATCGGTTCACTGCCAGCTAAGAACATGTCGATCGTAACGTCTGGTATCTATGAACGCTACTTGAAGAAGAACGGTAAAGTTTATAGTCATTTGATGGATCCTAAGACGGGTTCGCCTTATCAAAACAACTTGATGGGTGTTTCAATCATTTCTAAGAAGTCCGTTGATGGCGATGGCTTATCGACAGCGACCTTTGATAAGGGCTTAAAAGCAGGGATGAAGTATATTAATGGTAAATCAGATCAAGGTATCGGTGCCATCTTCATTACTAAGGATAAAAAGGTCTACGTTTCAGACAACTTGAAGAAGAAGTTTACGTTGTTTGGTGACGAGGGTTACAAATTAGGACCAGTCAGTGATCTGAAGTAGGCTTGACGCGCAGAACTGGGATGATACAAGTTGCTTGAGATATGTTATGATAATAAGCATGAATTTTAAGGAAATGAGGGACCATCGTGAGTTCGATTATTGACGTTGAACATTTAAATTACCGTTATCCGCAACAGGCGGCTGACGAACTAACGTTACGGGACATTTCGTTTACGGTGGCTCCAGGTGAATGGGTGGCGATCGTTGGCCACAACGGTTCTGGTAAGTCGACCTTAGCCAAAAACCTCAATGGCTTACTAGCGCCGGCGGCCGGGACGATTACTGTTGACGGTCAAGTCTTATCAGAAGAGACCGTCTGGGATATTCGGACCAAAATTGGCATGGTATTTCAAAATCCTGACAACCAGTTTGTCGGTGCGACCGTAGCGGATGACGTGGCGTTCAGCTTGGAAAACCAAGGGATTCCTCGTGACGAGATGCTTAAACGGGTCGCAGCTGCATTAAAACAAGTGGATATGCAGGACTTTGCTACTCGTGAACCAGCACGGCTATCAGGTGGGCAAAAGCAGCGAGTGGCTCTAGCCGGAATGATTGCGGCTCAGCCCCAAATCCTGATTCTTGACGAAGCCACCTCAATGTTAGATCCGCGTGGGCGCCAAGAAGTTTTGGCAACGATTCGACAAATGAAGGCGGCGTCAGCTTTAACCGTCCTGTCGATTACGCATGATATTGATGAGGCTGCTAGTGCTAACCGGGTCCTCGTGATCAATGACGGTGAACTCAAAGAAGAGGGAACGCCGGCTGAAATTTTCCAACACGGCGAAGAACTGATTAAGATGGGCTTAGACATGCCGTACGCTGAACGTTTGAAAGCAGCGTTGAAACGGCAAGGGATGCAAGTTCCAGCAACGTATTTAACTGAGAAAGGGATGGCGGACTGGTTATGGCAATTACGTTCAAACAAGTAGATTTTACTTACCAACCGGGCACCCCGTTCGCAACGAATGCGTTAACCGATATTAATGTCACGATTCCAACCGGTTCTTATACCGCGTTGATTGGCCATACCGGTAGTGGTAAGTCGACCTTACTGCAACACCTCAATGCGCTATTAAAACCAACCAGTGGGACTGTCACGATTGGTGAACGCGTCATCACACCGACAACGAGTAATAAGGACCTGAAGAGTTTGCGCCAACAAGTCGGCATCGTCTTTCAATTTCCTGAAAGCCAGTTGTTTGAAGAAACGGTCGTAAAGGATATTGCTTTTGGTCCACAAAACTTCGGTGTCAGTGAGGAAGATGCGCACCAAACGGCTGCCAAAATGTTGGCGCTAGTTGGTTTAGATCAATCACTATTAGAACGGTCACCATTTGATTTATCCGGTGGTCAGATGCGACGGGTCGCCATTGCTGGAGTACTGGCAATGCAACCCAAAGTATTAGTACTGGATGAACCAACGGCGGGGCTTGATCCCCAGGGGCGTTTGGAAATGATGCAAATGTTTGCTCGCTTGCGTCATGAGCAGGAGCTGACTGTTGTCCTCGTTACCCATCAGATGGATGATGTCGCAGATTATGCGGACAATGTCATTGTGATGGATCAGGGACGCGTTGTGAAGACGGGAACGCCACGAGAAATCTTTGCGGACCCTCAGTGGTTGACTGAACATCAATTGGGGCTTCCTAAGACTACCGCTTTTGCACAGACGTTACGGGAGCAAGGCTGGCAATTTGACCAGTTACCACTGACGGAAGACGAACTAGCGCAAATGCTTAAGTCTCAATTAGCACCCAGTCTAGCACCTAGTCATTTTGGGGAGGGTACTGCCCATGATGAATAAATTGATTTTTGGTCGCTATGTTCCGGGAAATTCGGTCGTTCACCGGATGGATCCGCGTGCTAAGCTACTTCTAAGTTTTTACTTTATCGGCATTATTTTTATTGCGAATAGTTGGCTAACTTATTTAGTGTTATTTGCCTTCACATTAGCTGCTATCTATCTCTCAGGTGTGAAGTGGTCGTTCTTCATCAATGGGGTTAAACCACTGATTTGGTTGATTCTGTTCACCGTGGTCCTACAAGTGTTGTTCAGTGCCGGTGGTGGGCACGTTTACTTCCAGTGGGGGATTATCACGATTAGCCAGAGTGGGCTGATCAACGGGGTGTATATCTTCTGTCGCTTCGTGCTGATTATCTTTATGTCAACGTTACTCACGTTGACGACGCCACCACTGGAACTGTCTGATGCGATTGAATATATTCTGATGCCATTAAAAGTGGTTCACTTTCCCGTTTACGAAGTCGCATTAATGTTATCAATTGCGTTGCGCTTTGTGCCAACGTTGATGGATGAAACGGAAAAGATTATGAATGCGCAACGTGCTCGTGGTGTCGACTTTGGGGAAGGTAATATCTTCCAGCAAATGCGCGCCGTGGTACCATTGCTGATTCCATTGTTCGTTAGTTCATTTAATCGGGCTGAAGATTTGGCCACAGCGATGGAAGCCCGGGGTTATCAAGGCGGAGAGGGACGTAGTAAGTTCCGTATCCTGAAGTGGCAAATGCGCGATACATGGGCAACCATTAGCTTTGCCGTCCTAACCGTTGCTCTGATCCTGTTACGAGCTTAGTTTAATAATGAGCGTGGGGACCACCAGACTGGTGAACCCACGTTTTTCAATTATGGAGGAATAACGTGACCACTCGGTATAAAGTAGTTTTAGCATACGATGGGACCAATTTTGCGGGCTTTCAGCGCCAGCCGAATCAACGGACCGTCGAACAAGTCTTCACGAAAGCCGTTAATAAAATGGCCAAGGATCCAGTTGAACCAATTGTGATCTATGGTGCGGGCAGAACGGATGCCGGTGTCCACGCTTTTGGTCAGACGATTCACTTTGATCTCCCTTATGAGATCAATGAACGTGGTGTTCGGCGGGGATTGAATAGTTTATTGCCAACTGATACGTTAGTTCAGAGTGTCGAAATCGTTTCTGATGATTTTCACGCCCGTTATGACACGGTCGGTAAAAGGTACTGGTATCGTGCTTACCAGGATGAATTTGTTGATCCATTCAAACGTAATAGGACTGGCCACTTTAAATTTACGGCCGACATTGACCGTATTCAACAAGCGATTGGGGATCTTGAAGGCAAGCATGATTTTTCAACGTTTGTCGCATCCGGGTCACAGGCCCATGATCATGTTCGTGAAATCTATTCGGCCAAAGCATGGTCACTGCCGGATGAGCGAGAGATCCAGTTTGAATTCTGCGGTAGTGGATTCTTATATAATCAGGTACGGATCATGGTTGCGGTCTTGATGGAAATCGGTCAGGGGCGGCGTTCCGTCGACTGTATTCCAGCATTGCTAGCAACCAAAGATCGCGAACAGGCGCGGGGAACTGCTCCTGCCGCTGGACTATATATGAAAAAAGTGTATTATAATGAACATGAGTTACAAGCTGATTTAAATAAGCATTGACCATTGACTTCTATGGCTAAGTTAGGTAAAATAATCGTTGGTATTGTTTGCCCCACGATAAGCCCCGGAAATCTTATTGAGTGTCAAGCAAACACAGAAAATGGAGGAACACAACGTGCGTACAACATATATGGCTAAACCAGGTGAAATTGATCGTAAATGGTATGTAGTTGATGCAACAGGTATCCCAATGGGTCGCCTTTCAACTGTCGTAGCATCAATCTTGCGTGGTAAGAACAAACCTACCTTTACCCCTAACGTGGATACTGGTGATAACGTGATCGTTATTAATGCAAGCAAGGTCGCTTTAACTGGGAACAAAGCAGAAACGAAGATTTACTATCATCATACTGCTTATGCTGGTGGTTTAAAGGAACGAACTGCCGGTGACTTCTTGGCAAAGGAACCTACTAAATTGATTGAAACTTCAGTTAAGGGTATGCTTCCTCACAATTCTTTGGGTCACAAAATGGGCTTGAAGTTGCATGTTTATGCTGGTGCAGAACATACGCAACAAGCACAAAAACCTGAAGTTTTGGACATCACTAATTTAATCTAGGGAGGAAACTACATTGGCTCAAGTACAATATCGCGGCACAGGCCGTCGTAAAGATTCAGTTGCCCGCGTACGTTTAGTACCAGGTACTGGTAAAATTGTTATGAATGATAAATCTGTTGAAGATTACATTCCATTTGCAGATATTCGCAAGGAATTGTTACAACCATTCGAAGTTACTGAAACATCAGATCAATACGATGTTTTAGTAAACGTTAATGGTGGTGGCTTCCATGGTCAAGCCGGCGCAACTCGTCATGGGATCGCTCGGGCATTGCTCGAAGTTGACCCAGATTTCCGTACTCCATTGAAGCGCGCGGGTCTATTGACTCGTGATGCTCGTATGAAGGAACGTAAGAAGCCAGGTTTGAAGAAAGCCCGGAAAGCTTCACAATTCTCAAAACGTTAATATTTTCCAAAAACGTTGTAATAACAACATTTTCTGGTCAGAGAAAAAGCGCTCATCTTCGGATGAACGCTTTTTTTATTGGATAAAAACCATAAAAAAACACATAAATTGTTCGTGATAATTAAGCTAACGCATTGTTACTAAATTAGATGGTGCTATCGTAGTACTGCTACATCTGTGGTCTTACCCGCCTTCCGGGTGCCTCTGACCGCTGCCGGAACGTGGTGGGCATCGATTTGAGCTCACGCCCAACCCGCGTAATCTCAAATACGAGCCTTATGCTAAGCGAGCACACAACGCTCACTAAGCATAATTTCACCACTGGGCGCAGTCAGAGGCACCCTCACGGCTAGATTGGATTATGGCGTGATGATTATGGTTAACCTTAGTCTGATAAGAGAGAATCCGATTTAAAGCGTTCAATCTTTAGTATCAAGTACGAGCAGATTATAAGTGTAAATTGTCATAACGTTAACAGTTTAAAACTAAAAAGTTAACTGTGCCTAACAATTATTTGTATTTAGCTTAATTATCAGTTATGATGATTAAGAACTAACTAACCGACTACCGCGATGAACGGAGGAATACTTGATGTTAAAAGTACACAACCTCACCGTGGCATACAGTGACACACCAGTCTTTACTGATGTTGCCGTTAACTTTAACGCCGGCAAAATTACTGGAATCATTGGGCCCAATGGTGCAGGAAAATCAACTATGATCAAAGCAATCCTTGGTCTAATTAAGGCACGGACGGGGAACGTCGACTTTGACGGTCAAACGCTGAAACAGGTCCGCAAGCAGATTGCTTACGTGGAGCAACGCAAAGATATTGATTTAACGTTTCCAATCAATGTTTTTGACGTTGTTTTAACGGGAACTTACGGCCGCCTGGGACTATTTAGAGAGCCTAGCAAGGCTGACCGGCAGCGATGCCAAGATGCCCTTGACCAGCTTGGTCTAGCAGAATTTGCACAACGACAGATCAGCCAACTCTCGGGTGGGCAATTGCAGCGCGTCTTCGTGGCACGTGCCATTGTACAAAACGCCAGCATTATTATTATGGATGAACCCTTTGTGGGGATTGATTTACAGAGCGAGACCGTTATTATGCGTATCTTGCACCAGTGGCGTGATGAAGGTAAGACCGTCATTGTGGTTCATCATGACCTGAATAAAGTGACCCATTACTTCGATGAACTAGTTATATTGAATCATGGAATCGTTGCAGCTGGTCCCGTTGCAGAAGTTTATACGCCAGCAAATATTGAACGGACGTTTAGTGCCGATCTTTCACAGGTGTTATTTGCGAAGGAGGGGAACTAAATGTTGCAGTCAATTACAACGTTTATCAGCGCATTAGGGAAGTATGATTTCCTGCAGAGTGCCCTGATTACTGCCATTATGGTCGGTGTCATGTCTGGTATTATTGGTAGTTTCATTATTTTACGGGGAATGTCGATGATGGGGGATGCGATCTCGCACGCCGTCTTGCCCGGAGTTGCTATCGCCTATATGTTAGGCATCAATGTCTTGATTGGTGCGTCAATCTTTGGGATTTTAGCGGCAGGACTGATTGGCTTGGTTGCGAGTCGCAGTAAACTTAAAACGGATACGTCAATCGGAATCGTCTTTAGCGCATTCTATGCGCTGGGTTTTATCCTGATTTCATTAGCCGAAAGTGCGACTAACTTACACCACATTCTGTTTGGTAACATCTTAGCCGTCAGTGATACGGATATGCTGACGACCACGATTGTCTTAGGAATCGTCATTCTGTTCGTCGTCTTCTTCTACAAGGAACTCTTGATTACTTCGTTTGATCCGACCTTTGCTAAAACGTATGGGCTAAAGGTGCAGTTACTGCATTACGCATTGATGCTGGTGCTAACACTAGTGACTGTATCGGCGTTACAAACAGTTGGAATCATCTTGGTAGTCGCCATGCTGATTACGCCGGCAGCCACAGCCTTTCTTTGGACTAACCGCTTAGGTGTGATGTTGATACTAGCTGCGGTGATTGGTGCAGTGGTGTCCGTTATTGGCCTGTACCTGAGTTATACGCTCAACTGGGCGTCGGGTCCAGCGATCGTTTTAGTAGCAGCGGGATTATTTGGAATCTCATTCGTCATCTCACCTAAACAAGCGTTATTACCTGGTTTGTGGAAGGGCATTGGTCGTACACGACGGGTGTCCGCATGAAACGGAAGCTAATCGCCGTTATTGGCGTTGTGTTGATGATCAGTGGGATGAGCCTCTTCCTGCACCAGCGGCAGCGGAAAGAGCGCGTGGTAACGACTAGTGATCGTTTACGAGTGGTTAGTACGAATTCAATCGTAGATGATATGGTCAAAAATGTCGGTGGCAAGTACGTGCAGCATTACAGTATTGTCAAACGTGGCACCGATCCTCACGAATACGAACCACGGCCAACTGATATTTCGGCCACTGCTGAAGCGGATGTCATCTTTTACAACGGCTTGAACCTCGAGACTGGGGGTAATGGCTGGTTCAAGAAGCTGATTACGGCATCCAAAAAGGATTTTAATCAGGATGCGTTTGCCGTGAGTAAGGGAATCAAGGTTCGGTATCTAACCACTAATAAGAATGAACCTGATCCCCACGCGTGGCTAGATCTGGCTAACGGGATTCAGTACGTCAAGAATATTAATCAAACCTTGCAGGCTAAAGATCCTAAGCATGCTAAGGATTATCAGCAAAATACGGATCGCTATATCGCTAAGTTAACGAAGCTGCATCAAACAGCCCAGACCAAGTTTCAGCAGATTCCAGCAGACCGGCGACTGTTGGTCACTTCGGAAGGGGCGTTTAAGTACTTTGCAGCCGCTTATCACCTGCCAACGGCGTATATCTGGGAAGTTAACACGGAATCTCAAGGAACGCCTGAGCAGATGCGCCAGACGATTAAAGCGATCGAAGCAACCAAGGTTCGCCATCTCTTCGTTGAATCATCGGTATCACCAAAGTCGATGAATAAATTGTCGCAGGAAACGGGTATCCCGATTGCTAGTACGATCTTTACCGACTCGCTGGCGGTGAAAGGGCAACCTGGGGACACTTACTATTCGATGATGAAGTGGAATCTAGATAAGATCTACCAAGGCTTAGATGAATCGTAAGGCACGCTGGTTTGAATTAACGTATTATAATTAATAAATTAACTCAAAAGAACCGCCACAGAATTTTTGGAATTCTGTGGCGGTTCTTTTTTTGTGAGCATGGGTTATTTTGATAGTTGAAACGTGCGTCATAAGGCAACTTGTTCCGCTTACCCCGAGATCAGTGCTTATTCCAAAAAACGGAATAAACACTGATCTCACGGTAATGCTCGCAAGCTAACCGCCTTATGCCTCACTCTAGTCTTCTTGTTCAAACGACAATTCAGTCATCGACAACTCCAAGTCATCGAGAACGTCATTTTCACTTAGGAACTGTTCCCACGCAGCGACGGTTTGTTCCCGGGTGTGGGGGACGATTTTTGAGTGAATATTTTCAATGACGTCAGCCAGCATTTTTTCAGCTTGACGGTTGACCTCAGCCTCGTTGAATTGACGAGCGGGTGGACGCTGTTCATTCTGTTGATTTAAGAAGGTGACAGCTTTGTCCATGAAGATTGCAATCACTTGTGAATTATCTGCTAAATAGGCTTCTAAAGTTTCGTTATCCAAGTTAAAATCCTCCTTGATAGAAGTGGTTAATTAAACTATAACACAGTTCAGAGTGCGGGGCGGGGACTGGAGTTTAAGCCAGACAGTAAAAAAATGAGTGGCATAATTTTTGCTATGAACAGCTACTAACATATTTATGACGGGCACCAGTAATCACGCCTGATTTTCCTGCAAGACTCGGTTAGCGACAGCTTCATCGGTAATCACATCGGTCAGTAATTGGCCACGCAAGGCACCGAGTAAGGCCTGACTTTTGAACTTATTCTTAACGACGGCGAACCGTACTGGGACCTGCATGATCGTTGCTAGTCTGGCACCGAATAGTTTGTCATGCTCAGTGTTCAGCATCCGGCCGTTGAGATCATAGGGACGTCCATATAGAAGTCCTGCTACTTGATCCGCCGTTGCGGTGCCTAAAATAGCGGATTGATTCATTTTCCAGACGGGAATCGAATCGAGTGAAGCGAGGGTGCCAATCCCAGTGAAGAGGGTGTCCATCTGATCAAACTGTGCAAATGCTGGCGCCATGGCAGCTTCCTGAGCAAGTAGCTGATGAGTTTGATCGTTGAATAGGTAGAGTGGTGCTGGTAGGGTCATGTACTGGGCACCGAATTTAGCAGCCGCTTTTTGAACTAGGGGTGCGGAACCGTGAGCAGCGTTTGTTTTAAGGTTATCACCCATAAACTGGGTGAATAATAAGTCGTCGTGTGGCGTAGCCTGAAAGCTGTCGATCACGCTTAAAACGGTGCTGCCCCAAGTAACTCCCACGACACGACTTTGGAGAATACGCTGTTGAATCGTTTCGGCGGCGAATTCAATGATATGGTGTTCGTCATCACTAGTCGTATCAGTGTCCTTAATGATATAGATGTGGTCAAGATGGAAGGCGGCCTTAAACTTAGCCTCTAACACTAAGTTACGTTCAACTGGCGTATTGATATTAATTTTAACCAAGCCATTTGCCAACGCTTCATCCAAATACTTTGAAATCAAATACCGGCTGACGTTATATTTGTCTGAAATCTGTGCAATCGTAATTTTAGACAAATAGTAGTCGCGTGCGATATCAATTAATAACCGGCGATGCTTCATATCATTCATAAGTATGACTCCTTTGTGCTACTTCTGATAGGTCTTATTATAGCAGAAAGTCAATTTTAAAAAACATTAAAAAAACAGTATGAATTTGATAAAGTTAAAAAGCCAGCGTAAACTATAAGTAGTTAGTAAAGAAGACTTTTTGATCATAATTAGGTTTGTTAAAAAGGTTCAATCAGCAAATATTTAGAAGTTATTAAGTGACTGAAAACTTAATTTCAGCATAAAGCTAGGAGGTGGGCACGTGTCTTCAACCATTGTTGAACTTGATTTACAGCGACCGGCTGAACGGGCTGAGTGGCAGCAGTTACTAACCAGACTAGGGATTCATAATTTCAGTCATCGTGAAGTTGATCAGATCGACTTCACACTGGGGTTGTATGAAGACGGTGAATTAGTTGGGACGGGTTCGGCTGCCGGTAATATCCTCAAGTACATTGGGGTGTGTAATCAGGCGAGTGAACCGGGTGTTCGATTCAATCAAATTGCAAGCGCTTTAATTGACCGGCTGTTTCAACAACGGATCTTTCACATGCTGGTTTTCACGAAGGCACAATACTCGGCCAGTTTTCAACACGTTGGTTTTAAAGAACTGGCACATTCCGATCAGGCAGCACTACTTGAGAATGGGACTCCCGATATTACTGATTTTATTCAGCAAATCCCGAGGACTACTCAGCAAGCTGAACAACGGGTGGCGGCCATCGTGATGAACGCTAACCCGTTTACGAATGGACACCGGTACTTAGTTGAGCAAGCCGCACATGCCAATGACGTGGTGTACGTTCTGGTCGTACAGACGGATGCGTCACTCTTCACGACTGTGGAGCGTGTGCAACTGGTCAAAGCGGGGACGGCAGACCTGAACAACGTTATCGTAATTAGCGGTGGCGACTACGCGGTCAGTTACGCGACGTTCCCGGCCTACTTCCTAGATTCACCTGCCAGCGCGATTGAAGCACAGACGACGCTGGATGCGCGCATCTTCAAGAATCACTTAGCGCCAGCCCTAAATATCACGACGCGCTATTTGGGTAGTGAGCCAACGTCACGAACGACGGCCATTTATAATGACGTGTTACAGCGAGAATTAGCGCCAACTATTGCGGTTAAAATCATTGAACGTAAGCAGGTGGCGGCTAAACCAATTTCGGCTCGTGACGTACGGCAACTGATCAAGACGGGGAATCTAACAACGCTTGATCAGTTAGTACCACTACCGACCGCACAATTAATCAAACAACGATTACCACAACTACAAGCACGGATTCAGAAAGGAATGAAGATCAATGGAAATTAAGACAACTGCAATTGCGGGGACGTTAGAATCTTCCGATATTCAAATTATGCTAATGGCTGGTCAGGACGGGATTCAGATTGACCTAGAATCTGACGTGATCAAGCAATTTGGCAATCAGATCAAACAGGTCATCACGACCACGCTACAACAACTAAATATCGATAACGTGAAGGTACGTGCTGTTGATAAGGGGGCTTTGGACTGTGTGATCAAGGCACGGACCATTGCGGCCGCACAACGGGCACTCGCACAAACGACCCCTGCATGGGAGGTATTATAATGGCTGAAAATGAAGCACGTTTACGGCGAACAATGATGTTTGTACCGGGTAATAATCCGGCGATGGTGAAGGATGCGGGTATCTATGGCGCTGACTCGATTATGTTTGACCTCGAAGACGCGGTCTCAATGGCAGAAAAAGATGCTGCCCGAATTCTAGTCTACGAGGCCCTTCAGACGCAGGATTATGGTCAGGCGGAATTAGTGGTTCGGGTCAACGGTTTGGATACGGAATACTATCACGATGACGTTAAGGCGATGGTCAAAGCCGGTATCGACGTGATTCGGTTGCCCAAGGTTGAATCGGCAGACATGATCCAAACGTTGGAAGAAGACGTTGCCGCTGCGGAAACTGAATTCGGGATTCCAGTAGGGACAACGCACGTAATGGCCGCCATCGAAAGTGCTAAGGGTGTCTTAAACGCGCCTGCCATTGCGGCCGCTTCTGATCGGATGATTGGGGTCGCGCTCTCAGCGGAAGACTACACTACGGATATGAAAACTCACCGTTACCCAGATGGTGCGGAACTTGAATTTGCACGTAATATGGTCCTCCACGCGGCTCGAGCAGCCGGGGTAGCAGCTTTTGATACGGTCTTCACCAACATGGCCGATCCAGACGGCTTTTACCGGGAAACGCGTCACATTCATCAACTCGGCTTTGATGGTAAATCATTGGTTAACCCTCGGCAGATTGCAATGGTCAATTCAGTTTACGAGCCAACCAAGGATGAAGTCGTCAAGGCGCAAAAAGTGATTGCGGCGATTGAAGAAGCCCGTATCAAGGGTTCCGGTGTTATTTCGATGAATGGTCAAATGGTTGATCGCCCAGTTGTACTACGGGCACAGCGGGTGATGCAGTTAGCGGAAGTGTCGAACTTACTCGATGAGGAGGGCAACTACCTTGAAAAATAATGTCAAACGCGAGCTACCAGCTGAATTGATGGCAGCACTTAATTATAAGGGTTTTGAATCTACTGATATTGGTCACCCAGATATTCAACGGGTGGCGCCTAAAGTACACGTTACGACCGGAGAAGATAAAGTTGTCGACTCAATCGTAGATGTGGTTAAGGCGACGGTCAAAGACGGGATGACCATCTCGTTTCATCACCATTTTCGCAATGGTGACTTCGTCTTCAATCAAGTTATGCGAGCAATTATTGATGAAGGAATTCAGGATTTAACGTTAGCACCTTCCTCACTTACGGGCATTATGAATGACATGGTGGTCGAGGCTATCAAGGCCGGGACGGTGACCAACATTACGAGTTCCGGGATGCGTGGTTCACTAGGTGACTTCGTTTCACACGGTGGTTTGAAGAATCCAGTGATCTTCCGTTCACACGGCAACCGGGCGCGGGCCATTGAACACGGTGATATTAAAATCGACGTCGCCTTTCTGGGTGTTCCTAACGCTGACAAATTAGGCAATGCTAACGGGATGGCGGGTAAAGCCGTCTTTGGTTCATTGGGCTATGCATTGATGGATGCCCAGTATGCGGATCAGGTCGTATTACTGACGGACAACTTGGCAACTTATCCTAATACACCGGCTTCAATCAAACAGACGCAGGTCGATTACGTCGTTAAGATTGATCAGGTCGGTGATCCGGATAAGATCGGTTCCGGTGCCACACGTTTTACAAAGGACCCCAAGGAGTTAAAGATTGCTCAGACCGTTAATGATGTGATCGTTAATTCGCCATATTTCAAGAATGGTTTTTCATTTCAAACTGGTTCCGGTGGCGCGGCTTTAGCTGTTACGCGTTATTTACGTCAAGCCATGCTCGACAATCAGATCAAAGCGTCCTTTGCGCTGGGGGGAATTACTAAACCAACGACTGACCTATTAGCTGAAGGGCTTGTGGATAAGATTATGGACGTCCAAGATTTCGACCGTGGTGCAGCCGAATCCATGCAGAGTAATCCTAATCAGCAGGAAATTGACGCGTCGTGGTATGCCGATCCTGACAACAAGGGTGCAATGGTCGATCAGTTGGATGTTGCCATTCTTAGCGCCTTGGAGATCGATACGGACTATAACGTTAACGTGATGTCTGGCTCTGACGGTGTGATTCGTGGGGCCATCGGTGGACACCAGGACGCCGCAACGGCCAAATTAACTATTATTTCTGCACCACTAGTTCGTGGTCGTTTGGCAACAATTGTCCCTGCTGTAACGACGGTTGTGACGCCAGGTGACTCAATCGATGTGGTCGTTACCGAATACGGGATTGCCATTAATCCACAACGTCAGGACTTAATTGAAGCTTTGAGTCATGTTCCCGGTGTTCCAGTCTACACGATCGACCAATTACAACAATTAGCGGAGAAAAAGGTGGGTACGCCTAAACCGCTTGAATTTACGGATCGGACGGTTGCGATGATTGAATACCGTGACGGCACGATTATTGATACTATTAAAGAAGTTAAAGATTAACTAGCATGTGCAAATTTAATTTGGAAGAACCGAGTGCTGATGGTGGCATTCGGTTCTTTTTTGATTGTTTAATAAAGGTTGAAAACTAAAGCTAGTCTTAACTTTCGCCTCCGGTGGTCAGTACTAGCTTAGCTGTGGGACCGGGGAAAGCCTGAGAAGCGGTCTTTCCCCTCGTCTTGATCCTTGACAAAAACCGCCAATGATCAAGTACGTCCGTGGTGTAATTCCGGAAAATCACCGGAATAACGCCACCTTCACAGCACCGCTAGTACTGACTACCTCCGGCTAGACTGATGTTTTATGGAGCATAGTTTCTAACTTAAGAGGGGAACCAAATACTAAGAGATCAGTGACCAATGAGTTGAGCTAGTTTAGAAATTTTGACCTTTAACTGCTTACCGAAAATTGTCATACTTAATGGTGTTAGTTATGAAAGAACGTGAGTTGACTATCGACTGGTGGGGCGTTTAAACTAGGAATATGAATTGAATGTTCCAGTCTTAGGTAGCGATCATATGACGGATAACACTAATCTTGGAGGTTTTTAACATGGCGGAATATCGAGTAGAATCAGATACTTTAGGCGACGTTAAGATTCCAGCTGATGCGCTTTGGGGCGCCCAAACTGAACGAAGTCGGCATAACTTTTCAACCGGGGAAAAAATGCCTTTAGCGATGATCCGTGCATTATTACAGATTAAGAAGGCGGCCGCGGTTGCTAACGGGCACGTTAAGGCTATTTCGGTGGCTAAAGCTGAGTTGATTGTTGCGGCTGTGGATAAGTTGTTAACATTGAGTGATGAAGACTTGCGTAAAGATTTCCCGTTGGTGGTTTATCAAACAGGGTCGGGAACGCAAACGAATATGAACGTTAATGAAGTGGTTGCGCACATGGCGGGCAAGCTGAATCCAGCGCTTGAGATTTTGCCCAACGACGATGTGAACCACGGTCAAAGTTCTAATGATATTTTCCCAACGGCTATGAACATCACAGCGGCCGTGGCGGTGACACAATTAATGACTGCCGCCCAACACTTATTAGATGAATTGAAATTAAAACAGAAGAAGTATTGGCGAGTGGTTAAAATCGGTCGGACGCATTTACAAGATGCAACCCCGTTGACATTTGGACAAGAAGTCAGTGGCTGGGCCAGCATGATCGAACACGATCTCGGTTACTTAGCACAGTTGAAGCCAACTTTAGGTGAATTAGCCATGGGCGGTACGGCTGTCGGTACTGGTTTGAATGCCGCTCCTAACTTTGCTGCTAGTATTGCTGAGTCGATGAGTACGTGTTACGGGATTGATTTTACCGCTGATTCCAACAAGTTCTACGGTTTAGCTGCCCATTCAGGGTTAAACGTGGTGCACGGTGCTATCAAGACGTTAGCGGCTGACTGCATGAAAATCGCTAACGATGTCCGCCTGTTAGCTAGTGGTCCGCGGGCCGGATACGGTGAACTGAATATTCCAGCGAACGAACCGGGTTCTTCAATTATGCCGGGGAAAGTTAACCCGACCCAGGCTGAAGCAATTACGATGGCAGCGGTTCGAGTTATGGGCAATGATGTCGTAATCGATCTTGCAGCTAGCCAAGGTAATTTTGAAATGAACGTCTACAAGCCAGTTATTATCAGTGCGTTCTTAGAGTCAACAGACTTATTAACGGGAACGCTCATGGGCTTTACGGATCGAATGATTGCGGGTTTAACTGTCAATGAAGAACGGATGTCAGAATTGGTCGATCGGTCATTAATGACGGTTACGGCGTTATCGCCACACATTGGTTATCACGACAGCGCGATGATTGCACAGAATGCTGAAAAAACGGGGACGACTTTACGTGAAGCCGCTATTCAATCTGGCAAGGTCACGGCTGAACAGTTTGATGAATGGATGGTACCGCTTGATATGACCAATATCGATGATTAGTGTATTTCAGATAAGCGTGGTTCAATGAAGTAAACAATGGAAAGAGGAGTAACTCGATGGCAGAAAAATTTCAGTTTATACCGACTGAGCTCGGTCAATTACGGAGTCAATATGATGTTGTTATTATTGGATCTGGTGGCGCTGGCTTAACAGCTGCGGTGCAGGCTCACGAACTTGGATTATCACCAGTCATTCTTGAAAAAATGGACAAGATTGGTGGTAACACGAACCGGGCTTCATCCGGGATGAACGCGGCTGAAACCACCGTGCAGCTAAAACATCACATTGTCGATAGTTACGGGGACTTTTACGATGAAACTTTAAAGGGTGGCGGCGGTTTGAATAACCAAGAACTCCTGAAATTTTTCACGGAACACAGTGCCTTAGCGATTGATTGGCTAGCAGAACATCATATTCAATTAGACGACCTGACGATTACCGGGGGTATGTCCGTGATGAGGACCCATCGTCCTAGTTCAATGGCGCCAATTGGTGGCTTCTTAGTAACTGAACTGCTGAAACAGGTGGCCGCTGCTGAAATACCATTGTTTACGGGTGTTAAAGTTGATGAGTTAGTGATGACTGATAACCAAATCACGAGTGTTAAAGCAACAACGGCGAATGGTAAGGTGACAATCAAGGCCGGAGCAGTTTTACTGGCCACCGGTGGTTTTGGGGCCAATCCAGCGCTGTTGAGCAAGTATCGCGATGATCTTGCGGGTTATCAAACAACCAATCAACCGGGCGCTACTGGTGACGGGATTCTGTTAGCTGAAGCTATTGGTGCTAAAGCTGTCGATATGGATCAAGTTCAGGTTCATCCGACCGTCCAGCAGGATACGGATCACACTTATTTGATTGGTGAAGCTGTCCGGGGCGAGGGGGCCATTCTGGTTGATCAAAATGGTCAGCGGTTCGTCAATGAATTGGATACGCGTAAAAATGTGACGGCAGCGATTGATCAATTAGGTGGAACAGGTGCTTACCTGATCTTTGATCGCGGGATTCGTGATCGGGTCAAGGCTGTGGAATTCTACGACTACATTGGGCTCGTTAAGACGGGGAACAGTGTGGCTGAACTGGCCGAATTAACGGGGTTAGATGCTGCTAACTTAACTGCGACCGTGGCAACTTGGAATCAGGCCGTTGCACAACAGCAGGATGATCAATTTGAACGGACGACTGGGATGGATCGAGCCGTCACAACCGGTCCATTCTACTCGATTCACATTGCGCCAGCCGTTCATTATACGATGGGTGGGGTTGCCATTAATACGGCAACCCAAGTGCTGAATCAGCAAGAACAACCAATCAACGGTTTATTTGCGGCCGGCGAAGTGGTCGGTGGCCTCCATGGTAATAATCGTATCGGTGGTAACTCGATTGCTGAGACGATTATCTTTGGTCGTCAGGCGGGCCAACAGATGTTTAAGTACTTGCAAGTATAAAATATTATTCAAAATAAGTACGCCCGCACAAGGTTAGATTTAATTGATCTTTGTGTAGGCGTATTTTTATAGCGTATTGTGAGTCAATCTGCTTGTGGTTTAAGTAAGTGAGCAAAAGCTGGGATGTGCGATTGTAGCAGCTGTAAGCTAGTTCGAATGAGATTTACAGTAGAGTGGAAGGTCAGCGCGTTGAGAATTAAAATTAAGGGCAAAAATTGAATCAGGTAGCGACTTCGACCACCTTCAAATATTAGTAGGAAGGCGAGCCCACCCAAAATACTGAGTCTTAGGAGTTGTGTGAATTCACTGATGTGGAAAGTACCGAGTAGCAGTAACAGTAGGCTAAAACTCCATAATGTTTGGTAGCTGAATTGATAATCATGATAGTGGCGACCGGTGCTGTAATAAATTTGTTGTAGCTTGTTTACAGCGGGTTTAGTAATATAGGGACCATCTCCACGAAACCAGCCAAATGTACCATCAGAGGTATTATTATAATTTTTATTAAGTAAGAATTGTCCGAATCCAAAAACGCCATATTGTTTTAACTGACTAAGGATAATTCTGTTGGAATAGTTCGCGCGCTGTTGTTTAGTCGCCATATTGTTAGTTGCAGTGAATTGTTCAGCGCTCCACATGCCTTGCCCAGTGATGCCCATGGCGATAAAGTGATTGGCGGGTTGACCTTGGCCCTTTGTGATTGTGACAGTGGTATTGTGGTATTCAAAATGATTGAAGACTAGGTCGCCGCCGACAAAAATTGTTAGGAACAAACAAATGATGATTAGTGGTGTCTTGATGGTTTGCTTAGTAAGCTGTCTAACGTTAAACGTACCGATAAATTTTATGACAGTGTAACTAAAAATAATAATTGCAGGAATAACTGCGGAAGGCTTCATTAAGTAGGCTCCTAATGTTCCGAATGTAAAGAGTAGTGTCCCTAGATAAATGTGTTTAGTGTGGAAACTTAATACGAAGCCTAATAAAAATAATGAAACAAATGGCAAAACCATCACATCAGAGTAAGGGACGATAATTTGAATGAAAAATATCATTAGAATTAATTGAAACACTAATATTACTAATAAAGCATGTTTATTGAATAATCTAGCAGTGACTGCGTTTAAAACTAGTGAGAGATCTAGGCAGACTAAACTGATAAAGTTAACGGTGATCCAAGTTGGTTTGAGATGAAGTACATTCAGAATGGTATGCTGGAAAAAGAATAGAAACGTATTGTTAGGATTACGTGATAAGTAGGCGTTAGCTAGTTTTGAGTTAGATAATGAGTCTACGATAGTTCCAACATCCCAACCGATAGAGGCAGATAATGACAGGACCATCTGTATCTGCCAGTAGACTCCTAGGCAGATAAATAAAGTTAGTAGGATACGTTTATGTTGATAGAACCAACTTGCGATATGTAATCTTTTAATGAGTAGCAGGATTATCAGTAGGATGACACCTAGTTTTAGAACCGCGCTTGTCAGTCCCCATGGATAAAAATTGGAATCGTTCATTGCACCTAATAGTGTAAGTAAAATCCAAATAAAAAAAGTACTGCTCAAAATAGTTTTGATCCAGCCGTGTGTTAATGAAAATCGGCGTATGAGTGCTGTCTTCATGCGTATTTTCCCCATATTCTAAGTATATTAGATAAGTAATGCTAGTTATCATAGATGAATACTATGCCGTACCATAAGTTGGATTGCGCTTAGTGATGGCAGAAAATAAATGCAAACCTACTTGTTATTATAGTACCTGAATTAATTTTGATTTAAAATAGTGAATTTACTTTGACATACAGTGACTTTATGGATTTGATTATTTTTGTATGTTACAGAAAAAAGTGGGCTTTTGTTAATTGAACAAAATGGTGATACTGAAATATAAAAGGATTATGACATCTGTCATAATCCTTTTATATTTCGAATATTGATAGTTGAAACGTGAGTAAAAAGTCAGTTGTCTTCGATTAACCATGAAAGTTCTAAGCATTTGACATAGGAGATGCCTAGTGACTGACCGATTTTGTCGCACGCGCCTTCTTGTAAATGAGTCAAATCGGTGTTTCCAAATTAGTTCGCAGAATCTCCAACAGTTGTGATTGTACGGGTGTCAAGATGTGGGTAGTCCGGTAAACGATGCTGGTAATGAATTCAGGTGGCTCGTTATCCAATAGTTCCAGCCGTTTGACGTCCCCCCGATAATGGTCAACGACTTTAGTGAAGAAGCCGACCCCGACATTTTCGCCGATCAGCTTCATTAAGACGTGGGTGTCGTTGGAGCGAAAAACGACGTTTGGACGGAAGTGGTTGCGACGGGTGAGTTTATTTAAGGCCGTATTATGCACAAAGTTACTATTAAAGAAGACAAAATCCTCATTCCGTAATTCGCTGAAATAGATGCGCTTGCGATCTGCTAGGGGATGGTTCTTCGAGACGTAAATGCAGAATGGTTGGCGATCAAACTCTTCAGCAACCAGTGTCTGGTAGGCGAGGGGCTCGATTGATCCCAACAAAGCCATGTCGACACGACCGTCGCGGACGGCATCACGCAACCAAATCGAGCCACCTTCAATAGTTTGAAGATTAGCAAGTAAGCCATTTTGAGCTAACGCCGCCCCAATCTTAGGAAAATAGTGATTTTCGATAATTGGTGGTAAGCCTAGAATTAAGCGCTTTTGAGTCAAATTGCTAATTTCTTGGTGGGCTAAGTCTAATTCGTGAAGGACGATCTTAGCGTGTTCAGCTAGCTGCGCACCGCTATCAGTGACGTGTAACGTATTATGAATGCGGTCACGGATGACCAGTGGCGCACCAAACTCAGCTTCGAGTCGTTGAATGGCAGTGGTAATGGTTGGCTGACGCACGTTAAAAATAGTAGCAACTTTTGAAAAGTTTTTTTGAATAATTAATTGCTGAAAATAGGCTAAGTCCTTTGTGTTCATGGTTTATTCCTTTCAAATCAACGTTTATATGTACATTATAAAATAAAATGATAACGTCTAGCAAGTTTGACTATAACAATTCAGGGGATTTATAGTATTAAATGTAAGTTGATAGGAAGCAAGTTCTTATCAAAGTAGTTTATTAGCAACGAACTAAATCTTAGGAGGCAGTCAGTATGACAAAAACTGCAAGTGAAATTTTAAATAACCCATTCTTAAACAAAGGTACTGCATTTACTAAGGAAGAGCGCCAAGCACTCGGCTTGACTGGAACCTTACCAAGTAACGTTCAAACGATCGACGAACAAGCCACTCAGGCTTACGCTCAATTCCAGAGCAAGCCTAGTCGTTTGGAACAACGGATCTTCTTGATGAACTTATTCAATGAAAACCGGACGTTGTTCTTCAACTTGATGGACAAGCACGTCGTTGAATTCATGCCCGTTGTCTATGATCCAGTTGTGGCTGACTCAATCGAACAATATAATGAAATTTTCTTAGACCCTCAAAACGCAGCCTTTATTTCAGTTGACGCACCTGAAGACGTTGAAGCAACGTTAAAGAACGCTGCTGATGGCCGGGACATTCGCTTAGTTGTTGTAACTGATGCTGAAGGAATCCTTGGTATGGGTGACTGGGGTGTCAACGGTGTTGATATCGCAGTTGGTAAGTTAATGGTTTATACTGCAGCTGCTGGGATTGATCCTTCACAAGTCTTACCTGTAAGTATTGATGCTGGGACCAACAACCAAAAGTTATTGGATGACCCAATGTACTTAGGTAACCGTCACGAACGTGTTTACGGTGACAAGTACTACGACGTTATCGACAAGTTTGTTAACGCTGAACGTGAATTATTCCCAGAATCATTATTACATTGGGAAGACTTCGGTCGTTCAAACGCCCAAGTTATCTTGGACAAGTACAAAGATCAATTCATGACCTTTAACGATGATATCCAAGGAACTGGGATGGTTGTTTTAGCTGGTATCTTAGGTGCCCTAAACATCTCAAAGGAAAGCATCAAGGATCAAAAAATCTTGTCATTCGGTGCTGGTACTGCCGGAATGGGTATCGCCAACCAAATCATGGATGAATTGATGCAAGCTGGTTTGACTGAAGAAGAAGCTAAGAAGCACTTCTACGCAGTCGACAAGCAAGGCTTACTCTTTGACGATACTGAAGACTTAACCCCAGCTCAAAAAGCCTTCACCCGTCAACGTAGTGAATTCAGCAACGCCGACGAATTAACTAACTTAGAAGCCGTTGTTAAAGCAATCCACCCAACTGTGATGATCGGAACGTCCACCCAACCAGGGACCTTTACGGAAAGTATCATCAAAGAAATGGCTGCTCACACGGAACGTCCAATCATCTTCCCACTTTCTAACCCAACCAAGTTAGCAGAAGCTAAGGCCGAAGATTTGATCAAATGGACTGACGGTAAAGCCTTGATCGCCACTGGGATTCCAGCTGACGACGTTGAATACAAGGGTGTCACTTACCAAATTGGTCAAGGGAACAACGCCTTGATGTACCCTGGTCTTGGATTTGGTTTAATTGCTTCAACTGCTAAAGTCTTGAACAGTGAAACTTTATCAGCAGCGTGCCATGCATTAGGTGGCATCGTTGATACATCGAAGCCAGGGGCCGCAGTATTGCCTCCAGTTTCAAAATTAACAGAATTCTCACAAACGTTAGCTGAAATCGTTGCACAGAGTGTTCTCGATCAGAAGCTCAACAAAGAACCAATCACCGACGCTAAAAAAGCGGTCGCTGACATGAAGTGGGTACCAGAATACTAGCAACAATTAAGCTTGGTCACGAGCATTATGTGGCGGCAAAAAATAAGAGAATTGTAAGAAGGTATAGTGGACATGGCAGTTTTATGGAATTCGATTCAAAGCGTCCTCGTTGTCGTTTTGATTATGATATTAGGTTACATCTTACGGAAAAAAGGTTGGTTTGACGACAAGTTTGCCGGGACGATTTCTAAGTTTATCAAGAATATCGCCTTGCCAGCATCGATCTTCGTTTCAGTATTAGGTCGGTTGTCACGGGGGCAGTTAGCTTCATTTGCGGGCTATCTAGCTTACGCCTTTCTAGCCGTAATCATTGGTTACTTGATTGCTTTTACTTTGGTAAAGGTCATGCGTATCAAGCCAGGCCGTAAAGGGATCTTTATCAACGCGATGGTTAACGCCAACACGATTTTCATTGGTTTACCTTTGAATATTGCGTTATTCGGCGATAAGAGTATGACCTTCTTCTTGGTTTACTATATCGTGAACACCGTTTCAACTTGGGCATTCGGGGTCTTCTTGATCTCTAATGATGATCCAACTAAGCCTAAGGAAAAGACGCACAACAAGATCGACTGGAAAAAGGTTATTCCAATGCCATTGGTTGGTTTCTTAGTTGCCTTGGTCTTCTTGTTACTGAACATTCCGGTTATGAAAGTAACGTTTATTAGTTCAACGTTGACTTATGTCGGTAACTTAGTAACACCGTTATCATTGATCTATATTGGGATCGTGTTAGCTGATGCAGGTTTGAAGAGCATCCGTTTCGATCGCGATACGATCGTTGCCTTAATCGGTCGCTTCATCCTTTCACCAGTTGTGATGATCTTAGTCTTGATGGTAGCTGGTAACTTAGGTGCAAGCTTCCCAACGTTAGCTTCCCAAACGTTGATCGTACAATCTGCAACACCAATGTTAGCTGTCTTACCAATCTTGGCTAATGAAGCGCATGGTGATGTTGAATACGCTACGAACGTCGTTACGACTAGTACCGTGTTGTTCATTGTCGTCGTTCCAATCTTAATGACTTTGATTCAATATATCTAAGCTTTAATTATAAACAGCGATTCGACTATGAGAGAGGTCGAATCGCTGTTTTTTTGTAAACTGTGTTAGCCTGCCGATTGACAAAAATACACACGAAGTCTAGTAATATTCGCTTCCTATTTTCGCCTACCGGGGCATCCTGACAATGTTGGAACATGGTGGGCACAACTTAAAGCTCAGCAAAACCCCGCTGCAATCTTTAAGCTTGGCCTTATCCTAGCCGAGAAGACCACTCAGCCAAGGATAATTTCACCACTGAACATTGTCAGGACGCCCCTCACGGCTGGATAGTATTTAATAACAGACATGTGTATGTGTGCACCCAGATTTCTAGTCTGATTGGTTTTGCTCAGGTTAGTGTCAGGCCGAGTTTTGAGATTGCAAGCGGTCTTTTGCTAGTGAGCTCAAAATCGTGCCCATGGC
>NZ_LFEE01000012.1:81508-151636 GCF_001039045.1 Lactiplantibacillus herbarum
AAAGTCCTGCCTATATAGCAATATAATAGTATCTAATGAACTAAACTTTTAACTAGCACGACGTCCTCAAATATAGTAATTGCTAATGAAATAATAAAATTAAAAAATAATTAATTTAGAGTCCGATTGAGCAGCCATTTTGTTTAAAATAACTAACGCTAAAATCCGTATAACTTCGCTGATTTCAAACGAATTACCGAAAAAACACGGATTTACTTGACTAATCTGCCAAAAATTAATAGAATTAGTAACATTGAATTAATAAGAATTTGATTAGGAGGCACTACCATATGAAAGCATCACGGCGGTTATTGGTTAAGAAGCCAGTCAATCCAGCTAACTTTAATAAGGGCGGTCTTGCGAAGACGTTGAATGCCTTCAGTTTAACGATGATGGGTGTTGGCGCCATTGTGGGTTCCGGGATCTTTATTACGCCCGGGATTATTGCCGCTAAGTATGCGGGACCCGCTGCCATGCTATCCTTTGTGATTGCTGCGGTAGTCTGTTCACTGGCAGCATTATGTTACGCTGAATTTGCGTCAACGATTCCGTTAGCCGGCAGTGCCTATACTTATGTTTATACGGTCTTTGGTGAGTTCTTAGCCTGGATTCTCGGATGGTCGTTGATTTCGGAGTATTTATTTGCCGTTTCATCGGTAGCCGTCAGTTGGTCGGCCTATTTTCAGAATTTGTTGAGTGGTTTTGGAATAAAGCTCCCAGAATTCTTGTCAGCTGCTGCGGGGACGGCTGGAACGTCTCACGCGGGTTTTAACCTGATTGCGTTCATCGTCGTTTTAGCAGTCTCGCTGTTGCTAGTAGGGGGCTTACAAGAATCGACGCGGGTCAATACAATTATGGTGGTCGTTAAAATTCTAGTAATTGTATTATTCATCGGTGTTGCGATCTTCTTCGTTCGTCCAGCTAACTTTCATCCGTTCATGCCTCACGGGGTGCATGGATTAGTCAAAGGGGCTTCCTTAGCCTTCTATGCGTACATTGGTTTTGACGCGGTTTCAACGGCTTCAGAAGAAGTTAAGAATCCTAAACGGGACATGCCGATTGGGATTATTGGTTCGCTGGTAGTTGCCTCGATTCTCTACGTTGCAATGGCAGCCGTGCTGGTAGGTGTCGTCAATTATACTAAGTTAAACGTTGGCGATCCGGTAGCGTACGCTTTAGCTGTGATTCATCAGAATTGGGCGGCTGGGATCGTTTCATTAGGTGCTGTCGTTGGGATGACCACGGTTCTAATCGTTATGCTCTACGGTGGAACGCGCTTACTGTTTGCGATTAGTCGGGATGGCTTATTACCAAAAGCGTTCCGGACGCTGAATCCGCGGACGAAGGTTCCCGTTAAGAGTACTTGGATCTTCGGGATTATTGCTAGTATCTTTGCAGCCGTTATTCCACTGGATAAGATTGCGGAGTTAGTCAATATTGGAACGCTATTTGCATTCGCCATGGTCTCGATTGGGGTAGTCTTCCTACGTCGTCATGAAACGTTACAGCAGATTGATAGTTCATTTAAAGTACCGTTCTATCCAGTGTTACCGATCGTATCGTTTGGTGCCTGTATCTACTTAATGATGAACTTACAGGCTTTTACATGGCATATGTTCGCTATCTGGATATTGATTGGCGTTGTCATCTATTTCCTATACAGCTACCGTCATTCACGAATCCGAGCAGATTTACGCGAAAAAGAAACAAAATAGTTTTAATCAAACGAGTCCGTTGTGGGCTCGTTTTTTTGAGGGGTTATGCTATAATTAAGCCCGTTATTCAACAGGTTGAAAGAGTAGAGGTGGCTAATTATGCAGCGACGGTCAAACGCCTATCATATTAGTGTATTGGCAGTATTAATGGCAATTGTTATTATGCAAAATATTGTGCCGTTCTTTGGGTACATTCCCTTACCAGGACTTAGTATCACCACGATTCATATCACGGTGATCATTGCGGCCGTAGTATTAGGACCTCGTGATGGGGCCATTATTGGTGGTATTTGGGGATTGATCGATTGGATCCGGGCATTTGTAGCGCCAACGAGTGCGTTAGCGCCAATTGTCTTCACGAATCCGCTAGTTTCGATTTTACCGCGGGTGTTGATTGGTCTCGTTGCGGGTTGGATTTTCATTTGGTTCAGCAAACGTCACCGGACAACGCTTGGTTTTACATTGGCCGGCATTGCGGGGGCGTTGACTAATACGATTCTAGTATTAGGGCTAATTGGGCTGCTGTACAGCCATCAAGCAGCTGGGTTCTACCAAGTTAACCTTAGCAAGTTGATGCCATACTTGCTGACGGTCGTGGCGTCAAATGGGGTTCCCGAAGCTATCTTGGCTGGAATCCTGACGCCGTTGATTGGGACACCGCTAATGCGATTTAAACAACGATAAGTGAAACCCTGATGTATTTGGAAACTAGCGAGCATTTCTAAAATAGTAGCGTGCAATTAAAATAAGCGTTCCGGCATAATAATGTCGGAACGCTTATTTATGAAACTAGTTAATTAAATGTATCCTGATATTAAACGAAACGACGGCGAATGGCAGCCCATAGTCCGGTTGCAGCAGCTAATAAGCTGACGCCTACTGCAGCAATCCATGACTGAGAAGTTGATTCATCCGTTTGTGGTAGTGCAACGGTAGCTTGTTTAGCCGTTGCGGGTGAGGTAACAGGTACTAAATCTTCGCTAGCTGTTTGAGCTAACGAACTGTCAGTTGCTACTGGTGTCGCCACACTCTGATCACGTAATAAACTAGCCGTAACTGCTGAGCCACTTTGATCATGGTTGACTAACCAATCGGCATTAGTGACAATCTGGTCAGCACTAGTAGAAGTGGTAAGTGTTTGAGCAACTGTCTCACCAGTATCACTGTTGATAGCGTCCGCATCACTTGTAAGGTCGACAGTATTTGTATCGTTAGTCGTTGTCTTATCATCCGTACTGTTCGAGTCGCCAGAATTAGTGTTATCAGTAGCTGTATCACCAGAATTCGAGTTACCAGAGTTAGTGTTATCAGTATCTGTGTCACCAGAATTCGAGTTGCCAGAATTATTATTATCGGTATCAGTAGTTGGTTCTTCAACAGCCTCTGCACCAACTAAAGCTGCTAAGAAGTCCGTTAAATGCTGACGATATTGCAAGATAGCGTTGTTGGCAGCAGCGTGACCGCCAACTTGTCCTGGTAAGATCCAGACTTCTTGGTCGGTTGAATGGTTAGCAGCGGCTAATTCTAATGATTGTGTGTAAGGAATAAAGGAGTCATCCTCTGTATGAATCAATAGAAGGGGTACGGTTACTTTGCTAGCAGCATCTAAACCTGAGATATCAGTAACGCTGAATCCCTGTTCCTTAATCAAACGAGCGTTGATCGCAGCTACGATCTTGTCATAAGATAAGAAAGGTAACTGGGTGATTGCTGAAAGTCCAACTGACTGAAGTGCATTGGAAACGGCAGCGATTGCCTTAGTGTAGAGTGAACTACCAAGTTCTGGCAAGGTAGCGTAGCCAGCATCCGCAACAACTGCTTTGACGGATTTGGATAAACCAGGGACTGAAGCAGCTTCTAACACGGTATCGGCACCTAGTGATTGGCCATAGAAGACCACTTCACTATTGGCACCGTTACGGGCATCGACCATTTTGACCCAGTTGAGCCAGTCGTATTTATCTTGATAGCCAAAGGTAAGATCATTACCATCACTGAGGAACTGACCCCGTTGACTAGGCATCAACACGTTATAGCCCATGTCATACCAGATCTTTGAGACGTAACCGATCCAATCAACGTGTTCTGTCCAGCCTTGGCCAATAATAACGGTTTTAGTTGAGTTACCATTTTGAATATAGTAGGCCCGAACGTTTTGTGTTGGATCGTTATATTCTGGTAAGGTCCAAGTTTCTTTGGTGACGGTATTCCACCAAGTAACGGTGCCAGGATAGTAGGCTTCTGCGGCAGCACGGTCAGTTGCGTAGGCAACGGGATCGAGACCTTCCCAAGTGTTTGAGATATCGTAACGATGCTCATTCATTTGAGTCCGAAGATTAGATAACATTTGAGAACCACTACCAGTAAAGACGATTGGGTAGAGGACGTTACCAACGATGGTGCTGGCGATATTAGTTGGTAATTCTTTTAATTGTGTGACAATTGCGTTTAGCTTGGCCTTGGCAGCAGCTAGATTAGCGGCTACTTCAGGTGTCAGTTGTTTGCCAGATAATTCTTTAATCGTATTAACGATCGATACGATGTCAGTCGCATCCAAGGTAACGGTGGTTGTTTCGTTTGTATTAGTGACTTCAGTCTTAGTCCAAGTGACGCTGTAGGGACCACTCTGAGTAATGGTGATTTTGCTGACTTGGTTACCAACTTTTACATTGGTTTCGTAGATCAAACCGTGACCGCTATCACTAGTAGCCGCAGTACTGGCCGCAGCACTAGCAGTACTAGTTGCAACCTGGCTACTTTGACTAGCAGTACTAGTGGCGCTGCTAGCTGCAGCTGAGGTAACCGTACTATTATTAGTAGCGGCACTGCTCGTTGCTGTTGAGCTAGCAGAGTTGACTGTACTGTTACCAGCAACGCTTGATTGACTAGTAGCGTTACTTGCTTGGCTAGTCACTTGTGACGAAGCACTGCTGGTTGAACTACTATTGGCAGCACTGGCCTGACTAGTTGTCGCGCTTGAGGCTTGACTGGCAGCCGGTGTCCCTGTGCTGGTAGTTGAACTGCTGGCTACTGAACTGTTCGCTGAGCTAGTGGTGCTGGCACTGAGCGTATCAGCGGAGACACTGGCAGCGCTGCTGGCTAATTCGTTGGTACTAAGTGTTTGTGTCGTAGCTGAAGCTGACGTTGCTGCAGTAGTGGCAGCGAATGCATTCGTTGTCAGCATTAAGGTACTTCCGAGCCCCGCAATCGTAATCCCGGCATATACCCAATGCTTTCCATCCTTGAACATTTTGTAATGGACAAGGTCATCCTTTTTTGGTGAATTCCTTTTCATATTACTTACTCCTCGTAACTTTTTAGTCTGTTGCACAATTAAAAATATAGCACGCATCGTTGTTATTGTTACGGTTTATACGATTTAACTTGATTGAAAACACGACTTTTAGATAACCGCAGAATTTGTTTACACTATAAAACTTAATCACTGAATGATTAACAGACCACATTAATCGTGATAATACGCTTAAAAGGCGGACCTGCAGGGAGATACAACATAAATACTCAAATGTACAGGCCAACTGAACAGTTAACTAACAAACGAATAAGCTGACTGATGGCGACCTTGAAAATTAGCGGTGTTGACTAATTTAACAATAAAAGTTAAGTTTGATTGAAATTTCACTTATCAGTTGCTATCATAAGGGATGAATGAAGCGTTTCCGTTTTTGACGGAAATAAAATACAAAGGGGGGACCATTATGAATCTCGGATTAAGTATCTTATCCTTGGCGCGCTTCCAGTTTGCAATGACCACGGTATTTCATTTCTTTTTCGTGCCATTATC
The DNA here is from genome assembly GCF_001039045.1 of Lactiplantibacillus herbarum. GTDB lineage: Bacteria > Bacillota > Bacilli > Lactobacillales > Lactobacillaceae > Lactiplantibacillus > Lactiplantibacillus herbarum. The sequence continues at coordinate 87,029 of NZ_LFEE01000012.1, forward strand.
AATCGGCTTAGCTTTAGTTGTTGCAATTATGGAAACAGTGTACGTTGTCAAAAAGGACATCTTGTACAAGCACATGGCGCAGTTCTGGGGGCGAATCTTTTTACTTAGTTTTGCCGTTGGGGTTGTGACCGGGCTTATTCAAGAATTCCAATTTGGGATGAACTGGTCTGATTATTCACGATTTATGGGTGACATTTTTGGAGCACCATTAGCGATTGAAGCGTTAGTGGCCTTCTTCATGGAATCCACGTTTATTGGGTTATGGATGTTTGGTTGGGATCGTTTCAATGCCAAGCTGCACTGTGCGTTTATCTGGTTAACCTCAATTGGGACCATGATTTCTGCAATGTGGATCTTAGCAGCGAACAGTTTCATGCAAAATCCAGTTGGGTTTATGATTAATGCTAAAACGGGTCGGGCTCAAATGACCAGCTTTGCGGCAGTCATCAAGAACCCACAATTATGGTACGAATTGCCACACGTGTTGTTTGGGGCGTTCGTAACTGGTTCGTTTGTGGTTGCTGGGATGGCAGCGTTTGGCTTGTTGAAGAAGAAAAACGTCACATTCTACCGCAAGTCAATCAAGGTTAGTCTTATCATTGGCTTGATTGCTTCAATCGGTGTTGTTGGGATGGGTGACTTACAGACCCGTTACATTATTAAGGAACAACCGATGAAGTTTGCAGCTACTGAAGGGTTATATAAAGATTCTGGTTCACCAGCTTCATGGGCAATCATTGAAGGAATGGATACCAAGAATCACAAGAGTAACTGGTCAATTGAGGTTCCTTACGTCTTAGACATCCTGAGTTACCATAAGCTTCAAGGTAACGTTAAGGGTCAGAATAGAATCAATAAGGAATTGCACGCAAAGTATGACAAGAAGTTTGGTAAGGACATGAATTACTACGTCCCAACTAAGACCTTGTTCTGGAGCTTCCGTGTGATGGCCGTCTCTGGTGGCTTGTTTGCGCTGATCGCCATTGTTGGCCTCTACTTTAACCGGGCCAAATCGACGATGATCGAGCGGCAACGTTGGTTCTTGTGGATTATGGGCATTTGTACGTTCTTACCATTTGCAGCCAATACGGCCGGTTGGTTCATTACTGAACTTGGTCGTTATCCATGGGTTGTCTACGGATTATTGACAATTGCTGACGCGGTTTCGCCAAATGTCAGTGTTGCTTCATTATTATTCTCAAATATTGTCTACTTCTGTTTGTTCAGTGGCTTAGGTGCCGTCATGATTGTCTTATCACGGCGTGCATTGCATCATGGTCCGGATGACTTGCTACAAGCGGGCGACGATGCACCGTACGATCCTTATGGTAAGGAGGCGTTCAGTCATGAGTAACTTACAATTCTTATGGTTTGTGCTAGTTGGGGTCCTATTTAGTGGTTTCTTCTTCCTTGAAGGTTTTGACTTTGGGGTCGGGATGACTATCAAAAGTTTAGCTCAAAATCGTGAGGAACGTGACGTTGTGATCCATACGATTGGACCACACTGGGATGCCAATGAAGTATGGCTGGTTACTGCTGGTGGGGCGATGTTTGCCTCATTTCCAATGTGGTATGCGTCACTATTCTCTGGTTTCTATCTGATTCTATTGTTGATTTTAGTTGCCTTAATTATGCGTGGAGTGTCATTTGAATTCCGGAGTCGGATGGAAAGTGAATCCGGCCGTAATTTCTGGGAATGGGCCGCAGCTATTGGTAGTTTCTGTGCAGCATTTCTGTTCGGAATGATGTTTACTGCGATGGTCAAAGGAATGCCAATCAATGCTCATGGCGATATGACGGCACACTTTACGGATTACGTGAACTTGTTCTCAATCGTTGGTGGGGTGGCTGTTTCCTTGCTATGCTACTTGCACGGGTTGAACTTTATTCGACTGAAGACGACGGGTACCTTACGGGAACGGGCTTTAAAGTGGGCTAAACCACTCTACTGGGTACTGTTTGCTGGTGAAGTTGTCTTTGCAATTTTATTGTTCTTCAATACGGATTTCTTTGCTAAGAAACCAATTTCAACGACAATTTTAGTGGTTGCACTGGTCCTATTAACGGTGCTAGCAACGTGGGGCGTTTACGGCAATCACGAATGGCTCTCATTCATCAGCAGTGGTTTATCACTGATTGATGTGGTTGTGCTGTTATTCAACGGGTTGTTCCCACGTGTGATGGTCGCTAACAATGCGGCTAATAGTATCTTGATCAAGGACGCTTCGAACTCGCCATATACGCTACATTTGATGACGGTGATCTCATTAACCGTCTTACCAATTATGTTGGTCTACTTCATTTGGAGCTACTGGGTCTTTTACAAGCGGTTGGCATCGTAATTTAAATTGTCAATGTAAGCAGTATCACGGGGTGCGGTGGTACAATTAATCTAATAGCATCAACAGGGTCGTGACCTTGGCTATGTGCCGAGGCGCGGCCCTGTTCATTTATAGGCAGGGAGGAATGACATGTGTTTGATCCAGCTTTATTTAAACTACCCGGAATGCGGCGAGTAACGGTTATTTTAAGCTTGCTAGCAGTAGTTGAAGGAATCTGTATTGTGTTGCAGGCCTATTACTTATCAGTCGCAATCGTTGGGCTGTGGCACCTGCATTCATTAGCGACGATTGTACGACCGATGCTTTTCTTTGCGTTGGCATGGACTGGCCGTCAATTATTAGTGGTGATCAAGAATCGCTTGATGTACCCACTAGTCGAGAAGACGACTGGTGATTTACGGAAGCAAGTGATGCAGAAGTTATACCGATTAGGACCAGGCTACGTCGCTAAAACGGGGACTGGTAACGTGGTAACCACGGCGTTGGAAGGAATCGATAAGGTTCAAACGTATCTGATGTTAGTGGTCATCAAAGTTGTCGATATGATGGTAATTCCGTGGATCGTTTTAATCTACATTGCGTGGTTGCGGTGGCGTGAAGCATTATTTTTACTAGCTATTTTTCCATTAATTATTATCTTTATGATCATTTTGGGTTACGCCGCCCAAGCTAAAGCTGATAAGCAGTACGTGGGCTATCAGCGGATGTCGAATCACTTTGTGGATACGCTCCGGGGATTGCCAACACTCAAGCAATTAGGGCTTAGCAAACGCTATGCCAATAATGTTTATCAAGTGAGTGAAGGTTACCGTCAGCAGACGATGGCAGTTATTAAGATTGCCATGTTGTCGACTTTCGCACTCGACTTTTTCACTACGTTATCGATTGCGGTCGTTGCTGTTTTCTTAGGGTTTGGCTTAATCAATGGCACGATTACCTTGTTGCCAGCGTTAGTGATTCTAGTGTTATCACCGGATTACTTTTTGCCATTACGGACATTTGCGAATGACTATCACGCAACGTTAAATGGTAAAAATGCGTTTACAGCAGTACAGGAAATGTTGGCCTTACCAGTAGCGACTGACCGTCAACAACTCGGCGAAGCCCCGCTAGACTGGCATGAAGATAGTACGTTAAGTCTCCAAGCAGTTGATTTTAAATATGATGATACCGTTAGTCAGCCTGCACTAAGTAAGCTGACGCTGACGGCCCATGGTTATCAACGGATTGGTATTATCGGGGCGTCTGGTTCAGGTAAATCAACCTTAATCAACTTACTGGGTGGTTTCTTAACGCCGGTAGCGGATCAAGGAGAGATTCAGGTTAACGGGCAGACAGTCTCACATCTGAGTCAACAGGCCTGGCAACAAAGCTTCTTCTATATTCCTCAAAGTCCATATCTATTTCACGCGACCTTGGCTGAAAATATTGCCTTTTACCAGCCTCAAGCTAGTCAAACGGCTATTGAGCAGGCGGCTAATAAAGCCGGTTTGACGGCGTGGATTCAAACGTTACCTGATGGACTCGCCACACCGATTGGCGAAGGTTCACGCGGTGTCAGTGGCGGGCAAGCCCAGCGAATCGCGTTAGCACGAGCATTCCTGGATGACTCCCGCAAAATCTTACTCTTTGATGAACCTACAGCGCATCTCGATATTGAGACAGAAGCTGAATTGAAGACGACCATCTTGCCAGTATTACAGGATCACTTAGTCTTCTTTGCAACCCATCGACTGCACTGGATCAACCAGATGGATTACGTGCTGGTCATGGATCACGGGCAGATCGTTGAGCAGGGGACGCCTGCCGAGTTAGCTGAACACGACGGCGCATACGTCCGTTTACGTGATGAAATGGTAGGTGCAATCTGATGAAAGACTTTTTAGCAACATTCAAGCACGATACTTGGGTCATGCCCTATCTACGTAAGTACAAAAAGTTATTAGCGTTGACGTTGTTCTTAGGTTTAATGACCTTCTTCTGTGGCTCGGCGTTGATGTTTAACTCCGGTTACTTAATCAGTAAGGCCGCTCGTCATCCGTATAACATTTTGATGATTTACGTGCCGATTGTACTGACACGGGCGTTTGGGATTGGTCGGCCAGCCTTTCGTTATGCCGAACGAATTACTAGCCATAACTGGGTCTTACGAATCGTTTCGGATTTCCGTAAGAAGCTCTATCAAGCCGTTGAAAAACACGCGGTTGCCATTCGACAGAACTTTCAAACGGGTGACGTCCTCAGTATTTTAGCAGACGATATCGATCACATTGAAAATCTCTATCTACGGACCGTTTTTCCAACCGTAATTGCGTGGCTAATGACGCTGATTATCGTCATTGCATTGGGCTACTTCAGCTGGTGGTTTGGTCTACTAATGCTCTTAATGCTGGGGCTAGTCGTGGTGGTGATGCCACTGTGGTCAGTATTGATCAACGGTGCACGTGAATCTCAAAGTCGGCAACTACAGCAGGGCTTTTATACCCAACTGACGGATGCTGTCATGGGACTTGGTGACTGGTTAATTGCGGGGCGCCAAGGGGACTTCTATGAACGTCAGACTAAGCCGATTAAAGAGATCGCAGCGTTGCGACGCCAAGATCATCAATTCCAATGGTGGCGTGATTTTACGATTCAGATGATCTTTGGGATCATTTGTCTTGCGTTACTGATTTGGAGTAGCTTTTATTGGACGAGTAATGCGGCCAGTTCTAACTGGATTGCAGCGTTCGTGTTATCTGTGTTTCCACTAGTTGACGCGCTTCAATCCGTTAGCCAAGGGGTCAGTGAGTGGCCAAGCTATCAGCGCTCGATTCGACGCGTTAATGACTTGGATACGACACCTGCTGATGAACATGACCAGACAACTTTGACGGAGCCCGTACAAATGTTACGAGTTGCTGATCTAAGCTTTCAATATTCAGCGGATAACCATGCCATCTTCAGCGGACTTAATCTGACGCTGAAAGCAGGTGAAAAGTTGGCCTTGTTAGGACCTTCTGGAACGGGGAAGAGTACGTTGCTGAAACTGATTCTTGGTGATTTAATACCAGATCAGGGAACGGTACAACTTAACGATGTGCCGGTCACACGTTTGCAAAATGAACGCGCACGGTTATTCGGGGTGCTTGACCAGCAGCCGTATCTCTTCAATACGACGATTATGAATAACGTGCGGATGGGAAACCTGAATGCGACGGATGAACAGGTTAAGACTGCACTCAAGGCAGTTGAACTGGACGCGTTGATTGCAACGCTCCCAGACGGTTACGAGACGGTGGTCGAGGAGGGCGGTGCCCGCTTCTCTGGTGGGGAACGCCAACGCCTAGCCTTGGCACGAATCTTATTGCAGGATGCGCCTATCATTATCTTAGACGAACCAACCGTTAGTCTAGATCCGATTACCGAAGCACACCTGTTAGCAACAGTCTTCCGGGTATTGCACGATAAAACGATTCTCTGGGTCACGCATCACTTGGCTGGAATTGAACACGTGGATCAAGTCAGATTCTTGGAGGATGGCCAGTTTGATATGGCTGGAACCCCACAGAAACTGTACGCGACAACCCCACGATTTAAACGGTTATACGATTTAGATCAAGGTCATGATACGCCTAACGAAGAAGTTTAAAGTTGATAGCGTATTAAAATAAGCCCCATTGGCAGCTTCAAGTAATGAAGTGTGCCAATGGGGCTTATTCTGTCTTTGAATGTTGATTAGTGATTTCGTACGAGTAGCTCCGTAACTAATCGGCGTAAGGTCTGCTGAGTCTCCCCAGTTGGGAGGGTGTCAATTAGATTTAAAGCTGTTTTGGTATAGTGCGTTGCTAACTGTTGAGCTTGGGTGACGCCTCCTAAAGCGATAACCTGATCACGAATCGTTAATAATTGCTCGTTACTAATGGTGTCGCCTAGTTGTGGGAGTTGTTCAGCCAAAGTTGGATCAGCGGTTAAAGCGTAAATTAAGGGGAGCGAGTAGACCCCATCTTTTAAGTCATTCAGGACGGGTTTTTGCGTCAATGCTTCGTCACCGGCGTAATCGAGAACATCATCGAGCATCTGGTAGGCTAAGCCCATCCGTTCACCAATCTGTTGGGCAAGGGTGACGACGGCCGCTGGGGCACCCGCAAAGTGAGCGCCTTGTTCGCAACTAAGGCTGAACAGACGGGCTGTTTTTCCACGAGCGATGTCCAGGTAATCATCAACGGTAGTAGTGGGTTGGAAGTTATGCGCCATTTGGTCGAGTTCGCCCTGTAAGATGGCACGCATGGCCGCCGTATTGACCTTGACGTCATCCGCCGTTTTAGCAGCGATTAAGACCTGATCAAAGTAGCAGGTGAACAGTAAGTCACCTGCATAGATGGCATTACGTTGCCCGTAATCTTGGTGTACCGTTGTGACGTGGCGGCGCTCCGCCGAATTGTCGATCACGTCATCGTGAATGAGCGTTGCGACGTGCAATAATTCCATGGCTGCGGCACCTGCCCGCAAACGAACTGCATCACGTTCAGTCCCAAATTGACTGAACAGGTAGAAAAAGCCGGGGCGTAAAAATTTACCGCCAGCTGCGAGTAGTTCGTGGACCCGATCATTAATGGCCGGATTATTAATTTGAACATTAGTGGCAAGGTAAGGCTTTAAATCCGCTAGTTCAGTAGCGACAGCACTTTCTGGTTGCCAAATCGTTTGCATCATCATGAAAATCCCCCGTTTTTTTAGAAATGGCTCCGGGGCGTTGAGACGCCAACACTTGCAGCCAGTCACATTCTAAAATACAATCTATATTAAAGGTACAAATAACTTGAAAACTTGTCAAACAAAAGGCGGTGCTATTATTGAAACCAAAAGTTTTTCTTGAATTTGTTGAAATTAAATCTTTGATTGCTAGTGTGTTACCATTCGTTCTTGGTAGTTTGTATGCCGTTTATAATTATCATCAATTACACCTAGGCTATTTAGTGCTATTTTTTATTGCGTCCTCATTATTTCACATGGCAACGAACGCCAACGATAACTATCAAGACTTCCTGCACGCCCCACGAAATACGGATAATCAGGAATTCCTTGAAGCAACTAACGTGGTCGGGGTTAACCGCATCTCAATCAGTCAGGCTCGTCTGATTACCTTTGGATTGGGTGGCGTTTCACTGATTATCGGGCTCTGGTTAGTCACTAAGACTGGTTTGCCATTACTGTGGATGGGACTCTATTCATATGCAGTGGGGTATTTCTATGCGGGTGGCCCCAAGCCAATCTCACAGGGGCCGTTTGGAGAATTATTCTCAGGGTTTACAATGGGCTTCATGATTTTTTGGATCGCGGTCTTCATCAATACTTATGACGTAGCGGCGATCACGTGGTCTTCTGCGCTAGCGGTTTTAGTAGCTTCAGGGTTAGCGATGTTTGCAATTACCAATATCATGTTGGCCAATAATATCTGTGACATGGACGAAGATATTGCGCTTGGTCGTCATACGATTCTGTACTACTTAGGTAAACCAACAATGCTGAGGGTCTTTGCGGGAAGTTACGTCGCAGGGTATATCTGCTTAGTTGTGGCCGTTTTGATGGGCGTCTTACCTAAGTTCAGTTTACTGACTTTAATCAGTGCGGTGCCAGTATGGCGCAATACCCGGATCTTTATGGGCAAGCAGGTTAAGCGGGAAACGTTTATTCTGTCGATTAAGAATGCCACACTGATCTGCCTGTCATTTATCGTGTTCATGGGGTTAGGGTTAGTCTTTAACTAACTTAGGGGTACTCGTAGCGTGAATTGCGAACTATGATTATCTTGCTATTGAGACTGGCCAAATGTAAGAATAAGTTAGTAATATCAAACAGACCACTTCAGAATGATTATCATTCTGAAGTGGTCTGTTTTTGTAGTGACGGTTATTCAGTTTTGAAACGTGCACCAGCAGGCAGTTTGTTCCGCTTAACGAAGAAACCGGCGACTATTCCAAGCCCAGGAATAATCACCGGTTTTACGTTAATGCTCGCAAACTAAACGCCTGCTGGTGCACTCTTATAGCTTACTTTTCAAATGGATAGCGATAATCCCACTGTGCTCGAGCGGCAGTCATGACATCCATGACGTCAGCCGTCTTAGCTAAGCTAGTATTGTGAACTTTGCCAGCAATCATCTGTTGCATATTGGCAATTTCATAGTTCATCGCATTGGTGCTGTCACCAGCCGTGATGGTTTCAACGTTACCCTGGTTATCGGTAAAGGTAGCCGTATCTGCACGTGGATAAGTGTCCACGGTGAAGTAGCCGTTCTCGTAGGCCACGATGCCACGTTTAGGCATCTTAGCACGGAAAGTCAACGCTACCGTTGCTAATTCATCATTAGCATTGCGTAACGTAATCGTTGAAGATTCATCAACGCCACTGCTGAAGCGGTGCATCGTCGTACCGGTAATGTAAGGTTTCGCGGTTAAGAATTCTTCCACGAAAGCCAAGGCATAAACACCGATATCTAACAGGGCACCACCGGCTAAATCTGGATTGAAGAAACGGTTAGTTGGATCAGCTTCCTTGAAGCTACCAAAGCTGGCCTGCACCATTTTTAAGTCGCCTAAGTGTCGTTCAGCAGCGAAGTCATGTAATTTTTCGTATAATGGCATGTGGTAGAGGGTCATAGCTTCCGCCAAGATAAGGTGGTTGCTTGTAGCTACTTCACGGGCAATGTTCAGCTCAGTGCTAGACATCGTGATCGCTTTTTCGCTCAGGACATGTTTGCCCGCTCGTAATGCGGGTAGAATCGTCTCAATGTGATAATTATGCGGAGTGGCGACGTAGATAATGTCGACCTGATCATCTGCTAGTAAGTCATCCAAGTTACCATACGCCTTAGCAATATGGTGTTCATTGGCGAAGGCAGTTGCTTTTGCTTGTGAGCGTGAGCAGACCGCGTAGATTTCGCCATCGGGTTGATCAAAATATTTTACGAAGCTGTGAGCAATGTTGCCGAGACCGACAATTGCCCAACGATAAGTTTTAGCCATGCAGAGGTTCCTCCTAGATAATCAATTGTGAACACCTATATTTTAGCAAAAAAATAAACAAATAGTGTCGAATAACCGTTTAAAATTAATTTAAAACCCGGTAGAATAAGATGTAATCAATAAAAAAGGAGCGGCTGGAATGGCGAGTAAGCGACGACGACCACGGCAAAAGCGACAATCACAATTTTTTGTAAAAAAAGGACGCGTTCAGTGGCTGAACGTCCTGATTGTTTGTGTTGCTGTAATCGGTTTAGGATGGCTTGCTCAGCGTTCATGGCAGTCTAAGGCGGAAACCACAACGGCACCGTTAACGTCGCATACTGCGTTTATTAAGCGCTTGGCCCCAGAAGCACAGCGATTGAACAAAAAATATCACGTGATGACGAGTATTACGCTCAGCCAGGCCATTTTAGAGTCTGATTGGGGTCAGAGTACGAATGCCACTGAAAATAATAACCTGTTCGGAGTGAAAGCCTATGGGACTCAGGCTGGTAAACTCATGACGACGCAAGAGTATTACGACGGGGCCTATCATACCGTTAAGCGCCGCTTTCGGGTGTATACTAGTTGGCACGACTCATTAGTCGATCATGCCGAGAAATTAGCTTACGGGACGACTTGGGACTCACAGCACTATGCTGCTGTCATTCAAGCTAAGGATTATCAAACCGCCGCTAAAGCATTGCAAACGGCCGGCTACGCGACTGATCCTAGTTATGCACAAAAATTAATTAATATTATTCAAAAATATCACTTACAACGGTATGATAGTAAGTAACGAAATAATTGTGTTAATCATTTTTATTATTATTTATTCTTAGGAGGCTATTATGCGAGAACTTGAAGAACGCATTGCAAAAGACGGACGGGTGCTCCCGGGCGAAGTATTGAAGGTTGATGGTTTCTTGAATCATCAGATTGATCCAGATTTGATGTTTGCGATGGGGACTGAATTTGCCCACTTGTTCCAAGATGCTGGGATCACAAAGATCTTAACGGTTGAATCATCGGGGATTGCCCCCGCAGTGATGGCCGGATTAGCGATGCACGTTCCAGTTGTTTTCGCACGTAAACACAAGTCGGTCACGTTAATTGACGATTTATACACGGCGGAAGTCTATTCATATACCAAGAAGACGTCCAACCACATTTCAATTGCTAAAAAGTTCATTAACGCAGATGACAACGTCTTGATCATCGATGATTTCTTAGCCAATGGTCAAGCTGTTCAGGGACTTTTTGAAATCTGTGATCAGGCGCAAGTTAAGATTGCGGGTGTCGGGATTGTCATTGAAAAGGTCTTCCAGACTGGTCACCAATTGATTGCTGATCGTGGTGTTCGGTTGGAATCACTTGCTCAGATTACGTCATTTGATGGTGATCGGGTACACTTTGCTTCAGAAGCAACAACGGATTAGCACGACGCAAAGTGCGTGGCATAAAAAGTGAGGGGAGTCACCTCTTGTGCCACGTTTCGATTGTAACTAGTTGGAGATAAAAATGAGTTTGGTTTTGTCCTAACTAAAGAAAGTGGGGGGGATTACGATGCGAGTCGATGTTGGGATTTTAGCGCTTATCTTTGTGATTAACTTTGCGTACATTACGTTGAACACAGTAAGATTCTTACTGGTAATGCGCGGTTACCGCTATATTGCGGCCTTTGCCAGTATTATTGAAATTACAATTTATGTCTTGGGACTCTCGTTAGTTCTGAATCGGCTGGATAATCCACTCAACCTACTCGTTTACGCGTTAGGCTACGGAGTCGGTGTCTACGTTGGTATGGTGATTGAAGATAAGTTAGCTTTAGGTTACACGATGATTTCAGTAATCTTGCCAGATCCTAAATCAGGATTGCCCGGTGTTTTACGGGAGCATGGTTTTGGTGTAACGCAACACGCCGCATACGGACTTGAAGGCGAACGGTTAGCGTTAGAGATTCTCGCACCACGCAAGAATGAGCGTCAACTCTATAACCTGATTAGAGAGGAAGCACCTAACGCATTCGTGATTGCTTACGAACCACGCTATATTTCAGGCGGTTTCTGGCTTAAGCGGGTGAAGCGTCGTAATGCGCGGCGAAAAAATTAGTTCAATACTTGCAACGAAACGGTACAGCAAGTATGATTGTTACAGAATAATGAGTATTGGATTAATAATCATTCAATCAATAATAGTTATTAAGGGATAAGAAAGTAGGGACTTTGAAGTGGACAACTCGATTTTAAATCCAGGTGGTACGCTAGGCATTATTGGTAGCAGTACTAATGGTGTTGGATTAGTAATTGCCGCGCGTAATGCTGGCATCACTGTCGGAGTATACGGCGATAACGAAAATACTGAGACCATGGAACTGGCGGATTTTCGCGTTGTCGGGGCCCTCAATGATCAGCGACAGTTACAAAACTTTGCGGAACGTTGTGACATGGTGACTTATGAATCAGAAACCATTGATGCAGCCGTTGTTAATTTCTTGGCGGCGCACACGCGAGTGCCACAGGGTGGCGATGCCTTAGAAATCACTCAAGATCGGTCGTTAGAACGGGCCTTTTTTAGTCAGCTAAACTTTAACGTGGCACCATCTGCAACGATCGTTAGTTTGGATGATGTGTACCAAGCAATTGGGTCAATCGGTTATCCAAGTATCTTGAAGCCCATTCAAAAAGGTTTGGGACAGAATCGTCAATTGGTCATCAAAACGCAGTCCGACATTGTTAAAGCGGCGGATTTGTTAGATTGGGGAACGTACTTACTCGAATCCTTGATTCCCTATGAAAAAGAATTGTCGGTCTTCGGTGCCAAGAGTGGTGACACGACGGCCTTCTTCCCAACCGTTGAGAATCGTTACCGTAACCATGAACTGGTGGCTTCAATTGTACCAGCTCAGGTTGATTCAGCGGTTAATGATGAAATGCTGCGGATCACTAAGGAAATCAGCGATAATTTGAGTTACACCGGTGTCTTTGAAGTGGCGTTCTTCCTAACGGCAAGTGGTAACTTGTACGTTAAACGGATCGTACCTGCGATGCATAAAGCGGGTTACGTCTTTGAACGTGCAACCAACATTAGTATGGCGGAACAACACTTACGAGCTATTGCCGGACTACCACTGATGCCAGTTAAGTTATTGATGCCGGTTGTGGCAGCATACTTCACGCCTGCACAGGAAAGTGGTATTCGGACCCAGTGGCAGATCAAAACGAACTGGTTCTTTAATTTCTATCACCGCACATTATTACAGGCAGATCGAGCACCGGTTGCCGGTCACGTATTGGTTGAAGCACCAAGTGTCAAGGAAGCTCTTGAACAGCTTGAAGATACCACTATTTGGCAGCTAGGGCACGCTGCACTGAGTGATGAAAATAGTGATGATGAGTAAACGATAATTAAATGAATTTTAACGATGAGTTTGGGCTAAACGCCCAAACTCTTTTGCTTTTCTAAAGATTAATCTAAGGGTTGAAACTGGTCATGGCTTTCACTTAAGGTGAGCAGGCGATTACAAATGAACGCTTTTGTCTGCTTGGAGGAGACTTAATAATTAAGGCATTTTTAAGCCGCCTATATTGTTGATTTTGGGTCCTTAAAACCCAGCAAATACGCGTGAAATTTGCTATAATATTAAGTGACTGATTTTTAGAAAGGGTGGCGAATAGCGTGTCGAAAGAAAGCTTATTGGCAGGAATGAATGACAAGCAACAGGAAGCCGTTTTAGACACAGAGGGACCACTACTGATTATGGCCGGTGCCGGCTCAGGAAAGACACGGGTCTTAACGCACCGAGTGGCCTATTTAATTGAAGAACAAGGGGTCAATCCTTGGAACGTTTTAGCGATTACATTTACGAATAAAGCCGCTCGTGAAATGCGTGAACGAGTTGGGAAATTATTAGGTGATTCAGCACGCGACGTCTGGGTATCAACGTTCCATGCGTTGTGTGTTCGGATTCTACGCCGAGACATTGAACAGATCGGTTATAACCGTGCCTTCACGATTGCGGGAACAAGCGAACAACGGACGTTAGTTAAACGAATCTTAACGGAACAAAATATTGATTCTAAAAAGTTTGATCCACGATCCATTTTATCGGCAATTTCAAATGCAAAAAATGACGTACAAACGCCTGAGATGTATAAAGAATCGGCAGCTAGCCCATTCGAAAGTGTTGTGGCAGACGTTTACGTGCAGTATCAACGTGAGTTAGCAGCGGATCAAGCGGTCGATTTCGATGATCTGATCATGTTGACGATTCAACTATTCAAACAGAACCCCGAAACGTTAGCTTGGTACCAGAACAAATTCCACTATATTCACGTGGATGAATACCAAGATACGAATAACGCTCAGTATACGTTGGTCAATATGTTGGCTGACAAGTACAAGAATCTCTGTGTTGTTGGGGATGCCGACCAATCAATCTATGGTTGGCGTGGTGCCAATATGGAGAATATCCTTGATTTTGAAAAGGATTATCCACAAGCTGATACGGTGATGTTGGAACAGAATTACCGTTCAACGAAGACGATCTTAACAGCTGCCAACGCGGTTATCGACAATAACTCGACGCGTCGTCCTAAAAAATTATGGACAGAAAATGATACTGGCGAATTAATTTCGTATTATCGTGGTCAGAGTGAAAGTGATGAAACCCACTTTGTGATTGCTAAGATCCAAGAAAATATTGAGGAACAGCACTTTAATTACGGTGACTTTGCCGTTCTATATCGGACCAACGCCCAGTCACGTGTCATGGAAGAATCACTGGTTAAGGCCAACATTCCGTACACGATGGTCGGGGGTAACAAGTTCTACGACCGTAAAGAAATCCGTGACGTCTTGTCTTACTTGACGTTAGTGGTTAATGACCAAGATTCAATGAATTTTGAACGAATCGTTAACGAACCTAAACGGGGTATCGGTCAAACTAGTGTTGATAAGTTGCGTTTATTCGCTGATGAAGCTGGTTATTCGATGCTGGAAGCTGCAAGTAACGTCGACATGGCTAACGGTATCTCAGCACGGACTAAGGGAGCGTTAGCGAAGTTTGCAACGACCATGAATGAGTTACGGGCGATGCGCGAATACTTGTCCGTAACGGATCTGACACAGGAAATTCTCAATCGGACGGGTTACATGAAGGCGTTGAAGGATGCCAAAGCAACCACGTCCTTGGGAGCCCAAGCGCGGATTGAAAAATATCGAAGAATTTCTATCCGTAACGAAGCAATTCGACGATAGCTACCAACCTGAGGAAGAGGACAGCGATAAGTTCGTTGATTTCTTAGCTGATTTAGCACTGGTTTCTGACATTGATAACGTGGAAGAAGAACCACAAGCTGTGACCTTAATGACGTTACATGCCGCTAAGGGACTTGAATTTCCAGTTGTGTTCTTGATTGGGATGGAAGACGGCATCTTCCCACTGTCACGTGCAATGATGGATGAAGACGAGCTAGAAGAAGAACGGCGTTTGGCCTACGTGGGGATCACCCGTGCTGAAACTAAGCTGTACTTAACGAATGCTTATTCACGGATGCTCTATGGTCGCCGACAGAATAATCCTGCGTCACGATTTATCGATGAAATCGACACCAAGTTGATTAAAAACGAGAACACCTTGGATGGGAATAGTAGTGATGGACCACAAGTACCATTCGGTTCTGATCGGGATCGCCGGGCGTTTACACCGTCTTACAAGAAGAATCCTGTGGGTACCCGAGCAACAGCTAAAAAGGCTTCTGGGACTGGCGCTGACAAGAATAGTTGGTCAATTGGTGACAAGGTGACCCACCGTAAATGGGGAACTGGAACAGTCGTCAAAGTGACCGGCGCTGGTGAGGACGCGGAATTAGATATCGCATTTAAGTCAGAAGGAATCAAACGACTCTTAGCAGCCTTTGCTCCGATTCAAAAAGTTCAGGATTAAAAAGTTAGGAGGAGTGGCTGATGGCAGATAAAACCAACGCAACGGACGTTACGCAGGCGACTGAAGAAGTCACTGCATTACGGACCCAGCTAAATGAATGGCGTCGCCAGTATTACGATGAAGATGCGCCGAACGTTGAAGATGATGTGTATGACCGCCAGTATGCGCGGTTGGTTGAATTGGAACAGGCCTATCCCCAACTAGTTACACCGGATTCACCAACGCAGTTAGTCGGTGGGACTGTCAGGGCTGGTTTTACCAAGGTAACCCATGCGATTCCAATGCTGTCACTAGGCGATGTCTTCTCACAAGCTGAATTAAAAGAGTTCACTGAGCGCGTTGAGCAAAACGTTGGTGAGCCGGTTGACTATAACTGTGAGTTGAAGATCGACGGCTTAGCACTCTCACTCCGATATGAAGAGGGTGTGTTAGTCCAAGGAGCCACTCGTGGGAACGGGACGATTGGTGAGGATATCACGGCTAACATCAAGACGATTAAGTCGATTCCACAGAAGTTAACCCGGCCACTGACCATTGAGGTTCGGGGCGAGTGTTACATGCCCAAAGCGGCGTTTGCTGCGCTGAATGAACGGCGTGAAGCTGCTGGTGAGCCAGTCTTTGCTAATCCGCGGAATGCAGCTGCTGGGACGTTGCGGCAACTTGATTCACGAGTCGTAGCTGAACGGCAGTTGAGTACGTTTATGTATAACGTTGCCGACTACGAACCACTGACGGCACGTACGCAGAGTGAGATGCTGACAGAATTGGCAGACCTAGGTTTTGCAACCAATCCTGATTTTAAAGTCGCTCATTCGATGGCTGACATTTTTAGTTATATTGATCGGTATCAAAATCAACGGGCTGACTTAGCTTATGGCATTGACGGAATCGTGATTAAAGCGAACTCGTTGCCATTACAACGCTCGTTAGGGGCAACGGTTAAAGTCCCTCGCTGGGCAATTGCGTTTAAATTCCCACCGGATGAACAACCGACCTTGTTGTTAGAAGTTGAATGGACGGTCGGCCGAACTGGAGTGGTCACACCGACTGCCGTTATGGAACCCGTACAGTTAGCCGGAACGACGGTTGCGCGGGCTTCATTGCATAATCCAGATTACGTTGCGGCTAAGGACGTTCGGATTGGGGATACCGTCTTACTGCATAAGGCTGGCGATATTATTCCTGAGATTTCAGCGGTTGATATGACTAAACGGCCTAAAGATGCTGAACCATTAGTGATTCCAACGACTTGTCCGTCGTGTGAGGCGCCACTGGTTCATCTGGAAGATGAAGTCGCATTGCGCTGCATCAATCCTAAGTGCCCAGCCCAAGTACAAGAGGGGTTAGTCCACTTTGCTTCGCGGAATGCGATGAATATTGATGGTCTTGGTCCTCGGATCATTGCGCAGTTATATACCAACCACTTAGTAACGGATGTCGCAGATTTGTACCGTTTAACGACGGAACAATTACTCACATTAGATAAAGTAAAAGATAAATCTGCTGAAAAGCTCTTGACAGCAATTGACCGTAGCCGTGATAATTCACTTGAACGGTTATTGTTCGGCCTCGGTATTCGACACGTGGGCGCGAAGGTTGCTCGACTGATTGCGCAACATTTTGGTTCGATCGAAGCGTTGATGGGCGCTGCTCAAGAAGAGATTGCTGAAATCGATTCGATGGGTGACGTCATTGCGGATGCGGTCGTCCAGTATTTTGCGAGCGAAGAAGTCCATACACTGATCACGGAGCTTCAAGAAGTTAAGGTCAATACGACTTATCAGGGCCCTAGTGTTGAAGTAGCTGAAGAAAGCAATAGCTGGTTTGCTGGTAAACGGGTCGTGTTAACGGGTAAGCTGACTAGTTTCACCCGTGGTGATGCGACTCAGTGGCTGCAAGCTAACGGGGCAACCGTTACCGGTAGTGTTTCAAAGAAGACTGACCTGGTTATTGCGGGTAGCGATGCCGGTAGTAAGTTGCAAAAGGCACAACAGCTGGACATTACTGTATGGGATGAAGCCCAGTTCAGCGAGACAATGAGGGAGGATGCACAAGCGTGAATGTTAAACGCATACGCACGATCGGTTTAGTGGCAATGGCTGCCATTGTCTTAGCCGCCTGCGGAAATTTAAAGGGCTCATCATTTGGCTCAAGTAGTACTAGCACCACGACAACGGGTTCAAAAGCCACGACTACAACTGGTTCAACTGATAGTGAATTTTATCAAGGAGTCATTAAGAATGGCCGTTACCGGACGAGTACGTCGCGGGGCGTCAACGTATCGCAAAATGACAACGTGATGAACTTGAAGAGCTTTGAAACGGGTTTGTTGGACGTCTCTAAGAAAGAGTTTTCGACGAGTAAATACGTTTTCCAAGAAGGTCAGTATTTGAGTACGTCAACGGTTGAAAACTGGTTGGGACGCGTCTCAAGCAGTAACCCAGACGGTTTAAATCCGAAGAATAATGGTAAAACGGATCCAAATACGCGTAACCCAATCTACTTACAACAACTTGAAGAACAGGATTATATGATTCAAAGTGGTAGTAAGCTAACTTTAGGTGGCGTTACCGTTGGTTTAGGATTGAACTCCATTGATTACTATACAAAGGTTCAATACGGGGCGACTTACGAAACTGATATCTCAACGACAGAATTAACGGCTCAGGGTAAGAAGATGGCTAATACTGTGTTACAACGGTTACGTCAAAAATCTGCTTTGAAGAACGTCCCAATCGTTTTAGCACTCTATAAGCAGTCATCCAATGATAGCTTAGTAGGTGGTAACATGATTGCTTATGCTGTTTCAAAGAACGGGTCAACTTCGATTACTAACTGGAAGTCCCTGAACTGGCAAAATTATGTCTTCCCAGCAACGACTGAGTCTAAAAACTCTGGCGCAAATAGTAATGACGAATCTGATTTCAGTTCGTTTAAGTCGCACGTCCAAAACTTCTTCCCGAATTTGTCTGGTGTAACGGCGAATGCGCATTACAAAGACAAGTCATTGAGCAAGTTGAGTGTCAATATTACGACTAAGTTCTATAGTGAAACTGAAATTACTAGTTTCACGCAATACTTGGCAACAGCGGCTAAACGCTACTTGCCATCCGGTGTTCCCGTTGAAATCACGGTTAAGAGTGCCAATGGGGATATTCAAAGTTTCTTAGCACGAACGGCTACGGGTAGTTCGTACTACACCCACGTCTTTAGTGACCAGGGCGACAATTAAATTAAGTAAGATGTGAGAAAGAAGGAAATCTGATGGCTGAAGAACGAATTAACGCCGAACAAGTGCAACACGTTGCGGGACTAGCTAAGCTAGAATTTACGCCTGAGCAATTAGCAACCTTTACACCACAATTAGAAAAAATTATCGGAATGTTCGAAGAATTGAGTGCGGTTGATACGACTGGTGTTGCCGTAACGTCACGGATGAGTGACCATACGAATTCATTACGTGAAGACGTTGCCGTTAAGAGTGACGAAAAATTACGACAAGCACTGTTGGACAACGCACCAGAGACTGCCAACGGCTTAATTAAGGTGCCAGCAATTATTGATGAAAGTGGGGACGGTGAATAATGACTTATTTCGACCAAGATTTAACTAGTTTGCATGCTGACCTGGTTGCTAAAAAGATCAGTGCCACTGAATTAGCTAAAGCCACTTTTGCTAACATGGCTCAAGTTGACCCACAATTAGGGGCTTTCTTAAACCTCAATGAAGATCAGGCGCTGAAGCAAGCTGCCTTATTAGATCAAAACGGAATTGATGCTAACAATCTCTTTGCTGGTATTCCATTAGCCGTTAAAGACAACATCGTCACTAAGGACTTAACAACAACTGCAGCTTCAAAGATGCTCGAGAACTTTGTGCCTGTCTATGATGCCACTGTCGTTGATAAGTTATTGGCTAGCAACGCATTGATCGTTGGTAAGACCAACATGGATGAATTTGCCATGGGTGGCTCAACGGAAACGTCTGCTTTCCACGTCACTCGTAATCCTTGGGACATTAGCCGGGTACCTGGTGGTTCTTCGGGTGGTTCTGCTGTTGCCGTAGCTTCTGGTCAAGTGCCAGTTGCACTTGGTTCTGATACGGGTGGTTCAATTCGCCAACCTTCCTCTTTTAACGGTATCGTTGGGATGAAACCAACTTATGGTCGGGTTTCACGTTGGGGCTTGATTGCGTTCGGTTCTTCATTGGACCAAATCGGACCAATGACACGGACGGTTAAGGATAATGCCGCTGCCTTGAACATGATCGCCGGTAATGACGTCCATGATACGACGTCTTCTAAGCGTGAAGTCCCAGACTTTACTGCTGGTTTAACTGGTGACATCAAGGGCATGAAGATTGGTTTACCAAAAGAATACATGGGCGAAGGAATCGATCCTAAAGTCCGTGCCGTTATCGAACAGGCTGTCAAACAGTTTGAAGATCTCGGTGCCACTGTTGAAGAAGTTTCCTTGCCAAACAGTCGTTACGGTGTGGCCGCTTACTATATCATTGCTTCTTCTGAAGCGTCATCAAACTTACAACGTTTTGATGGGATTCGTTATGGTTTCCGAGCAGATGACGTTAAGAACCTAGAAGATGTCTATGTTCGTAGCCGTTCTGAAGGTTTTGGGGACGAAGTTAAACGTCGGATCATGTTGGGGACGTTCTCCTTATCAGCTGGTTATTACGACGCTTACTTCCATAAAGCTGGTCAAGTGCGGACAATGATCATCAATGATTTCAACAAGGTCTTTGAAGACTACGATCTAATCATGGGACCAGTTGCCCCAACACCAGCATTTAAGTTGGGTGATGAAGTCTCAGACCCAATTACGATGTATATGAATGACGTCTTAACGATTCCAGTTAACTTAGCTGGTTTACCAGGGATGTCCGTTCCAGCAGGCTTCGCTGATGGGATGCCAGTCGGGGTACAATTGATTGGTAAAGCATTTGATGAAAGTACGCTTTACAAGGCTGGGTACGCTTTTGAACAAGCCACGCAAGTTTACAAGCAGACCCCAGAAGTCGGAGGTGCTAACTAATGAATTTTGTTACGACAATTGGGCTAGAAGTCCACGTTGAATTAAAAACCAATTCCAAAATCTTTAGTCCGTCACCCGTTCAATTTGGTGCCGAACCAAATGCGAATACGAACGTGATCGACTGGGGTTATCCTGGAGTTTTACCAACACCTAATAAGGGTGTGGTGGAAGCCGGTATTAAGGCTGCTACGGCCCTACACGCTGAGATTGAACAACACACTTACTTTGATCGTAAGAACTACTTCTACCCAGATAATCCGAAAGCTTACCAGGTAACGCAACATGAAAAACCAATTGCGCACGATGGTTGGATTGAAATCGAAGTTGATGGTAAGAAGAAAAAGATCGGTATCGAAGAGATGCATATCGAAGAAGATGCCGGTAAGAATACCCATGAGAGTGATTACTCTTACGTTGACCTTAACCGTCAGGGGACCCCGCTGATTGAAATCGTATCTAAGCCAGATATTAGCACGCCAGAAGAAGCTTATGCTTACTGTGAAGCGTTGCGGCAACGGATTCAATTTACTGGTGTTTCTGATGTTAAGATGGAAGAAGGTTCAATGCGGGTCGACGTTAATATTTCGATTCGACCAGCTGGTTCTGACAAGTACGGTGTCAAAGCCGAAATGAAGAACTTGAACTCCTTCAACTACGTGCGTAAGTCACTTGAATATGAGGAACAACGTCAACAACGTGTTCTGATGGCGGGTGGCAAGATCCAACAGGAAACGCGTCGTTTTGACGAAACTACTGGTAAGACGATCTTGATGCGGGTCAAAGAAGGTAGCGATGATTACCGTTACTTCCCAGAACCAGATCTACCAGCAGTTGATATTGATGATGACTGGATTGCAGAAATTCAAAAATCACTTCCTGAAATGCCAGGATCACGTCGCGAACGGTACATCAACAAATTTGGTTTAACGGCTTATGATGCGGGTGTCTTAACGCAGACTAAGGCAATGTCAGATTTCTTTGATGCAACCGTTGCTCAGGGTGCAGATCCTAAGTTGACTTCGAACTACTTACAAGGGGACGTTAACGCCTACCTGAACGAAAATAAGGTTGAATTATTGGCAACGGACTTAACACCAGAGCATTTAGCTGGTATGGTTAAGATGATTGCGGATGAGACTATCTCAAGTAAGATTGCCAAGAAGGTCTTCAAGGCCATCATGGCGGGTTCAGAACCTGTAAAATGGGTCAATGATAAGGGCTTAGTGCAATTATCTGATCCAGCCAAGTTACAACCAATCATTGACGATATCTTGGATAATAACCAACAATCAATCGATGACTTCAAGAATGGTAAGGATCGTGCGGTCGGCTTCTTAGTGGGTCAAATTATGAAGCAGACGCATGGTCAAGCCAATCCTAAAGTGGTCAACCAACTATTAATGACATCATTAAAAGCACGGTAAGGTGTGTGTTACGGAGTAAGGTAAATGCGGGTGTTGAATCCGGATTACAAAGTTATTGCCAGTAGATCTGGCATGACAGATGTAGACACCCGATCGTGTGAGCGGAGGAAAATGAAACATGCGTAAACGGGCACGACTTATATACAACCCAACTTCTGGGCGTGAAGCACTAGCTCACGACTTGGTTGAAATTCTTGGCGTTTTTGAACAAGCTGGTTATGAAACCAGTGCGTTTGCAACGACTGCGGTACCTAATTCGGCAGCGGATGAAGCTCATCGCTGCGCCAAGGATGGGTTTGAATTGATTGTAGCAGCTGGTGGTGATGGGACCATCAATCAAGTGGTCAATGGGCTGGCAGGATTAAAGCGACGGCCTAAGATGGCAATCATTCCGGCGGGGACAACCAATGATTATGCTCGGGCACTGCGGATTCCGCGTGATGATCCGGTTGCGGCTGCGAAAGTAGTATTAAAGAACCAAACCGTCAAGATGGATATCGGCCAAGCTGGTGAGCAATATTTTATTAATATTGCGGCTGGTGGTCTATTGACTGAATTGACTTACGACGTACCGTCACAGTTGAAATCAATCTTTGGTTACGCGGCGTATTTGGCTAAGGGAGCTGAATTATTGCCACGGGTGAAGCCAGTTGAGATGGATCTTAAGTATGATGGTGGTCATTATAAGGGCAAGGCATCGATGTTCTTCTTAGCACTGACTAATTCAGTTGGTGGTTTTGAACAGTTGGTACCGGATGCTTCGTTAGATGACGGTAAATTCACGATGATTATCGTGAAGACCGGGAACTTAGCGAAGATGTTACATCTGATGACGTTGGTTCTAAATGGTGGTAAACATATCAATGATCCAGCAATCATTTATGTGAAGACCAACAAGGTGGTTGCTAAACCAGTCAATGATCGTCTGATGATTAATTTAGATGGTGAATATGGTGGCGATGCACCGATGACTTTCCGTAACTTGAAGCAACATATTGAAATGTTTGCGGATACGGATCAGATTCCTGATGAAGCCATCACGGAATCTGATTTGGAAATTGAGAATGCGGAACGTCAATTCGTGTCAGCGGTAGATCAATTACCAGCGGCGACGGATGAAGATAAACCTGAATAACTTGCTAAAATTACCGTTTACCGATACAATGGGGAGCGGTAATTTTTTTAAGAGTGTTCATGGGGGCGGGTAAATGGTGAGCATTGCCTAGCTAGTGGATGATTGCGGGTTTGGCAATGATTCATTAGCGTAGCAAGCGGAGCCATTTGTCCCCATGAACACGTTTCGACAGTTAAGGTGAGTAAGCGCAGGGAGCAGCTGGGCCTTACACGTTTCGACAGTAAAGTTAGGACGAGTTCACAGCCAATCAAGTGGATTAGTTAGCACAGTAAGCCATTTAAACTTACACGCTGATTACGTCTAACTGTCGCTCTTAAAACAAAACGAACAACGGCACCAATAACCAGTTCAAGTGTTATTGAATGATAATTAAGTCGTCAAGAAAGATAGAGGAACCAATTAATGAAAGTTGATTTACCAGTACATCAGGGTGATGTCTTAGACGTTACCATCATGGATTTAACGTACCAAGGGATGGGTGTGGCGAAAGTCGACAACTACCCAATCTTTATTGAAAATACTTTACCTGAAGAACAGATTTCAGTTAAGGTTACCAAAACTACTAAAAACTTTGCGTTCGGTGAAGTCGAAAAAATCAATCAGGTTAGTCCACACCGAGTTAATCCTAAGGGACGTGTTTACCGTCAAACTGGGATTGCACCATTACAACATTTGGAATACAGTGAACAGCTAAAATTCAAGCAACATCAAGTTGCTGAATTATTTGCTAAGGTTCATATGGACGATGTAGAAGTCTTACCAACGATTGGGATGGAAAACCCTACGCAATACCGTAACAAGGCCCAAGTTCCTGTTCGTCAGGTTCAAGGACAGCTAACAACTGGGTTCTTCAAGAAGAATAGTCATCAATTAATGCCAATTGAAGATTACTATATTCAAGATCCAGAAATTGATAAGGCCATCGTGGTTGTTCGTGATATCTTACGTAAGTATCATGAAACGGCTTATGATGAATTCCATCACAGTGGCACGGTTCGCACCATCATGGTACGTCGTGGTTACTACAGCCATGAAATGATGGTTGTCATCGTGACCCGCTCGAAGCGTTTACCAATGGCTGACGTGGTTACTGAAGAAATTCGGGCAGCGTTACCAGAAGTTGTGAGTGTTGTTCAAAACGTTAATTCAAAGCGGACTAACGTTATCTTGGGACCAGATAACAACTTGTTAGCTGGTAAAGCAACGATTACTGATCAATTGTTAGGCTTAGACTTTGCAATTTCAGCCCAGTCATTCTACCAAGTGAACCCACAACAAACTGAAAAAATGTATCAATTAGCCATTGATCAAGCTGAACTAACGGGTAACGAAACGGTTATCGATGCTTATTCTGGTATCGGAACGATTTCATTAACGATGGCTAAACATGCTAAGCAAGTGTACGGGGTTGATATCGTACCATCTGCTATCGACAATGCACGTCAAAATGCTGATAAGAACGGTATTAAGAACGCTAAGTTTGTTCTTGGTAGTGCTGAAAAAGTTATGGCTCAGTGGCAAGAAGAAGGCGTTGAGCCGGACGTGATTGTCGTTGATCCACCACGTAAAGGTTTGGATGCTGAATTCATCAAGAGTGCTGGCGAAATGGCACCTAAGAAGATCGTTTACATTAGTTGTAACCCATCAACTTTAGTACGTGATGTTCAACGTTTTGCTGAATACGGCTACGAAATTAGTGCACCGGTCCAACCGGTCGACCAATTCCCACAAACGCCGCATATCGAAGCAGTGACCGTTTTAACACGGAAATAGATTTGAACTTGTAAGACACTTCTTTTTACTTGGAGTGTCTTTTTTTGTTGGATAACTGTTATGACGATAAGGTTAATTGATAGTAGGACCAAAAATGAACTTTGATTTATTTACTTGATGAAAATGGTTAAACGTATAGAAAGTAGCATAAAATTATTTCCAATCTGCATTAATTAGGCCATCAGTTAGTAAAATAATTCATTAATTGTTGTGATTTTAATAAAAAATAAGCGTTTTGGTCCGGTTGAACGGCTGTTTGGGTTATAATGATAAACGAATAATTTGAAGACGGGGGAGCATTATGGTCAAGAGAAGAACGCTAACACAGGCAAAGGTGTTATTAACGGCTAATCAGTTGATTGAAAGCAAAGGTATTAACGGATTAACCATCCGCGATTTGGCATTAGAATTAGATGTCCGCCCACAATCCATCTATAACTATGTAGATAGTTTGAGTGATCTTTTAGATCAAGTTGGGTTACAATTCGTGCAGAGTGTGGCGGATCGGCTAACTGAAAAGATTTCTGGAATTAATGGTGATGAAGCGTTGATGGCTTTTGCTCAGGAATTTCGTGCAGCGTGTCTGCAACATCGCGGTCTTGCGCCTGTGCTACTGGATTTAAATGATAGTTTGAAGATTCCCCGGACGCGGAAAAACATCGTGAAATTATATCAAGATATGTTTAAACCACTACAGTTAGATGATTCGGCACGAGTGGAAAATACGCTCTACCGGTCAACCTTATTTGGGTTTATTATCCAAGAAATTGGTGGTTTCTTCTTGATGCAGGGTGATGTGCTGGACGAACGGTTCACTAAAACCATGCAGCTAGCGATTGATCAAACGCATTTGCCAGCAGAAAATACTGAAATTTAAATTTTAACATTAAGGTGGTTACCAGTTTAGTTGGTAGGCGCTTTTTTTGTGGAATCAAGCATAAGAGAGTTAATATTTATTAGGATTTACCAAATTCGAGCATCTTTATGGAACCGGTTTTAGAAAATCGTTTACAATAGAGTTAACGGATTTTTCAAATGAGGAGGCACGCTATGTCAGAACGATATTTACCACCAGTTAAACATGGATTGACTACTGTGGAGGTTGATCAACGCCTGACAGCGGGCCTAAAGAATGAACCACTGCCACCACTAACGCGAAGTGTAAAGCAGATCTTTAGGGATAACTTACTGACGCTCTTCAACTTGATCAACGTTCTGCTGGCGGGGCTAGTTCTACTCACCGGTAGTTATAAGAATATACTCTTCTTATTCGTTGTAATTGTTAATACTGGTATCGGAATTTTCCAAGAAATTCGGGCTAAACGGCAGGTGGATAAGTTGTCGCTGCTTTCAGCTACTAAGATGCAAGTCCGGCGTGGTGGTCAGGTCACTGAAGTTGCGCAGGAAATGATCGTGCAGGACGACTTATTGATGGTGACGCGTGGCGACCAACTACCGGTTGATGGACTTGTCAGGGTCACAGCCGGATTAGAGGTTGACGAATCTCAGATTACGGGTGAAGCTGATCCAGTAATTAAGAGCGCTGGTGATGAACTGATTTCTGGTAGCGTCATTTTGGGTGGTCACGCTGTGGTGCAAGCAACGCGGGTTGGCCATGGCAGCTTTATCAAACAGATGGCTAAGGCGGCTAAACAGAAACGCCGGACACCAAGTAAGTTATTAGCAATTATTAATCGAATCATTAAAATTTTGACGTTTACGATTATTCCGTTAGGGGCTGCGCTATTTATTTCCACGTTGATGCGTGGTGAGAGCCAGAATCGGGCCATTCTAGGTACGGTAGCCGCAATGGTTGGGATGATTCCGGAAGGGTTAGTCTTATTAACATCGGTGGCATTGGCTGCAGGAGCGTTTACGCTGGGGCGGCACCAGGTCTTAGTCCGAGAATTACCCGCGATTGAGGCGTTAGCACGAGTAGATACGCTCTGTCTGGATAAGACTGGTACGATTACGAGCGGCAAGCTAGTTTTTGAACGTTTAGAGCTGTGGGGACAACACGTGCAAGCCGATGTTGAACATCGATTAGCTGCACTGGTGACGGCCATTGACGATGATAACGAGACTGCTCAGGCAATCAAAACGGCATTTGGTCAGCCCGAAATCCACGCGACTAAAGTGTTACCATTTTCTTCTAGTCGTAAGTGGAGTGGGGCCGAATTTGATGGTCAGTCCTTTGTGATGGGGGCGCCAGAATTTATCTTCGAGACCGTACCAGCAGCACTGCAAGCACGAATTCATGAGCTGGCAAAAGCTGGTTACCGGGTGCTAGTGTTAGCACAAGTACAAGCGTTGATGACACCAAAACCGACTCAGGCAGAGGCGCAAGCGTTGATTCTGATTACGGATGAATTGCGGCCCCACGCCAAAACAACTTTTAGTTTTTTTTCAAATCAAGATGTGGCATTGAAAGTCATCTCGGGTGACAACCCGGTTACTGTCGCAAGTATTGCCCAACGCGCTGAGATCAAAGATGCGGATCGGCTCGTTGATATGAGTCAGGTCGGTGAACAGCCTGATTACGACCAACTAGTAGCTGACTACACGGTCTTTGGGCGGGTGACGCCCCAACAGAAAGAGCGCTTGATCAAAGCTTACCAGCGAGCTGGTCATACCGTTGCGATGACGGGTGATGGCGTCAACGACTTATTGGCGCTGAAGCAAGCAGATTGTAGTATCGCTATGGCGACCGGTAGCGAAGCGACTAAGAGTTTAGCTGACTTTGTCTTGATTGATTCAAATTTTGATGCGATGGTCCAAGTGCTGAATGAAGGACGTCGAGTTATCAATAATATTGAGCGCGTGGCTGCGCTGTACTTGATTAAGACGATGTATTCAGTCGCGTTGACGCTGATCTTTATCTTTATGAGTCACAGCTATCCGTTTGAACCGATTCAGTTAACGCCTATCTCATCATTGATGGTTGGAATTCCGACCTTCTTCTTAGCCTTACAACCGGACTATCGCCGAATCACCGGCCGTTTTATGAAACAGGTCATGGAGGTTGCCGTACCAGCAGCAATCTGCGTGGTGGGTTATGTGATGGTTATCATGTTGCTGGGCAATAAGTTCCAGTTGAGCTTTGAAACTACCGCCACTTTGAGTGTCCTAATGACTGGGATTATCAGTTTGAACGCGCTGTTGATTGCGGCACGGCCGCTCAACCGCTTTAAAATTGGCTTAGTATTGTTAATGTCGACACTCTTTGTCTTAGTCTTTTTATTCGGTGGTCAGATTTTCTCATTGGTCAGCTTGTGGGACTGGTCGTTGGCGGCTATCTACTTACCGTTAATGATCAGTGCTTATCCCGTCTTCATTGTGTTACAGAATGGCTTGGGTAAACGCGTCTTGAGCCGAATCAATTGGCGCTAGGCATTAGAGTAGGATATAAGAACTTAGTTAAGTTAAAAATGGATAGCGGTTAGTAAGAAATACCCTGAAACTGATCATTTTGGTTTTAGGGTATTTCTTTTTATAGAGATTATTTTAAGACAATTACTTTGACACACACAGTAATCGATGGTATATTATGTCTATTGAATTACTATGTGACACAAAGTAGTTATGGTAAAGGAGCATGTCAGATGAAACCGGAAATTTCGAAGGATACGATTCGCGGTCACACTGCTACGATTGTCCTCAATATTTTGAATCAGGGTGATAGTTATGGCTATGAGATTGCTAAAACGATTAAACAGTTGAGTCATGAAGCCTATGACATCAATGAAGCCACACTCTACACGGTCTTTCGGCGGTTAGAAAAGAATGGTGAAATCACAAGTTATTGGGGTAATGAGACCCAGGGTGGCCGGCGTAAGTATTATCAGATTACGACACAGGGTCGCACGACTTTAGCGCACAGCATTGAAGAGTGGCAGTTTGCCAAGCAAGTAATAGATGACTTAATTTTAGAAGGATCGATGCAGATGTCAGCAAAGATTGAACAACTGGTTGCAATGCGACTAACAACTTATTTTAAAACACAAACGATGACGCCAGCTTTAACGGAACTAAAAACAGAGCTAGCGACTGATCTGAACGAAGCTGCTAATGATAAGGAACGTAGTGGAATGGAACCAGAGGAAGCAGTTGCTGAAGCATTCAGTGACTTTGGCGACATCAACGACTTGATCAAGCAGGTCAATGATGAGAATGGCACAACCCAAACGATTCATGGACATCACGTTGAGATGAATGAGGATGGCATCATGATTGATGATGGTGAGACCCTTAAAATCACTGGTGAGGGTGTGTCAATTAATCACGGCGCAATTCAGGCAAATGCCAACGGGGTTAAATTAGGTAGTTGGACGGTTGACGGTAACGGCATTAATTTGAATGGTGATGCTCGGCAACGACCAGACTTTGTGCAACCTAGCATCCCGATTAATTTGGCGGGCGAATACCATGATAATTTACCATTAGTTAATGAACAACGGCTGACAACGGATCAAATCGTGACAATTGCGATTAATTATAAATCAGCACGGGTAAAGATTTTACCCACTCAGGGTGCTGGCGATGAAATCATTATTCGTGAGTATATGAACCATAAGAACCCAGCTTATAAGGCGCAGGTTGAACAGGTTGGCAATAGTCTTCAAGTTGTTCAGGGGAAGGTGCCATTCTTGATTCCCTTACGAGTACACGTTCAGATTCAGATTCCGGTAGACTTCACCGGTGATTTATCTCTAATCAGTCGCTCAGGGAGTGTTCTAGCAGCAGGATTAGAACAATTAAATCAGTTCAGCTTAAAGCTCACTAGTGGTAGCGCGCGACTTGCTAGCATACATGCACAAGCATTGAGCGCTGAAGTGATTTCAGGCAGTTGCGACGTTTCACAGGTTCAAGTAACTGAACAACTGGGACTGTTAGTTAAGAGTGGCCGGGTTCGGTTGAGTGAAGTGACAGCTGGAACTTATACAGTTAGTGCAACTAGCGGTAGCATTATTGGCAGTCAACTGCGTGGTGGCGGTAGTTGGAAGGCTAAGTCAGGGTCACTCAAATTGGACTTTGCCAGTATTGATGGTGATATTAATCTGGATGCCCACAGTGGTTCCGTTAAGGTCACAACGCCGACAGCGGCAAGTTATCGCTACGAACTAGAATCACATAGTGGTCGTGTTAAAGCTCCACGTACTGGGCAAGCCGAACACGTTGCTGACAGTTATCAGACGGGGCGCGTTGGTACGGCTGGCGATTACTTGATTCGTGGTCGTGCGCATTCTGGTTCTATTTACGTTTATTAATGGCTTAACTAATTGGTCTTGTGAGGTGAAGAAACGTTTGGGATAAAAATCCTGAACGTTTTTTATTTCTAAAAATTGAGAGACGTCGGGCATAATTAGCCGATGGAAGTCGGTTAGTTGTGGAAAAATACAAATTTAGTTGGCCCAAGTATAGGGTAGCGTCGATTGCTGACCTATTTTGTAAAACTCTGATAGTTTGCGACATGAAAACGGCTTATAATAGAGTTCAACAACTAACAGGAATTGGGGTGGGGGTTCATGAGAATCAGCGAGCAACAACTGATTCAACGGTTAGTTCCGCGACTATTGCGATTTCGAGAAACTAACTTTTATCGAATTATTCAACGAACGTTGATCTTGGCGTTTCCGCTGATTTTAATTGGGACTTTTAGTCAAATCATTCAGCAGGCGGTTTTGACGAAAACTGGCTTTATTGCCAGCATTTTTCACCTGTCAAAGTGGGTGCCGTATTATCAATATTTACACTATCCGTTTGATGGTTTGACTAGCCTGACGTTGAACGGGGTGGCCGTAGTTGTCGCTTTCGGTGCGGCTAAGTATCACGCTAAGTTTAATCAGCGTGACGATCAGTTAGCTGGATTGACAGCGGCCATCGCGTTGTTGATCATGGCCTACCAGTACACTAATCAAAGTCAGGGCAGTACGTTCAATACGTTACTAATTGGGACTAATGGATTCACGGGTGCTTTGATTGTTGGCGGGATGACGGGATTGTGTTTCAAATGGTTTAGTAAACCAGTCAATGGTGCCCGCGACGCACATACTTCTGAGATCCTAAACCGTACGTTTGGCTCATTATTACCGATGGCGGTCGTCTTAATCGTAGCTGTGATCATTAGTCTGGGGCTTAATTGGCTAACGGTTGCGACTTATTCAGCTGAAAATTTAGTGGCGTTTCAAAAATTCGCTATGACTAGTCATAGTTTGTGGTTAACGTTTGGATTAGCGGCATTAACTTTAGTACTAGAAATTTTTGGCTTTGCGGGGCCGTTTCAAGAACGGCTGGTCACTAACAGTACGAGTATGACGACCAATCTGAATTATGCATTGACCCATCATTCTGCGTATCACGTGCCATATCGCTATACTGCCAATACGCTATACCATGCTTTTGGCACGTTTGGTGGTACCGGGATGTTGCTAGCGCTGATTATTGCGATTTATATTGCTAGTAATAATCATAATTATCACGTGGTGGCACGTTGGAGTTTACTGCCAGCGCTGTTTAACAGTAACGGTCCAATGATGACCGGCTTGCCAGTGCTGTATAATCCGATTTATTTAATTCCATTTATTATTGCGCCCTTAGTTAATATGGCAGTGGCAACCGTTGCCATTGGGCTCAACTGGATTCCGCCGGTCGTGTATCCCGTACCAGTGGGAACACCGGGACCCCTAATTGCATTTATTGGGACCAACGGCAACGTGATTGCATTATTGATTGGGATTATTGATTTAGCACTCTCAGTAGCAATCTATTTACCATTTATGCGGTTAGCGGAAGCCATTCTTAACGCAGCAAAAGCTGAAGCGGGGGTACATCATGATGCTTAAACCTAATTGGCCGCGACGGCGGCGTAGTTTGATTGTCTTATTACTAGGTCTCCTTTTCTTAGGACTCTTAGTGGGACCATCGTATCAGTGGACGCAATCAAATGTTAAATCCATGACGGGTCGGCACGATTCACAGATGTCACCGATTATCATGATTCCCGGCAGCAGTGCCACGCAGAATCGCTTTGACACGTTGGTCAAGCAATTAAATAAGGCGGATCATCGGCAACATAGCCTTATTAAAATCACGGTTGGCACGGATGATCAAATTAAAATCACTGGGGCGTTAAGGCCGCGTGATAATGAGCCGGTAATTGTCGTTGGGTTTCAAAACAACCATGACGGCTATGGCAATATTAAGAAGCAGGCGCGCTGGTTTTCACTAGCTTTTAAAAAAGTTGCGGCTAAATATCAATTCAATAATTTTAAAGCAATCGGGCATTCTAACGGGGGCTTGATCTATACCTACTTCTTTGAACATTATTTTAATCGTGATGATATTACGGTCAAACGAATTATGACGATCGGTTCACCGTATAATTTCTCAGAAGCTAATCTTAGTCATAAGACGCAGATGTTAGCTGATTTTATTAAGTACCGCGACAACTTACCGAAGTCGGCAACCATGTACTCGGTAGCGGGGACGGAGAATTACGATTCGGATGGTTTGGTTCCTGCGCGCAGTGTTGAAGCGGGGAAGTACGTCTATCAGGGACAAGTGAAGCATTTTACCGAGATTACGGTCACGGGTAACGATGCGCAACACTCGGATCTACCGCAAAATCAACAGATTGTTACGTTGATTCGGACGTATATGTTGGACAAAAAGCCAAGTCGGAATAAAAGATTAGTGACGGCTAATACCACTGAATAAGTGAGGACACAAGTTGCTTGAGTTCAAATCAAGGAGCTTGTGTTTTTTACATATTACCTACTTTAATAGCCTTGATGACTGGATGTGAAGCTGGTACTGGCAGCTTGTCTTTTGAGGGCGGTGCGGAGAAGTTTAGGGCGTTGCTAAGAACTGTGGTAAAATTTGGTTATGGAGGTGGCTAGTTTGTCGACACAAATGCCCACACATCGTAATCGGGTGCTCACTTTGATTCGTTCATATTATCCGAATCTTAGTGTCACCGATCGAAAAATTGCAGATTATATTATTGCTGACCCCGTTAAAACGGCGGCCCAGTCTATTTCAAATTTAGCTGCCGCAGTTGGTGTTTCGACGGCGACCGTTTCGCGTTTCGTCAAGCGGATCAGTTTTAATAGTTTTCGGGATTTTTCAAGAGAACTAATGGCAGCAGAGCCCGTTGAACAGAGTAACGCGGAGGCTTTTCAAGATGTTGAGAAGCAGACGACGTTCAAGGGTATCGCAGAATCGACGTTTAATAGTATTCGGAGTTCCTTAGATCAGACGAGCCAGGTCATGACAGAGGACGATCTGAAGCAAGCGGTCCACTTATTGTTAAAAGCCCGGATCATTGGATTTTATGGTTTAGGTGGCTCGGCGGTGGCAGCGCTCGATGGCTATCACAAGTTTGTTCGTACGGGGATTTTATGTGCCCATAATAGTGATTATGATATGCAATTAATGCAAGCGGCCCAGATGACGAGCCAAGATGTTGCGGTCGTTATCTCACATACTGGCCGTAACCAGCAAACGTTACAAGTATTATCGACCTTGATTGCGCAAAAAGTACCAGTGATTGCGCTGACGAGTTTCGGTAATTCGCCATTAGCTCGGGAGAGTACGGTGGCATTTATATCAGTAGCTGAAGAAATTAATTATCGTTCGGAAGGATTGACGTCATTGATTGCTCAGATGAGCATTATCGACAGTCTGTTCTTAATGACAGCGGTCCACGGTAATATTGAGATGGCAGCGAGTCTGGGCCGGGTGCGTGATGCAATCAGCCAAACACGGACGGAACTCTAGTTAGGTAAGGGATTGATGGGATGACAAAGCGACAACATTATCGACCAATCTATACACGTACTAGGTGGGCACGTTGGCGTCAGCGGGCAGTGTGGCTATTGGTCTTATTGATACTTATGGGGAGCATTTGGGGTGGCCTCATTTGGGTGCGTTGGCGAAGTATGGCTGCGACTAGGGGCTTCAATGTCCGCGGCGTGGCTGTTTCACAAAATGATGGCTATTTAGATTTTGCGGCGCTCCAAAACGATGGGCTGAAGTTTGTCTACTTACACGCAACTCAGGGAGCTAGCTATACGGATGACAATTTTGCTAGCAACTATCAACGGGTTCTTGGAACTTCGTTAGGTGTTGGTGTTGTTCAGACGTTCAGTTTTTCAACCTCTGCGGAAGATCAAGCAGCTTACTTTGAGAAAACGGTCGGCGATAACGTCGGTAATCTACCGATTGCCATTCAAGTTCAATATTATGGCGATTATACGGCTAAAACGGTTGCGGTTAAGCAAAATCAAGCTAAGTTACGGACTTTAGTCAATCAATTATCGCAGGATTATGGACGTAGTTGTGTGGTTTGGTCTACGCCGGCAGTCGCCCAACAATTAGTGACACCGGTGTTGAAAAAAACGGCACTGTGGTCTGACACTGGTCCAAACACATCGCCAAGCCAAACGTGTCATGTTTATCCATTATTCTGACCGCGCCGTGTATCGTCAAAACGGAACACGGCAAGAATTTACGGGCGTTTTGTATAACGGTAGCGTGGACGCGTTTAACCAAGTGATTGCTAAGAATTTGGAATGAGCACGTTCATCTAAGTTAAAGTCAATAAAAAAGGCTAGGAAAGATTGATTTCCAGGCCTTTTTAGTCACTTACTTGATTTAATTGTTGTGGTGATAAAATCACATAATTACGGTTGTCAGCTTCATCAAACAGGGCAACAGGCCGTTGCTCGTTGGCCTTGATTTCTAGATGAAAGCCGTATTGATCAAGTAACACGAGCTTGCTAGCTGATATGGATTCAACGGTGGCGGGCATTGCCCGACCGTCGACACGGATGATCATATTAGGATCGATCTCTAACGTGTGATCACGGCGGTGCTCTTCGTCACGATAAGTCCAAGTTCCCGCGTAAAAAACAGTGAGATCCCCAGTAGTAACTCGGTTAGGGTGCCGTTTGCGGACTAGGGTACTTGAGAGTCCTGCCAATAGGGATAAACCAAATAAAATAGCGCCACGTCGCTTCACCGGATCAACCTTCTTTCTGATATGTTTACAGTTAAAATATACCACTAAAACAAGGGTGACGTCACGTAATAAGTGGTTTCTTATTGAAGCTTTTACGTCCTCGTTACGTAGCGGTAATGAATGTAACGCAATGTTAACTTAATCAATCAATAAAATGTTTTTTCAGATTAATTCAATTTAAAATTGGTATTTATTAGGGGAGTGTGGTAATCTATAAACAGTGATTGGCATTTATCTGAAGTTTTAAAGTATCATTTGATTGTTACCTCAAATTCTTTTAGGTGTTAATAACATAGATGTTTCGTTACTTTTGGTTTGATATATCCTAGGAGGATTTGCTTTATGAAAAATGGTACTGTAAAATGGTTCAACGCTGATAAGGGTTATGGATTTGTTACTGGTGAAGATGGTACAGACGTATTTGTACACTTCTCAGCTATCCAAACTGACGGTTTCAAGACCTTAGAAGAAGGCCAAAAAGTTACCTTTGATGAAGAATCAAGCGATCGTGGCCCACAAGCTACTAACGTTGTTCCTCAATAGGCATGACTTTAAAAGAGCTACCCGCGTGGTGGCTCTTTTTTTTTCGCCAAATTTAGCTTGTGAATACCACATCTTTTAGACATCGGTGCCCACCTCAGACCTTAAAACTGGTAAAATAAGGATACGAGTAAGCGCCGTCAACGTGTAGCAGTTAAATGGCGTGTTTGAAAGGGGTCGGCACATGTTAAAATTAGGCATTATCGGGACAAATTGGATTACACAGCAGTTTGTTGATGCGGCGATTGAATCGGGTGAATGGCAACTAACAACGGTCTATTCACGGCAGTTAGAACGAGCACAGGAGTTTGCAACGCATAATCATGCGGAGGAGACTTTTACGGACTTGGAGACTTTTTTCAGTCAGGGCAGTTTTGATACGGTGTACATTGCATCGCCGAATAGCCTACATTTTAGCCAGGCCCAGCAAGCGATTGAACATGGCAAGCACGTGATTGTTGAGAAACCAGCTGTTGCTAATCAACGTGAGTTCCAGCAACTGGATACCGCGTTAAAAGCGCATCCAGACGTACTGTTGTTTGAAGCAGCCCGCCAATTACATGAAACGAATTTCCAACGGGTCAAGCAACAGATTGATCAGCTGGAACAGGTTCAGGGTGCGACCTTAACTTATATGAAATATTCTTCACGTTATGATGCGGTCCGGGCAGGCGAAGAGCCGAATATCTTCTCTCTGAACTATGCTGGGGGTGCACTTCAAGATCTTGGCGTTTACTTAGCCTATGATGCGGTTGGCTGGTTCGGAATGCCTGAGGAAGCGGCGTACTATCCAACGCTGACTCGTACCAAGGTCGATGGTAAGGGCGTGGCCGTATTACGGTATGCTGGTTTTACCGTGACCTTGAATGTTGGTAAGACGAGTAACTCGTTCCTATCATCTGAGATCAATGGCTTACGGGATGCCATCGTGCTTGATAATCCGGCTGAATTAGGTCGGGTAACTTATCGAGATGCAGATGGTCAGGCCCATGAGTTAGGCGTGCAGCCGGATGCTAACCCGATGTTAGCTGAGGCGCGTGACTTTGCGATGGTCATCAACGATCCAACTAATCATCAACGTGAATACTTAGCATGGCGACAACTGAGTCGCAACGTTAATAAACTATTATTTAATTTACGGCAGTCGGGCCACCTGTACTTTACGGGTGAAACGCGCGACGCTGTCAAATAGAAATGAGGCACTATGTTAGACGTATTTAAAACCAAATTTACCGAAGCAGGCTTTGACGAATTATCACCGATTCAAACGGCGGTAGCAGAACCCTTAGCAGCTGGTAAGTCAGTCTTAGGATTAGCCCCAACTGGTTCCGGTAAAACGCTGGCCTTTACGTGGCCATTACTGGAAATGATTCAACCTGGTGAGGGAACGCAGGCTTTGATTCTCGCACCATCACAAGAACTAGCCATGCAGACCACGACCGTTGTCCGCGAATGGGCACAGTTGATTGACGCCAAGGTGCTGGCAATTACCGGTGGTGCTAACGTGAAGCGCCAGATGGAAAAGCTCAAGCAACATCCTGAGATTATTGTTGGGACGCCCGGTCGCGTAACGAATTTAATTGCTGATGGCAAACTCAAATTCGGCCATTTAAAATTGATGATCGTCGATGAAGCTGACGAATTATTGACTGATGAGACCCTTGATCAGATTCGAGAAATTCTGGACGCAACCTTTGCGGAAACGTTACAGTTAGGTTTCTTCTCAGCGACTGAAACTAAAATTTTGGATGAGTTACCACGTTGGTTTGGACAAAACGTTGAGAAGATCGACGTGCGGGCAATTGATCAGACCCAGGGTGTGGTTCGACATCGAACCATGCAAGTCGGTAATCGTCAACGAGTAGAATTACTGAAGCGGATTAGCCGAGTCGATCACATGCGGGCATTAGTCTTCTTCAATAAGATGGAAGAACTCAAGCACGTGGCGCTGGAACTTCGACACCAACACGTTGACTACGTATCATTGATTAGTGATCAACGGCAAGTTGCACGTGAAAAGGCACTCCGTTTGTTCCGTCAGGGTAAAGTTGAATTATTATTGACGACTGATTTAGCAGCACGGGGCTTAGATGTTCCTGAGTTGCCAGCAGTTATTAATTACCAACTGCCTAAAGATGTCACGACGTATATTCACCGTAGTGGTCGGACTGGTCGAATGGGTGCTGAAGGACTGGTCTTGACCTTTGGGAATGATCACGATATCCGTAACTTCAAGAAGCTGATGGCCGAAACCGATTATGAGATCAAGCCGGGCTACTTGGCAGGCTATCATATTGTCGACACTAAACCAGCTCGGATCGAGCCACCAATGCCTAATAATCACGCAGAGACATCTGATACTACGGCGGCTAATGGGCAACGTCGGGCAGACGGTGTCACAACGGAACATGCAACTCGTGGTGACAAAACTAAGCACTCAACAGTTAGTGGTCATCGTAATGCGAAAGTTGATGCACCAGTGAAGAAGAAGGGGCATAACAAGCACTCGAAGAAAAAAGGCATGCGGAAGAAGAACCGCGACCGTTTCAGCGACAAATAGAATCAACAATTGCTAAATTCAACAATCCGTGAGATGATATTTGATGGATTGTTAATGGCTTCATAGCACAACTGGATAGGGCACCCGCCTCCTAAGCGGTTGATCCCGGTTCGAGTCCGGGTGGAGCCATAATAAAAGCTCACAACCCGCATCAGAGTAGTTACTGATGTGGGTTGTGAGCTTTTTAATTAAGAAAAAATAGATTATAAATAGCTGTTAGCAAGTAACCTTAAAAACTATTAGCTGTGTTTTGCATACCACGACGATTGATTGCTGCCATGGCGGCATTAGTGGCAATCTTTTCGCGGTCATCGCGTAACCAGTCACTGATTAAGAAAAGGTCCACGAGTGTCCAGATTCCGGTGACGATGGTACCGACCCCAAAGGTTAACACGGTAATCAGTGTCATAGCAACGGCAGAACCTGTTCTACCCATGTAATAGCGGTGAGCACCGAGTGTGCCAAGAAAAATACAAAGTAGAAAGGCAACTGCTGTATTTTTCTGCAATCGTTCGACTTCAGAATTAACAACTAATAGTTCCTCGTTAGTTAATTGGTTGCGTAAATTATTGTACATAATAGATCCTCCAAAATAATTTTATCCCTCAGTACTTAATATAAACGAATAAAAAAGTACCATTGACCATCATACTATGATTTTACAGAGGATGAAATAGAAATATTTCCCCTAATTATCAAGTGGATCAATAATTAGGGGAAATATGATGAGGACTTGTGATAATTTATAAAAAATCGGATTTATTATCTAAGCGAATCTAATTAGTAGTTAACGAATCACGATCACATTACACGGTGCGTGATCCACCACGTAGCTAGTTGTGGAACCAACAGCGACCCGGTGTGGTGAATCTTTACCCGTGGCACCCAGTACGATCAAATCAGTCTCAGGGTGTTGCTTAGCGTAGTCTTCAATCGTGTGTTTAGGAATACCATAAGTGATCTCAGTTTTAAAAGCAGGCGTTGTGGTAGTG
Organism: Lactiplantibacillus herbarum; assembly: GCF_001039045.1. Classification (GTDB taxonomy): domain Bacteria; phylum Bacillota; class Bacilli; order Lactobacillales; family Lactobacillaceae; genus Lactiplantibacillus; species Lactiplantibacillus herbarum. Next base: position 125,797 of record NZ_LFEE01000012.1, read on the forward strand.
GTCACGAACTGCTGACGTTTCTCCATGGCAGCTTTGGCATGAGCAGCCTCGGCATCCAATAATTCTGACAGTACCGGGTCCATAGCAGGTGCGTGATAGGCACTGTCATCAACTACGTATAATGCGGTTAGTGACGCTTGGTGGTGTTGCGCAATATTGACGGCTTCGATAAAGGCAGCTTGGGCAGCGTCGGAACTATCGACAGGAACGAGAATATTTGTATAACGGCTAGGCATACTAACCACCTCCAGTTATCTTTTTAATAAGTATAATGGATAACCTTGCTGCTTAAAAATTTAACGCTCAGTAGTGGGCAAGGTGGTCGAACTGGCGTATATTTAAATCAGTAAATTTCTTTGGGGGTTAACCATGATTAAAAGGTTACAGGTTGGGTTGTTGAGATTTGAACGGGTGGTAGAACGGCAACGCTATTGGCGAGCGTTGCGAGATACGTTAACGTTACTGTTTCCGTTTGCACTTATTGGTGCCTACGTTAGCTTTGTGAATCAAGCTATTTTTCAACGCAATGGTTTTTTAAATCATATTTATTACTTGAGTCATTGGGTACCAGGCTTTAAGGAGCTAGCTACGTATACGACGATGCTTAATCTGAGTATTAATGGCATTCTAGCCATCATTGCCGCGTTTGCGGCGGCGAACTTTGTGGCACGGTCTGCACAGCGAGATAACTTGTTGGCAGGGATTACATCGGCTATTAGTTTTATGATGCTAAATATTAATTATAATTTCTTTGCTAAATCGGGTCAGATGACTGGTTCCCGTTTCTTAGAGGATAATCTAGGCACACAGGGAATCTTCTTAGCATTGCTGGTTGGCTTAGTGACGGGGTGGCTGTTTAGCCATTTATCACGACGGCCACACGTTCCGCAACCAGTAGAAACACAAGCTCACCTGTTGGCGCGAGCACGCAATAACTGGTTGCCAATGGTCGTGGCACTATTATTCTTTAGCATTGTGGGCTACGGAATAAGCTTTGCTAGTAAAGCTGGCTTGAACGGTTTGTTTTACGCCGTGTTTAGCTTACCATTTACTAACCCTGGGTCCTCACTGTTAGCGATTCTGGGGGTATCATCGTTGAGCAATCTGTACTGGCTGATTGGGATCATTGGGCCCGTTGATTTTAGTGGTAACAGTACAACCAGCACGGTTCAAAACCTAGCTTATGCGTTACAACATGGTTCTGCGTGGGGCGCACCTAATTCAATTACGTTACATACGTTATTTGACGCCTTTGCCAATGTCGGCGGTCCCGGGATGACGTTGGCGCTGCTGATTGCGATCCTATGGCGTTCACGTAATCGTAACTATCGTTCAGTGGCTAAGGTGAGCGCTTTGCCGGCCCTGTTCAATATTAATCAATCTTTATTAGTAGGGTTACCGATTGCTTACAGTCCTATCCTAGCAATTCCGTTCTTACTCGCACCGATAGCAAGCATGATCATTACGTGGACGGCCTTAGTATTGAAATTCATGCCGCCAGTCGTTTATCCAGTGACTAAGACGATGCCGGGCTTTTTAACCGGCTGGTTGGGAACGGGTGGCACCTGGCAGGCCTTAGTAGTCAGTGTGATCAACTTGGTCGTTGCAACGGCAATTTATTTACCATTTGTCTTGTTAGCGAACCGAACGGATGAAGCGGGGGATGTAACTCATGATTAGACGGTATTGGTGGCGGTGGCTACTAGGGCTGGTTGCGCTGATTGGGATCAGTTGGCCCGCCTACACGTGGACACAGGCAAATATTAAAACGTTAAAGAATACCGGTCGTTCTCGGATGGCGCCGGTTATCATGGTGCCAGGTTCTAGTGCGAGTCAGAACCGGTTTGACAGTTTGATTACTGAATTGGGTAAGGAAACGCCGAAGAAGCATAGTGTGCTGAAACTGACCGTACAGACGGATGGCTCGATTAAATATAGTGGTAGTATTGATCACAACGATAATGAACCGTTTATTGTGATCGGCTTTGCGAATAATCACGATGGTAAGGCGAATATCGACAAGCAGGCGGTCTGGTTGAATACGGCGTTTAAGGATCTAGTGAAGACCTATCATTTCAATCATTTCTATGCGTTAGGTCACTCTAATGGGGGCTTGATCTGGACGCTATTCCTAGAACGCTATCTGAAGGAAACGCCTAAGGTCCATATTGATCGTTTAATGACAATCGCCTCACCGTACAATATGGAGTCAACGAGTACGACAGCTAAGACGCCGATGTTTCAAGAACTCTATAAATATCGGACGGGGTTGCCGGAATCACTGACGGTGTACTCAATCGCCGGGACGGAAAACTATACGAGTGATGGTACCGTACCGTATAACAGTGTTAATTATGGTAAGTACATCTTCCAAGATCAGGTTAAACACTTTACGGAAATCACGGTGACGGGTGCTAACACTGCGCATTCTGATTTACCGCAAAATAAGCAGATTGTTAGTTTGATCCGTCAATATCTACTGGCAGAAAACATGTCTGATAAAGTTCAGCAACAAAATGCGCAGCGGATTCAGCATTAAGTCATCTTAGGCAGGAATTGTCAGGATGCGAATATTGTTGTGATGAGTCATAAAAAGAATTAAGGACGTGACTAAAATAGACGACTTCAGAGTTTTAATTTCTGAAGTCGTCTATTTAGTCACAACACATTAGTTTTGAAACGTGTCCCATAAGCAGTCGGGTTACCAAACTAACTGTCTGAGGCGCCACGTTCTGTTAACGTCGTCCCCGAGCACGTGAATGGTGTGCTGTTTTATGACGAGATTTAGTTGTATGGCGTAGGGCCATTCGTGGACCACGAACTCTTAGCGCGTGGGCGTCGAGTGCCGGAACTGCTAGCAGGCTACCACAAACGGTTAGCGTCAGTAATAATCGGTATAAATGATGCTGTCTCATAATAGCTGGATCCCCCTAAACTAATATTTAGTGTATAAGTAATTGGGTTGCTCGTCAAATCAGGCTTAACAGGAAGCTTTTTAGCACAATCAGTGAGGATTAGCTAACAATCCGCAAAAAGCTTTGTAATTTAATTGTATTTTAGGTCGTTTTCCTTTATTGTGAAGGTAATATAAAAAGAGGGGCTTACTAACATGAATATTGAAATCTTAAACTCAGCAATCCAAGACTTACATTTCCAAATCATCTACGACCGGAGTAAGGAAGACGATACACCTGGACAAGGCCAGTTCAGTTACACAACGGCTAACCCAGACGTGAAGAAGACCTTTGGTGACGATGTTGTGCAAGCACAATTGCAAGTGACCTATAAAGAGGAAATGTTTGATCTTTCAGCCACTGTATTTGCAATTGTCCGTTTAAGTGGCGAATTAGTTAGCATTATTGAACGTCAATCAGATAGTAAATCAATTGAAGAAGACGAACAAGATATGTTAAATAACTTAAACGATGCGATTATTCCAGCATTATCTGCCAAGGTACGGGCCTATGCAGCATTACTATCAACGGAAGCTAGCAACTTTGCCATCATGCCAGCTGACTTCAATGATAGCGAACCTAATAATGCTTAGTAATCAGGAATAGAGTGGGGCACAAACTGCCTTGTAGCGCACGTTTCGGCTATTAACATTCGACTACTGAGGAGGCGATGACGACAAAGTCACCGTCTTTTTTATTACTAAAATAAGTGAACTACTGGCAGTTAACAAGCTTACTAGTAAACAGATCAATCAACTGAGATCTAAAGGTATAGTCTAATTAACAAAAAGCCTGTTATTAAGATTGTGTAAGCGCTAACAAAGATGGTATAATAGCGTTGGTCAGAATGGTAACTTAAGTGTTATCGTTTTGAGGTCAAAAGGGAAGGCTGTTAATTTCAGCAATCATTGATTTCATTTATTGGCCCATACTGTGAGCTTCAACGCGGGGGTGGCTGATTCTTTTGATCATCAGCCAGCACACACATAGTTGTTAGTTAATGAAACACATAGGATGAAGCGCAACTAATAGGGTTGAGATAGTGACTAGATTACGTCAGATAATCTGGTCACTATTTTTATTGGTATGAGCGAGATAGATTAATCAAAGTCATGCGGTAAAAGTCAAAATAGCAACAGAATTAGAAAACTGTCGTGACTAAATCGCTGTTATTTTAGTGATGAAAGCGTATACTGACGGTGAGAGGAGTGAGCAGCATGTTTAAACCAATGGCATCAGTTTTTACTAATCATCAGATTGCGGGTCATTACCGGGCCATCGATCGGGCACAGAAGTGCATTGTGCCGTTTCACTTTGAAATTCAGGGGCAGGAGTACCCAAAACCAAAGCCAGAACGTAACTGGTTACGCCGGTTATCCGGCACGACTAGTCGCAAGTACGCTATGGTCGAACTGACTCCAACAAGGGTCGTCTTATGGTCACCAGAAGGTCGTAATCTTGGTGAGATGGCTTTAGGTGATGTTCAGCGTATTCAGATTGGGGCGATTCGTTGGCACGTGGGCCAAGGATTGGATCCACGGCACGCGTTTCGGGCCACCATCTTTGTCTTGACGGAAAAGGGAAATTATTACTTCGCTAATTCTGACATGGAAGTATTGCCGGCAATTTGCAAATTTGCACATGAGCATCAGGTTCCAGTAGAAGATCCATTACGGTTGATTCCGCTACTTAAACTTGGATGGCACGTGGCAGCCGAGACGTTGCATGCCACTTATTCACAGCTTGTGGCACATACGGGTTATCCGGATGATCAAGATTGATCAATTAAATTAGCTATTAATATAGAAGAAACAGAAATTTTTTTATAATTAAAACAACCGCGAAATCAAAATTTTGATTTCGCGGTTGTTTTAATTAGAACCATATAACGAGTACTGCCCCATTTAAATTAAACTAATCCTTGGGCAATCATGGCGTCGGCGACCTTGGTAAAGCCCGCAATATTAGCACCACTTAAATAATCACCAGTAACACTGTATTCATTAGCTGCCGCAACAGATTGGGCAAAGATGTCCTGCACGATCTGTTGCAAGCGGTTATCGACTTCTTCGAAAGTCCAACTTAAACGCATACTATTCTGACTCATTTCTAGTGCTGAAACGGCAACGCCACCAGCATTAGCTGCCTTAGCAGGCCCATAGAGAATATCAGCTGCTTGGTAAGCCTCGATGGCCTCAGGACTACTTGGCATATTGGCACCTTCCGCGACGACTTTGATGCCACCAGCAATTAAGTTGTTGGCTTGAGCACCGTTGATTTCATTTTGGGTCGCACATGGGAGAGCAATGTCGGCAGTTAGCTGAGCGTCCCAGACAGATCCCGTGTGATAAACGGCACTGGCAACACGGTCAGCGTAATCTTTAATGCGACCTCGTTCAACTTCTTTAATCTGTTTAACGATTTTAAAGTCAATGCCGTCTTCATCGACAATGTAGCCGTTAGAATCGGAACAGGTAATGACCTTGCCGCCAAGTTCTGTCACTTTTTGAATGGCGTAGGTAGCGACATTGCCGGCACCTGATACGATGACTCGTTGACCAGGAAACGAAAGCTGGTTGGCATTCAACATCTCGTTGGTGTAATAAACGAGACCGTAGCCAGTTGCTTCAGGCCGAGCGAGTGAGCCACCATAGTTGAGTCCCTTACCAGTCAAGACGCCGCGGTCAGCTCCACGGAGGCGTTTGTATTGACCATAGAGGTAGCCAATCTCACGTCCACCAACACCGATATCACCAGCTGGAACGTCGGTGTCTGGGCCGATATACTTGCTGAGTTCAGTCATGAAGCTCTGGCAGAAACGCATGATTTCATTGTCAGACTTGCCTTTAGGGTCAAAGTCGGCGCCACCCTTACCGCCACCAATTGGTAGGCCAGTTAAGGCATTCTTGAAGATCTGTTCAAACCCTAAGAATTTGACGATACTGAGGTTTACGGAAGGGTGTAGTCGCAAACCACCTTTGTAAGGGCCAATGGCAGAATTGAATTGGACCCGGAAGCCACGACTAACTTGCGCGTGGCCGGCATCGTCGAGCCAAGGAACCCGGAATTGAAAGACGCGTTCTGGTTCGGTTAAACGTTCCAGAATGTTAGCGTCAATGTATTCGGGATGTTGTTCGAATACGGGGGTCATTGTTTGGAAGAAGTCATGAATGGCTTCTAAGAATTCAGATTGGTTAGGATCACGTTGTTCAATTACAGCGTAAACATGTTGTAAATATTCGGTTGCACGACTCATTAGGAATCATCCTTTCAAAATAAGACTAACTATCTGTTTAATTTTACTGGTTATGCTCGCTCATTGCACGAGTTAAATTACAGATCAGCTACTGAGCGTTACTTGTCTTAATCAGTGATTAGGATAAAGTTAAGATTTAGTTTAGCAGGCTAACATTAATTTGATTTTAGATGCAATTTAGAATTGCTGGCAGTATACTTGATTATCAGTAATGGGGGGATTTGCATGAGAAGAGTTAGGTGGCTAATTATCGCTATTCCGATTGTAATTATTTTGACTATTGCAGGAATATGGGGGATGCAGCAATCAAAGCAACAAGCTGAACAAGTAACTGTACCTACTAAAGTAGAAGGGGCAGCGTCGAAAGTCAAGCCAGCTAAGAAAAAAGAGGTTGTTAAGAAAACGCCTCGACCAGGCTGGTTGACGCAGCGACAAGCAATTAAGCAGATTGATCAGTTAGTTAATCAACACCATATTATGGGAACCTTGTTATTTACGACGAATGGGCCTAAAAATGTAAGAGTTCGGACATATGGTTATGCAGATGCAAGTGATCAGGTTCGCAATACAGCTACCGAAGCATACCCCTTAGCATCGCTGCAAAAAGCACTTACTGGTGCGGTTATTCAACATCTAATTAATGAAGGCAAATTAAGTATGACAACGCCATTGAGTAGGTTTTACCCAGATATTCCGTATGCAAATCAGATTACGATTCGTGAGTTACTTAATCATACGTCTGGGATGCGGATGGTTGAGCATACACCTAACAGTGTGCTACCTACCGAACAGGCCCAAATCGCTTTTACGATTAAGCATGCACTTTCAACAGGAAACCATGCTTATGCATATACTAATGCCAATTTTACGTTGTTGGCTGGCGTAATTCGCAAAGTGACACATAAATCGTATATGACAGCGTTACAAAACGTGATTATTAAACCGCTTGGGCTGAAACATACGTATGCGTACAATGATATTCCGGGTAACGTGGTCAATCCGGCGTCGTACCGATTAAGTAATGGCGAATCACAAGGCGCGATCATTTCGAAACCGTTGCAATCCAGTGAGCTAGGTTGTGGCAGTTTGTATATGAGTGTCGGTGACTATTACAAATTCATGTACAGTCTTCAGAGTGGTGATTTGCTCAGCGATGCGGGAATTGCAGAATTATCGGATCACTTCCAGACTAAATATGCGGCCGGAATTTATTATCAAAAAGGTGGTACGATTCGAGTTGGTGGGAATGATAATGCTTTTCATACCTATTATATGGGGACACGTGATGCGCGGGTCGGTGTCGTCCTGTTTGAAAATCAGGGTGATTTTTCAAATGATAATAAAGTAGCAAACTCGATCCAAAGTATTTTAATGAAGACAGAAAATTTTTAATAACTAGATAAAAGCTTGAGTATAAGTCTCAAGTTTTTTTATAGATTGATTTGTGTTAGATGCGAGAGCTCGTTAAGGATGTCGCCTAACCTTAGCAACTTGATATATCGGAATACCTGGTAGGCTTGTCCTGATAATCGATTAGACCTGTACGATGGGGGAGAAAAATTATAATCGTTAAAATAATGGAAAATTATTGTGTGATAGCTGGCTAGTTAGCGATAATAACGTTATCATAAAATTAGAATATAAATAACGCAGGTGAATATTAATGGTAAAACAAATTAAGGTAATGACGATTTTTGGGACGCGTCCTGAAGCTATCAAGATGGCACCAATTGTTCTACAATTACAACAGCAAGAACGTTTTGAACCAGTAACGGTGGTGACCGCACAACATCGTGAGATGCTAGATCAGGTATTGGCGATTTTTCATATCACTCCTGATTACGATCTTAATATTATGCAACCAAATCAGACGTTAGCCGGTATTACTAGCCGGGTATTGACCAAGTTGGATACAATTATGAATGAAGTACGACCGGACATCGTGTTAGTTCATGGTGATACAACCACGACCTTTGCGGCTAGTGTCAGTGCTTTTTATCATCAGATTCCGGTTGGCCATGTTGAAGCCGGCTTACGGACGTGGGATAAGTATTCACCATTCCCGGAAGAGATGAATCGACAGTTGACGGACGTCTTAGCCGATATGTACTTTGCACCGACTGAGCTGAGTCAGCAGAACTTGCTCAAGGAGAATCATTCAGCGGATAATATCACAGTAACTGGTAATACGGCGATTGATGCGTTGCACCAGACCGTATCAAAGAACTATCAGCATACGGCTCTCGACATGATTAAACCGGGTAACCGGATGATTCTCTTAACAATGCACCGCCGGGAGAACCAAGGCGCACCAATGGAAGCCGTCTTTACAGCGATTAAACGGGTCGTGCAACAGCACGATGACGTTGAAGTTGTCTATCCAGTGCACTTGAGTCCGGTGGTTCAAGAGATTGCTAAGCGTATCTTAGGGGATACAGAACGCATTCATTTAATTGAGCCGCTCGACGTCTTAGATTTCCATAACATGGCAGCTCGAAGTTACTTCATCATGACTGATTCGGGTGGTGTGCAAGAAGAGGCGCCATCGCTGAACAAACCGGTGCTAGTGTTACGGAAAACGACTGAGCGACCAGAAGGTGTTACTGCTGGTACCTTGAAGCTAGTTGGGACGGATGGTGAAAAGGTGGCAGCGGCAATGACTCAGTTGTTGGATGATGATGCAGAATACCAACGGATGGCAGATGCCAAGAACCCGTATGGTGATGGGCACGCGGCGGAATATATTCTGGATGCGATTGCGAAAAAGATTGGCCTAAAATAGAGAAATTTACAATTTTAAATTATTATCTTATGTATTTAGATGTTGTAGTGATAATAATCTTATTGATAATGATGCGAGATTGAAAACAACCGGCAATGGTACTTAACCGTATCATTTGCCGGTTGTTTTTTTGTCACAAATGCAAAAGCTTAGTATCAAGCGTGTGGTTGACGTGATTCCATTGTATAATGGTAGATACTAATTAACGTTGAGGAAATTATTAATGAAGTTAAAAGAACGGTATCCTAAAATTACGAAAGGCCTAGAGATCCTGATTAGGCGCTATAACCAAGCCAATGTTAGTAATAACGCGATTGTTCTGGCGTACTATGCATTGATGTCGATTGCACCGATTATTTTGATTGCTGGGAATATTGTGGCTAGATTTAGCCTCAAGACCGAGCAGATTTTGGCATATGCTCAGGAGTTTATTCCAAGTAATATCTATAAAACGTTTAAGCCAATCTTGGTCTCGTTCCTTTCCAGTGGCAGTAGCGGAAGTCTTTCAATTGGGATCGTGGTCTCGATATGGTCAGCTTCCCAAATCATTGCGGCGATTCGTAGAAGCTTAAATGAAGCGTATGGCGTTAAGAGTGCGCAGGGGGCGATCCTAACGCGGGTGATTGCGTTCTTCCTGACATTAGGACTCTTGTTACTAATTGTTGGGTTCGCGATCTTCTTCACCTTGAGTCAGGTGATCATGGACTTGATCTTGAACTTGACTAATCTGACCAAAGCGATTGTTCCTGATTGGATCAATCAATTATTGGCGAATAAAAACTTAATCACCTTTGTTGGGATGTTTCTCGTGGCAATCTCGTTGTACTACTTCGTGCCAAATGCCAAAGTTCGATTAAGATACGTGTGGACGGGGGCTTTAGTCACAACGGTTGGCTGGATTGTCATCTCACAAGGGTTCCGTTTTTACGTTGAGCTCTTTGCACGTCGGATTACCTCTTACCAAACCATTGGAAGTTTGATTGTCTTGATGTTCTGGCTGAACTTCTCGGGGATTTTGTTGATGTTTGGTGGGGTGGTTAATGCTAGCGTCCAGGAATGGTTCGAGCAGACGATTGAACCTAAGTCGCCACGGATGATTCGGCGGATTCGGCGGCGTCTATTTAAGAAGAAGTCATCGTAATGGATAAGCGTCATAATAATTGCATTGGCTGACTGAAACCTGTAAAATTATTGTTTTTTATAATTATGGTACTAAATAGTTCGAATTTTGTGTATAATGGTGTCTATGTGAAAAAAGGCCCAACGCTTTCTGAAAGTCGACGGCGCCTATTTCAAAATAAACAGGCGCTTTGATCGCCACAGGAGGAGAAACATAGTGATTCATCAGCTGTTGGCAGAGTTCATGGGAACCGCCTTGATGATTATTTTTGGTGTCGGTGTACATTGTAGTGAGGTTTTAAAAGGAACTAAGTACCGGGGTTCTGGCCATATCTTCGCAATTACGACATGGGGTTTTGGGATTACAATTGCGTTATTTATTTTCGGTGACGTTTCAATTAACCCAGCCATGGTGTTCGCTCAATGTATTTTAGGGAACATTTCATGGGCAATGTTTATCCCGTATTCAATTGCGGAAGTTTTGGGTGGGGTTGTTGGTGCTGTAATCGTGTGGGTGATGTACGCTGATCACTTCGCTGCTTCAGCTGATGAAATTTCTCCAATTACGATTCGTAACTTATTTTCAACTGCACCTGCAGTACGGAACTTACCACGGAACTTCTTCGTTGAATTTTTCGACACGTTCTTATTTATTTCTGGGATTTTAGCTATTTCTCAAGTGAAGACTCCAGGTATCGTTCCAATTGGTGTTGGGTTGTTAGTATGGGCAATCGGTATGGGTCTTGGTGGCCCAACCGGGTTCGCAATGAACCTTGCTCGTGATATGGGTCCCCGGATTGCGCACGCCATCTTACCTATTAAGAATAAGGCTGATAGCGACTGGCAATACGGAATCATCGTTCCAGGGATTGCACCATTTATTGGGGCAGCTTGTGCGGCATTGTTTATGCATGGGTTCTTTGGAATTTAATCAAAAAAGCAAGTATTTTAATACATACTTGCTTTTTTATGTTATAACCCATGTTTAACAGTGATTCTATTTAAAGAGGGGCAAAATATGTATTTTGGAATAAAGATTAGTAGGAAACTATTTGTCAGAATAATTAAAAAAAATATTTGGATTGTACTGGCAATTAGCATACTTGCCGGCGCTGCATGTGCTTATATTAGCTCAATTGGAAGTAAAAATCAGTATAGCGTTTCAAGTGAAATGGTACAGAATGATAATAATTATAGTTTAGTGAGTTCGTATAGCGAGTTTGTCCAGTCTAGAAGATTCAAACAAATCCTTACTGAACAGGTCAATAAAAGTAAATGGAAAAATGAATCGAAAAAAATTGAGTATACTGTCGATGTTGTATCCAATGGTTCAGAATCTAGTAATACGCCATTCTTTAATTTAGTAGTAACAAGTGATAATGTAGCTTATGCTAAATTTCTAGCACAACAAGGTGAAACGCAATTGATAGCAAATATTGGTAAATACCTGTCAGGCGCCAATATTTCTTTGGTTTCCAAGTCTAACAAAGTAACTGTAAAAAAACCATTTTCTGGTATAGTAAAACGGTTTGAGTATGGATTTATTATTGCTTTTATTATTATTTTTATTTTTAAAATGTTAGCTGATTTGACATTTGGAAACATCAAAGACGAGGAGTTTGTCTCTGATGTTTTTGGTAAAACAAATTTTGGAACAATTGAAATTGAAAATGCTGGTGAGTAAATGAACAATATAAAAGAAGTTATTCGTAGATTAAATATGGAAATTACGGAAAGCAATGAGCAAAATCGAGTATTTACATTTGTTACATATAATAATTCGATTTCTAAGCAGACAATTATTGCTAATTTGGCTATAATGTATGCTTTATCTGGAGAAAGTGTGTTGATAATTGACACGGATTTCTCAAAGAATGTTTTTGTGGATGCTTTTAAACTGAAAGTGACATATGGCTTATCAGACTATCTAAACAATTGGAAAATTTCGAGGGATCAAATAATAAAAAAAGTGGCTAATCAAGATATTTCGGTATTAAATTCTGGTGAAAAGGCTAGTTCGGATACAAAATATTTAATTGGAGATCCTCGATTTGATAGTTTATTAAACAGCTTAAAAAAGAATTACAATAAAATATTAATTAATACACCGATTATGACAGATAATTCGTATACAGATGTAGAACGGGTTATGAAATTAAGTGATGGAGTTATTGTAAGCATTGAAAAAAACACAGTAAAAAAGCGACAGATGTTCAAGTTTATTAATAATTTGCGCAACAATGAAATCAATCTGTTAGGCTATATAAATGCTAAGGGGCAATGAAAATGAGTGTTGCCACAAAAAAGATATTTTTTTATAGCTGTGTGGCTGTTCTAATAACATTATTTTTGAGTTTAACTTTTTTTGAATTAAGCAAAGTGAAACCAAACGGGTCAGAAATTACAGAAAACAAGACAACTGCTCCTGTTGGATTGCAAAAAATTTTTTTTGAAAGTACAGCGCTTAATACATTGGAACTGAATTCAAAGAAACAGTTAGTGCAATGGAAAAAGAATAATTCCGAAATGACGGAGGCACAGTTTTATGGTGCATATTTAGGAATTGCCAAAAATAGAATTATTTTTTCGGGTCAAAATGGATATGCCAATGCGGGTACACGTAGCAAATTCAAGGTTAATAGTACGGTTTCCGTTGGTGATTTCCAGCAATTTCTTGATGATATAATGGTTTTTTCATTAATTAAAAGTGGAAAAATCAAATTAAATAATCGGCTAGATTCGTATTTGCCTGAATTGAAATCTAGTGAGACGATTAGTGTAAGATCGTTTCTTTTAAATGGATCAAATTTAGTTATTAACAAGAAAAATATTAGCAAGTTTGGTAATACTACAAGTAAGAGCTTTGTTTTGAAATATTTACGTGTAGGTGATACCACAAAACAACAAGTGTCGGCGGATGAACTGCTTAAACTTGCTTTGATTACGTCTATTACTCATAAAAATTATGAAGATTCATTTAATGATCTTATTGTGAAAGACTGGGGATTATCAGACACAAGAATTATTAAACCTGAAGTAAACCAGGCTAACGATGTTATAGGGTATAAATATTTAAAGAAAAAAAACATACTTATCCAAAAGAATAAGTATGTTGCAAAGAGTCCAGTTTTGGGGAATTCGAATGTCAGGATGTCGTTAGCTGATTTAGTACTTATTACAGATAAAGTATTTAAAGACTCTGATTATATGAATAAATATAATTCGCTTTTTTTGAGAATGGTGCAAAGAATGAAAAAGGTGACATATAGTTCTAAAGGTTTTCAATATTCATCAAATATTGATGGTCAATATTTAACAGTTCGAGAAGAACATAAGGTTCAAAGAGTAATTTTGGTAGTTGAAAATTTTCCTAATAAAGATATGTCAGCAAATGATTTAGCAAGAAGATTCACACATATTCTAGATATAAAATAGCGAATATATATAAACGTTCGGATATAATTATTTTTAACAAAGATTGTATGGTGTGCATAACAGGATAATTTGTTGGAGGAAGTAGGGAGTTTATGAATAGAGAAGTATTTATTATTGGTGCAAAAGGCATACCTGCTCAGTATGGTGGATTTGAGTCTTTTGTAGAACAATTAACAGAGCGAAAAAAAAGTAAAGACGTTCATTATTATGTTGCATGTAGGCGTAACTTATCTGAAAATAAAGCTGATGTATATGAGTACAATGGTGCAACTTGTTTTAATGTAACAGTGCCAAATGTTGGTGCGGCAAGTGCAATCTTATATGATATAAATGCTTTCAAATCAGCATTAAAGCTTATTGAAGAAAAGAAAATAAAGAGACCAATTGTTTATGTGCTTGCATGTAGAATGGGGCCATTTATTCATCAATTCAAAAAAAAGTTAATGAATTATGATGGACAGCTGATAGTTAATCCTGATGGTCATGAATGGTTGCGTGCCAAGTGGAGTCCAATGGTTAGGAAATATTGGAAATTTTCTGAGCGATTAATGGTAAAGTATGCTGATTTACTTATCTGTGATAGCCAGAACATTCAAAAATATATCGAAAATGATTATCGGAAGTATCAACCAGAAACAGTTTTTATTTCGTATGGATCTGACATAAAAAAATCTAATTTATCAAAAGATAGCGATAAAGTGAAAAGTTGGAGAGATTCGCATGGAATAGTATTCAATAATTACTTTTTGATTGTAGGTAGGTTTGTTCCGGAAAATAATTACGAAACTATGATTAAAGAGTTTATGAAAACTCCAACTTCGAAAGATCTAGTCATTATTTCTAATGTTGAGCATAATGACTTCTATGAAAAATTACAAAAATCAACAAATTTTGAATCTGATAAGAGAATCAAGTTTGTGGGTACAGTATATGATGCAGAATTGCTAAAAGTTATTAGGGAAAATGCTTTTGCCTATATCCATGGTCATGAGGTAGGTGGAACAAATCCTTCATTGTTGGAAGCTTTAGGCAGTACAAAATTGAATTTATTATTGGATGTGGGATTTAACAAAGAAGTTGGTGGCAATGGGGCAGAATATTGGACAAAAGATTCTGGAAAGCTTTCAAAATTGATAAAAAGTGTCGAAAATAGGGATAATGAATACTTTTTATCAATGGAAAAAGCGTCTAATGATCGTATACTGAAATATTATACGTGGGACAGTGTAGTTTTAAAATACGAAAAGACTTTCATTGAAGAGTAGGATGTTTTAATAATGAATTCAAAAATAGTTGAAATTAGTGGGAATGAACTAAAGAAGTATCAACATGAAGTGTTAAAAATTGCAAAAGATGTTGCACGATTTTGCGAGAAAAATGACATTGTATATACTCTGAGTGGTGGTAGTGTATTAGGGGCAGTTCGGCACAATGGTTTTATTCCTTGGGATGACGATATTGATATCAATATGCCGAGAAAAGATTATGATAAATTTGTCAGCATGTTTATAAAGGAATATTCAAGCGAATATTATGTTCAGACTCCACAAAGAGATCCAAAACTGGGATTATTAATTACGCAGATTAGAAAAAAAGGCACTATTGCTCGCCGGCGATATGATATGGAAAATGAAAATTGTGGAATTTCTATTGATATATACATAATGGAAAATGTCTATGATGGAAATTTTTTGTTTAATATACAAAAATTTGGTGCTATTTTCTTTTTAATGATGGTATCTGGAAATAGGGCATTTCATAATAGGAATGTTCCGGCAGAGCTGGAACGCTTGGAGCATAGGCAAGTAAACCATAAATTTCTGAAAAAAACATTTGGTAGTATTGTTGGAATTTTCCCAACCCGATTATTGATTAATTGTGCATACTTCTTTTTTAAAATGTGTAGGAATTCAGAGAGTTCAAGAATAAGTTTGCCTACTGGTCGTCGACATTTTGATGGCGAACTCTTTAGAAGGCAAGATATGTGTGTGTCAATAGATCATAAATTTGAGGATACTCATTTTAAAATCCCAGCTAATTACACCGTATACCTTACCCGATTATACGGTGATTATATGGTTATCCCCCCAAGAAGTGAAGAAGAGCACCACTTATTCTTAGAATTAAAGTATTAATTGAGATATTGTTGGCAATATATAGAATGTTTTTGAGGATAGGTAAATATGAAAACAAGTGATACAATGCCTTGTGTTTTAATCATGATGGCGACATATAACTCAGAGGAATTTATTTGTAAACAAATTGACAGTATTAGAGGACAAACTTATAAAAATTGGAGTTTAGTTATTCAAGATGATATGTCAACTGACAATACACAGGCAATAATTCGTGATTATTGTAAACAAGACTCAAGAATTAGCTTAATGATAAATGACTCAAAAAATCATGGGCCATTTATTAATTTTCATATATTATTGCAAAATGCAAAGCGAAATTTAGAAGCGGATTTTTACATGTTGTCCGATCATGATGATGTCTGGAATAACAATAAAATAGAGAAAATGCTTGAATTTTACAATAAAAAATATCAATCGACACAGATTCCAGTATTGATATATGGTGATATGACTATTATTGATGCACAGGGAAAACAAATTTACGCTAGTTTGAATAGTAAATCTGGAATTGAATATAAAAATAAAATAACTACTTTTTTTGCACATAAGGTTTATGGATGTAATACATTGTTTAATAAGTCTCTTTTGAATAGGATACCTGATTTAGATATTAGTGACCCAAGAAGTAAAAGCTTTTCGCATGACAATATGTTGGCTAAGTTAGCTGCACTTTATGGGGATGTCAGTTATATGCCTGTTTCGTTAATGGAGTACAGACGGTATGCAAGTAATGTTACAGCTAAACAAAGTTATTCGTTGGGACTGGGACGGATACTTACGCGAGTGTTCGGAATACAAGAATTAGCTAAGGATCACGCATTAACATATCGGCAGTCCCTTTATCTAATAGCATTAATAGATAACAATACTGATGAGCAACGAGAAACACTAAATAATGTACAAGCTGGAATTAATGAAGGTGGAGTGAAATTATTCTGGTTCTTACTTAAAAACCGCGTATCTTGGGGAAAAAGTGTGAAAACAATTAGTCACTTGATAATCATACTAAGTGGTCAGTATAAAAAGTATTTATAAAAAGGAAAGCATGGACATATATGAAAATAATAACGATTATCATCCTTTTAATATTATTGCTTATGAATAGTTATGTTTTTAAGAATGATGTAGTTGCACCGGCATTTATATTTATTTTAACATTTATTATTAGTTTTCTTGATATGTTATTGAATCTTAGTATCTGGAAGACGACAATCACTTACCAAACAATGTTAGTAGTAATAATTGGCGCTATTGCATTTTCATTTACGTCCATAGTAATTCATATTTTATATAGTGGTTTAAAAGATGATAACATGGCAGTGAATGCAGAGACAAAATTTACTCCTGAAATTCAAATAAAAAAATGGAAAAGTGTTTTATTTTTAATTTTTCAAATAATTGTGATTTTATTAGTGATCCATTCTGTTAAGCGACTTACTGCACCTTATGGAACAAATGGATCTTTGTCTTCAGCAATTTCAATGTATCAACATTTGATCAAGTTTACGACACTATCACTTGCTTTTCCAAAGCTAGTTACGTATGCATATGTTTTGTCTAGCGCGAGTTGTTTTGTTTGGGGATATGTAATAATATATAACTTTTACTTTTTTAAAAAAGTAGATTTCTTTGTGGTCTTAAATTTAGTAGCTAGTTTAGTTGGTAGTTTTTTTACAGGATCACGTGGTGTTGCAGTACAAGCTATTATGAGTTTATTAGTAGTTTATGTAATGTTACATAGAGACGGCACAAAAAAGGTTAATATGAAAAAAGTATTATTGATTCCCATGTCAGCCTTACTTGTTATTCTATTATCTTTTAAATACTTTGCAGCATTACTAGGAAGAGACCATTCTTTAGGTTTATTTGAATATATCTCTGTCTATCTAGGTGCACCGATAAAAAATCTAGATACTTTTTTACAATCTTCTATGGGAACAACTAATCCTGTTTGGGGTTATAATACATTAACTATGCAGTGGCAATGGATTGGGAAATTTTTAGGCTTGAATATTCCTAAAGCTACAATTAATACAGATTTTTTATATTCTAATGGACACAATTTGGGAAATGTGTATACGGCATATAAAGATTATATTGTTGACTTTGGGTATTTTGGAGCGATTGTTTGTATTATTTTGATGGCAGTCGTAATGGGAATGCTATATGAAAAAACTTATGGATTAAATAGGAATACTTCTGTTTTTAAAATAGAGTGGATGAAATTGGTTTATGGTTATCTTTTGTTTTCAACGGCATTCACTTTCTTTTCGAATAAGTTTTATCAAGCCTTCACAGTTACGTTTTTTCAGCGAGTATTTTGCTGGATGCTACTGGGGTACTTTTTCTGTGATTTAATAAAGAGAGAGGAGAGAAAGTGTTGATAAATAAAAATATTAAAATAGTTGCGTTTGATTTTTTTGATACATTAGTTCATCGATATTGTCATCCTGAGGTTAATTTGTATAAATGGTCAAAGGAAATCTCTTGCAGCCTTGATTATGTGATAGATGCCAAAACCGTTTATACTGTGCGGAAACAAGCGGAACAGTTGTTAAAAAAGAATATAGAAGAATCAAGCTATAGAGATTTAATTAGCTTATTGTTTGAAAAAATAAGTGCTGAAGTTGAACTCCCAATTGACTTGGAAAACTTTCAAGTTTTGTGTAAATCATTAGAAATGGATATTGAATTGGAAAGCCTGTATTTTAATGGGGATGTTAAATATATTTTAGAAGAAGCTGTCAAAAAAAATAAAAAAATCATTGTAATTTCTGATTTCTATTTTGACAGTACATTAATGTGGGCGGCGTTAAAAAAATTTAAAGTGGATCATTATTTTTCTCAAGTCTATGTTTCTTCAGAAATTGGAGTAAGAAAGTCGACAGGAAATTTATTTAAAAAAGTAATTAGCATAAATTCAATTGATCCATCCGAGTTAATGATGATTGGTGATAATCGAATTTCTGATTATAAGGTTCCAGGCGCATTGGGAATTAAATGTATACCGCTTGTATTCAATGAAAAACATGTAAAAAATGCTGATAGCAAATCAATAAAGCTTGCTTTAGAAAAGGTTTCATTTATTGATGAAGTTAAAGCTCCGTTTAATGGCTATTTACCGGCTGTCTACCTTTTTATAGAAAAATTATATAAAAATTTAGTAAAAGCGGAAATACATGAAATATCTTTCTGTTCTCGTGAAGGTCAACTTATGCGCACTTTATTTGAAGCATATCAAGAAAAAAATCATGTAGGTAGAAAAATTAAAACGCATTATTTTTATACTTCTAGAAAAGCTACTCTCAGTGCATCACTTAAAGAATTGAAAAGTGAGAAATTTGAGAGTGTCTTTCAGCAATATCAACAATTATATCTTGGTGATTTTTTATCGAGTTTGTCTTTCACAGAAACTGAAAAAGAAATGTTATATTCTGAGAGT
The DNA here is from genome assembly GCF_001039045.1 of Lactiplantibacillus herbarum. Lineage (GTDB taxonomy): Bacteria > Bacillota > Bacilli > Lactobacillales > Lactobacillaceae > Lactiplantibacillus > Lactiplantibacillus herbarum. Next base: position 144,923 of record NZ_LFEE01000012.1, read on the forward strand.
AAGCTAAATGAGAAATCGATAGTGAAACCAATGGCAGAGGATTCTTGTTTAAATGAGTTATTTGACGTTTCTGAGTTTAAAAAACTTTATGATTTAAAACGTACCGTGCAGAAAAAGTTATTACAGAAATATATTTTATCATTATGTAACTTAAATGATAACCAGTTTGTGATAGCTGATATTGGCTGGAAAGGAACAATGCAAGATAATCTTGATACGATAATGAAGGATATGGATATTGTAGGTTATTACTTGGGGTTGAATATTGAAAAAAATCATAATGAAAAAAATAAATATGGACTTCTTTTTGAAAAAAAATTGCTAAAATCAAATTTTTATGAAGTATTTAGTAAGGACTATATGATTTACGAACGTATTTTTGTTGCGGATCATGGTCCTGTCGATGGTTATAAATTAGATAATACCGCAAAGGTTGAACCAGTTATCTATAATAATAATGATGAGCTGGCTTTATATAATTATACAAAGCCATATCAGAATCAATTCATTAAAGGTTTTGATGAATTGTTGTCTATATTTAACTGTAGTATTTATAGTGATAAAGAGCTTGAATTTATTGTTGCTAAACTCACTTTAAAGCAGGATTGTATTCAATACCCTAAAATATGGGAAGTTGAATATAGTCAGAGAGTTAAGGCCAAAGAAAATTTTGGGGATCTATCGGGATCTTTGAAAAAAGATCGGCAGGCTGTGAGAAGAAAGAGGCTTGAAAAAAGACAATTCCTTTTTGTTGACTATACTTATAAATTACCGCAAAAGTTATTTAAGACTCATTTATTTGATTGGCTGTCTGCGTGCTACTGTCACTTAGTATATGTGTATAAGTTGTTAGGGTTAGAGGTGAAAAAAGGCAGGATTGTGTAAATGAAGATACATTCAGTTAAATATAATGCGTTGTTCAATGTAATATACACACTTTCAAATATTATATTTCCATTAATAACATTTCCGTATGTGTCACGTGTTTTAATGGCGACGGGCAATGGTAAAGTCAATTTTTTTACGTCAATAGCTACGTATGGAACGACTATTGCTGGCTTAGGCTTATCAACTTATGGAATTCGTGCGGTGGCAAAGGTAAGAGAAAACAGAAAAAAATTGTCGGAATTGACGGTTGAACTATTAGTTATTAATTTTATTGGCTCAGTTGTCGTTCTTGGTGTGCTTATTATATCGGCTTTTTTTGTTAAAGAATTTCGTACTGAACTTGCATTGTTCACCATAACATGTGTAACGATTTTGTTGAGTGTTATTGGGATGAACTGGTTTTATTCCGGTCTGGAGCAATATGATTATATTACAAGAAGGTCAATTATATTTAAGCTTATTTCATTGATATTGGTTTTTATTTTTGTAAAAACTAAGGATGATTATGTTGCTTATGCGTTGATAACGATGTTTTCTACGGTAGGATCATATGTTTTTAATTTCATTTATTCAAGAAAGTTTATAGAATATCGAATTGATGTTAAAAGCATTAATATGATTAGACACGTTAAACCGACCTTGTTGTTATTTAGCTCGATATTGGCAGTAAGTGTATATACGAATTTAGATACAATTATGTTGGGGTTCTTTAGTGGGAATAGGGCAGTTGGACTCTATACCGTTGCAGTAAAAATCAAGTGGTTATTATTGATGTTAATTAATGCGTTAAGTGCAGTGTTATTGCCAAGGTTATCAAAACATGTAGAAGATGGAAATCTTGGATCTTTTAATAAAATAATTAAGCAGTCAATGGAAATGATTTTGTTTATTTCCATCCCATTGACATTTTTCTTTATTATTATGGCTAAAGAAACTGTGCTTGTTATTGGTGGAAGAGATTACAAACAAGCTACTTTGTGTATGGTAATCTTAATGCCAATTTTGATTGTATCTGGTTTTTCTAATATTACTGGAAATCAAGTGTTAATTCCATTAGGTCGAGATAAAGCATTTTTATATGCGGTATCTACGGGGGCAGTTTTAAACTTAATATTGAATATCTTTGTCCTGCCTAAATATGGAGCTAACGGAGCAGCTGTTGATACATTACTTGCGGAGTTCTTACAAATGGCAATTCAAGCGATGTTTTGCAGGAAAATAATCAAAAATAATTTTAAATTGAAATCTTTTCTACAATTTATTGGTGCAACAGTTATTGCCAGTGTAGCAATAATAGTAATTAAAGCATTGTTTGACTTTAGTCCTGTGGTTGGAATAATAATATTGAGCATAGTTTTTGCTAGTATCTATCTTGTAGTGTTAATTATAAGTAAAAATAACTTTTTTAGCAGTATACTTAGGGAATTCAGAAGATATTTAAAGGTTCTCTAAATTAGATATTAATATTTAATAGGCAAAATTTAATCAACGTCTTTGAGTTATTTAAACGATAAGTTAGTTGATTATTTTTGTTGTAATTATTTAAATTAAAGTACTAAATGATACTTGGATATATACTGTGTAAAACAAGTATTAAAACTGTGGTATTCTAGTAAAAGGGTCATCATACTAAAAGATAGGTGGTTTTTCATTTTGAAAGGAATAGTTTTGGCAGGAGGCTCTGGAACTCGTCTATATCCCATAACACGTGCAATTTCAAAGCAATTAATTCCGATTTACGATAAACCGATGATTTATTATCCGTTATCAACACTAATGTTAGCAGGAATCCAAGATATCTTAGTGATTTCCACACCACAAGATACCCCGCGCTTTAAAGAATTATTAGGTGATGGGCATGATTTAGGGTTAAATTTATCATATGCTGTTCAAGAGGAACCCAACGGACTAGCACAGGCGTTTATTATCGGTGCTGATTTCATTGGGGATGATTCAGTTTGTTTAATTTTGGGGGACAACATCTATTATGGTGGCGGACTTTCAGAAATGTTACAGCATGCGAGTGCTAAGCCAGTAGGGGCAACTGTCTTTGGCTATCATGTGAATGATCCAGAGCGGTTTGGGGTTGTGGATTTTGATGAAAACATGCATGCTAAATCAATTGTTGAAAAGCCTGAGCATCCTGCTAGCAATTATGCTGTAACAGGAATGTATTTTTACGATAATCAGGTTGTTGATATTGCTAATAATATTGAACCCTCGCCACGAGGAGAACTTGAAATTACTGATATCAACAAAGTGTACTTAGAACGTAACCAATTGGACGTTGAATTAATGGGTCGCGGTTTCGCTTGGCTAGATACTGGGACACATGATTCTTTACAAGAGGCTAGTAGCTTTATTGCGACTGTACAAAAGCGACAAAATTTGAAGGTTGCTTGTCTAGAAGAAGTCGCATATCGAATGGGGTACATTGATGCTGATAAGGTCTATGAATTGGCTCAACCATTGAAGAAAAACGACTATGGACAATACTTATTAAGATTAATTGAGAGGGCGTAAATTGTGGGTAAACTTAAAATAACAACAACCAAGTTACAAGACGTTAAGATTATTGAACCGGCTGTATTTGGTGATAAGCGAGGATTCTTTACGGAAACTTACTCTGATCAAGATTTTAAAAATGCTGGAATCAATTTTGATTTTATTCAAGACAACCAATCACTTTCTGCAGAGGCAGGCGTCTTACGAGGCCTACATTTCCAACGAGGAAAAGCTGCTCAAACTAAATTGATTCGGGTGGTAACTGGTGCTGTTTTGGATGTTATTGTTGATGTTCGAGCTGGATCACCAACCTATGGCGAATGGGAAGGCTACATTATCTCGGAAAGTAACCATCGTCAGTTGTTAGTACCACGTGGCTTTGCCCATGGGTTCGTTACATTAACTGACAATGTTAATTTCTTGTACAAATGTGATAATTACTATGATGCTGAAGCTGATGGTGGTATCACCTTTATGGATAAAGATTTGAATATTAATTGGCCAATTGATTTTGACCAAGCAATTACATCTGATAAGGATGCTAAACAACAGACGTTTAAAGAGTTTGAACAAAACAATCCCTTCGTTTACGGCGAAATTTAAGGAGACGTTATGAAAAATCTACTAGTTACGGGTGGAGCTGGCTTTATTGGTTCTAACTTCGTTCATTATGTTTATAATAACCATCCTGAAGTTAAGATTACAGTGTTAGATAAGTTAACTTATGCGGGTAATGAAGCTAACTTAACTGAGATTATGGGTGATCGTGTCAAATTGGTCGTGGGTGATATTTGTGATGCCCCCCTAGTTGACGAATTAATCCAACAAACAGATGCAGTCGTGCACTATGCTGCTGAAAGCCACAATGATAACTCATTGAAAGATCCATGGCCTTTTATTGAAACTAACATCATTGGGACTTATACATTGATTCAAGCTGCACATAAATACAATAAGCGTTTCCATCATGTTTCAACGGATGAGGTATACGGTGATTTGCCTTTACGTGAAGATTTACCCGGTCATGGTGAAGGTGAGGGTGAAAAATTCACGCCAGAAAGTCGTTATAAACCATCAAGTCCTTATTCATCGTCTAAGGCAAGTAGTGACCTATTAGTACGCGCATGGGTACGTTCATTTGGGTTACAAGCGACAATCTCAAACTGTTCTAACAACTACGGGCCATATCAATACATTGAGAAGTTTATTCCACGACAGATCACAAATATCTTAAGTGGTATTCGTCCTAAGTTGTATGGAAGTGGTCAAAATGTTCGGGACTGGATTCACACTAACGATCATTCTGCAGCTGTTTGGGATATTCTCACTAAGGGTAAGATTGGCGAAACTTACTTAATCGGTGCCGACGGTGAAATGAACAACAAAGATGTTCTTGAAATGATCTTAGAATTGATGGATCAACCAAAAGATGCCTATGATGTCGTTAAGGATCGTCCAGGCCATGATTTACGGTATGCAATTGATTCAACCAAATTGCGTACAGAATTAGGTTGGAAACCAGAATATACTGATTTCCGTTCAGGATTGGCAGCAACCATCAAGTGGTATACCAATCACCAAGACTGGTGGCAAGAAGATAAGACTAAGGTCGAATCTAACTATGCTAAGAATGGTCAATAATTAATTATTTAATAAGCGAAGTGTCGAGGGACAGTTCGCTTATTTTTTAGGAGAAAATGAAATGGCAAAAGTAATGATTGTGGGTGCTAGCGGTCAGCTAGGTCAAGAGTTACAGAAGTATTTAAATGAATTAGGTCTTGAGTTTGATGCACTGACAGCGACAGATTTAGATATTACGGATCTTGATAGGGTACAAGCTAAGGTAGCCGAACTAAAACCAGAAGTTATTTATGATTGCGCTGCATATACGGCAGTTGATAAGGCTGAAGATGAAGGCAAGGCACTTAATTGGCGTGTTAATGTTGATGGTACTAAGAATTTAGCGCAAGTTGCAACTGAACAAGGTGTTAAGTTAGTTTATATTTCGACTGATTATATTTTTGATGGAACTAATATGAATGAATATTTAGAAGATGATCCTGCCAACCCTAAAAATGAATATGGTCGTGCTAAATGGGCTGGTGAGGAAGCTGTTCGCCATAGTGGTGCCGAGTACTACATTATACGAACAAGCTGGGTTTTCGGTGAATTTGGTCATAACTTTGTATTCACAATGCAAAACTTAGCAAAAACGCATGATAAATTAACGGTGGTTAACGATCAACTTGGGCGACCAACCTGGACACGGACTTTAGCTGAATTTATGGTTCATTTGATTCAAACCAAAGCTAATTTAGGAACATATCATTTAAGTAATGATAATGTAGCTACGTGGTTTGATTTTGCTCAAGAAATATTAAAGGATACGAATGTTGAAGTAGTGCCTGTTACATCGAAACAATTCCCACAGAAGGCATATCGACCACGTCATTCAGTGATGAATATCGATAAGTCTAAGTCCACGGGATATAAAATTTTAACGTGGCAGGAAGCGTTAAGTATATTTAAAAAGCAAATAAAAAAATAGATAGCGAATTGGCTTGAATTATATAATGTGCATAGAAGTAACGTAGTGGAAATAATGATATTACCTCAGTAAAAGTATTCTTTTAAGGATATATTGTCTGGTTGTATTTGTTTCAACTCATTAAACAAGTATAAAGCGGTAGGCAATGTTTAGTTGTATTAGGAACTGAGAGTAAAAAAGATTCGATTTTACTATTTAGGAATAACTATTTTGGTAGTAGAACAATGCTACTATTTATGTCTTAATAACAATTAAATCTAAGGATTAAAATATTTATAAGTTTGATGTGTAATCTGAATTTTCAGTTTTATATAATTAATATCTAGTTTTCATTTTAATAATTCGATCCATGAATGGAGTAATGTTGATATGATTTATGCTCAGATTTTAGCCGGTGGCAAGGGAACCCGTATGGGGAACGTCCCAATGCCAAAACAATTCTTATCATTGGCAGATAAGCCAATTCTAATTCACACAATTGAAAAATTTGCGTTAGAAAGTCGCTTCGATGCTATCTTAGTTGTCTGTCCTGCTGACTGGTTGAGCCATACTCAAAACCTCGTTAAGAAATATATTTCTGACGAACGAGTTCACGTGGTCACTGGTGGTTCCGAACGTAACGAAACGTTGATGAAGGGTATCGCCTACATTCAAGAGAACTATGGCAGCCATGATGATGACGTGGTTATCACACATGATGCTGTACGGCCATTTATCACTCAACGTATCATTAACGACAATATTGAAGCTGTTTTACAACATGCAGCGGTTGA
>NZ_LFEE01000012.1:151646-152503 GCF_001039045.1 Lactiplantibacillus herbarum
AAGATTAATGATATTCCAGTTCGCTCAGAGATGTATCAAGGGCAAACCCCTCAAAGTTTCAACATCAAAACGTTAGTTGAATCTTACAATGCATTATCTGATGCCCAAAAAGAAACGCTATCTGATTCTTGCAAGATTTGTTTGCTTGCCGGTCAGGAAGTTACCATGGTCCGCGGTGAGAACTTTAACTTTAAGATTACGACACCATATGATCTCCGCGTGGCAACGGCCTTAGTAGAAACGAGGGACTAGCATGCTAAATCAAGTATACCGGTTAGTAGATCCGCGACAGTTTGAAGTTCAAACGGTTGCTGAAGAAGTCACGGCTAATGACATTGTGGTTCGACCACGTTATCTATCCGTGTGTCACGCTGACACGCGTTATTTCACGGGCCAGCGTCCACAAGCTGCCTTACGCCAAAAGCTGCCAATGGCTTTAATTCATGAAGGTGTTGGGGAAGTCGTAAACGATCCCAAAGGTGAACTTAAGCCAGGGACTTTAGTGGCAATGGTACCTAATACGCCATTTGAAACGGATCCGATTATCGAAGAAAACTACTTACCAACCTCGAAGTTCCGTTCTAGTGGCTACGATGGCTTCATGCAAGAATACGTTTGTTTACACCGTGATCGGGCCGTCGTTGTTCCTGACAGCTTTGATCATCAGATGTCCGCATTTATTGAAATGGTTTCAGTGGGCGTGCACGCCTTAACTCAGTTAGAAAAGACGATGGATGCTGATCAAAAGACGATCGGTATTTGGGGCGATGGTAACCTTGGTTTTATCACCGCAACCCTCGTGAAGCAGATTTTCCCTGACAGCGAGCTAGTTGTTTTTGGTCGTCACCGTTCTAAGT
>NZ_LFEE01000012.1:152513-187900 GCF_001039045.1 Lactiplantibacillus herbarum
TGCATTTATTGAAATGGTTTCAGTTGGTGTGCACGCACTGACACAATTGGAACACACGATGGATGCTGATCAAAAGACGATCGGTATTTGGGGCGATGGTAACCTTGGTTTTATTACCGCAACCCTCGTGAAGCAGATCTTCCCTGATAGCCAGTTAGTTGTCTTTGGTCGTCACCGTTCTAAGTTGGACTACTTTTCATTTGCAGATAAAACTTACTTAGTCGATGATATCCCAGCCGATCTAAAGGTCAGTCAAGCACTTGAATGTACGGGTGGTCGTGGTAGTGAAACGGCAATTGCCCAAATCATTCAGCATATCCGACCAATGGGAACGGTTATTTTGATGGGTGTCTCAGAAGACCCCGTCGGCATCGATACACGTTCAGTGTTAGCAGAAGGTTTAACCTTACGCGGTGTCAGTCGTAGTGGTCGCGTTGATTTCGAACGGGCCATTAACATTCTGACTGAGAGCGCTGTAACTCGTGAACGACTACAGAACTTAGTTGGTTTTACTCGTAAAGTAAGTACGATCCAAGATGTTACCGACTTCTTTGAAGGGGCCTTAACCAATTACTGGGGCAAGGCGGTGATGGAGTGGGACGTTTAATTAAACGTTCCTTATCATCATGGTTGTATCTAATGATAGTGCTAGTAACGTTTTCGTAGTCAATAACGATGTTTACCATCAGGGATTAAAGACTTTAAGTATGGATCATAGTATAAGTCTGATGATAGTTCAATTTATCATTCTTATCGATTGAACAATATTTTATGAACTTAATTTAAAATATAATATAAAAAGACGTTTTTATTCCGGGCTGGGAATAGAAACGTCTTTTTTTTAACATTTTTATCAAGAAACGTCACTTTATTAACTAATCAAACAAGATTAGCAAATTATAGCAATACTTGGTTTAAATGCTTAGCCTGATCAATCGAGCCTAGCTATAATAGAACTAGACTAGTATACTTATACATCACTTGAATAAGTTGGTTAATCAGTTCATCTAATTAGCAACTATTTGAGCTATCATAACTATTTGGGGGAAGTTTATGACAAAAATTGCCTGTGTCATTGTTACTTATAATCGCAAAACGTTGTTGGCGGAAGCTCTAGAGAGTGTCTTAACACAAGTATCACCGCCAGAGTATGTCTTCGTTATTGACAATGCGTCATCAGATGGGACTGGAAGTTTTATTCAGTCGAAGTTTGCTTTTGATGAACAGCATTTAAACTATGTCCGCTGTGAGCAGAATTTGGGTGGTTCTGCTGGATTTGCCCGTGGGATTCAATTAGCGTTGCAAACTGACTGTGATTGGATTTCAATCTCAGATGACGATGCAATTTTTCAACCAAGGTATTTTGCTGCATTGCGACGAGGCATTAATCAGCATCCAAAACAGCAGGTGTTTTCGGGATCAGTTTTGTTACCAAATGGTAAACACGATATGATGCACCGTGCGATGATTGCTAACCAGACAACACTTGCGACCAGACCGATAGCGGAGGCTACTTATGCCCATGATTTTAAGTATGATATTTTTTCATTCGTAGGTGTTTTACTGAGTCGTAGTATTGTTGAACGGATCGGGCTGCCAGAACAAGACTATTTCATTCGCTTCGATGATTTTGAATATGCATTAAGGGCTCTGAAGTACGGCCAGTTTTTAAATATCCATGATGCGTTGGTATTGCATAAAACAACGTATACGCGTGCGGCCATTGCGCCTTGGAAAGAGTACTATGTTATGCGTAATCGAATTGCATCATTATTTAAACACCGGGGAAAAAGCCTTGCAGTAAAGTGGTATTGTCTGTATTTTCTGGTACGTAAAATAGCGGCCATTTTCCTGTATAGAGATCGCTGGGGACAAGCTATTCCGTTGATTAAGGCTTATATTCAAGGTTGTCAGGATGGTTGGCATGAACGCTTGGGGCGTAATGTCGATTATTTGCCATAAAATTAGGGTTAGTTTTATATGAGGAGAGAATAATATGCAGTATGGGGCAATTGTGGTTACTTTTAACCGTAAAAAATTATTATTAGAAGCAATTACCGCACTGATGAATCAGACTGTTCCACCGGCCAAGATTATTTTGATTGATAACCATTCGACTGATGGCACAAAGCAATTATTAAAAGAACAAGGGCTATTGGATAACGCGCAAATCGACTATCGATATTTAGCTGAAAATATTGGTGGGGCGGGGGGCTTTGCCCGTGGAATGCAGATTGCACAGGCTGAAGACAACTTGGACTGGGTCTCGTTTTCTGATGATGATGCCATTTTTAAACTAGACTATTTTGAAAAGTTAATCGCGTATCATGAGGCTCATCTAAACCGTCAGATTCTTACGGGAAGTGTCTATATGCCGGATGGCCGGTTACAAGTAGACCAGCGTAATCGTTTCACTAGTTGGAATACCTTTCGAGCAGTCGCTGTTCCAGCTAATGAGTATGATGGTGATTTTGAATTCGATCAGTATACCTTTTGTGGTGTCTTTATGAGCTTAGCAATTGTTAAGCAGGTTGGTATTGCAGATGCAGGCTTTTTTATCTGGTGGGATGATTGTGAATATGCAATCCGGACCAATCAGTATTCAAAACCTGTTAACGTCAGTGCAGCTCAATTAGTGCATAAGACGTACTTACCGTCGCTTGATATGAAAGCTAAGTTCACACCCGATTGGCGCTTGTACTACGGGATCCGTAACCGCTTGATTACAGTTAAACGCTGGCGAAAAAATTCGTTAATTAGTTTTGGCTGGCTATGTGTATTTTATGGACGCTTGGCAGTCAAAGTATGTGGGCCGTTCTACAAGGGTTACCGTAAGCTGATTATTAAAATTTATGTTCAGGCTTTACGGGACGCTTTACGGGAACGCCAAGGACTTAATCCTAACTTTATGCCAGGTCAGAAATACTAAATATTGATAAATTCATCCCCTCTGATTCTAGTCACATACAAATCAGAGGGGATGAATTTTGATATAAATAAATTTAAATTTTTAACTTATTTAATTGTTACGAAGGTCAGTTAGTTTATTTTTCATCCATGGAATAATGTTCTTAGTTATGCAGTTCTGGATAAAGTAATGTCGATAGACACTGTTTATTTTTAAGGCTGTCATGAAGATGAAATTATCAGATTGTTTGTTATTTAGATAATAAAGTTAATTAAGCAAGGCGCGTAAGTCATTGGTTATCGAGATAATCCGTATGCTAACGGTACATCTGTACGTTAATGTTTGCTATAATTCACCAAGAACAAAGTCAATTCTTGGGGGAATTAACATGCATGAACAATTTGATTATTTAGTGGTCGGAGCGGGACTCTTTGGAGCCGTTTTTGCACACGAAGCTGCCTTACGTGGCAAACGCGTTAAAGTGATTGAAAAACGCAATCATATCGCGGGTAATATCTATACCAAAGAAGTTGCGGGTATTCAGGTTCATCAATATGGTGCACATATCTTTCATACTTCTGATCAGCAAGTTTGGAATTACATCAATCAATTTGCAACGTTCAATCGCTATACGAACAGTCCCGTGGCCAACTATCATGGGCACATGTATAATTTGCCGTTTAACATGAATACGTTCAGTGAACTTTGGGGTGTTCGGACACCAGCTGAAGCGGCAGCTAAGATTGCGGAACAGCGTACGGTAGCTAATTTAGGTGATCAACAACCACGTAACTTAGAAGAACAGGCAATTGCACTCATTGGAACGGATATTTATGAGAAGCTGATCAAAGGTTATACGGAGAAACAGTGGGGGCAAAAAGCGACTGATTTACCTGCTTTCATTATTCGGCGGCTACCTGTTCGCTATACGTATGACAACAATTACTTCAACGATACTTATCAAGGAATTCCAATTGGTGGTTATACGCAGATCGTTGAAAAGATGTTGGATCATCCAGAGATTACGGTTGAGACTGGGACAGATTTTTTTGCCGATAAGGATGCTTACCTGAAGCAGTATCCTAAAGTTGTCTTTACCGGGATGATCGACCAGTTTTTCAATTACCAGTTAGGTGAATTAGCTTACCGATCATTGCGGTTTGAGACTGAAACGGTGCCGGTCGATAATTACCAAGGAAATGCCGTGATCAATTATACGGATGCTGAAACACCATATACGCGAATTATTGAACATAAGCATTTTGAGTTTGGCAAGGGTGATGCTGATAAGACGGTCATTACGCGTGAATATCCAGCTAACTGGCAACGTGGAGACGAGCCATACTATCCAGTTAACAATCAAACTAATAACACGCTATATAAGCAATATGCTAAATTGGCAACGACTGAATCACAGGTCATCTTTGGGGGACGACTAGGTCAATATCGCTATTATGATATGCACCAAGTGATTCACGCTGCACTAGTGGCGGTCGCAACGGAATTTGATGAAACCAAATAAAGTGAATGAGTGATGATTGAGCATGAAAAAGCGGTTAGGACTTCTAATAGGTGTGTTGGCCGGGCTATTGCTGTTATTAGGATATGTCTTTTACGCACTCAGCATTCAGCGGGGGCAAGATACGACGATTCGAATTCATCAAGTGGATCAAAACGGTAGGCCTATTATTTCGCCAGGTCCAATTACGTTAGTCGGAAAAGCAGGTCATCGTAACCCGTTTCACCCGGAAATTGAGGGATACGTACTGGCTAATCGTAACCCACTGAGCGCTAATTTTCCGAGACACAATCAGACGATTGAATTGAAATACCGTTCAGCTTTAACCTTAACCCAGATTCGTCAAACGTTAGCCAAGGCTAAGTATTTGCAAGTTGGGACGCAGAATACTGCGACACCAGTTTTTAACGAGGCACAGTATCAGGGGAAAAAAGAAACGGTGGCGCGAATCAGTGTCAGTGGTGATGGGCGTAGTTGGACGAAGCTGCCAATTAGTTATCCACGGGCACAACTCGACAATCCAAGTCTGTTGTACCAGAAGCGCCGACTAACATTATTTGACGGAACTAACCGTTATTGGACGACTAACTTTAAAGACTGGCATGTTCAACGGCTAGCGTTAAGTAGTCCACTATTCAAGAATGGACGAATACAAACCGTCTTACCGGGAGTCGCCAGTCGTCAGTATTTGGTGGTTAGGGCACGGGACCGACAGACGCAACGTTCGCAACTCTATTATCAGGTCACTCAGAATACCACTAATCGTAATCAATCGTGGCACCAACTTCGATTGAATGGGGTGCCAACGAATCAAGTTATTGGAATCAATCAAATTGGTCAACGAGTTTATGTGTTACGACGTTACCGTCAACATATCAGGATCTATCGTGCTAAACAAATAAACGGCAGCTTTAAATCAATTGCTACCGTCAAGTTATCACATACTCAGCGAGCAACCGTGACCACTGCGAGTCTTTTACCGGTAGCCAAGCATCGATATCAATTGAACTTCAGCTCAATAAGTCATCAGGATGTTCAGACGATTACGAACTACCAGCAATTAGATAAACGCTTTCGGACAGTTGGTTCCCACCATCAACTAATCACCGATTATTTATGGGTTCAGTTTCAAACAAGTCAGCAGGGAAATGGGTGAGTAAGATGAACTATCGACCAAAAGAACGCTTCATATTGGCGTGGCGGTGGTTACCGCTCGAAATAGTCATTTTAATTACCAGTATCTTGATTGGCTGGGGAATCAATCAGTGGTTATTTAAACCGGTCTATCAAGCTCGGGTGGATTTACAGATTACACGGCATTTAAAGCGACAGGCAACTAGTCGTCAACGCCAGAAACAGCGCCGACAAGATATTGATAATGTCGCTCAATTTGCTGTTATGCCACATAAGCGGGCAGTATTAGTCACCGCTGGTAGTTACGCCTATACGCATGATGGAATCTGGCAGTCAGTTCAGGACCTCAGTGAATCTGTTCAGGCAGTGGCTCTCAAGCAGCGGCCAGTTTTACGTCTCACACCATCCAGTACTTCCAGAGCAGTCGCGCAAGCCAATGCTGCGGCGTTTAACGTGGCCACTAAGCAGGAACTAAGGACGACGCTGACCCATTATCAGGTGAAGACAATTAGCACTAAGGTAACTAGAACAGATAATGTGATGTGGATGACAGTTTGGAAGATTGTACTGATTATCGGGGGAAGTTTGGCGATACTTAGTCCGTATCTAGTCGGCTATGTACGTCGTGGGGAGCGTGATGAAGATCAAACGGCTTATTAACTTTTGTAGAAGACATTTAACGGCCGGTTACTTGATTATTTTCGCAGGTTACCTAGCTTCTGTGACCATTCAGACGACCATGTTCAACGTGATGTATTCACATCGGGTGGGGACAATTATTCAGCTTGTAACCGTAGCGGCAATACTAGTCAAAATTAGCTGTTTCGATCAATTAACGGAACGGCAATTGATTGGCCAAATTAGTCTATTAACGTTGATCACACTAGTGACACTCATTTCAGGGGCACATTATTTAGTTACAACTGTGTTGTTGATGATGGGGGCGCGGGGAGTCTCGTTTCGGAGAATTATGCAGATTTATCTTTGGATTGTTGGGGGGATTTTACTAATTGCCCTCGTGGCCGCTGAATTGGGAATCATCAAAAATATTACGTTTGTAACTAATGACGGTGTTCGCCAGTCACTGGGTGTCGTTTACACGACGGACTTTGCCGCCCATATTTTCTACTTGTGTGGTGCCTATTTGTACTTGCAAGCACGATACTTCCGGTTATATGAGTTATTACCGGTCTTAGTAGGTGGTGGTGTTATTTACTACTTCACTAAGACGATGACGGATACCTTGGCGTTACTTGTGCTGATTATTTTGTTTTTAATCTATATCTATCGGCGGCAGTTAGCACGGATGCCTAAGTTACTGATTAGCTTGCGATATAGTTTTTTGGCATTGCCAGTTGCGAGCCTATCAATTATTGGGCTATCGGTGATTTTTAACTTTCAGGATACTAATTTGATGCGTTTGAATGCTTGGCTATCTTCACGGTTAGAGCTCGGTAACAACGCTTTGCTAGCTTATGGTGTGAAAATATTGGGCCAAAGTGCGATTCCTGTCAATGGCTGGGGTGGTGAGCGAGCTAATATGCTTACGAATGGAATCGGCGATGCGACTTACTTTTTTATTGATTCTTCTTTCTTAAACGCTCTCATCGCCTATGGCCTGTTATTCACAATCGTGTTAATTGTTGGGTTCACTTGGCGCTTATATGATCGAGTTCGGCAGCAGGACTATTTATTGCCCGTTATTTTTGTGGCCATTGCAATTAGTAGTATGTTTGATCAGCACTTTCTGGAAATAACCTACAATGTCTTTATTCTAATGGCGTTTGCTAAGCTACCTACGTATCGAACAGCAATTGGGCCGGCGTTCAATCAGCCAATTGTGATGAACCAGGGAGGTGCTGAAAGTGAGTAATTCAAAGCAGTTTTACTACTTGCAACGAACGATTTTGATAATAGCACTCATGTTGATCCTGTTCAGTGATACTGCTGATAAAGGTATTTTCAGTTTTATTAATCAACCACAAAGTATTTTCTTTTATCCCCAACTTGTCGTGGCTTTGATGGCGGTGGCGGGGCCCAACTTATTAATGATGGTACTCGGGGCGCAGCAGTTACAACGTCCAGCGTTAACGATTCCCAAACTGATGCAAAAACTTCTGTGGTTGATAGCTGGGATTGTGCTATTTTCAGTAGTTTATTACGGTGAAACGATTATCTTAAGTCATGATCAAGGTTTCAATGTGAGCGGTTTTTTCAAAGATTTAGTTCAAGCGCCGGTAGGTTTCTATGATGTGCTATACGAAGTTTTGGGATTCTTCGTATCGTTACCAGTATTAAGAATAATTGCAAAATATGCTAGTGAACAGATTAAACGTTATCTGTTTTGGACCGAACTGATCTTTATTGGTATGTTGCCAATTATTACTTTCTTTACGGGTTTGACCACGATTGCAGTTAAGCCGCCATTAGCTGTGGCAGCAGGTTGTTTCTTCGCATTGATGGGTTATTGGCTGAGTAAGCAGGTAGTATTGCGGCAAATTACACGAGAACACTTGCTAGTTGCATGGCTACTGACTTTCTGTTGCTACGCGGTGATGGTGTCCGTGACGATGTATCAGGTTAACTTAGAACAGAATGTTAACCTGATTATGAATCAACCATTTGCCCAAACGTTACAGGCAATTCCCTGCATGACACTTTGGGTAACCGTTGCGACGCAAATAATGAATCGTAAGCAGTTAAAACCGCCGCATAAGCATAATTGGTTACAAGCCAGTTATGGAAGCTTGCTGGTTGCGGGGGTTCTTTTTACCCCGTTAAAGCTAGTCACAACATGGTTCATTTCGGTTGTGGGAATCTGGTGGTACAGTCTGGCATTGTGCGCCGTAGTTTTATTGCTTAGCGTGGGGTTAGTGCAGTTATTACGACGACTACCCGTTATGCAACGGTTGCTACCAGATTTATTTGGAAATCCTGAAACGGTGGGGGTGGCACATGCGACAGCGAATACAATGGATTGATATTGCCAAGGGAATTGCTATTTTGGCGGTAGTTATCGGGCATACGCTCGGCCCGTATAGTGGTAAATTCTTTGGTAGCCTGATTTTTGCATTTCATATGCCGATCTTTTTCATATTGAGTGGCTACTTGTTTAGAATGCACCCGATTAATCAGGAAGCCAAGCGGGGCGCAATGAACCTGTTACTGCCATATTTAGCCACGGGTGTCTTGATTTTGATGATCAATACGGTGGCATTGGCTTTACCGCATCAACCCGTTCTGAACAAATATTTTCTCAACCTTTGGCAAGGGGTTCAGTCGATAGTGTATGGAGCAGGATCACTTGTTTTCAACCCGTGGCACTGGCAGATTCAGCCGATTGGGGCTATTTGGTTTTTACTCAGTATGTTTATTGCCATACAACTATTTAATGGTGTGATGCACTTGACGGTGAATTTAAATCGTTGGCAGTTTACAGTTCGGTTGTTTATCGTTTGCTCGTTGACCGTGTTGGGAGGCGAATTAGGACAGCTTGTATACCTGCCGTGGGCATTCAATGCAGCACTTTTTTCACAGTTGTTTTTGTACGCGGGGTATATTGTCAAACAAACGGGATTAATCCATAAAATGACGTTACCATGGTATTTATTATTAGCTTTCATGTGGTTAGTCAGTGCTTTTCAAGGGTACTTTTCATTGACTGTACCGGTATCGCCAAACTTATTAATCAGTGCGTTAGGCGGAATATCTGGGAGTCTTTGCGTGATTCGCTTCAGCTCCTGGCTCAGTCAATATCAAGGTACTATGCTGATAAACTTGCTAGAGCGCTATGGCCGTTTATCATTAGTTGTCCTGTGTTTTCATCTGATTGATTTAGATGTCATTGGAGTTGAACCGTGGGTGTTTGCGCGCGTACTACCACTGGTGGGGCCAGTGGTTGCGACACTTATTAGTATCGGTTACCGACTGGCTTTTGTAACATTTTGGGTCTTCGTAATACCTTATTTACCACTGTTACGAAATTGTTTTTTGCCACGTCAGTATCCGTTCAGATTGAAAAAAACAGTAAATTAAGGCGTGTACAACGCTGTATATAATTGGAATGTTAAGTCAATTAACAGAATAGCAATCAAATGAGTTAGGACAAGTGTAAATTATTAAAGGATTTCATACCAGAGGGGGACTGGCGAATGACTGTTCAAATTTACGTTGCGGCGCATAAACCATACCAGATGCCGCAGAATAAGACATATCAACCAATTTTTGTGGGGGCAGCGCTGCATGGGGTAGCGCTGTGTCACTATCAATCGGATAATAGCGGTGATAATATCTCGGCTAGTAATCCAAACTTTAATGAATTAACCGCACTGTATTGGATCTGGAAAAACTGTCAAGCTGACGTGAAAGGATTGGATCAGTATCGACGTTACTTGGCAGCTGATCCTAGGCAAAAATTAGCTGGCATTTTAACCACGGCTGAGATTGAAAAACTCTTGGAGCATCATGATGTAATCGTGCCTAAGAAGCGACATTACTACATTGAGTCTAATTATTCGCACTACATCCACGCACATCATCAAGCGCCGTTGGATACCGTACGCACCGTTATTAGCCGTGACCAGCCAGCATATTTAGCGGCCTTTGATCAGTTGATGCATCGGACATCGGCGCATATGTTCAATCTGATGATTATGCCAGCAGCCAAGTTTAACGCGTACGCTGAATGGCTATTCTCGATTCTATTTGAAGTTGAGCAAGAGATCGATATCTCTAGTTATGATGCTCAAGAAGCACGTGTATTTGGGTACTTATCAGAGCTATTGCTGGATGTCTGGATTAATCATAATCAGCTATCCTACGCGGAAGTACCGGTGATGTATATGGAGAAGCAGCAGTTGCCGGTTAAAGCCTATAATTTATTAAAACGGAAGTTCTTACCGCAAGCGGTTAAACGGACGCATTTTTAAAGTAGCCGATGATGCACTCAGGCTGAATTATGAGCAGGATTCGATACTAACAAGTTATAGACGATAAAAATAACTCACTTCAGAAATACTAAACTTCTGAAGTGAGTTATTTTTATTGTCTTATTGCAACCGTGATTTTAATTGCGCGATACTATTCAGTACTGGTGGTTGTAGCAACATTAAACAGCCGATATAGATCAGTGAACCTAGAACAATCTGTAAGATGAGATTTGGATAGGAGGTAGCCATGTTGACGTTTAGGTGATAGACAACGATGAACATAATAATGCCAGCGCCCAAATATTTATGACTGCCAGCGAATAGTTGGCGGACTTGCAAGTCGTGACGTGTGACAATTAATTGATACCCAGTGACGCAGATCTCTGAGATTAGGGTAGCAAGCATGGCCCCCTGAACACCCCATAGTAAGATGAGTGGGATGTTGCAAAGCACGTTGACGACTGCTCCAATGGTTACAGAGAGCGTGTAGGCTTTAGTCTGCCTAGTTGGCAGTAGGAACTGCTGTCCTAAGACGTTACTCATACCAATAAGAATAATAACTGGTGCTTCAATCATTAATAAATGATCAACCGCAGTGAATGCTGACCCGAAGAATAATGGGGCAAGTGTGGTTGCTACCGCGGCGATGCCAAACGCTGTTGGGATTGCGATACATAGGACAAAGTCAAATGACATGTAGAGGTAACGTTTGACCTTTGTAAGTTGATTCTTAATGAACAAGTTGGCAATATGTGGCAACATGACAGTCCCCGTTGCAGTCACTAGTGCAAGCACAAGCTTAATTAACTTATCAGAATAGTCATAGAAACCAGCTGCAGTAACCGAATCTAACTGCCAGAGCATTGTCTTGTTGAGTGCTAAGTAAATGGTGATGGCAATCTGCGGAACGAACAGCGCTAACGATGGTCGGAAGTGTTTTAATGGACGCAAGTGATGCCAATGGGGGCGCTCAACTGAGTGTCTGAGATAAGGCCACAGGGTTAGATTACCGAGTAACTGAGAACTAGCAAGAATCAAAATATATAGGCCAGTATCTTGCCGAGTCTTAATAAAGACAAAAATAGCGATGATTGAGGCTAGTTTAACTAGGGTGTTTCGTAAGACCGTTTTCTTAAAATCTTCCAGGCCCATAAAATACCATGAAATATCGAATGCACCGGCAATAATATAAAATGATTGATAAAAGAAATAAAGTCGTAATTGATGTTCAAAAGCTAGAAAAACTAAAAAGGCCATGTAAGCGCAACTAATCGTGATCAGTTGTAATATTTCGATTTCCCAAAAAGTTTGTGAGCGGTGCTGACGATTATCCCGAATAAAGGCAATTTCACGATTACCGTAGATGGTAATGCCGACTGTTCCAAATAGTAAAAAGTAGGTGATCACCGAGTTCGTAGTGGCGTTGATTCCAACTCCGGTTGGCCCTAATACTCGTGAGATATATGGTACGGTCAGTAGGGGCGTTAGCAAGATCAGGAGGTTATATCCCGCTGTGTAAAAGTAGTTTTTAATGATTTGCATGAACAAAGCTCCTCGTAGACATTAAGCAGTTGAACGTTGGAAAATTCAACATTTTAATTAATTGTAGCATGCTCATTAGGTGGTTAATAGTGACTTTGTCCGGCTGAGGTTGGTTATTAACAAACTTATTAGATGATAAAACTAATCGAAATTATGGTAAGAATAATTGGTGATATCATGTTGTAATTGTAAAAATAATTTTCAAGATTAGCTGCGGATTTAGAGGTCGAGAATAAGGGCCCTGACAATAAAAAATACGTTATTAAATCTAAAAAAGATTTAATAACGTATTTTTAATAGGCACCGTTTGGCTTAAACATAATAACGACTGTTTTGAATAGAATGTAAAGGTCAAAGCTAGCACTACAACGTGAAATGTAAGTTAAATCTAACTTAACCATTTCTTCAAAGCCGACACTATTACGAACGGTTGCTTGCCATAAGCCAGTACAACCAGGCTTAACAGCTAAACGTTGTTTGTCGTAGTCGGTGTATTCTGCGACTTCTCGTGGTAACGGTGGTCGTGGCCCAACCAGACTCATTGATCCTAATAAGACGTTGAGTAGTTGGGGTAGCTCGTCAATGCTGTATTTACGGATGAATTTCCCAGTTTTAGTAATTCGGGGATCATCCTGCATCTTGAACATGGCACCGTTGATTTCATTGTCTTTTAATAGTTGTTCTAACAGCTCATCGGCGTTTGAAACCATTGAGCGGAACTTGTACATTTTGAACGGTGACTCCCCTTGACCTAAACGAATCTGTGAGTAAAAAACACTACCCTTGGGATCTTCTACCTTGATTGCGATTGCAATAATCAAGAATAGCGGTGATAAAATGATGAGCCCAAGTAGGCTAGCAATAAAATCAAATACGCGTTTAACGAACCGATAACCATATCGACGCTGCTGATAGTTGGCATCGATCTTAATCAGTTTGATTTCTTGTTCCTTTAATTCCATGAGTAACACCCTATACTTCCTTTAAAGATTTCCCCCGCAAACTAATGCTCAGATGTGCTTATTACCAGTGGTCGCTTCAAGGCAATACTGATTATGTAATTTAAATTAAGACAACTTTAAGAATTATAATACAAACCAGTTAGCAAGTAAATATCATTGCCAAGGTTTCCTGTAGCTATCAATTTATAAACATTATAACAAATAATCGTGTCAAACAGCTGATTATTAAACGGAAATTTTGAATGATGAGTTAAATGGGGCTGACTGGTAGTAGTTAACCTGTTCAATAATTCTACGCTGACAAGGGGTTGCGGTTCGACAGATTATGCTATAGATTGTAGTTAATTCAGTATCTCATCGATGAGTGAATGATAAGGAAATCAGATTTGGAGTAGGATTCTTACTCGCTTCACGGTACAATAAGGGAAGCAAAGTTAAATCCAAGTGTAAAGGATGTCCAATGATGAATGATGACTGGATCACAGTTTTTCCAGCGGATTATAATAATTCTTACCATCTAATTCTTAAGCGGGGAACGGCTCACTATGCTTACTACTACTTTAAGGTGGATAAGCTCGATCAGCGTGTGACATTCTACGATGATGTAGACCGAAGCGGTATCTCAATCAAACCCCAGATTACCCGTGAATTTATCCGGACACTGGTTAAAGAAATCGATTGGCATCCGGTTGGGAACAGTATTATTATTGATATTTATAATGTTCAGCGTGAAGAAACCAAGAGTACGCGCTTGGCTTGTGATATTTAATGATCGCAGTCAGGAAAATTCGGTAACTTAAATCAATAAAAGCGAGCCCCAGTCAGTGAACAAACTGACTGGGGCTCGCTTTTATGGTGAGAAAGGGACGTTAATCTTTGGCAGTAATGATTGGTGTTTCCGTCGTTTCCACGTACTTAGCAGCTAGCGGTTCAGCGACTAAGTTTTCGCCATCCTTGGAGAATAACTTGGCTGCGACGAGGTCGGCCATGGCCTTGCTGACAACTTCCTTGCTTAAATTATCATTGGCGTAGTGAAGTTTCACGTGGTGGACCTTGTTCAGGCTAGTCTTGAAGCTTAAGTCTAGTGTTTTCATGGATGATTCCTCCTATGAGTGAGTTAAGCAGTAACGTAGCGATAAGCATTGGTGATGTTAGCAGTCTTAAAGTGGTCACCAGTCAGCGTTTCTAAAACTTTACCAAAAACAGCGAGTTGTTCATCAGTAGCATCCTGGGCAATCGCGGTGAAGGTTTGCTTCCGTTGTTCGTCCGTGTCGGTTTCCATCTGAACGGTGAGGGTTGCTTTTAACCAAGTCTTTTTCATGTGAGTGTTCCTCCTAAGTTGTGTTTGTAGGCTGGCCAGCTTACATTAATACCAACGTCTGAGCGAGCGCTTTTGTGCACCTAAATGCGCAAGTTTTTGATTAATTGACGAATTCGTTGGTAGCTTGTGTCGTAATCATCGAGATAGGATGTGTTAATAACGGTGTGAAAATAGCAATTATCGTGGAAATGTCTGCAGCAGTTAGTTCGCGACAGTCTGGCAAAACTTGTTGGTTACTCAGCCCAGTAGTAGTAGTTTTTGTCGTGATGGTCAGGTGAGTATTGAGCCACGTTTGCATAGGATAAAACTCCTTTCAAGATAACGGTTAAAAAGGGAGGGCAGCTGCTTATTAAACTAATCCGCGTTAGCCTGATAAAGCTGATGGGCCTTCGTGAGTAGTCCCGCACGCCAGTTATAGACGGTTCGCCGGCTGACATGGTGTTTTTGCATAATGCTTAGGACGGATTGTTCTGCTAAGAAGAATTCGGTAAGGTAAATCTGTTCGCCAGGCCGGCACTGTGCCTGTAATTTGGTTAGCAAATCGACCAGTTGCCAGTGTTGCTCTTGAGCGGCGATGGGATTAATCGTGATATTAGCCGCGTAGTCCATATCGATTTGTGATTTAGTTCGTAACGTTTGATTGCGTAGATAGTCGACAGTTCGCCATTTAATGCGACGAAAGGCAAATTTACGGAAATCGGTGAGATCAGCTGTGAAATCAGGTTCGTAATTTTGGTAGGCGGCTAGCCAAGTCAGGTGAGCTATCGTGACACAGTCGTCGAATTGGGGATGGTAGCGGGTGACGTGGGCGGCCTTGAGTGCACCGTATAGAAGCCGTTGATGTTCTGGAAGGGCGAGTAGTTCAAAGGCAGCTTGATTGTTGAGGCGATCAGTTCGCATTTTTCGATCCTCGTGTTCGCTAGATTCCTTGGCCAAGGTTGTGCTCAGTGTACAGTGCCAAGAGGGCTTTTGCCGACTGGGGAAGACGGAATCTAGGTGTCAAAAAATGCTTGTTTATTAAGGGTCTAATTAGAATTAAATGGTCGCAATGATCCGGACTTTATTATTAGGTACATGACTGGTATGCTGTGGTTAATCTAATCAACAGTGAGGTAATCAGAATTCTCACTCACTGACGGACATTAGAGAAAAAAGCGCACCAATTCTAGGAGGACACCAATGATGAACAATCTC
The DNA here is from genome assembly GCF_001039045.1 of Lactiplantibacillus herbarum. Classification (GTDB taxonomy): domain Bacteria; phylum Bacillota; class Bacilli; order Lactobacillales; family Lactobacillaceae; genus Lactiplantibacillus; species Lactiplantibacillus herbarum. Next base: position 168,022 of record NZ_LFEE01000012.1, read on the forward strand.
AATGAGCGGTTTGATCAGCATTATTCTGTTTGGAATCAGTTACCTAGTACTCTTGATACGCGACGACCAGCCACCATTGTCCCCTTAGCGCAGCGATTGGATAACGTGACGTTGAACGCGATGAACACGATATTTTTATTAAATGTCAGCGATGAGTCGTGCACAGAAAATGCTGTTATCTTTGATTATCAGCGGGGACTGATCAAGACCATTAAGACAACGCGACAATTGATCTTAGGTTGGGTTCATCAATTAGGGTTGGCTGGTCCCCAACTTGTCCGTCAGATTGCGGTTCGTGAAGGATTATCGCTTTGTAAGCTACCCATTATTCAGGGCGTGGCGGCTTTATTACCGGTCAGTACTGCCAAACGTGGTAATACGAATTGGTACAACTTGAATTTGCTCAGTTATTTTGAATCTCAGGGTGTTAACACCGATCTTGTATATGATCAGAAGTTGCATTTAAAGCTGGGTTTGAGCCCAGCGGTGGTTAAGCGGCAAGTCACTAAAGCACGATTGCTACAGGATGCGGTATTAGCACATCACCATTATCAGACTGGCACCTTAATCCCGACATCGACAGCGGTACTTATGGATGAAACGTCCAAACAAATTCTGTATCAGTATGGAACTTTGTTATTGCGATACCATGGTTTAACAGTTATTCCGAGAGAATTAAATGGTTGTATTAATGACTTTTTAGGTACACTATAATAGGAACCATTAGTTTGAAATCAGGAGTGCTGAAAATGACCAAAAAAGTGACTAAAATTATGGCGCAAAAACGGTCTGGCCGTTATAACGTCTACTTAGATGACGAGTACGCCTTTCCTATCAGTGAGTCAGTCATGCTCGAATTCCGGGTCTTTAAAGGAATGGAAGTTGACAAAGCGCTGCAAGCGAAGATGATTGCAGCTGACGACCTCTCTAAGGCCTATACACGGGCTTTAGATTATTTATCCCATCAATTACGGACTGAAAAAGAAGTGCACGATAAGCTTCGTGATGAAGACTTAGATGAAACCGTCGTTGATGCCACGATGCAACGACTTCGTGAATTGCGACTACTGAATGATCAGCAGTATGCGGATGCCTACGTCCGGACAGCTAAACGGACGAGCGACAAGGGGCCCCGGGTAATTCGACAGAATTTACGGTTAAAAGGGGTCGGTGAGCAATTGATTGATGATGCACTTGCCGGTCAGTTTAGTACGGATGATCGCTTAGATAATGCAACGCAGCTCGCGCAGAAGTTATCACAGCGGTATCGTCGGTTGGCTTTTAAGACGATGCAACAAAAAGTTCGCCAAGGAATGATGGCTAAGGGATTTGATGGGGATACAATTTCCGCGTCGATCGAAGCCCTTGACCTACAACCGGATGTCGATGAGCAGTGGCTTTCACTAGAGACTCAGGGACAGAAGTTATGGCAGCGCAACCGGAAGTATGCCTTCTCGGAACGGACGATGCGTACGAAAAAAAGTCTGTATCAAAAGGGTTTTTTAATGGATGATATTAATCGCTTTATTGATGAACAAGTCGCTTCTGAGTGAAAAGGCGTAATTGCTTCCCCGCACGCCATAAAAATCTGGTATAATGTTTAATGAAATTCGATGAAAATTTACCCTGAACATTAGAAAGTAGGGTTAATATGGCGCGCGAGGCTAAAGGACCTAAAGAAGGCGACTTCATTACGATCAAAAGCTATAAGCACGACGGAAGTTTACATCGAACTTGGCGCGATACAATGGTACTCAAAACAAGCGAGAACGTATTAATTGGTTGTAACGATCACACGCTGGTCACCGAAGATGATGGCCGCAGGTGGGTGACACGGGAACCGGCAATCGTTTATTTTCATAAGCATTATTGGTTTAATATCGTGGCGATGATTCGCGATAACGGTGTTTCATACTATTGTAATTTGGCTTCACCGTACGCTTTAGATAAGGAAGCTTTGAAGTATATCGATTATGATTTAGATGTCAAAGTCTTCCCAGATGGTGAACGTCGGTTGTTAGATGTGGATGAATACGAGGAGCATGGTGCTCAGTGGCGCTATTCTGCTGACACGGATCGCATATTGAAGGCGAACGTTAAGGTGTTAGTAGATTGGATTAAGCACAAGCAGGGCCCATTCTCACAAGAATACATTGACATTTGGTATAGTCGTTATCAAGAACTATCACGTCGGCAATAGCTCTGTGGAAGTAACCTACAGAAGTAGCCTGCTGACGATTTGTCAGTAGTGTAATTAAAGGTAATTAGGAGTTCCCACGATGGGGCTCCTTTTTGCTATTAAGCGTTAATATGATCGATAGATTAATTTTATAAAATTTTTATTTTAATATTGGCTCGTGCAAAGGTAGCTCGCTTTAGACCAGTTAAGTAGTTGGTCGTGTGCCTAACCAAACAATGTGCGATTATTGAACGCAAATGAGTTGCGCTTTAGTTAGGAAACGTGTACATTTTGGAAGATTGGATATAACACGTCGGTAAATATGATAATTGGAAGTGATAGCTAATGGCTTTTATGAAATTGGATAATGGCGAATTACTAAAAAATATTCGGCAGTTTGCGAAGAAAAATGGGCTAACACTCGCAGAAGTCGCTACTTTAGCTGGTCTGAGTGCCAGTGCCATCTATAGTTGGCGTAAGCATACACCGTCCGTGGGTACGTTAAAAGAAGTTGCCCAGGTACTCGGGACGAGTTACACGAAGTTAGTTGGTAAGGAAAAGGAAGTCACTGACCAAGCGCCAGCCAAACCAGCAGTCGACTTAAAAACGGTTGTTGAAAACAAAAAGAATCAGTTTGAATATGATGGTCAGCCGATCACACCTGAACAATTAAAGATTATTCGTAACGTTCTCAAATCAATGTTCAAGACGCCACGGCGTTAATTTTATGTAAAGGCCGGCCATTTTTAGTGCAACTAATACGGTGATAGTGTAGAATGTGGAACAGTTACTTAAATAATTGATGAAACCGCTTGACGTGTCCGTACGAAAGGGGCACAATTAGCTTCAATCATGGAACGAATTGGGAGATGGGCGCATGAAAAAAGTTACTACCACATTAGCCAAGAAGAATATTAACCAACTGTTAACGATTGTTAATCAGGGCCACGATACCATTGAGGTGGAAAATCCCAATACCCAAGATTCAGCCGTTATGGTCAGCATGAAGGATTGGTTGCAGATTGTTAGTCAGTTGGCGAAGAGTAATCAACGTGACGTGGAATTTAGTTAAATATAATAATTGAGATATGTAAGCTCTCGGTAGGATGACTATTAACAATCATCTACCGAGAGCTTTTTTGGACTAAGTTAGTAGAGAATGAGGGGAAATACTGGAAAAGGCGATACGAAGTTGATAATTTGGTGATAACAAAAAGCACGCATCCGGGTAGGTCCCGTAATACGTGCTTATAAATCGCTTATTCGGCTTGGCTTTCAGCGAACTTAGTTTTGATATAGTCAGCTGAAACTTGTAGCTTTTGTAATTCTTCAGGTGTTAAGTCTAATTGAACTTGTTCAACAATTCCATCACGCCCAACGATGGCTGGGTATGAGAGGTAAACGCCGTATTCTTCGCGGAAGTTAGATACTGGGAGTTCAGTCAGTGCATTATTCAAGACGGTGTTAGCTAGTCGAACTGCTGCCGTTGCCACCCCGTAACTTGTGTATTTCTTACCGTGGAAGACCCGGAAGCCGCCTTGGCGAGATTCAGCATCGAGTTGATCCAGGTCTAAGCCTCGTTGTGCAGCCAAAGTCGTGATTGGTTGTCCCAGGACGCGGACAGTTGACCATGCTGTGAATTGGGAATTGCCGTGTTCACCAAGGTTGTAGCCAGCAACGGATCGTGAGTCGATATGTAGTGCAGTTGCAACCGCACGTTTCATACGAGCTGAATCGAGTAAAGTCCCAGTTCCAATGACGTGGTTCTTTGGGAGGCCCGTTACGGCTTGGTAGATGGACGTAATGACATCTACAGGGTTAGTGATGGCGATTAGAATACCGTCAAAACCACTGGCCTTGATTTTAAGAGCAACGTCCTTGACCTGGGTACTGGTAAAAGGCAGTTCAAGGAAGCGGTCGTTCTTAGGCGAATCTTGTAGTTTAATGTTACCAACAGCTGAAATGATGACATCGGCGTCTTTTAAAGCGGCATAGTCGTTGACGATCAGGTTAGTATGATAAGGCAAGTTAGGCATAGCGTCTTCAAAGTCGAGGGCGTCAGCAGTGACCTTATCGGTGTTCGTATCAATTAAGACGAGGTCGTCAGCGAAGCCGTTGGCAACAATATAATGTGCGGCGGTGGATCCAACGTGACCCATCCCAATAACAGCAATTTTACGTGACATAAATGGCAACTCCTTCAAGAATTTATTTGTATACTAATTAAATTACCATTTTTCTCATCATTTTTAAATGATTTTTTGAGAAAATTCAAAATCAGCTTCGTGAGCTTACAAACTAGGGTATAATTAACCCATTAATAAGATGTTCCAAGAAGGGGAGGAGCGCTAGTGTTAAAGCGCCTACGAGAGTCGAACCTATTATTTTGGTCGCTCGAGATTTTAATTGTTGCCACGTTGATTTGGGTTTGTACGAATATTGGTTTTTTATTTCAGCCAATCGGAACCTTTTTAAGCGTTGTCTTCATGCCAATTGTTATTTCAGGTTTTTTATTTTACATGTTGAATCCGTTAGTGAAGGTATTGACGCGGGTTCATTATAAGAAGTTCCAGATTTCACGGACGGGAGCCGTGGCAATCGTATTTGTGCTATTATTCGGTGTTTTAGCTTGGGGAGCAGTTTCATTATTACCACGCTTGATTTCACAAGTAACCCAGCTGATCTATCATCTTCCAAGCATTGCAACTGAAATGCAGAAGGAAGCCACCAAGATGATCACGAACAGTACCGTTTTGAAGAAGGTTGATATTACTTCTTATACCAAGCAGTTTAACGGTGAGATCAGTAAGTACGCGCAGAGTTTTCTGTCATCGTTATCAACTAGTATTGTTTCCGTCATTACGACGATTACCAGTGTAACAATCATGGCAATTACGATTCCAGTTGTCTTGTTCTATATGTTAAAGGACAGTGAAAAGTTCATTCCTGCCATCAGTCGTTTCTTACCACGTAAGCAACGCCCTGAAATGATTGGACTCATTCAAAAAATGGGTGACACGATTTCGAGTTATATTGGTGGTCAGGTCATTGAATGTCTATTCGTTGGGACGTTTACGGCGATAGGTTACATGATTATTCAGCAACCATACGGCTTGTTACTAGGTGTGATTGCAGGGTTAGCAAATATTATCCCATACCTCGGTCCTTATATTGGGATTGCACCATCGTTGATCGTCGCGTTCACGCAGTCACCAATGCAGGTTGTCTACGTTGTCATCGTAGTGGTAATCGTCCAACAAGTTGACGGTAACTTAATCTATCCAAATATTATTGGCCGGACGTTGAAGATTCACCCATTGACAATTATTATCCTATTGCTAGCAGCGGGAAACATCGCCGGTATTTTGGGAATGATCTTAGCGATTCCGTTCTACGCAGTTGTTCGGACCGTCGTGATCTATCTGTATAACATGGTAGAGTTGCGCAATGCGGAACAGTTGCGATCACAGACGACGGTTTACCAACCACAGCCAGCTAAAGCGACTAAGGCGGACATTACGCCAACTAAGAAACACAAATAGCCTATGTTATAATAGTAAAAACTGGCGTTATGAGGAGTGATTTTGTGAAAAAAGTAATTACGTATGGCACGTTTGACCTATTACACAAGGGTCACATTCGCTTATTAAAACGCGCCAGTGAACTAGGTGACCATTTGACAGTCTGTGTATCCACGGATGAGTTCAACGCGCAAAAGGGTAAGCATGCTTACACGTCTTATGAAGATCGTAAGTATATTCTGCAAGCCATCCGTTATGTGGATGAAGTCTTACCCGAAAAGAATTGGGATCAGAAAATCAGTGATGTCATCGATAACGATATTGACGTTTTTGTGATGGGTGACGATTGGCGTGGCCAGTTCGACTTCTTGAAGGATTACTGTGAAGTCATCTACCTGCCACGGACTGAAGGCGTCTCATCGACTAAGATCAAGCATGATCTTGGGCTGCAGCCAAAGGATAAATAATTGGAGAGTGGGCCAAAAGCCGGGTAGTTGCTGAGCATAGCCTAGGAAGCCGAATGATTGGGGTTTTCAATCGTTGGGCTTCCGTAGCTAAGCGGAGGCAACTGGCTTTTGGCGTACGGTTCGACCATAAATATTCAGAACTCCAAAAAAAGATGCTACGACATAAGTCATAGCATCTTTTTTTGCTTTAATGAAAGACCATGTTAAGCAGTAGTACGCCGCTCAGTCCACAGACGGCAATCAGGGTTTCGAGAATCGTCCAGGTAAGTAGGGTTTGTTTGACGGTTAGGTCAAAGTATTCCCGGAACATCCAGAACCCGGCGTCGTTGACGTGGGAGGCGGCAACGCTTCCTGAACCGATTGCAATGACCATTAAGGCTGGGTCGACGCCTGCCTGAGTCATCAATGGTGCGACTAGCCCAGCTGCAGTCAATGCTGAAACCGTTGCGGAACCTAGTGAGACCCGCAAGATGACGGCGACTAACCAACCAAGTAGCAGTGGTGAGATACTACTGCCACTGAAGAGTTGCGCAACGGCTTTGCCGACACCGCCATCAATTAGAATCTGTTTAAACGCGCCGCCGCCACCAATGATTAAGAGCAACATGGCAATGGACTTAGTGGCGTCTTCAAGCGTTGCGGAAATCGCCTTATTATCCTTGTGCTGGTGGATACCCATCGACCAGAGTGCGAAGAGTAGAGAGAGTAACATAGCAATGCCAGGGTCTCCAATCAAACGAATAATCTGATCAACCAGTGACGGATTTTTAGGTAGACTACCGTGATCAATCACAAGTTCGTAGACGGTCGTAATTGTCATTAAGATGACAGGGAATAGTGCCGTTAATACACTTAAGCCAAAGCTGGGCGCTTCTGAAACTTTGAATTGACGCTTATTACTACTGAGCGGTAGGTGCGGTTTACCAGCAAAAGCAGACGGCACCATTTTGCGGGCCCAGCGGGAAAATAATGGTCCTGCAATGTAGACCGTTGGAATGGCAATGATAATACCAAAGAGCAATACCCGACCGACGTTAGCATTCAACGTGGTTGCAATCGCTGTCGGTGCTGGGTGGGGTGGTAAGAAGCCGTGGGTTACAGAGAGCGCGGCTCCCATCGGAATACCTAGATATAGAACTGGTACTTGGGCTTCAACTGCAATCGCAAAGACGATTGGGATGAGTAGGACAATGCCGACCTCAAAGAATAGCGCAATCCCTATGATAAATGACGCAACTACAATCGCAATTTGGAGATGTTTGCGACCGAAAATATCAATCAAGGTAGTTGAAATCGTGTAGGCACCACCAGCATCAGCGACTAAACGGCCTAGCATGGCGCCGAATCCGAAGACGAGGGCTAGCTCACCTAATTGACTGCCAATTCCAGTTTCAATGCTACTGGCAATTTTTGTTAGTGGCATGCCGAGACCAATACCCACTACAACGGCGGTAATAATCAGGGCAATGTAGGTGTTCATTTTGAACTTAATAATAAGTAGTAATAATAATAAAATACCGAGTGCAAGTACGATAAATGGCATCATAGCTGTGCCTCCTAATCGTTTAGAGCTGCAAGTTCATGGTAAAGCGGAACAAGGCTCGCCGTTATATGATCGAACACAACTTGCTGCTGTTGATAGCGTTCATGCTGTGTTGGTTGTGGCGCGTAAGTTTTGGTCTCACCAATCATGGGATGAATGGCCTCTAAATCAGGGAGCTGTCCTAAAGCTTTCAGACCCATAACGGCTGCCGCTAGACAGGAACTCTCAAAACTTGTTGGAATCGTAATTGGCTGACCGATGACATCCGTTAAAATCTGTCGCCACAAATTAGAACGGGCAAAGCCCCCAGTCGCACGAATCGCGTGTACAGGTTCAGCGGCATTGGTCAATTGCAGGACAGCATTTAGATTCATGACGATGCCTTCCAGAACGGCCCGGGCAATGTCAGCTTTGGTGGTCGTTGTCGTAATACCTAGTAACGACCCACGTGCATCCGCGTTCCAGAGTGGGGCGCGTTCACCACTAAGGTACGGATGGAAAATCAAGCCGTGGGCACCAGCAGGGACGTCAGTGGCCAGTTCAGTGATGACATCGTAGGGATCCTGATGATGTTTAAGTGCGGTAGCCGATTCTTCAGCAAAGAGTTCATCACGAACCCAACGAAAAACCTGGCCGCCGTTGTTGATGGGGCCGCCAACAATCCAGTGCTTGGGCGCAACATAGTAACAGAACAAGCGTCCTTGAGGATCTAGGTAGGGCTTAGTTGTCATTACGCGGACAGCGCCAGAAGTTCCAATCGTAATGGCGGCCACGCCGGGTTCGTCGGCGCCAACACCTAAATTCGACAAAGCCCCATCACTCGCACCCATAATTACCTTAGTCATGGAGGATAAGCTTAATTTGTTGGCAATTGAATCCGTTAGCCCGTTAATGATAGCATCCGTATCAACGAGGGTGGGTAATTGGCTGCCGTCGATATGGGCGTAAGCTAGAGCAGTTGGCTCCCAATCAAAAGTGTGCAAGTTGAATAGTCCAGTTGCGTTGGCAATTGAGTAGTCCATTTGTAACTTGCCAGTTAATTGGTAGATGATGTATTCCTTGATACCTACTACGTAACGAGCTTGAGCTAAGAGTTCAGCGTGTTCGGTAGCTAACCAGTGTAACTTGACGAGTGGGCTCATTGGGTGAATCGGAGTACCAGTAGCTTGATAAAGTTGTTGTCCAAGTGGTTGGGCTTTAAGCTCAGCGGCATACTTGGCAGCCCGGTTATCCGCCCAAGTGATGACACGTGTCAGTGGTTGCATGTGATCATCTAACAAGATGAGACTGTGCATGGCTGAGGAAAAGGCGATCCCTTCAATCTCATCAGGGGTAACATGACTGGTCAGTTGACGGATACTCTGTTGGACCGCTTGCCAGATTTCGTTGGGATCTTCTTCGGCCATATTAACCTGATCGTGATACAGTGGATAACCAACGTTAGCGCTGGCGATAACGTGACCAGCTTGATCGTATAAGACGGATTTAGTACTGGTCGTTCCTAGGTCCGTGCCAATAATATAAGACATATTTGGGGTTCCTCCTATTGGTGTTCGACAGCGTGACCGCCGAATTCATTACGTAGGGCGGCGACGACTTTTCCAGTAAACGTGTCGTCGGTCATCGAACGGTAGCGCATCATTAATGCCATTGCAATGACGGGGGTCGCAACCTGTTGATCTAAGGCGGTATCAAGTGTCCAGCGCCCTTCACCGGATGTGTGCATGATGCCCTTGATTTGATCCAGATTGTCGTCATTACTGAAAGCATCTTGTGCGAGGGCCATCAGCCAGCTACGGATTACTGATCCGTTGTTCCAAACCTTGGCTACGGCAGCGTTGTCATAGTTGAATTGGCTATGTTGTAAGACGTCAAAACCCTCGCCAATTGCTGCCATCATACCATATTCGATTCCGTTATGAACCATCTTCAAGTAATGCCCACTGCCAACGGGACCGGTGTAAAGATAGCCATCGGGAGCGGCAATAGCTTTGAAAAGTGGTTCAACTAGTTTGAAAGTGGCGCGTTCACCACCTACCATAAAGTTGCCGTTGTGCCGCGCACCAGCTTGACCGCCAGAAGTTCCGACGTCTAAAAAGTGAATTTGCTGGTCTGCTAATTGCTGTCCGTGTTGGATACTGTCTTGATAGAAGGAATTACCGCCATCTAAGACGACATCGCCCGCACTTAAAGTTGTTGCTAATTGTGTAATAACACTGTTAGTTGCTTTGCCAGCGGGTACCATGATCCAAATAACGTGAGGGCTAGGGAGTTGTTGCACTAGTGCATCTATACTAGTTGCGATGGTTAGACCGTAGCTAGTGGCAGTTGCTAAGTTAGCGTCATCGAGATCGTAGCCAACTGGCGTGTGCCCGTTATCTTGCATATTTAAGGCGAGATTCATACCCATTTTTCCTAAACCGATTAAACCTAATTTCATAGTAGTAGCCTTCTTTAAGAGTTTTTGTTGGTTTTGTATTCGGTTACATTGTAGTGAAATAATTTACATAAATCAATACAAAATATGTAAATTATTTTCAAACGAACAAAAAAACACGATTAAACAGTAATTTTCTGACTGTTAATCGTGTAAGGATAGCGAATAATCTAAATGGCATTCCACGCTGTAAAACCAATGCTTGGGAAGAGAGTGACTAGTTGTTCACGTTGTGCGGGGGTCAACTTATACTGAATCGCAGGTAACAACGTATTAATTGTATTTTCAGCTTGTTCACCCAGTTCAGCAGCGCCGATTAACCGTTGCTGACTGTCGGTTACGAGTAGATTATGGCCGGCAACATCACGGGTCGTTTGACGATACCAGTCATCCTTCAGGTCGTTGACTGCGACTTGAACGTTCTCCGTAGCGTGTTCTGGAATTGTCCCAACTTGTGCCAGTCGTGGTGAGGTAAAGACGACGGATGGAATGGCTGGGTATTGAATAGGCGCGGTCGTGTCACCCGCAAACGTATGCATCAAGTAGAGTGATTCAAAGATAGCGGTAGGGGTCAGCTTGGGTTGTGACTTTGCAATGACATCCCCAGATGCATAGATATTAGCGATATTGGTCTGTAAATGATCGTTAACGGGGATACCTTGATCAGTGACGGTAACGCCAATTGCTTCAAGTCCAAGGTTAGCTGTATTAGGACGGCGACCGGTCGCGTCCAAGATCCAATCCGTCATAATTGTCTCGTTACCGCTAACAACTTCCAATTGGGAGTCGGCCTGATTGAATGCCGTGGGTTGCCACTCGCGACGTAAATCCAATCCTTGTTGAACGAGATTAGCGAGTAAGCTTTCAACAAATGGCTGGTGGAATGAGCGTAAGGCTTGATCACTACGCATGAGCAGGGTTACTTGGCTGCCAGCAGCTAACGCCATGGTTGCAAATTCTAAGGCAATGTAGCCGGCCCCAATAATTGTGAGATGATTAGGGAGCTGCTCGAGATTTAAAAAGTCACTACTGTCATGGGCTAACTCGGTACCTGGAATGACTAGGCGGTGAGAATGTTGACCAGTAGCAATGACGATTTTATCTGCGGTGTAAGTCTGATTATTAACTTGAACGGTATGGTCATCGACGAATTTACCGTAGCCGTGAATCAAAGTGATCCCGACTTGTTCGATTAGTCCCGTAATCATGTTGGGAAGTTCGTTAATGACGTTGCGTTCATGGGCGTAGTTAGCAGCCCAATCAATGGTTGGTTCACCGGTTAAGCCGTAACCTTGAAAGTTGGCGACTTGTGTTTTTAATAGTACCGGTTGATCCAACGTAATCTTGGCGTTGCAGCCACGGTTGGGACACGTCCCACCAACCAGATCAGCTTCAATAATGGCAACCTTCTTGCCACGAGCTGCTAGGGGAATTGCCCCATCAAAGGTTCCGTGACCACTACCAAGATATAAAACGTCAAATTTTTCTGTCATGCGAAAGTCCTCCTTGATTTTTGTGAGCTAGGTGCAATGAATTAAATACATTGTACGTGGCCTGATTGCAGACACCAAGCAAAACGCAAACGTGAGTAGGTTGTGCAACTAAAAAAAGGGCTCGCAAGCGGATGATACCGGATTTGTTAATTGAACTAGCGGTGATTCGGCTTGTTGAATGGGTAGCACTGGATTTTTTGGCCAAATATCAGTAGAATATATAAGGCTATGTTTTTTAGTAGACGGTCTCGGATCGTCTTGGACGGTTAAATATACAGGTTATATGTGAAAGGAATTTTTAATGAATAAAACAGAACTTGCTGCCGCGGTCGATACCCGGCGGACCTTTGCAATTATTTCTCACCCGGATGCCGGGAAAACAACGATTACGGAACAAATGTTACTGTTTGGGGGCGTCGTTCGCCAAGCTGGGACGGTTAAAGCCCGTAAGAGTGGTAGCTTTGCCAAATCTGACTGGATGGAAATCGAAAAGAAACGTGGGATTTCTGTTACGAGTTCAGTAATGCAGTTTGACTACGATGACAAGCGTATCAATATTTTGGATACTCCTGGGCATGAGGATTTCTCTGAAGATACTTACCGGACGTTAATGGCCGTGGACTCTGCCGTCATGGTAATTGACTCGGCTAAGGGGATCGAACCTCAGACGAAGAAATTATTCCAGATTTGTAAGATGCGTGGGATTCCAATCTTTACGTTCATGAACAAGTTAGATCGTGATGGTCGTGAACCGTTAGACTTACTGAATGAAGTTGAAGAAGTCTTAGGGATTGAAACCTACCCAATGAACTGGCCTATGGGAATGGGTAAGGGACTAAAGGGCTTGTACGATCGGTACAATCACCGTGTTGAGTTGTACCAGAATGAAGCTCATGGTCGGACTTTCTTGCCATTAGATGAGAACGGTCAACTTGATTCTAGCAACGAATTAACGAAGGACAGTATTTATCGTGATACGTTAGAAGAAATGGAATTAATTGAAGAAGCCGGTAATGATTTTGATGAAGCTAAGGTAATTGCGGGTGACATGACACCAGTCTTCTTCGGTTCCGCTTTAACAAACTTCGGGGTTGAAACGTTCCTGAAGACTTACTTGCAGTATGCACCCAAACCTAATGCGCATAAAACGCAGGATGATCAAGAGATCCAACCAACTGATAATGAATTTTCTGGCTTTGTATTCAAGATTCAAGCGAATATGAATCCTAATCACCGTGACCGAATTGCCTTTGTACGAATCTGTTCTGGTGAATTCGATCGTGGGATGGACGTACAACTACAACGGACTGGCAAGAAGATGCGTCTCAATAACTCGACCCAGTTCATGGCAGATACGCGTGAAATGGTTGAAACGGCCGTAGCCGGTGATATTATTGGTCTCTATGATACCGGTAATTTCCAGATTGGTGATACGATCTTTGCGGGTAAACACGCTGTTCAGTTTGAAAAGCTACCACAATTTACACCGGAATTATTCATGCGGGTTACGGCTAAGAACGTGATGAAGCAGAAGTCGTTCCACAAAGGGATTGAACAGTTGGTCCAAGAAGGTGCCGTTCAGTTATATACTTCATATACCACTGGTGAATATATTCTGGGTGCTGTCGGTCAACTACAGTTTGAAGTGTTCAAATTCCGGATGCAAAATGAATATAACTCAGAAGTTGTGATGGAACCAATGGGGAGTAAGACTGCTCGCTGGATTGATCCTGAACAATTGGATGAAAAGATGTCTAGCTCACGGAACTTGTTAGTTAAGGATCGTTACGGCGCACCGTTGTTCTTGTTTGAAAACGCGTTTGCTGAACGTTGGTTTGCAGACAAGTATCCAGATGTTAAGCTAACAGCTAAACTATAATACCCAACAACGTCAGACATCGTGAGATAATGACTTAGAAGTGAGAGAGTGTGTGACAAAAGCCGGTTAGTTGCTGAGCATAGCCTAGGAAGACGAATGATTGGGGTTTTCAATCGTTGGGCTTTCGTAGCTAGGCGGAGGCAACTGGCTTTTGTCGCATGTTTCGGATATTAATATTCGGAATACAGAAAGGGACTGCGACTTTTGTCACAGCCCCTTTTTTAGTAAGAATATTGTTGAAACGGAAACATTAGTTTGGTATGCTAGCGTCAATAATACATGGGAGTGAGTGCAGTGGATTCACAACAACAATTTTTAAGTGAACTAACAACGCTGCTCGATAAAATTTCATTATTGAGCCATGACGTTCTTAGCCAGCAATTAAAAGGGTATAAGGCGGCTGAAGTTCATACGATCGAGTACATTCAGAAGCATCCGGAAAGTAACGCCTCGCAAATTGCATCCGGATTGTACGTGACGCGCGGGGCGGTCAGTAAGATGACTAGACGCTTAATGGATCGCCAATTAATCGAACGCTATCAAAAAGCTGGTAATCGTAAAGAGACGTATTTTCGGTTAACGGCGACTGGTCAGCAGGTATTTGAGATTCACGAACGCTTGAATCGGCAGTTTGAGGCACGGGATCAAGTTGTGTTTGAACGGGCTAGTGATCAGGAAGTTTCCGCAACGTTGCAATTTTTGCAAGCGTATAATGCACATTTGGATGCTGAACTGAAGAAGACCAAATAAAAATAATATTATTAAGTTGAAGATTAATAACCGGTACGTAGTGCTCTCTAGTGGGAGACTACGTACCGTTTTTTATTTTAGTGGAGGCAATTCAATGTAAAACAATATTAATATCGGTGTCATTAAGGAATTTTTAGGCAATAGTAAGGGTGACTATTGAACAGGACGGTGTGCTTAGTGTTTAATAGTTAATGTGTTATATTATATTCGCAGAAACGTCCGTTTGTTAATGAATGGACTTATCAAACAGTAATAGTTGTATGTGGGGTGCAACTTATGAGCTGATTAAAAATTTAGGGATGGGGATACTAAATATGACACAAAGAGTTGATCAACCGGTTCATTATAAAATGTATAAGAATGGTAAATTCTGGCTGTTTGCGGGTGCGACGTTGGTAACGCTCAATATTAATATGCTGATTAGCCAAGCTGATGAAGTGAGTGGTGATACTAAGGCAACTGGTGAGAGCAGTGTGCCAACCAGTGCTGCTAGTCAGTTAACATCGCAAACGGTCACGTTGAATAGTAGTCAGGCGACTTCACAGGCTAGTACGGAGTCAACAACTGCTAGCCAAGTTAGTGCGACTAGTAATCAGACTAGTAAGTCTTCAGCAAGTTCAGCTAGTCAAACGAGTGAAGCAGCTATAACTGTGAAGCAAGCAAAAGCGGCTGGACAGTCAGTAGCGGCGAAAGCTTCATTGGAAAATAGTGAAGCGACTAATGAGTCTGCGAGTGCCATTAAAGCGACCAGTACTGATCAGGCAACGAGTACGACTTCTGCTTCAGCTGGAAGTCAGTCTATGGTAGCAAGTGCAGCTGGGGATGTCGCAAAAGTGGCTGATAATAAAGCAGATACGGTGGTTACACCGAAAGCAGTTAACAATCAGAATACAAAAACAACGAACTCAGTGACATCGAGTGCACCGCAGTTACAGTCCGATCAAGCGCAGGATCAAAACCAAGCAGGTTCTTCGGCCGTAGTGACAGAGAAAAGTTCGCGGATGGCAGCAGTTGCTAGTGCTGAGGAGTTAATTACGGGTACTAATGGGACGGCACCTTGGTCATTTGATCAGAGCAATGGTGTGCTGACGATTAGTGCAGGAAAGTTGGCCAGCAGCATGATGAATCCATGGAAATTGGAGAGCTGGTTTGGCTCATTAACTAAGATTGTCATTGAAAAGAACGTTGTAGCTGGTTCTAGTATGAATGCTATGTTTGCTGGAATACCTAATATTCAAAGCATCGAAGGACTTACCAACATTGATACAAGTAATGTTACTAACATGCAAGGTGTTTTTTATAATGATCCTGGATTGACTAGTCTTGATTTAAGTGGCTGGGATACGAGCAAAGTGACGACGATGCAAACGATGTTTGATAATGACAATTTCTTCGGTACAACGTCAAAACTAACTAGCCTTAATTTAAGCGGTTGGGATACGACAAGCGTGACCAATATGGCAGAAATGTTTACGACCAATCCTAACTTAACAACAATCACTGGTATTGAAGGGTTTAATACTAAGAACGTGACGTCGATGGCCGGGATGTTTCAAAGTGTGGGTCTGGCAAGTTTGAATTTACTGCTGTTTGATTCAACAAGCTTAACAGATGCGTCAAGCTTATTTGCGGGTATGACTAACTTAACCAATATTAAGTTAGGGGCTAATTTTACGCTCGAAAATACGCCGAATGTTTCCTTGATGCTCCAGAACGATAGTAAGTTGACCGAACTAGACCTGTCTAATTTTAATATGCAGAAGGTGACTCAAAATTGGAAGATGTTCGATGGCACGACGAGTCTCAAGAAACTGACGTTAGGCTCAGGGATTGATTTTAGTGTGCATGGTAGTCAACCAGCAGTAGCTTTACCGGCAGTACCTAACAATTCGCAATATACGGGTAAATGGGTTAACGTAAACGACTCTACGCAGGTTTATACCAGTGATGAGTTAGTCGCTGCGTATTCTGGAACAAACGCACCACTAGCTACGTTTGTTTGGCAAGAAGCTAGCAAGTCAGCGATTACGGCTAAAGACACAACCGTTTATGCTAATCGTCCTTGGAACTGGGCTGATAGCGTAACTGGTTTGACGGATGATGACGGAAATACAGTGGATGTTGCCCAGCTATACCAACAATCACCAGATGCGGTTACCATCAGTGGCGATTTAGATTTAACGACACCGGGTGACTATACGGTTACCTTTACGTATGCTGGGGTTACGACAACTGGCAAAGTTACGGTGGTTAAGAATCAGGCGCAACTTGTAACCAAAAATAGCACGGTTTACGTGGGTGATACTTGGCAAAAAGGTGATAATTTTGGTAGTGCTACCGATAATGATGGGACACCGTTGACGCTGGACCAACTGAAGATTATTAAAGCGCCAGATTTCAGCCAATCTGGGACGCAGACGATTACTTATCAGTTTACTGATAGTACCGGTGTTATAGTACAACAGGACGCTACGATTACGGTACTAGCTAATCAAACTGATTTTGAAGTTAAGGACAGTACCCTGGTCGTTGGTGATAAGTGGCAAGCTACGGATAATCTGGTTAAGGTAACGGACAAAGCGGGTCATTCAGTTGATAAACAACTGGTATCAGTAGACGGTCAGCCTAATTTAAGTGAGCCGGGCGTCTATCAGGTTCATTACACTTATGGCGGGGTCACAAAGACTGTCAATGTTACGGTTATTAAGACAACAGCGACTATCGATGCTAAAAACGTGACGTTGACACAAGGCACTAAGTGGGACGCTGAAACTGGGTTTGTTGGCGCAACTGATGCGGACGGTAACCTAGTCGCATTTAAAGATGTGCAGGTTACCGGTGCCGTAGATGTTAGCAAAGCAGGTAGCTACGATGTGACGTATCAATTTACTGATAAGTACGGTAATGTTATTTCACAAACAATCAAGGTTAATGTGACTGCGAGTCAGGCAGCCATTAATGTCAAAGATATGACAGTAGTTGCTGGGACCAAAACTAAGTGGCAAGCATCCGATAACTTCATCGGTGGAAGTGATATGAATGGCCAACCAATTGGGTTCGGTGAAGTCCAAGTAATTGGTGCGGACATGATTGACCTCAGCAAAGCCGGTCAGCATACCATAACCTACCGCTATACAGATCGAAATGGGAATCAAGTGACGGCTACTGCCATGCTGACAGTTAAAGCAACTCAGGCAACCATCAGTACTAAACCAACAACGGTTGATCAAGGCGCTGCGTGGTCAGCTGGCGATAATTTTGTAGGCGGTACTGACGCTGAAGGCCAACCATTGACGATTGGTGATGTTGTGGTAACGGGTGACGTAGATACTGATTTACCAGGCGTCTACACGGTCACTTATCGTTATACGGATAGTGCTGGCAACGTGATTATCCAGACTGCAGTCGTAACGGTAAAAGCCACGGATGCGATCACAACTGATGATGGTCAGGGTGATACGATCAGTCCTGATCATAATGGTAGTGGTAGCAATGGTAATCAGACTGATGGCAGTAGTGATAAGAATCCCGCTGGTAATAGTAGTAACAGTGGTAGTAATCAAACAGTTAATCACGAAACATCGTCGAATGAATCTAAGCGAGTCCATTATAACGGCAAATTAGCGGCGACAAGTTATCATTTTGTTACTGATCCTGAAGTGACTAAATTAGGATCGGCTAAACAGTCAACCAAGGGTGTGTACGCAACCTTGCCACAAACTAGTGAAGCGAACACTTCACGTGCAACGATGATTGGTGCCTTGTTGTTAGGCTTAACCAGTTTAGGGGCGTTAGTCGGATTAAAACGGCGTCGTACAGACAAGTGATTTAGTGGATTTAAGTGAATACCAAGAAGATCTCCCAGGGATTGGACAAGCTAGTCTAACTCCTGGGAGATCTTTTTTATTTGAAGTGGTGTACAACAATCGGAAAAATTGCCATTAATAATTATTGTTGACAAAGAAACAATACATGATATTATTATTTCCAAGGAAACAATAAACAGATTGATAAGGACGGTATAAAAATGTTAACAGTCGTACAAACTAATTTTAATGGTATTGATGGGTTAGCCATCAATACGCAGTCGCAACCCCAATTAACAAGCGAAGGCGTCTTAATTAAAATGAGCGTTTTACCCGTAGTTCCAGCTGATTGGAAACGTGAAAGTGAACCGAACGTGACCGCTGAACAACTTACACAATTACCAAGAACCATTGGTGTTGGGGGCGTTGGTCAAGTCGTAGCTGTGGGTGCCAACCGTGATCCACAGCTGCTAAAACAGCGTGTATTAGTCATGCATCCAGCAGGGGCGTATGCGGAATACGTGGTATCGACAAATCCAGATTGGCTATTACCACTGCCAGCCAGTGTGAGTGATCAAGCGGCAGCAACTTTGCCAGCCGGAGCGGGGACCGCAGTAATGTTGCGGCAAACAATCAATCGTTGCCAGCCTAGTGAAGTGATTATTACGGGCGCTAATTCAGTCATCGGACTGTACTTGTGTCAGCTATTACGTGGTAGTCAGTGTCGGGTATGGCCAGTGGTTACAGCGGCCAGCCGGTCCTACTTTGAACAACAGTTACCTGAATACCAAGCCGTAATGCTGGAGGAGCTGCCGGCTTCATTGAAACAGCCGTTGGTGATTGATATTGCTGGCTACCAGCCGCTGCTACAAGAATTGGCTACTAAGTATCCGTTGAGCACGATGTATTCAATCGTGAATCAAGCCAGCGAAGAAATACCTGCGTTGCGGTTTGTGCACGAAGAATATAGTTCGGCAACTTATCAGCAGTTAATTGCTCAGTTAGCAGACGGTCAATTAAAGGGGCCGATTGATCGGGTCTTTCCAGTCGTAGAAGTAAAAGCGGCGCAACATTACGCACAGGATCATCATAGCCGTGGTCGTGTGCTCGTGACATTTTAGGTTATGAAAGGATGAATAAGATGACGACGTTTGAAGACTTAGTACAATTGAATTGTTTTGCGGCAGATGAAATGACGCGGCAGCAGGCTGCTGCAACTTTAGAACGTGACTATACTTGTGAGATCAACTGTGTTGAGATTGACCCGAGTGTCCAATTTGCGCATCATGGTCGTGGTTGCACGATTGCGGCGGCTAAGATTGCTGCTAATGCGGTAATCTTTCAAAATGTAACGATTGGATCTAATCAAAAGTTCAACTTGCGGACTCAGCAGTGGGAGCAAGTGGGCGGTCCGGTTATTGGACGCAGCGTGATTGTGGCCGATGGTGCTAAGGTGCTTGGACCAATTATTATTGGTGATAATAGTATTGTAGGAGCTGGTACCATTGTAACGAAGGATGTGCCAGCTAACTCAGTTGTTTATGGGGTTAATCAGGTTAAGCCCCGGCCAACGGATTATGATTTAATCTATCACCGGCCATTTCCGAATCGCTCAAGTATTGTCGAAGCCTGTGAAGAAAATATTAGAAGGTATGAGGAGAACTACTAGGCAGTTAAGGACCAAGATTATTCTAGGAAGCATGATGATTGGTTATCTGATGCAATCTCGCTGCCTGATAGCGCCTTGCTTTGGTTATTATCATTCGAAAAAAAGGGTTCTACAATATTGGGTGTTGATGGAATT
>NZ_LFEE01000031.1 GCF_001039045.1 Lactiplantibacillus herbarum
AAGTTATTTTGGGACTTTCAACCTTTAGTTTTCACTCACAATCACTGCACACAAGACGATCGACGTGTTATGCTGAGCATTAAGTGAGATTTAATACAGTTACTACCAGCTAACTAGCCGACTCAAAAATGAGCTTATTCAATTAAATCAAAAATTTCGAACTTTATCCTTGACCTAGAGTTAACTACAGCTAGTAAGCTAATAAACATCAACTTTGATAGGAGCGATGTCACATGTTATTACTAGCTTTAATTCCCATTCTCATGGGTGGCGGCCTGGCCATGCAAACGGCTATCAATTCCAAACTTCGCCAATTTGTTGTTTCCCCCTACTTAGCCTCAGCGGTCTCATTCAGTGTTGGCGCGGTCTTCCTGATTGCCTTGACCCTGTTTATGGGGGTCTCACCATTAGTCAGCTGGTCAACCATTACCAGTAATCCATGGTGGATTTGGCTTGGCGGTTTACTTGGCGTTATCGGTCTGACTACCAACCTGCTCTTATTTCCACGCTTAGGTAGTATTCAAACGGCAGTTTTACCTATTTTTGGTCAAATCGTCATGGGTATCTTAATTGATCAATTTGGTTGGTTTTCCTCACCCCGACTGCCCTTAACCCTCGTTAAAGTTGCCGGTCTGCTCTTAGTCACGCTTGGTATGCTCATTGCATCCCTTCGTTGGAGCCGTGCTGCTGCTAACCAGCAAGCTAATAATCAGTGGCTATGGCGTTTACTAGGCATCGGCGCAGGAATGCTGATGGCCACTCAAACGGCGATCAATGGTCATCTGGGTGTCGTTCTCGATTCATCCGTTCACGCTGCCATGATCTCATTCACAGTTGGCGCCGTCCTACTACTGATCATGGTTCTTGCTTTGAGATTACCACTCAGCGGTTTAGCCAACGCCGCACATGCTGGTCGCTCACACTGGTTGATTTGGCTTGGTGGTTTTCTAGGCGCTGCCTACGTCTTCGGCAGTGCCTGGCTAGTTCCCCAAATCGGGACTGGACAAGTCGTTGTAATCGCACTCTTCGGGCAACTGCTCTTCAGTGCCTTGATCGAACAACTGGGCTGGTTTGAAGCTAAGGCTCAACGTGTTCAGTTCCCACGCTTAATCGGTCTCTTACTGATGTTCATCGGCGTGGTTGGAATTCATTTTCTCTAATATTATTAACTATGCTAAACCTTAAATTATAATCCTGCGTTAACGGATAATCGTGAGCCGTTAACACAGGATTTTTTTCGTTAAATGTTTGTCGTGTGACGAATGTTAATGGCCGAAACGTGGTCCAGCAGGCAGGGAACTCCGCTTAGCTACGGAAGAGCAACGATGGCAAAGAACACCATCATCACTCTTCCTAGGCTATGCTCGATCCCTAACCGCCTGCTGGACCACTCTTATTTTTTTCAACAAAAAAAGCGCGCCAACCATCAAAAGATGATTAACACGCCTGTCGCGGCACCGGTTGCCCGGTGAAGGTGATATTCCACAATATCAGTGACTCAAGCACTCTGAATACGTCAGAAAAACGCGCCCCGCTATCAATATTAGTCACAAGCCGCTCGCACGGAACCGTCATTGCTGACGATCTGACTTAATCGACTCATCGCAAGAACTACAATAACACCTTCAACGCTATAATGCAAGGTTTAGTCAAAAAAGGCACCCCTGCGGAAGGCAATCAGACTTGTCCGCAGGGGTGCCCAGGGTTATTCGTTGATTTTGGCTTGGCCCCAATATCAGAATTAAGCATAACATCAACATGTAAAGTTATGATATTGGTTACGTAAAAATTACGTTTAGGCTTCAGCTTCCGTGATTTGATCTAGTCGTTCCAGTTGAGCTGTCAGCCAGTCCGTTAATAGTTGTTCGGCATTCGCCTGATCCGCCACAATATCGTCAACTGAACCTAGTTCATCAATTCGCAGACCAGATGGTAAGGCTTCTGATTCCGCAATCATGTAGACGTTGATTGGCATCGTATCATCCGCAACTGTCACCTTACCGATCTCAGTCAAGTTCGCCCATGGTAAGTTAATCACACTAGTTTCCAGTCGAAAACTAATGACTGGTTCATGAACGGTTACCAGCGTAATCTGTGCTAATTGATCATTCTGCACCGCTGTTACTAACTTTGTTAACCATGGTTTAACTTGGGTACTAAGTTGCTCATACTTCCCACTAAGGGTTTCCTGAGTCATCTTTACTGCTGTGATATCATCAATAAATGTTTGTACGTTTCGTTGCATACTATCCCTCATTAATTAATTGTTATTTTTTTGGCGCCAACGGGTCAACAACACAATCGTGTAAAAATTAACGCCGAGCCCCACCGCTCCCATTATTTCTAATAAGAGTTTGATTTCCATGCCAGCTGTACTCTGATAGCCAGACATTAGTGCACTGATCAATCCGAGACTGTAGATTAGAATAACCAATCCAAGTACGTAAAAGCCTAACATCCGGTTAATATAAACCGCCAGCACACCTAAGAAATACAGGACCAGTGCAATCAGTAGTCCCTGCCACATCTCAGCAGTCGAGATGGACTTCGCTTGTAAGTGAAAATGACTAGTAGACATCATCCAGTTGACGATACCGTAACAAAAAAGGGACACAAACGCAAATGCGACCAAGCGTGTCAGTTTCAACAAATCACTCCTATAAGGTTATTGGGCGATTAAATCAATAATGGCGGCTCGCTGAATCCCCCTGAAGTACGGTTCAAGATCAATATCAGCCAATGCTGTAGCCAGTGCCTCATGATCATAGCGAACACCTTGCAGTGCCGCTTCAACATCTTGGACGTTACCACTACCAAAGAAATCCCCATAAAATTTAATATTTTGAATCAAACCATCGTGCACTGAGATGCGGGCATCGATCGTTCCCATATCAAAATGCTGACGTCGTTTAACTGAGAATTCTGGTGATTTACCGTAAACCCAATCCCAATTAGCATAATAGTCTTCATAGATTTTATCAATAGCTTTTTGTTGTTCAGGTGTCACATGATATTCCTTATCCGCAATCTGTGTCAACGAATCTACATGGAATAATTCCTTTAATAACGCCTCCTGAAACTCAGGTACTGTTATATTTTGATACTCAGGAGCCAAATATGGGCGCAAATTAGTAACTCGACTTCTAACAGACTTGATGCCTTTAGAAGCAATCTTGTCAGTTGGCACCGTCAATGCTTGTGGTACCACGTCAAGATCAACGTTAAGCATCAACGTTCCGTGTGAAAAAGTCTTACCATTGCGCGAGTACATCGCATTACCTGAGAATTTTTTGCCATCAACTAATAAATCGTTACGACCACTAACCGTCGCAGTCGTGGCACCCATATCGTGTAGTGCCGTGATAATTGGTTTGGTAAACGTCTTAAAATCCCCAAACTCCTGACTATCACTATTCACGACAAAGCTGAAACAGAGGTTGCCTAAGTCTTGATAGACCGCCCCACCACCGGATAAGCGCCGGGTAACCGTAATATGGTGTTCCCGGACATAGTCGGCATTGATTTCTTCCAAAGTATTCTGATTACGACCAACAATGATACAAGGTTCTTCATAATAGAATAAAACCAATGGCTCATCAAAATCGACGTTATTCATTAAGTATTGTTCCGTAGCGAGGTTCCGCCCAATTTCATGATCCTTCATTGCGACATAGTACATTTTCTAAAATCTCCTTCAGCTCTAGGTTACATTAATCATACAACAAATTAAAAAAAGGACCCACAATGTGAGCCCCGTTTTTGGAAGAATCATCCAAAAAGCGTTGTGCGGGATTCTTCATCCCACAAAAAGATTGATTCACAATTCACATCCATGAACGCTTGATTGGCGGCAATCCGTTCTCCGTGAATATTACGTGCCATCAATAGATGGAGTCGGTCAGTTAGTTATCCGAAATTAGCGGAAACGCTGCTATACTGCACTAGCTATCACTTGACGGGTTTGTTACAACAATTGGGTAACGGTTGGTACTGACCCGTGACTCTTCCGATGAACTTAATATACCATACGGTGTAAGCGTTTGCAACCAAGCGATAAAAAACAACCCAGTCAGCGTAGGCCGACCAGGTTGCCTGAAGTTAATAGCGGTCGTAATCGCTATTTATCTTACTATCGTTATTATAAAGCCCTGATCTTTTGAAGACAATTAATCTGCTCAATACTACTTAACTTCTGCAACGTAACGGACTGCACCAGAAGCACTGAGATAACGTAACCACGTATAGCCCTCCGCTTTAACGGAACCATTATAGTAAACCGTCTCGTTAGCATTGTATTGGCCGACGACAGCTGCCTTCGTACTTGGTGCTGTCCGAATATTAGTTGTCGTAGTAAAACGGTACGAACCATTTTGACTCGTTACTTGATTAGAAGATTGTGAGGTCGTACTGCTGGTACTAGCATTGCTACTACCACCAACGGCAACGTAATGTTGCTTCCCGGAATAAGACTGATAACGTAACCAGGTTTGACCGTTTGCAGTTACCTTAGCATTGTAGTATACCGTATCACCGGCATTGTAAGTCCCAACGCTAGCCGTGGTACTGTCAGGAGTACTCTTGATAGCCGTACTCTTAGTAAACTTATACGACCCGCTCTGAGCCGTAACTTGTGGCTTCGTTACACTAGTTGTCGAACTCGTCTGCATTTGAACATAATGGTCAGTACCAGAATATGAGCGGTAGCGTAACCAAGTTTGACTGCCTACCGTAACTTTACCGTTATAGTAAACCGTGTCACCGGCATTATAAGACCCAACCGTCGTGGCATTAGTTGCTGGACTAGTCTTAATAGCGGTAGCCTGCGTAAACCGATATGAACCGGTTGCCGCCGTCACGTTTGGTTTAGTCGTAGTTGTGGTTGTCGTTGAGCCAACCGTATCCCCACTCATTGCCACGTAACGTTGACTACCTGAATTTGAGAGGTAGCGTAGCCAGGTTTGACCACCAGTGGTGACTTTACCGTTGTAATAAACCGTATCGCCGGTGTTGTAAGTGCCGACAACTTTGGCCGTCTTACTTGCCCCATCACGAATATTGGTCTTAGCCGTAAACTTGAAGGAACCACTAGCTGGTGTAACCGTTTGTTGCGTATTGTTGGTACTTGGCTGACTGATCATCACATAACGAGCCACACCAGAATAAGATTGGTAACGTAGCCAAGTCGCATTATTCACGGTCAGTTTACCATTATAGCTAACGGATTCGCCGGCATTGTAAGTCCCAACAACCGCTGAATTTTGATCTGCCGTATTATGAATGGTAGTCGTCTTCGTGAACTTATACGTTCCACTAACGGCCGTGACATTATCATTCGTTTGCGTACCGCCACCATTATTGTTACTCGTATTACCGGTCGTCTGACCACTGAGAACTTCACGATCCCAGGCATCCAAATTATTATATTCAATAATACTGATCAGTGAACTAGCATACGTTGGTGCCGTAGCATAGCCATCTTGTTGTAATCGGCTGGCCACTTTTTTATACTCCGTGACACCAATCAAATTATTGTATCGTGAATTTTCAGTCAAGAAGGCACCGTGATCTTCTACACTTGCTGACCAGTTCGGATACTTCCGAAAAGCGTCTTGAATCGTAATGTAGTGCGTCCCCGTCCATTCTTGGGTTGGAAAGTAGACTGATTGTCCCTGATAACTGCCCTTAATTCCGAACAAGTTATTACCGACCGTCGACAATTGTGATTGGCCCCAACCACTTTCTAAAATAGCTTGGGCTGCCGTAACAGAAGGTAAAACTTGGTACTTGTACCAGCCAGAAATGGCCCCTGCTTTGATCTGTGATAGGAACTGATCTTGACTCGTAGTTGCCGTGCGAACCGTTGCTGAAGTCGCCATAATTGACTGTTGTGCTGTTGCACTAGTGGCCTGGGCTTCAACTTTGGCCGTTACTGACGTGGCATTTGACGCTGCTGATTGAGCCGTTGACTGCTTAGCTGATTGTTCCACGGAACTAGTGGCCGCTGAACTGGTTGCACTACTGTTCAATTGATCAGCAGCACTAGCCGTCGTCTTAGCCGTTTCACTAGCCGCACTCGTAGCTGTCTTATCCGCTGCGCTTGCAGTCGACTGAGCACCCTGTGAAGCTGTACTAGTCTCGGTAGCCGTACTATCCGCCACGCTGGCCCGTACTGCGACACGACTAGTTACGCTAGTGGCAGTGTTAGCTGCATCACTCGCTTGGCTGGTCGCAGACGTACTGTCACTTGCTGCTGTTTGACTGGTTGACGAACTAGCCGCCGCACTGGTAGTCGACTGACTAGTTGCTCCCAGCGTGACTTGTTGTTCATTAGTTGTACTAGACGTGCTATCGGTTGTTACCGCAGCACCCTTACTAGTTGATTTAACCGTATCCGCCTTACCGTTAATCATTGGTAATAAAGCAGTACTCAATAATAATGAAGTGACGACTCTTTTAGTCATTCCCATTTTCAATTTCTATCCCCAAACTTTCCTTGAATTATCGATCAACACAACCGTATCCATACCCCTGTATAGATTTGTTATCATACGACAATAGTAGCATGCCGCTATTTCACATTCAATCGTGGTCACTTATAATTATTTTGCTAATTAGCAGGCACTGACAACGTTGTCATTTATAATTATTAATAAGTCACTAATTAGTTATGATTAATCATGTGAACAGTGGTCTTCACGCTGAATCGATCAGGCCTTGAACATGCTGGTCACAGTCGCTCCGATGACTGATAATTAACAGTTACTGATTGATCTATTAATCTCAACCACCATCATTAAATTTTGCTCAGAAATCGTTACTGACCATTTCAACTTTGATTAACGTACTCCCGTTTACCCAACGTTAGCCTTTGTAAACGTGAACACACTTCACAACTTCCAATAACTTATCATGTCAAAATGCTTACACTAACAAAAATTAATGATAAAATAAGAGTATTAATTAGCCATACAAAACGGGGGTAACCATTATGTTACAACAATATCAAAATATCTTGGTACCAGTTGATGGCTCCAAAGCCACCGATGAAGTTCTTCTTCGTGGTATCGAAGTCGCTAAGCGTAACAAGACTCATCTCGACATTCTTAACGTGTTAGAAGTTAACCAATTCAGTGATACGTACGGCGGTGCGGTCAGTGGTGACGTTATCTACAAACTATCCGAAGACGTTCAAAAACGCCTTGAAGAATTGAAGCAACAAACGATTGATGCCGGCGTGACTGACGTTGACATTCACGTTCGTTTTGGTAATCCCAAAACTGTCATTGCTCGTGAATTTCCAACCGATCACCACAACGAATTAATCATGATTGGTTCAACTGGTTTATCCGCTGTTGAACGTTTGATGGTTGGTTCTGTTACGACTTATGTTAGCCGTAACGCCGTCTGTGACGTGCTGATCGTTAAGCCTGCTACTGACGAAAAAGACTAATTACAGTACCATGACGGTCTGGGACACGCTCCCAGACTTTTTTTACGCCATTCTTCACACCTAACTTACTGAGAAGGAAGTGCCTATCATGACTTGGACTTATCAACTCACCATCCCGCCCAGTCTGAACGATCAAACGATTCGAGCCTGCCTACAAAGCTGGTTATTGCCAAAACGTATCCAAGGACAGTTACGGCAAACGCGCCGCATTAAACTAAATCAAGTAATAGTTTCGATCGCGCAACAAGTCCACACCGGCGATCAACTTCAATTAACGTTTATTGACACTGATTTTCGGACGCCTAACTCCAATTATTTGCCCGATTCGACCGCAACGCCAATTATTCTGTACCGCAATGCGGATCTACTAGTCGTCAACAAAGCCGCCGGAGTTAAATCTCATCCGAATCAGCCAGGAGAAATCGGTTCTGTATTGAATCATTTGGCCGCTAGCTTGGCGCCTGAAGCGCCCTACATGGTTCACCGACTCGATCAGATGACTTCTGGCGCAATGCTGATTGCACTCAATCCTGTGGTCGTCCCTATCTTAGACCGACTGATCAGTGAGAAACAGATCCATCGCACCTATTACGCTTGGGTTCGCGGTCACTTTCCAACGACTGCTGGTGAGTTTACAGCACCGATTGGCCACGATCCGCTCGACAAACGTAAACGCTGGGTCAACACGGTTGACGCCCAGTCTGCATTGACGCACTACCAAGTTTTACGTACGACGGCTAACCAGTCACTAGTCGAGTTAACGCTGGAAACTGGTCGCACGCACCAACTACGGGTTCACCTAGCTGCCAGCGGTCATCCAATCATCGGTGACCCACTGTATGATCGACCAACGAACGCCCCACGCCTACTATTGCATGCTAGAGCGCTCGACTTACAGCTTCCTTTCAGTACGACCAGAGTCATGGTACCCGCGCCGTTACCAACGATTTTTCATCAATTAGACCAGCTTGACCAGTATTAAAATTTAGGCCTATTGCTCAAAATAGCTTCCTTCAGAACATCAAGATTCTGGAGGAGGCTATTTTTTTTGCTATGACTTCTGGGAACAAAGCAGCTACTATAAACCAACTCTTGCAAACCACCATTTCTGATTATGCACTTTTTATTACCCAGGCTTACGCTGCTCATCTGCCGTCAAGACAATTTGTGGTAAGTACTGTCGGTTCAGCAATGCCATCCATTGTCGTAAAATACGCGGCATCATAAAATCCCGACTACGTTCACGGGCACGTTGCGCATAATCTTCGCGCAGCCGCCGATCCATTAATAAAGGCAGCAGGTCATCGACTAATGCGGGAACATTCCTAGCCGGCGTTAAGACGCCATAGCGGCCATCCTGCAAATATTCCGCTGAACCCGTATTCCACATAGAAACGATTGGTAATCCGATTGCCATAGCCTCGCCAATCACTAACGGCATGCCTTCCCAACGCGATGTCATTAGAAAGATACTCGCTTGTTGATAATGTTGTCGCAGGGCTTCATCTTTGAGTGCCCCCCGATAAATGATTCGTTCAGCCACACCTAATTCATCGATCAATTGATTAAAAATCGCTAACTGCGATTGCGGTCCCGAACCAGCCACGGCGATTTGCCAATCGTCAGGCAGTGACCGGGCAACCGTTAATAAATAATCGAGTCCCTTATGCTGAATATCAATCCGTCCAGTATAAGCGATCGTATGCTGATCAAGATTTGCCTGAATACCATGTGAATCCAGTGTTAAGGGATTATAAATTTTGACCGTATGCGGATTGAATCGTGAGTAGCCTTCCAGATCGTAGTCAGTCAACGTCACTACTGAATCAGCGGCCATCAGTCCTGTAATCAATTCAGACTGCATCTGAACATAGTATTGATTGAGATAAATATCCACGTTGTTATGCATCCAAGCAATCACGTTGAGCCGAGGAATGCGCTTCTTAATTACCGGTGCAAAACTAGTCAGTAGTCCTCCAGGTAATACCACGGCATCGTACTGGCCTTCTTTTAAGGTTGCCACTAAATCCGCAACCTGGTGTGCATAGATGCCGAGTGGTGCTGAGCCAAAATAATTCAATACCGCCGCACTCGCTGGCCGCCGTGCTGTAATTAACGGGGCTGCCAACGGATAAAAGCTACGGGGCTGTGCTAACGAGTAAAAAGCAACCTCTGCTTGCGAGACTAGTGCATTGCCTAAAACTGTTGCGGCGCGTTTCACACCATCCATCACAAGATTTTCTACTGCAATTAAAATTTTCATACGCAGTATGGGCTAACCATCCATGTTACAGTTAGCCGCTCCTTTCTTGCCACCGAGTTATGATTCTCACAAATACTGACAGTCACGTCTTTGCAATTCACCGCCGCACCAACATTCAGTCACTCACCATTAAATTCCAGTACCATGGTTATTAAGTCCACAGCTAAATGTCGTTACCAGGTTAGCAGTATTATACCAGCTGAGATTAAAAAGCCATTAGAATATGCTCATTATTTAGACAAAAAAAGCATTACGCGACAGGACTAACTGCGCGTAATGCTTTTCATCTTAATTTAATTCAGTTTTACTTTAAGCCTTCCCATTGCCAGTCTTCAACTTCTGGCAAGTCGGTTCCGGCATCACGAATGTAAGCATTGTGTTTTGCTAACATGTCATCCATTGATTGAACAAAGGCTGCACCCGTGTTTTCCATCTCTGGTTGAGCTTCGATTGCTGTCTTAGCAAGGTCAAAACGATCCATTTGGTTCATCACACGCACGTCGAATGGTGTGGTGATATCCCCATTTTCACGGTAACCATGCACGTGAAGATTGTGGTTGTGACGATCAAAGAAGATGTCACGAACTAAGTCTTCATAACCATGGAACGCGAAGACCACTGGTTTGTCCTTGGTAAAGTAGTGATCGAATTCAACATCAGATAACCCACGAGGATCCTTCTTAGGACTCCGTAACTTCAAGATGTCGATTACGTTGATGTAACGAATCTTCATGTCAGGGAACTGATCATGCAACAACTGGATAGCAGCTAATGATTCTAGCGTTGGTTCCGTCCCAGCAGAGGCAAAGACGATGTCAGGTTCACTATCCTGATCCGTACTTGCCCAGTCAATAATACCCAGACCATTGTCAACTAATTGCTTAGCTTCTTCAATGCTGAACCATTGTTGACGTGGATGTTTCGACGTTACCACGTAGTTGATCTTTTCTTGGCTACGGAAGATCACGTCACCAACGGCTAACAAACTGTTAGCATCGGCTGGCAAGTATTCACGAATGTATTCTGGCTTCTTTTCAGCTAAATGCGTCAAAGCACCAGGATCTTGGTGAGTGTAACCATTGTGATCTTGTTGGAACACCGTTGAAGCCGCAATGATATTCAATGAAGGGTACTTTTTCCGCCAATCAAGTTCATTGGCCTTACGTAACCACTTGAAGTGTTGCGTCAACATTGAGTCCACGACGCGTAAGAATGCTTCGTAACTTGCAAACAAGCCATGACGACCCGTTAAGACGTAACCTTCCAACCAACCTTCTGCTTGGTGTTCAGATAACTGAGCATCCAAGACCCGGCCAGCAGGTGCTTCGTATTGATCACTATCAGGATGAATATCTTCCAACCATTGACGGTTAGTCGTTTCAAAGACACCGTATAAGCGATTTGACATCGTTTCATCTGGTCCGAACAAACGGAAGTTATCAGGGTTCTTCTTGATAACGTCGCGCAAATAGTCTGACCATACTAACATATCTTGCTTAACGTTAGCGCCCTGTTCCTTCGTATCAACCGCGTAATCGCGGAAGTCTGGTAAGTTTAAGGCCTTAGGATCAACCCCACCGTTAGTGATTGGGTTAGCAGCCATCCGGCTATTGCCAGTTGGCATAATTTCCTTAATGTCATCCTTCAAAGAACCATCTTCATTGAAGAGTTCTTCAGGTTTGTATGATTCAAGCCAATCGACCAAGGCATCTGAATGTTGCATATCGTTTTGGTCTACAGGAATTGGAATTTGGTGAGCACGGAATGAACCTTCGATCTTTTCGCCATCCCATGACTTAGGACCCGTCCAACCTTTAGGTGCGCGGAAGACGATCATTGGCCATACTGGCAATGTTGCGTCGTCGTTGTCACGAGCTTGCTTCTGGATTGCTTTGATCTTTTCAACGGCTTCATCCATTGCTTTGGCTAATAATGGGTGAACCGTTTCAGGATCGTCGCCAGTAACAAAGATTGGTTCCCAGTTCATACTTTCAAAGTATTGCTTGATCTTTTCGTCAGAAGTCCGACCAAAGATGGTTGGGTTAGAAATCTTAAAACCGTTTAAGTTCAAGATTGGTAAGACGGCCCCATCATTGATTGGGTTGATGAACTTCGTTGATTGCCAAGAAGTTGCTAATGGACCCGTTTCGGATTCACCATCACCAACGACAACCGCTGCAATTTCATCAGGGTTGTCAAGAATCGCACCAACACCGTGAGAGATTGAGTAACCAAGTTCGCCACCTTCGTGGATTGAACCTGGTGTTTCGGGTGCGGCATGAGAAGCGACACCACCTGGGAATGAGAATTGTTTGAAGAGTTTTTGCATCCCTTCAACATCTTGCGTCATTTCAGGATAGATGTCGGTATAAGTACCATCAAGGTATGAGTTAGAAACCATCACTTGACCACCATGACCGGGACCTTCAACGTAGAACATCTTCAAGCCGTACTTATTAATAACCCGGTTTAAATGGGCATAAATGAAGTTTTGGCCGGCGATTGTTCCCCAGTGACCGATTGGATGAACTTTAACGTCACTTGCTTTTAATGGGCGTTGTAATAATGGATTATCTTTTAAATAGAGTTGACCAACGGATAAATAGTTGGCGGCACGCCAATATTTATCAACCTTTTGCAAATATGCTGGTGATGAATAATCTGTTGTCATTTCAAAACACTCCTTAATTTGCTTTCCTCAGCGATTGAATAATTAGCTGTTATCGTTTACAAGTTATATTCTAACAACTTTATTTTAAAAATCAACCTTTTTATTAATTGGAACGGTCCAATTATAAAAAGTTATTAAAACAAAATCTCGCTCAGGGTACGTCCCCCTTGAATCAGCCCGCAATTCGAACTAATTAATTATTAAAAATGAATCTTTATCATAATTAATTTATTGGGGCTTTTGCCAATTATCATAACGCTTCCCTACTAAAAAGTAACAGCAGATGCATTTTTGCCAAAGATCCTCATTAACACACTAAAAAGCCCAAGCCCTACTCAGTGAGGCTCCGGCTGTTCAACAAACTATTATGATTTATGTTCATTAATTAAATTATTATCGCAAATTAATTCCTTTTGACAACCACTATTTTTTCCCGGACGTAAACTATGTTCATATCACGTTATGTAATGGAAAGGACTTAAGTCAGTGAAAAAAGCTAAGGAAAAACGGCTCTTCGAGGTACTCGTTACGAGTATTATTCTAATATTGGCCATTATAAGTTTGCAGCCTACTTCGCTAGAACATCTAAAAACACAGTTGAATCACGGTAGTTTAGTCTATGCTAGCGAGAACTTGAGGAAGCGGTCTACTGGCAAAGGCCACTTAAAAGTCAAAAATAAAAATCATTATATTGGTCGCTTTAAAGACGGTCGTTTTGAAGGTAAAGGACAGTTCGTCTCACATGCTGGATGGCAACTCAAAGGAACTTTCAAGAATGGCGAACCCACAGGAAAAGTTCAATTGCGCGTCGACAAGAAACCAATCACCCCAAAGATCTCCAAAAAATAAGCATCACTTTATCAACAACATCCGTCTATAAGTGACCTTAACCGTCATTTCCGCTACAAATGACTTTAGCACTTACCTATCTGACAATAAAACGCATCGTTGCAATTGCAACGGTGCGTTTTTAGTATTGATGAACATTATTATTAAGCGTTTGGGACAAAACCCAAACTCATTTTTCATCTTCACATATTTACAGTCGAAACGTGCGACAAAAGGCTGCTCCCTCCGCCTTTTGTCCCACTCTCCATTATTAAGGGTTAGTTGACACAAACGTCGTATACTTCATATAACGATAATGTAATCGCATATTGGAAACTTCAAACGGTGTCCCGTCATCTAAGAAGAAGATTCCACTCATTAAGCCCACTGGTTCAACAGGCTTCAAATGCAATAATTGTTGATCATTTTCAGTCGAAACATCCGCCGAAACGGATAAAAACGACTTGGAAACAGCTGAGTGCAAGGTTTCCTGCACATAATTAAAGATCGAACCGCTGACCACTTGCCGATTTAATTGTGGGACCAGCTTAATTGGAATATAACCCGTTTCAATCATGAACGGTTGATCATCCAGTAATCGCAACCGTTTGATCTCATACACAAACTCGTCAGGTGTTAAAAATAAGTCCTGTTGCAACTCCGGACTTGCCGGAATGACCTGAAAGTCTAATAATTGAATACTAGGTTGGGCACCTTCAGTGTTCAAACTATCAGTAATTCCTAAGTTTGTGCCTTCATACTTAAATGAAGACTGGTTTTTAAGATATAATGGATTAATAAACGTTCCTGAACCACGTTTTTTAAAAATGAGCCCTTGATTGGCCAAGATATTGAGCGCCCGCTTGATTGAACTGCGGCTGACGTGATATTGTTCACTGAGACTCCGCTCATCCGGTAGCTTCTTATCGACGAATTCGTTCGCCATAATACGTTTGTTGAGGTCGGTAATGACTTGTTGATACACAAGATCAGCCATCGTGATTCCCCCTTTTCAATTAGTATGTTGACCTTAGTATAGCAGAATTAAACACATTTTGTTGAATTGCACCGGTCCATTTTTATGATTGGAACGTATTTTTTATAATTGTGAGGTTAAAACATGTCAAAAAAGAGTAAACAAAAAGATCAACTAGGAAAAACGCTCGTCGAAAAAATCTTGGATAAAGCCAACGTTAGCTACCAGCAATACGAGTTTCCAACGGTCGTCGAAGGTGACGTTCAGCAACTGCAAGTCGACCACCTCGGCGTTGACGAACACCACATCTATAAGACGCTCGCATTGATTGGCAACAAAACGGGCCCCTTAGTGGGTGTCTTACCTATCGACGAACATTTGAGCTACAAGAAACTAGCTAAATTATCTGGCAATAAAAAAGTCGGCATGATTCCGCTAAAAGATTTGGAACGGACGACCGGCTACCAACACGGTGCCAACACCCCAGTTGGAATCTGGGAAACCAAGAAATTCCCAATCTTCATCGACGAAATTGCCAAACAGCAAGGCCAGATGCTCGTTTCGTCTGGTAAAATCGGTCGTTCAATTGAGATCGATGCCAATGACCTCCGTAAATTAGTCCATGGCACGTTTGGCGAAATCACGGAGTAAAGCCCAGTGAATGAGTTTATCGAGAATATCGGCTTAGTATTGCTCGTCACATTGGGATTACCTGAGTTGTTTACTTGGCTACTAACAATTACCAATCGTCGTACCAATGCCAACTTGATAGCCCGCTTCGGCATTAACAGTCAGGTTTACTGTGGCTTTTTAGGAATCATGATTCACGAACTCAGCCACCTAGTGATTGCGCTACTCTTTCGTCATCGCATCAGTTCGTTTCGATTAGTTAAACTACCACATTTAAAAGCTAAAAATGGCGATGAACCAGACCTAGCACTCGGTTACGTGTATCATGTTTGGAACCATCGTAGTCCGTACCAACTGATCGGTAACTTCTTCATCGGGATGGCACCTATCTTCGGCTGTACGGCTGTTCTATTAGTCCTAGATCAACTGCTAGCACCCGGCTTGGCTAAAGCTATCTTCGAATTGGCAGACACGCCAACCGCACCTAACTGGGCGGCCAGCTGGCAAGCACTCACGACGACTCACGTTAGCTGGTGGCAGCTGCTACTACTACTTGTCTTAACAATTACAATCGTGGTCGGTGGCCTCGAACTGAGCTCCGCTGATTATCAGAATCAGGCGATCGGCTTATACAGTATGATTGCCTTACTGATTGTAGTCACTACCATCTTCACGTTACTGGGAATTACGGGATGGATTCATCACCTTGTCATGGCTGGTTTAACCATCGCTATGATTCTCAGTTACTCGCTGATCGTGTCACTACTGATTATGTTGGGAACTAATCTATTCACTCGTCGGCACCGCTAAAAGCTTGCGTCTGTTAAACTCTCAAACTGCCCTGCAGTCCTCGTTGCTGCACTAATTATGTTACGGAACTAAAAAAAGCTACGTCAGCAATATTGCTGACGTAGCTTTTTTTAGCTCTAATGTTAATAGTCGAAACGCGGGCCAGCAGGCAGGGGCCTCCGATCGATTGCATCGGGATAAAGATGGAAAAACACCATCCTCACTCCTCCTAGGCTATGCTCGGTCCCTAACCGCCTGCTGGCCCACTCTCTCTTCACTTAGTCCTCTGACACCCATTCCGCCTTAAACTGATCAACGAACTCGTGCATCACTGCCGTCCGACTCGCCGCCAATTGCTTAGCCGCTGCCGTGTTCATCAAATCAGCTAGCTTGAATAATTTTTCATAGAAATGGTTGATTGCCGTTCCCGGTTGATTGCGATACTGTTCCTTTGTCAGGTGTTCACGTGGTGGTAACTCTGGATCATAGATGGCCTCACCAACGTGGCCCGAATAATAGAGTGCGCGGGCAATTCCAATCGCGCCAATCGCATCTAACCGATCGGCATCCTGTACGATTTGACCTTCCAAACTCAACTTTTGAGCACCATCCATCGATTTACTGAAAGACATATGATCGATAATATCAAAAATTTCACGCTGAGCCGCTGGCGTGACCCGTAGTTCAGTCAACTGATCAGCCAAATCCTGATGCGCCTTGATGGGATCAGCCATTAATTTATCGTCGATAACATCGTGCAACCAGGCAGCCGCTAACGTCAGGTTCAAGTCAGCTCCTTCTGCCACTGCAAGACGTCGAGCCAAACGATTAACACGTTCTAAATGGTCACTCCCATGCCCACTGTGGTCTTGGGCTAGTCGCTGTAAAGCGTATGCTTGAATTGCTGTTAATTGTGCTTCCGTTATCATTTACTCATCCTATTTCTGCGTTAGTATAGTACGTCCTTAATTTCTTAATAGTTCCACGACTGAAGGACAAATGGTCACCATTATCCATACTGATCGCCCCTTTATTAAAGTCGACCGTGATGACCCGTTCAAGATTCAGCGCATAACTCTGAAACTCATTAAAAAAGTAGTTAGCTGTTAGTTGTTCCTTAATCGTATTTAAATTTTTATGTACGACATAAACCTGATCCGTAGTGACAATTCTGGTTGTACGTAGGCCATGCATCTTTTCACAATAAACAATGTCCTTTAGCTTCAACGTTAATAATAACGCACCACTACGCAAGGTTAAAGTTACCCCGGCTGAACGGCGTAAGGTTGCCACTCTCTTTTTGACGACCTCTAACACTTCTCGAACCTTGGGCACAAAAACTTCCTCATCGAACATATCGACCTTTGAGATAAACCCAGTCGGCGCCGTCATCGCACTCAACGTGTCGGGCATCATATCATCACGCACCGTCACGTAGATCACAAAACCATCTGGATCATAGTCACGGATCTTCGAGGCTAACTCAATCCCAGTAATATCGTGTTGTAAAACAATATCTAAGAAATAGAGGTTCGGCCCTCCACTAGCTTTAACTGCAGCCAACACATCAGCTGGCTGCCAAGCCGTTTCTAACTCGTAGTTAAAATGCAAGGCATCTAACTGCGTTGTAATGATATCGTTCAACCACAGCCGTTGCTGCTCTTGATCATCACTGATAAATACCTTCATATCAATCACTCTTCCTAAGAAGTAAGGCAACTTAACAAATTTATAGCTTGGCTAAAATGCCTTCCTTCCCATTCATTCACTCTTTTGCCTGCAATTCTTATGATACTAAAGCCCCATAATTCCAGCAACTAAAAAAAGCGATCGTCGGCCCTCAAGATCAGTGCAGACGCGCGCTTTAAGTTAATCTATCTATTTTTCAATCTGCTGTGGCTTCGTTTGAACTTGATTCAAACGTAAGAGTTCATCCGTTCGTAACTTATTAACAATTAATTGTGCAGCAGCCGTTGTTAAACTGTGACTGAGGTTTTGATCCGAGATCGCCACCGGCGCGTCCAGTTGATGTAACTGCGTCGTCAACGTGGTAATAAAGTTATCATACGCCCGCTTGGGATACCCAGTCGCAGTGACCTGATCGATGCCTTGACGAATCTTCTCCAATGGATAACTTGGTTTAAGTAAGGTAATCACGATAATATCGGCCAACTGCATGATTTGATACTTCTTCTTCACTGGTGACAAGATAACCTTATGCTTAACGTAATTATTGATCATCGCTGCCGTCACTGAGTCAACCCCAAGTGGCTGTAGCGTTTCATTGATCAACAATAAGACCTGATCCATATACAAATCAAAGTTAGGTAACTCCGTCCACTTCGGCAGGATCACCTTACCCATTCGTTGTTGCCAGTCTGCGTATGTTCCGTTTGCTGTCATCGTAACCCCTCCTTAACTTATTATAGCTATTATACTTAGATTAGCTAGTCTTGTAAACTAGGTAAACTTATAAATCGCATTAATTATGGAATATGGTATCATTTATGAGTTCAGCTAATTCTTAATGAAAAGTAGGTTATGACTTTATGTATGAAATGACTAAAAAAATGCGTGTGGGCGATGACGTCAAAGAAATCATCCCCCAACCAGTTATTGCCGGTTTATGGGCTCGCCTCAGAGAGATGCGCAAAGAAAAATTATTGATTGATAATACGATTGCCGTTATGTTCAGTGACGACTACGAAGATAATAAAATCTTCTTCATGACGTTACAAAAATCTGGCTCATTCGCTAACGAATACGAAATGGCTTACGATGGTCCCAAGAATTTCTTAGGCCACGGCACGATCGTCATCATCAAGGATCGCCCCCGGACGATTCAGATGAGCATTTCTGATGCTAACAAGGAATCTGATGAAGAACAAGCTTCAGATGACGATTCAACTAAATAATTGTTTTAGGAATCACTGCTAATTTTAGGGTGATTCTTTTTTTCGATATGTTTTAAAAATAAACGACGCTACCAGTTAATTACCGGTAACGTCGTTTTAACTATTGAATTTCAATTTCACCTACAGCAGCCTTAACCATCTTGGGCAAGGTCACAGTCAACAGCCCCGCTTGGTAATGGGCCTGAATTTGGTCTCGGACCACACCAGCTAAGTGAAACTGCCGAGTTAAATCAGCCGTTGCACGCTCATGATGCAAGATGCGACCATCGTCATTACGGCCGTCATCAGAACGGTGAGCACGAATCGTTAACCAGCCATCAGTATAAGTAACTGTAACGGCTTCCTTATCAAAACCGGGTAATTCAGCTGTCACCGTATAGTCATCATCGTGTTCGACCACGTCAGTCTTCATTGCCGCATGGGCATTCAGCGCAGATTCAACGTTACGGTGCGTCCGTTTTAAAAATTTCACGGGTAATAACAACTCATCGATATGGTGACCGAACAACTGCTGACGAACTCTTTGCTGATGCATGTTGAAACCTCCGTATTAGACTAATTTAGTAAGCCACTTGGTGAATGGCTTCCGCAAGTAATTTCAGGGCATTTTCCCGCTTGCCGACTTGATCCATGTCGAAGATGATTGAATCAATGTCGCCACCTTTAAAATCAAATTGTTCGAAGTAGATATAAGGGTCTTCCCCATCAATCTTCAAGAAAGCGGCTTCAATTTTTTGTTCAAAACCTTCCGCCCAATCTTCATCGGCCATTTGCTTAAAATCTTCACGGGTCACGTAACCATGGTCACGAATTAAATCCATCGCTTTTTTGACATCACTATCTTGATAAACCAATTTCTTCGAATCCTCATGAATCTTAGTTTTCGTTTCTACTGGCATCACTAAAGATCTCCCTTTACTTGGTATACCATTAGTGTAGCACCATTCAATGTAAACGTTAACCTTCTGGGTTCAATTGCAAAATATCGTAACTATCCTTTATCTTAGTAGTCGTTTCGCGTTATAATAGCACTAACTAATTTTATGAAATGAGGAATGTTTCTTTGGACAGTGGCCAGATAATGTTAAATTTAGTCATTATTGTCATTACGTTCTTCGTCGCCGCTTTCTTTGTGGCCTGCGAGTTTGCACTCGTTCAGACCCGACCAAGTGCCCTTGAAGAAGAACAAAAAAAACGTGATAAACCATCTAAACGGATCGAGACATCGT
Organism: Lactiplantibacillus herbarum; assembly: GCF_001039045.1. GTDB lineage: Bacteria > Bacillota > Bacilli > Lactobacillales > Lactobacillaceae > Lactiplantibacillus > Lactiplantibacillus herbarum. The sequence goes on from NZ_LFEE01000031.1 coordinate 19,752, forward strand.
TACACATGGTCCGTAATCTTAATGAATACTTGTCAACAACTCAAGTAGGGGTCTCAGTTGCTGGGATCATCTTAGGGTGGATCGGTGAACAGACGACTGAACACTTTGTTTTAGATTTTCTATCAATCTTCAACCTTTCCGTCTCAACCGGTGTTCTTCGCGGGATCAGTATTATTGTTGGGGTCTTCATCTTAACCTATTTAGAAGTGGTGTTAACTGAAATCGTCCCTAAGAATATCGCCATCGATATGCCATTGAAAGTCATGGCCGTGGTCACCACCCCATTACGGTGGTTCCACGTCGTCTTCTACCCCTTCGTGTGGTTACTGAACATTTCTTCCGCTGGCGTTGTCAAAATGCTGGGTATTCCAGTTGCCAACGAAGATAACGATGTCTACTCTCAATCTGAAATCTTGAACTTATCACGAAACGCCGTAACTGGTGGTGAACTTGAACGTAACGACTATTTATATATGGAACGCGCGTTTGAATTCAATGACAAGATCGCTAAGGATGTCATGATTGACCGAACCCAATTAGTGGTTATCGATATCAATGATACGGTTAAACAAGCGATTCGCGTCTACTTGCAGAAACGTTTCAGCCGCTTACCCGTCGTTGCTAATAACGATAAGGATAAGATTCTGGGTTACGTTTACAACTACGACTTGATTCGTCAGGGCGAAGTTGATGATGATATCCGGGTTAACAAATTGTTACGCAATATCATTACGATTCCTGAAACAACCCCCATTCAAGCGATCTTACAGAAAATGATCGATAAACAAACACCGATCGTCGTTGTTGTGGATGAATACGGTGGCACTAGTGGGATCGTTACTGATAAGGATATCTACGAAGAACTCTTCGGGACCGTTAACGATGAAATCGACAATGTCTCTAATGAATACATCGACAAGCAAGACGATGGCACCTACCATATCAGTGGTAAAATGACCATTTATGATTTTGAGCGTTACTTCAAGACCGATCTCCAAGAATTTGAGGATTCTGATGTGGTCACTTTAACTGGTTATATTCTGGATAACTTCCCTAAGATCCAGGCCGGCGATACCATCCAGATTGGGAACTTCAACTTCAAAGCCCTCGACTTTGAAAACGCCTATATCAATTGGTTCGAAGTCAGTGCGCAAACGCCTGCTACTCCGGATGACGATCAACTTGATGACTAATACCAATAACCAGAAGCTCGGGATTTTATCCTGAGCTTTTTATTTTGCCATTGAAAAATCATTTCGCTCTGCTACAAGATCTAGCTGAAATAGTTAACAACATTAGTAGTCTCACCCATCAAAGTTGTTTGCAAAACATTAGTGCCCAGCGTAAACTATAAGAAACGTTAAAAAAGAAATGAGGAACAACCGTGAGTGAATCAACAATTAATATCATTTACATCTCCATTGAGGGTAACACCCGTTCATTCGTAACCGGGATGCAGGACTACGCTAAGACGCAAAACGCGGCTGATGATAGTAACCCTTTGATCACCCTAAAAGAAATCACCGACCAATCTGACTTTGCTATTGAAGACACACCCTACTTCGCATTCGTCCCCACTTACTTAAACGGTGGTAACGGTATCGACAGTGGTGTAACCGAATTATTGACGACTACCCTTGGGGAATATCTCAATTACGACCAAAATTCACGCTTCTGCTTAGGTGTTGTTGGTAGTGGTAATCGTAACTTCAATGATCAATACTGCCTAACTGCTCGCCGGTATGCAGAACAACTTGATACGGACTTTATCGCAGACTACGAACTTCGTGGGACTTCCGTTGATACTGAACGAGTTTACAACGTTATGAAGGATCGCTTGGCTGATTATCAAGATCGCTTGTAATTCAAGAATTCACTAGCTGAATAGTAAAAAAGAGAGTGGAACAAAAGGCGGGTTGCTACCGAGCATAGCCTAGGAATACGAATGATTGTGCATTTTCAATCGTTTGTATTCCGTAGCTAAGCGGAGGGTGCAGTCTTTTGTCGCACGTTTCGACTGTAAATATGTGAACATACAAAAAGGAGTTTGGGTTTTGTCCCAAACTCCTTTTTATTTGGATTACAATCTAATCATTTTGATGAACGTCAAACGCTGACAATAAACGTTCTTTAACACCAGGAGCATCTGGATCATGACGTCCCTTGCCTTGGTCTAAAGCAGCCAGCTGGGTCATTTCCGTGTCCGTCAGCTCAAAGTCAAAGATATCTTGATTTTGGCTGATCCGTTCAGCATGAACTGACTTAGGAAAGACGATCACCCCCAACTGATTTTCAAAACGTAGAATAATTTGGCCCGCGTTCTTACCATACTTATTCGCTAATTCAAGAATCAATGGCTCGTTCAACAGTTGTGAATTACCTTGTCCAAGTGGTGCCCACGCTTCAAGCTTCACATCATCCGGCGCCAACAGTTCTCGTAATGGACGCTGTTGCGTATAAGGATTAAATTCGACCTGATTGACTGATGGTAAGGTTGCGAATTGCGGTACAAACTGGTTCCAAATCTTAGGGGTCATATTAGACACCCCAATCGAACAGATTTTACCGGCCTTTTTAGCTGCTTCCATGGCCTGCCAAGCGCCTAAAACATCGCCATATGGTTGATGAATCAAGTAAAGATCCATGTAGTCGAGTTGCAATTGCTTCAAGGATTGATCGATAGCTTTGCTAGCAGCCTCATAACCAAAGTCCTGTAACCATAGCTTACTTGTCACCCAGATTTGATCCCGGGCAATCCCACTATCGTTAATGGCGCGACCAACCTCAGCTTCGTTAAAGTAGGCTACCGCTGTGTCAATGTGGCGATAACCCATTGCTAGTGCTTGGCTAACGGCCTGGTAAGTCGAGCCATCATTAGGAATCTGGAAAGTCCCAAAACCAATCGCTGGAATTTCATTACCATCGTTTAACTTAATTGTTTTAACCATCTTATGACCTCTTTCTTAACCTAGTGAAGTTGCTTCAAACTGGAACCAAAGATCTGCTCGATCGTATCAGGATCACGATGATCAAAGAATTGACTGACATTCTGATCCAGTGATGCGATTGTTTGCATTTCAGCATCCGTCAATTCAAAGTCAAACACATCAATATTTTCAATCATTCGTTCCTTGTGTACGGACTTAGGGATTACGGTAATCCCACGTTGTAAGAGCCACCGCAAAATCACTTGACCAGTTGTCTTACCATGAACTTTTGCAATAGTTTCAAGCTTGGCATTCGTAAAGATCTGTTGTTTTCCTTCAGCAAACGGTGCCCAGGCTTCAACCCGTACACCATCGCGTTGATTGAACGCCACTTCAGCTGCTTGTTGATACCAAGGATTGACTTCGATCTGGTTAACGGCTGGTTGCACCGTCATCGTCAGTTCCAAATTCTTTAATTGATCAGCATAGAAATTAGAGACCCCAATCGCTCGGATTTTTCCAGCATGATAAGCTTCTTCAAGCGCACGCCATGCGCCCATCGTATCGCCATATGGCTGATGTAATAAATACAAGTCAAGGTAGTCCAATTGCAGGCGTCGTAATGAATCTTCAATCCCCTGCTTAGCTCGTTCATAAGTGAACTCTGAAACCCAGAGTTTCGACGTTACAAACAACTCTTCACGGGGGACACTACTCTTTTTAATCGCCCGACCAACAGCTTCTTCATTCTGATAAGCTGTAGCCGTATCCAATAACCGGTAGCCTGCCTGCAAAGCAGTCGTCACTGCCGTTTCACATTCTGCTGGGTCTGGAACTTGGAAAACTCCGAACCCTAGTTGGGGCATCTTAACCCCATTATTTAACGTAATTGTCGGTACTTTAGTCATTTGCACGCGACCTCCTCAGTTCTTAATGATTATCAGTATAGGTCAGTAGTCTATGCTTGAACATTACTAGTTAGACATGCTAGTATACACACAACGTATGCTAGGAGTTGAAGTCATGTTACTAGATAATTATCTACTAGAAGAATTAGTCACTTTTGCTCAGACGGGCACTTTGGCTGCCACCGCAGCTAAGTTGAACGTGACCCAACCAACGATTACTCGTGGCATGCAAAAATTGGAGGCCGACCTTGGTGTTCAGTTATTTGAGCACCAACCAAATCGATTAGTACTCACCAAAACAGGTGTATTGGCTGCTAAAGAGGCCACACAGTTACTCGAAGCTAATCGGCAAGCTGGCAATCGCATTCAGAATTTCGACCGTACCCAGCGTACTGGCCAAATTAGTTCAGTGCTTCCGGGACCTTTAATGTTGTTACATCACGTTCAAGATACCTTATCGAGCATAACCATCAGACCCACCTTATTACTTGAACAAAATCTGCTAGCAACACTGACGAACAACGAAGATCTAATCGTTATATCTAATCAAGAATTTGATACGCCAACTATTACATCTAAATATCTGGGGACCGAAACCTTGGCCGTCAACCTCAATCAATTCATGTACCAAGCCAATCAAGCAACCATTAGTTTTAAAGAACTAACTGGTCTAAGCTTCATTGTCCTAGATAATATCGGACCATGGCGCGATGTTATTCAAGAAGGTATTACCGATGCTAAATTTTTCTATCAGGACCAGCCTGACGCCCTAGCAGAAATCACCAAACAATCTAAGTTTCCCTACTTCACTAGTAACCTGTCCGTACTTGATTCTCAAACTGTTCAGCGTTTGCATGATGACAACCGCGTCCAAATCCCCCTGACTGATCAGGCTGCACAGATGGCCGTTTACGCTAGCTATCTTTCATCTAAGAAGGAGCAAGCTTTACCGATCATCGAACAATTAGTTACTAACTGGCCCTGAAAGCGATCATTCAGATTATTATATATTTAAAAATGCGCGCTTGAGAAAAATCCCAAGCGCGCGTTTGTTATACTTATTCAGTTACTTCGTCCTCATCCAGAATCGTCGGCCCAATAACGATCGACTCTGCTAACAAGGTTTCATTATAGAGTTTGAACACGTACTTCTGATACTTCACTTCACGTTGCGAAATCATATCTAAATACTGACGTTCCTGCTCCAAGGCGTTCATGAACGCCCGCATTTCCAATTCTTTTTCAGCTCCAGTAAACTCCGAGTGCCGAACAACCTCGACCCACGCCCGCGCAAAATCACGGGTTCGTGTCCGTTGTTTTTGCGTCATCAGATCAAAGATAACCGATTTTTTAACATTCTCTGGAAGGTACATTTTCTGCACCGTATCAATGGCTTGATGGACCATTGCAACACGAATCTTGTCAATTTCCGTTGCGGCTTCATCATCCGTCAGTTCCGGTTTCAAAATCCAGCGGAATAGAATCGTTGGCACGAGCATACTGAGAATAATCAGCGTACTGGCCGTTAATAAAACTAAGTTGAAATCACTGTTGTTAACGCCAGTATCCACCAACGTATAAGCTAAAGCTAAGGTAACCGCCCCGTGAACGCCACCTAATGAAAAGATCCAGCCCGCTCGATTCTTAAATCTTAATCGGATTCGAGCATAGACATAGCGTACCACGACATTAATCACCTACAACACACTCCCAAGAATCAGGAAATTCAATGAGCCGTGCCCGAACTGTTCGCCAACTAAAATCTTGACGAACATAAAGCCTAAGACGACGAACACCATGCTGTTAAAAATTTCAGTAATCATACTAACGAGGTCATATGAAAAGTGAATCTGTTGTGAGTTGATCAAGCGACTTCGCTGAGCTTCAGCATTATGAACTAACCCTGCCACAACTACGGCAATGATTCCTGAAACGTGAATGGCTTCAGATAAGTAATACAAGACAAATGGTGTGATCACGTACATTAGCAGTGACGCGTTCAGCGAATTATAAGATGATCGCAGGAGGACTTGCCGAAATAGCACAAAGATCCAAGCACTGACAAACCCGAAGATCACCCCACCAACAGCTGATATCAGAAAATCAATTACTGTCTGCTGATAATTAATATAACCATTCACGTACCACAGCACGGCCATATTAAGCAAAATGATCCCTGTTGCATCGTTAAACAAAGACTCCATTTTCAAAAAAGTTCCCTCTGTTGACGGCATCTTCAACCCATTCGTCACCGACTCCATCGCCGTTGCGTCAGTTGGCGTACTGATTGCTGCTAAAATAAAAGCCAGCGGTAGGCTAACGATTCCCAGTGCCCCAACACCAAAGCCCGCAATGATTAGACTTAACACTACTAATGCCACGGTTGTTTGGATAATATGTTTAAATTCCTTACTGACCGCATTCAGCCGCGTCGCCTGCCCTTCAAAAAATAGCAATGGCGCAACAATTAAGCCAATAAAAATTTCCGAATTAAACTTTTCGATATGGTTATTCAATACCGGCACTAAGAATAGCCCGACCCCAACCAACATACTGAGATAGTTTACCGATATTTGTGGGATAACTCGTGAAATAAAGATACTAATTACCGCAGCCAGTATCAATATAAAACTCGATATCATCAAGTGCATGCGTCCCTACCTCCTATTTATTCATTTCAAAATTAATTTCATTATAAAGGATAGTGGCCTCATTTGGATGATCATTGATCCCAAAATCATCATTATTTCCATATCAAGCAAAAAACGAGCAATCAGCATTGCTCGTTTTTACGATTAACCATTCAATAAATGTTCACGTCTTGCTCGCCATAAAACGAGCGTTAAACTACCTAACATCAATAACGTTACCACAATGAACAGGATGGCATACGAGAACTGCGCCACCATCATTCCACCGAATAATGGCCCCACTGCTCGACCTAACGACAGTGCCATGTTGTAGCGTCCCTGATACTTACCGCGCTGATCATCCGCAGCCATATCATCGACCCACGCGGGGGCAATCGGTAATCCAATCACCTCACCAATCGTTAAGACGACCATGATAATGATAAAGTCGACGTACTGCCGGGCAAATACTAGTCCTAAAAATGACAGTGCGAATAACGTAATCCCAAATCCAATCTGGGTACCAATCTTAAAACGTTCATTGAACATGGTCACGATCGGTTGACTGACAATAATCAGTAATCCGTTGATCGTCCACACTTCACTATAACGCCGGAACGGAATCCCTAAGTTAGTCATGTGGACCGATAAAATACTCTCCCACAATGCGTAACTCAGATAGATCGTGAAGATCATCAGACAGATCATCCAGATCAACTGACGGCGATTATTCGGCGTGGCGTCACGTTTGCGCGTGACTTTTTGACCATCAGCCGTCGTGCGGTTAGCTGGCGTCACGTTAAAGGTAGTTAACGTGATTCCCATCAAGCCTAGGTAACAAACGGTAGTTACCATGAAAACTACGTTAATTCCTAATTCCAATAAGTAACCAACTAGTAAAGTCCCAATAACCACACCCACATTTAATGCCAGGTATAGCATGTTAAAGACGTAGCGATTAGAACGCGTCGTCACCGTAGCGGCATAGGCATTCACGACCGTCATACTGATACCATCACCAAAACCGACAATGATTAAGCCAATCGCATACGGCCACAAGCTGTGCCAAAAAATTAACGTTGCTAGCATGATGGTCGAGATACTCCCACCGAGAATGGCCGTCCAGTATGGTCGCCAGTGATCAAATAGGTGCCCGCCAAGAAAGTTTCCAGCAATCATGGCCAAAGACATCAAGAAGAGCACAATCCCCGAAAAGGTTAAACTCTGTTTTAAGTAATTATGCATATAAATAGTCGTTAGCGGCCACATGAATGCCGCCCCGGCATTATTGAGAAGATTGGCTAAAAATAGCCACCGTAACCGGACTTCTTTTTGCATTCTTTCACCCCGATTTCCATTTATTTAAGTCTGAATGCAACTAAACTCAGTCTCGCTTAGTCAGTTGTTAGTCTAACCTAATTACTGCTATTCTACATAGTCGGCAATTAACTTACTAACCCACTCACTTAGCCGCTTATATCCAAGACAAGCTCACTTATTAGTATACGCCCTCGGCAAAACTTTACCTACTGATCCTTAGCAACCAGCCACTTTTTATTTTAGTCGGACATGCAGTAACCGCCCTAAAAATTAACATTTAAATAATCGCTTTTAAAACCCGAATGTCGACTAGTTGCCTGAATGATTGCTATAATATAGGCAAACACTGTTAACGGTGCCAATTTCTGATAAACGAGGTGACAAAATGTCGAATAATAGCTTTGGCTTGGCGCTAGGATTTTTCGTCACCCTACTACTCTGGATCTATCAACGAGTTCGCATGCCAAAAATGCGCTCGCTTGCCGGCTACATGTCACGGCGCGCCATTAAAAATGAAGAAACGTGGCGCTTTGCCCAACGATTCTATTCAATGATTGGTATTGAGATCTTTACCCTTTTACTAATCGGCGCAATTATCGGTGGCTTCTTCAAGATTGCTTTACTGGAAAGTTTTAATTTTCAGGCCATCGCACTTGGCATTGGTCTCATCATTCAAAATCTGGCAACTGAACGAGAATTAAAATTGCAATTCCCACAAAAACCAGAACAACACTCTTAGACACAGTGCTATATAATTGACCATTTCTATGAATAGCTTAATATTATTAATGGTACTTTTAAAATAACGTTCATAATTTATTTTGTTAAAAATATTCTTAGTAAAGAAGTGAAATTGATGCCTAACGAAAAAATCGCCTTATTCACCATCTTTGGTGGGACTGGTGACCTTGCCCAACGCAAGCTGTACCCCTCACTATTCAAATTATATCAAAAGGGTTATCTGCAAGAACACTTTGCCGTTATCGGAACGGCGCGGCGTCCTTGGACTGACGACCACTATCATGAAGTCATCAGCGACTCTTTAGCTGACTTAGACGCTGATCAAAAGATTGTTGATCAGTTTGCCAGCCATTTCTACTATCAATCACATGACGTGACTGACGCAGAACATTACCTCACCTTAAAAAAACTGTCTGAAAAATTGGATGCTCAATATGGTCTTCAAGGAAATCGCATCTTCTATTTAGCCATGGCACCGAACTTCTTCGGCACGATCGCACAACATTTGCGTTCAGAAAACATGCTGACGGACAATGGCTTTAACCGCGTCATCATTGAAAAACCATTTGGCCACGACTACGCTAGTGCGGAAGAACTCAACAATCAGCTAACCGCCACCTTTAACGAAGATCAAATCTACCGCATCGACCACTACCTTGGTAAGGAGATGATTCAAAATATCTCTGCCATCCGTTTTGGTAACAACATCTGGGAATCACTCTGGAACAACCGGTATATCTCCAACGTTCAGGTTACCCTTAGTGAAAAATTAGGCGTCGAAGAACGGGCGGTCTACTACGATAACAGTGGTGCGTTGCGGGATATGGTTCAGAATCACATCTTACAGATTCTCAGCCTACTCACGATGGATCAACCCGTTGAATTTACGGAACAGGATATCGACGTTGAAAAGGTCAAAGCTTTACGAAGTATTCGACCATTAAAGCCAGAAGAAGTTGCGGATAACTTCGTCCGTGGTCAGTACGCTGATAACGGTGACGTCAAGGCTTACCGTCAGGAAGATAAGATCTCACCTGATTCCAACACGGATACCTTCGTTGCGGGTAAAGTGATGATCGATAACTTCCGTTGGTCAGGCGTTCCCTTCTATGTTCGAACTGGGAAACGTTTAGCTGACAAATTCACCCGTATCGACATCGTCTTCAAGCGTCCCATCGTCAATATTTTCAATCATGACGATGTGCGTGCTAATGATGACGACGCAACTAGTTTGGAACCTAACGTTTTGACGATCAATGTCGAACCAACGGAAGGCTTCGAACTACGGATGAATGCTAAGGCAGTCGGTCAAGGCTTTGCGACGACCCCTGTTAAGCTCAACTACGCGCATGACTCAGAAGCCACGGCTAACAGTCCTGAAGCTTACGAACGTCTGTTACACGATGCTTTGAATGGCGATGCCACCAACTTCACCCACTGGCAAGAGCTCGCTTCGTCGTGGAAATTCGTCGATGTCATCCAGCAGTATTGGGATGAACATACGCCAGAATTCCCTAACTACTGCCCTGGTTCAATGGGGCCAGACGCCTCGGATGAACTATTGCAAAAAGATGGGCATCAATGGGTCTATAAGAACTAAATATTACAAAAAAGGCAACGCTATTCTGATGACTAGCGTTGCCTTTTTTTATTGTTCACAAACACGAATCAACTGATTTAAACCACTTTTCAAATCCGCCAACGTCAACCCCGCAAACCCCAGCAAGTAATAATCCTTAGTCGGCATACCAATCCAGTTAGAATCTAACGGGTAGATGCGGACGCCCCGCGCCTCTAATTGCTGTAATAACGTCGTCTGCTCAATATTCGGAATCTGAATAACCATATGGACGCCAGCTTCAGTCGCAATCGGTCGAATCAATGACGTTGCTTTCAATTTTTGACAAATCAACTGGTACTTCTGGCGATTAGCCGCGCGATTACGGCTCAAATGGCGATAATAGGACCCGTCCGCAAAATAGTTCGCCATCGCCTGCTGCAATAATCCGGCCACCATTTCACTGCGATATTGATATTGTTGATGATAATTTGAAACCAACTGTGGTGGCAAAACGACGTAACCCATCCGTAACGTTGGATCGATTCCCCGTGAAAAAGTCCCAAAGTAAGCGACCTGATTGGCGCTTGCTAATGACTGCAACGCGGGTAACGGATGAGCAGCATAACGATACTCACTATCATAATCATCTTCAATAATCAGGCGATGATTGGTTGCCGCCCACTTTAATAACTTTAACCGCTTTTCAGTAGGCAGAACAACACCCAGCGGGAACTGGTGTCCAGGTGTGGTGTAAACAATATTCGGATCAAGCTTCGTGACAGCAGCCACATCCAGACCGTTCATCATCACTGGTATCGGCTCAGCAGTATGCCCATAGCTCGCAGCCAAATCGCCTAAACCACGGTAACCGGGATTCTCAATACCGACGACTCCCCGCGGCAGAATGCTCAATAATAGGCTTAACCCCGCCTTAGAGCCATTAGTAATGACAATCTGATCCGGCGTACAGTCCACCCCACGCGTTGTTTTCAAAAATGGTACTAGCGCTTCCCGTAATGCCAATAACCCCTGCGCATCTGGATAGACCGCGGTCGGCTGCTGTTCAGCTTGTCGCAACGCCAATCGAACTGCCCGTTTCCAAGCATTCCAACTCGGCGTCAGCAGCTGAGTCACCCCATAACGAAAATCATATGGAACTGGTGGTAACGATTCTGGTTTGACCGGCTTAACAGGGATAACCGTAGCTTGCGGCCAATGTTCCCGATCCTGATAAAAATAGCCACTACCAGCCACCGCGTACACGTAACCTTCCGCTAATAATTGGTCATAAGCTTGTTCCACAGTCGTCTTAGAAACGCCGACATTTTGGGCCATTTTCCGAATCGACCATAACCGCCGATGTGCAGACTGATCCGGCCGTTAGTCATCGCGCAATTGTTGATAAAGTTGTAAATATAATGGTGTGGTTGAACGACGATCAAGTGGCATCAGCAAACTGTCCTTTCATTTTGATTAAAAGTGTCTATTTTAAAATAGACGATTATTGCCTATTATAAACGGTAATCACTCTGAGAGGAAGCTAGAACTATGACGATTAACCAGCAGATCCAGCACATTCAAGTATCAGGGATTCGGCGGTTTGACGAAGCTATCAGCGAAGTTCCTGACATCATTAAATTAACCGTTGGTGAACCCGACCTACCAACACCAGCCCACATCAAAAAAGTCGCGATTCAAGCGATTCGGGATGACTGGACACACTATTCACCGTTAATGGGTTTTGCTGCCCTCCAGACTGCGGCTAGCAACTATTTTCAGAAAAAATACGGTTTAACTTACGCGCCAAGCGAAATCATCGCGACGGTCGGTGCAACCGAAGCTGTCGCTACCACACTTATGACGATCCTTAATCCCGGTGATGCCGTCTTACTACCAACACCGGCATACACTAGCTACAAACCAGTTGTCTCAATCGCCAATGCTAACCTGATCACGATTGACACAACCCGTGACGGCTATAAATTACCGCCCGCAACGCTACAAGCCACACTAGAAGCACACCGTTCAGAACGGCTGAAAGCCCTGATTTTAAACTACCCAACTAATCCAACCGGAGTGACTTATACACACGCTGAATTAGCTGCCCTACTACCAATCATTAAAGCAGCGGGACTCTTCGTCATCAGTGATGAAATTTATAGTGAACTCACCTATGAACAACCGCACACGGCATTCGCAACCTTGTATCCAGAAAAGACTATCACGATCAACGGATTATCTAAATCCCACGCGATGACCGGCTGGCGGTTAGGCTTTATCATGGCGCCCACAAACTTAATCACTGAGATGAAAAAGACTCATCAGTATTTGGTGACTTCAACCAGTTCTATCAGTCAGGCAGCTGGTATCGAGGCCTTAACGCACGGCTTCGAGGATGGACCCGATATGCGCAAAATCTATCAACAACGCCGCGACTACCTCGTTAAACGACTGAGCGAAATCGGTTTTAACTACATTTATCCGACTGGCGCCTTCTACGCCTTTGTCCAAGTTCCTCAACATTTCCCGGGTAATAGTTGGCAATTTGCCACCCAACTCGCTAACGAAGCCCACGTTGCCGTAATTCCCGGTTCTGCGTTCGGTGAAACGGGCGAGGGCTGGTTCAGAATCAGCTACGCTGCGAGTCAGGCGGCATTGCGGGAAAGTATGAATCGACTAGCTACGTGGTACGCTGCCACAACTACTAAGGAGGATTAATCTTGAACTTCAATAACGCACATCTGATTACTGCCATGGTCACACCTTTTGATGAGCACCAACAAATCAATTATCAACGCCTAACAGTCTTGATCGAACATTTACTGGCTCATGGCACCCAAGGAATTCTTGTCGGTGGTACAACGGGCGAAGGGCCTACGTTGAGCACTGAAGAAAAATTAGCCTTATATACCCACACGGTAGCTATCGTAGCTGGGCGAGTTCCCATTATCGCTAATACTGGCTCCAATAACACAGCGGCCACCATTACCTTCACTCGCCAAGTCAGTCAAATTACCGGCATTGACGCTGCCTTAGTCGTCGTTCCACCTTACAACAAACCCAATCAGGCTGGTATGTACGCTCATTTCACAGCAATTGCCGAACGGGGCGGTCTCCCCATCGTGATCTATAATATTCCGGGCCGCGTTGGCGTCAAAATGGAAGTATCAACGATTCTTACCCTCGCCCATAATCCAAACATTATCGGAATCAAACAATGTGGATCAGAAGTCGAATTAGCTGCCATTATAGAAGGTACCGTTCCTCATGACTTCCTAGTTTACACTGGTGAAGACGCGCAAACACTGACGACGCGAGTCTTCGGTGGCCAAGGCGTCATCTCCGTTGCAAGCCATATTTTCGGCTCACAAATGAGCCAGCTAGAGATGGCATTACAGCAAGGTAAGCTCTCAGAAGCAGCTACACTACAGCGCCGATTAATGCCTAAAATGGCCGCGCTTTTCAGTGCACCATCACCGGCACCGACTAAAGCAGCTCTCAATGCTCAGCATATACCGGTTGGCACACCACGCTTACCAATTCTCCCGTTAACGCCAGATGAACAATCCCAACTATTCACAAAAATCAGCTGGGATGACTAGCTTGTCCACAATATGAATTCATCATATAATTGGGTTAAAACATTATGAAAGTGGTGACAGTAATGTGTGGTTGGGGGTTTAGTGGTATGTCAGCCATGTGGCTCAGTAGTTCACTAAGTTTCGTTATCTTATTAGTCGCCCTAGCTATAGGCGCTTATTGGCTAGGTAAACGTTCGCACCATCGCGATTAAATCCACGTGCTATTTAGCTTAGTTACGCGCAAAATAAAAGATCTCACGAATTTTGAAGTGCCCCATAATTGTTAGACAAG
>NZ_LFEE01000036.1:0-17383 GCF_001039045.1 Lactiplantibacillus herbarum
AACTCCATCAACAGCCGTTGACAAAGAGCCCTAATTATTTGCCCGCCTTCATCTGAATTTCAGCTTCTGCAGGAACTTGTAAATCATGTTTCTTCAAGAAGACCATTGCTGCCCATAGAAGTACTAAGGAGACAATCGCGATACCCGTTAAGACTGCGATCGATGACCAGAAAATTCCTGAACCCCAGCCACCGGTTAAGGATTGCCGGAATGCTTGAATCGAGTACGTTAATGGTAAGAATGGGTGGATGGCATTGAAGAACTTGTTCGTGATTTCCATTGGGAAGGTCCCACCAGAACCACCAAGTTGTAACATCAAAATGACCATCGCAATGAATCGACCCGGATTATCAAACAGCATTGATAGGAACATGACGAGGAACATCGACGCCAGTCCAATCATAATCGCTGTTAAGTAGTAACCTGAGACACTGATTGGTTTCAAGCCTGCAACCAACATAACCGTTGCTTCAATGACTGCCATCGCGATTGCGACTGGGCCACCGACAGCAACTTTACTCATGAACCATGACGTTGGCGTACCATCGTCATCCGCAATCCGCCGAATTGGGTAGGCGAAGTTGAAGACAATTGCCCCAACGTATAAAGCTAATGATAAGACGTATGGTGCCAGTGCGTGACCGTAGTTAGGCACATGGGTGTAATCCGTGTATGACGTCTTAGTTGGTGCTGCCATCATGCTAGCATTGGCATTCTTAAGTGGTGTGGCCTTAATCGTGTCAGCACCACTTTGGAGTGACGTTGCTAACGTCTTGTTACCATCTTTGATCTGCTTGTTACCTGAAATAAGTTTAGCAGAGTTGTTATCTAATTGGGTGGCACCATCAGCTAGTTGTTGAACACCACTAGTCAATTGACCGGTACTACCTTGTAACGTTTGCAAGCCAGTGTTTAATTGACCGGCACCAGTATCAAGTTTTTGAACACCGGATACTAGCGTTGGAACACTGCTATTCAAGGTTGTTAAACCACCGCTAACTTGTTGAGAACCATTAAAGAGTTGCGAGACGCCAGATACCAGAGTTGGGACTTGTGTATTCAAGTTTGCGTTACCACTTGCAACTTGACTAGCACCACTCTTTAATTCAGCAGATTTGCCTACTAATTCTTGTCCCCCAGCATTTAGTTTAGTTGAACCAGCACTTATTTCGGCTGATTTACTTGCTAATTCAGCAGTTCCAGATGTTAACTGTCCTAATTGAGTTTGAATAGATGGTACTTTACTATTAAGCGTCGTGATTCCTTGGTTTAATGGAGTAGCTACTTGAGTATTTAAAGCACCTGCGCTTGTTGATAAATCCTGCACCCCAGAGCTAAAGACCGCTAAGTATCCATTATTTTTATTTATACCATCAACCAAATCATTTACGCCAGTTGTCAATCCTTTGAATTGCTTACCCATCTGTGTTGATTTACTACCCAATCCTGTTAATCCTTGGAGAGTAGTATTTAACTGGGTCATATCAGCTGTCAATTCTTTTGCAGCTGCCACATTATTAGCATTACTACTTGATTTCACACTTGATAAACTAGTTTTTAATGCTGATACTTGTGCGTCACTTAAATTCTGACTTTCTTTAAGTGCATCAATTTTTTGATTAATTTGTTGTGTGATTTCACTACTGTCATCAGTATTGGAACTAGCTAGTATTTGTGCCTGTTTCTGCATATCAGTTAGTACTGGTGTTAAAGCAGATATACTTTGCCCCATTTGTATAGGCATGTTATCAATTGCTTCTTGCATAGCAGCCATTCCGTCTTGTAATTGTTTCATGCTGGCAGCGTTATTACCAGTTTTATCATGCAGCTTATTCATGTTCTCTGCCAAACTCTTGCTTCCATCCTCCATTGATTGTAATGAAGACACAATTATGTTAGATGCGTTAGTCATTGTCTTGGCTTGAGTTTGCAGATCAGTCCCCATACTGGACATTGGTTGAACACGGCTATTAAGCTTCTGTGCGCCGTCTGCAATTTGTGAAACATACCCAGTATATTGCTTTGTTTTTGAGGTTAATACATAAACACCATCAGTATATTTTACAACACCTGTTGAGACTTGTTTTGACCCACTAGCCAGTTTTGAAACACCACTAGCCAATTCACCAGTCTTGCCGTTCAACTGATTTAGACCAGTTGTGACCTTTTGTGATCCAGTTGCTAGTTTAGAAACACCACTAGCCAACGTTCCAGTACTACCATTCAACTGATCCAATCCAGTTGCAAGCGCACTACCACCGTTTGCCAGCTTAGCAATTCCAGCTGGCAACTGCTTCACACTAGTATTTAACTCAGTCGTGCCGTCTTTCAACGTATGCACACCGGTCGTATAGGTCTTCAAGCCATCTTGCAACGTTACCCCACCATTTTTAAGCTTGGTAGCGCCATCCGCAGCTTCTTGATAACCATCGCCGGCTGTCCGAACCTGTTTGAACATTGCTAGTGCATAAGCCTTAGTGACTTCTGCGCGAATGTTCTTGTTAACTTGAGCCACACCGGTATCGGTAATAACCTTTGCGATGTAGTTCAATGATTCGTTGGTTTCGTAATGCAAATCCATTTTCTTAGGATTAGCCTTCGTCACCGTCGTTGCATTCGCAGAAAAATTGCTTGGAATCGTGACAACGGTATAATATTTGCGATCCTTCAAACCTTGTTTAGCCTGCTTAGCTGAAACAAAGTTCCAATCCAGATCATTATTTTTCTTTAAATTGGTAACCAATTGCTTACCAACTGCGAACTTTTCGCCTTGATAAGTAACTGACTTATCATGATTAACTACCGCTACTGGTAAGTTTTTCGTATCCCCATACGGATCCCACACCGACTTCAAGAAGAAGATGCTGTATAAAAACGGGATCAAAATCATGACTGAAACTGAAATCCATAGTATTTTGCTATGACGAATTGACCGCCATTCGTCGCGTATCATTTTCACAACCTGAAACCTTCCTTCAAAAAAATTAAACTGTGTGTTGCTCTAGTGAAAACACCGTTGCAAGCGTCGACTGAATCATGGCCTGCGTGTTGGCCGCCTGACCATCAAGATGGCCGTTATTCAACCACTGAACAATGCTAGTGACGACACCACTGACTAGGTAAGCCGTGAGTTCAGGCTGACGAGACTGACGGATCATCTCGAAGACTTGATCATCCGCACCATCTTGTGCCACCGTCACAAAACAAGCATTAATTACTTGCTGTGAACGATTGTTGTCACCCTCAGTATTTGTCACTAGTAAATGACGTAGAATCTGCATGTGGGTCCCGATAAAACGGGCCATAATAACTGATCCCACGACATCCGTATGCTCCGCAATCAATAATTCATCCAACGCGTGCATTACCATTTGATTGAGCAAATCAAATTTGTCGGTATAATACCGGTAAAAACTACTGCGATGTATAAAAGCTTCCGTACAGATTTGTTCAACCGTAATTTGCGAGATTGAACGCTGCTCCAATAATTGGTACATCGCCCGCTGTAAATCCAGCTCCGTACGAATCGAAATTGCCACCACCCCATTTTCAATAATTCTTATATTCGAATAGAAGAATATAGTTGCCATAAAAACACCGCTACATCCCCATGCAACGTGCCTTTACTTTCTATCATTACTAGTGTAAGTATGGCTTTAATTCCAAGTCTGCCTTGAGTGTATGAATCAGATTCTCAACCTGAGTCAACGGCGCATCAAAGGTCACCCGGTAATAATTACGGGTTCCCTTGTGTTCTACCGCCACAAAATGCCGTTCCTTCAACGTCTTCAATTGATGGGAAACAGCCGGTTGTGAGATGTGCATCCGTTCAGTCAGCTCACCCACGGTCAGTCCTTGGGCGTGCTTAGTCAACTCAATCATAATCTGTTGACGGCGCTCATCAGCTAACACTTCAAAAATCGGAATTGTTTCACGAAACTTTTGCAATGCTTCTTCACTACTAACCATGTCGGCAACCTCCTTACATTCTTTCATTCTAATGTTCGAATATTTGAATGAATCAATCATAATTCATTTTAGGATCGTTTGCAACACGCAATCATGCTTTGTTTACTAATAAGACACATTGCCGGTTTTGTCTTATTGGCTGAAGCTTATGTTGGGGCTACTTTGGCAGGTTTGGTGTGTCTGAGATTGATAGCCGAAACGTGGGCCACAAGGCAGTTTGTTCCGCTTAACCAGAAATCAGCGACCATTCCCAAAACCGGAATAATCGCTGATTTCCCGTTAATGCTCACAAACTACCCGCCTTGTGGCCCACTCTTTGAACAAAAAAAACGTCCAACCACGCAGTTGGACGTCTCAAGGGTAATTAGTACTAGTAATCAAAAAAACTCACTAGCAACAGCGTGGTTGGGAGCCGACGCTATTGTATGGAAAATCACAGGTGTTTGGGAAGGCCCTATGATTAGGACACCGTGTTACTTGTTAATGACACCGAGCAACGTTGTCATTAACGGCGGTTAAGCAACTCGATAATTACAGTATAGCCGCTCTTGATGACTTTACTAGCGTTAGTTAACTGCTTTTGTCGTGGAATAGGACACTTTTGCTAAGGTGTTGTACATTAATATCCACCTAGACCAATCTAGCAATCCATGCACTCCAACTTTTACCGCGTTGCCTTCTTAACGTATTTATAACCGTATTTAACGAGTTCTCGTTCGACCTGCTTACTAGTTGTTGGCTGTTCAGTACTGCTAGTAGCACGCGTATTAGCACTACTATTGACCTTATCCGCACCAGCCACTTGCAGACTGCTATCCGCCTTGCCACGGCCGGTTGCATAGTCGAAACTAACCCCCGGTTCTACATTCCAAATATAGACGTTAAAGTTAACACTGCCATCCGTCGAAATTGCTTGGGACCAGTAACCCCGTGGCATCAATTCATTACCACGAAAGACGGTCGTCACTCGATAAATGACTTTCTTACCCTGTTCCATGGCTGTTCGAACTTGATCTTCATAGATCTGCATCGTCTTCTGATTAGAGTAAGCAGTCTGAGTCGCGAGGTTCTTCGGATTATCCAAACTACCATCTTCACCGGAACGGTACTGACCCGTATTCGTTAAGTTGAACGATAACGTATAGGCAATCAGATGACCACGGTTCTGAGGATAAACGCGCTTACCATTGACCGTCACTGGTTGATTATGCCAGCCAGTCGGACTCCAGTTCTGAGCAGTTCGCCCAGCTGATTTTCCCAAATTATCCTTGCTTAAATAGGCTGTATCGGTCGTCGTCCGGTTCAATTGATCCAGATTACCATAGTCAATCTTGGAATTTTTCCACTGGCTAGCTGCCAACGTACTCTTACCACTATTGACCTTGATGGCCGCCGCACTCCCTGATTGGTACGTCATCTTTGATAACTGTTGATACGTTTGTTGTTCGTTGCCACTGGTTTTGACATTGCCAGTAGTCGCTGTCGAACTGCTACTATTACTACTAGCCGTTGAATTTGTGCCTGATGTCAGCGCACTACATCCACTCAGTAACAGACTCAACCCCATTAGACCCGCTATGCCAACGCGTCGAATTAACTTTGCCATAATATCTCTTCCACCCCATCTTTTTTAAGTACAGCTTTATCATACCGTACTTTCACGAGGGGAACAAATGTTTTGTTTAGTGTTTTTGTGCTAGCCAGTCCGACCGTAAAATACCGTATTTCACTGAATCATAATATCGTCCTTGCCAGTAACGAACTTGTGGAATTCGAGCTTCCTGTTGTAGACCAATTGCACTTGCCAGGTGCATCATCCGTTTATTACCCGACCATGTGGTTAAACCAATGTGTGGCAGATCCGTGCCGTCTTTAAATAGATCATCGATCCACTGAGTCAAAGCCTTGCGCCCAATGTGTTCACCCCAATGCTGCTGATCATAGATGATAATCCCCACTTCTAGCCAACGCTGTAAGTCACCATCTACAAAATGCCGATTGACACTACCCACGATTTCATCATCGCGTGCGATAACCCAATTACGTGGTTGGATCAACCAATCACGCGGGCCAATAATCGTTTCAAAGTCAGTCTGGGTTGGTAACTGGTCATGAAAATAAGGCCCGTTCCACTTTGTCCACTCGGCATTAGCATCGCTAAATCCGCGCTGCCATAACGTGGTTAATTCATCCGGTCGAACTGGCCGAATTGTAATTGTCGCTGTCATTAACTCGCTTCCTTCCTATGTACTTAAACATTAGCATAGTAAAAAAACATCCCGGTCGCAACCAGAATGTCCACTAACTCATTTAATTTAAATTATGGTGCACTCCCCACAACCACCAGTGCTGATGTGTATGTGGTTTAGGTGTACAAAAGCCCCAAATATTTACCGCTAGTCCCAGCAGCAACAGTGCCATTGCTAAACCCACAATGTGGTGTAAGCCGCTGTATAAGATTACCCGCATCGTTGGTAACAAGTGTGCTGGTAGTTGTTTAGCACTGGTCGCATCACTCAGTTTATTCAACATGTTCATCGTCACTTGCCCACCAGATTGGCGCACGCCAGTCGTCAACGCGTGGTTGAGCACAATACTGTAGATGGCTGCCATAAACGTCTGACCGAGCATCCGCACGAGCAAACTAAACGACGTTGCAATCGGCACATCTTCATGCCGAGCTTGCTGCTGTACGCTGACTTGTAACACCGTAAAACAAATCCCGATACCACAACCTTGAAAGGCACTCGCCAGCAACAGAAGACCGTAATTAGTCTGTTGCCCGGCAATCACTAAAGTTCCACACGCAATGAGCATGACAACGAACCCCATCATGACAACCGTTCGCGTAGACCAACGCCGTTCAAGATTACCACTCCACTGCGCACCCAAGAAGTTCGTAATGGAGCCTGGAATCTGAGTTACACCACCAATTACCGCGGTTGTTCCGAGTAATCCCTGCGCCCACATTGGAACATAGACGTTGAAGCCGACGAAAAAGCCGTAAATCAAGAAAAACATTACGAACGATGCTAAGAGATAGCGATTTTTAAACAGGCGTAGTGGAATAATTGGATCACTGGCACGTCGCTCTACCAACACTAGGCCAGCTAACAGCCCAGCAGCTAGCACTAAGATGAGGCCAACTGCGAGTGGGGTTAGTTTACCAATCATTTCAATCCCAACTAGTAAGCTGACAAGCCCGCCACTCAATAGCATGGCTCCCAGGTAATCCACGCGCTTAGTCGTTGCCTGTACGGCTGGTGCCCGGTACAGCCACTGAATAATCGCAATTGAGGCTAGTCCAATTGGCACATTGATGTAGAACACCCAGTGCCAACCGAAGTTATCCACAATAAACCCACCAACTAGCGGCCCGATAATGGCTGCCGTACTGAAACTAGCCGTGACATACCCGAACACTTTGCCACGTTTAATCGGGTCCTGATAGATCTCCGCATAGATAATGTATGGAATAGCGGTCATACCACCACTCCCGATTCCCATCACTGCACGCGCAATAATCAGGAAAACAATATTAGGTGCGAGCCCTTCCAACAACGCCCCCACAACAAAGATGGTCGTCGCAATTTGGTACGCCCACTTATTACCGATTCGTTCCCCAAACTTACTCCATAGCGGCGTGGTCACAGCCCCGCCCAGTAAGAAAACTGCCACGATCCAGCCCATTAATTGCAGACCATGGAGATCACTGATAATTGCGGGTAGCGCGGTACTAATAATCGTACTGTCCAACCCATTCATGGCGTTTGAGAGCAGTAACGCAATCGTTACAACCATGATAACTTTCTTCGACACCGTCATTCCTCCAAATTATGTAAAAAGTAATTCTATAATAATTCCTAACTTCTAGATTACACTAGTTTTCTGAAGGATACTACGATATTTTCTGAAACAGCAGCCTTAACTAACTTTCCGTAGACTAAAAATGGCTATGCCAAATTTCAGCATCGCCATCCCTGTTCGTAATTGGTTTGTTTAATTCAAGTAACTGCTCTGAAATCCCACTGCTGCACGGTTGGTCCCGATTGGTGCAATCTTATTCATAATCGCATCTAACTCATGGTATAGCGCCTGCGCTGCAGGTGTTAACCCATTGCTCATGGCTTCTTGTTGTAGGCTAGCCATCGTTGTATTAACGACAGCTACCACGTACCGTTTCTTTTCCAGGTCCGTCTTAGCCATCAAGCCGATTTTACGTTCACGCGCTGTCGTATCTGGATCAAGTACGAAGTCGTACAACTTACTTAGAATATCCTGATCCGTAATTTTAGACCCCTTTTGCTTTTTAAACATTGCTGGTTCCCCCATTAGGTCGGTTCTTTACAGATAAACCGACCACCCCGATTTACAAAAATGTTCATCAATATAATCGAACTTAATTGATGCCAGAATTATAGCGCAACTGGTGAGCGAATACTACGAAATTTGAGTGAAAAACAACTATTGCTTAAAATAGCCCACCGCCTGATCTCATGCTTATCCCCAAACAAAAACCTAGCTTTCCGCCATAGTCATCGCTACCATCATTTCCCCAATTGCTTCAAAGTGATCATCTGGAATCTGCTGAACATAGGTAAAGACACCGAGACAACATTGAAATAGTAACCAATGTTTGGCAAGCATTGGCAATGGTTGCGCCATATGATAACCACTTAAAAATGCCTGAATCAATTCAGAATTACCTTCAAGATCTTCACAAAAGAACTTCAAAAAGTCCTCCGTTGCGTAACCACGGCGTGCACGCTCAAAATCAATCAACACAATTTGACCGTCATGTAACCGAAAATTACGAGTCCCCACGTCTCCATGTAAAGTTACGACTGGTTGCTGGGAAAACATTGCAGTTATCGTGGTCCACTGAGTCTCAAAGTACTGAAGTAAAGCTTGTAACGTTTCATCATGTCGACTAGGCCGCAACCGTTCAACTCGTGCCACAGTCCCCGCAAAATCTAAGGAAGGCAGGTTGTTATCACCTATCTCCAACTTAACTGTTCGATGAAATTGACTGACTACCGTCCCGATTCGTTCCACTATGGCTGGCGTCAACACTTCTGGTAGCGGTGAAAGTTGCCAATCACGCATCACTAAGACCCACTCTTCACTGGGTAATTGCCAACTTGTTAGCACGCGTGAATCCAACTGTTGATTAACTGCTCGTTCAGTTGTGAATTTACCTTCACGGTTAGATGCAAACACCTTCACGAACACCATTGTCTGATACTGTTGACTATAACCCGTGAACATTTGGTTAAATGAAACGTGCGCGATCGGCTGCAATTCAGCTTGCAACGCAAGTTCTAATGATTCCTGAAGTGTTGTCATACCCTAGTCCTCCTTTGACCACAGCAAAATAAACACGATTACAGTCGGCATCCACCACCAATGTAATCGTTTACTTAAATAACTAACAAAAAAGGCCGGTAACCAACCCGCCCTTTACTTGATCTGCAAACCCCAAGCTTGCATATATATGTGCCTCGTCATGGACCCAGCCATCCCGAGAGGTAACTTGCCTGCCAATCATTGTAATCTAATCAAACTACTCGCAAAAGTAGCTCAATCCGACTCCCAACCATGAATCATCTGACAAAGCGTATGTAATAAACGTATTCACATCTCTGTTTATAGTATAACGAGTCAGCATTGCAGTTAGATAACGATAAGATTACAAGAATGTTACAAACAAGCCCAACTGGTCCTGAAAGTTCGCTTTTATTTCAAAATCACCAACTATTAATTGTTATTATATGACAAAACTTATTGTTTTACCGAACAAATTCAAATTTAGAATCTAGCTTGTCTGTTTCTGTACTCACTTCAGTAATTGATCATCCACGTTGCGTTGCATCACTTGACGCCGTTTCCCGGTTGAGAAGTATATGGTTAGCGCTACGAAGACAATTACAATAGCCCCAATCGTCTGCCATTCAAACGCATCTGGTTTGACCATCGTCTGGCTACCGGATGCCATCATACTCAGAATATCAATGGCCGCATGGATAACCATCACCCCTATGATACTCCCTGAATACAGGTAAACCGTCGCTAAGAACCAGCCGAGCGTCATGGCAAAAATCATCTGTTCCAGCGTTGCCGACCACGGCTGTTCCATTACATTCATAATGTGCCACAGACCGAACAAGGCCCCGCTGATCCAGATAGCCCAGTCGATCTGATGTGGCCGTTGCTTGAACGCCACTAACAGTAACGTTAACACGGCGAACCGATACAGCCACTCCTCAGCAATTCCTGGTTCTAGTCCATTCAGAAACATCTTCCAAGTCGCTGACTGTAAGTGGAAGTCCCACGAAGTAAAAGTAGTTGCCCAAGAACCACCCACGCTGAACGCATTCCACAAACTGAACAGGCCACCGATGATGAGCAGTAACCCAATCAATGCGGGACGGGCATGTCGGCTAAATCGCCACGTTGGTCCCGCAATTCGCCACGTTCGCATCAAGACGTAGACCGTCATCACAAATCCAATCGCCCCTAATACAGCAGCATCACTGACCATTTTAAAAACCGCAGGCGCCTTCAGAATCGGCAAAGCCAGTAAGGTTACCTGAGCACCAACTACCCCACTGAAGATAGCCGTTATCAGCATCACAATTCGGCCAATCAGCGACCCAATCGGTGCCACAACCACGTAAGCAACTGGAACGAACATGACGATCGAATAAGTCATCCCAACTGCAATCAGCCCCTGCTGATCCAGACCAGCGTATTGGCTAAGTAGAGCAATCAGATTAGCTAATAGAACTGGCAAAACGGCGAATTGCAATATTGTTTGAACATAGTAGTTGACGTGTCGTAAATGCCACCACTGTTCATCTTCGGCTAAAGGCCACCACGCGAATAGTCCCCAAATCAGTAACATCATACCCACTGTCGGAAAATAGACTCCACCGGCCGTGATGAATAAGCGGACAAACGCCGCCATACCTAGCACAATTAATTGACCACCGTACCAACGCCGTAATAGTTGTTCTATCTCTGGTGTCATCAAAAAATCCCCCAATCTCATATGAATTAATCATACCAGATTGGAGGATAATGACGCTAAATTTAGTTTAAACCGTCAGTGATTTTAGTATAGATCTTTGACGCGGCCCTGAATTGCTTCATGTGCCAGGTATTCATCGTAAGTCGTGTCGCCACGATCGACAGCACCCTTAGAGCTAACTTCAACAATGTGGTCAGCGATCGTCTGAATAAATTCGTGATCATGTGACGTAAAGATAAGTGCACCCGTAAAGTCAATCAAGCTATCATTCAATGACGTGATTGATTCCAAGTCCAAGTGGTTGGTAGGATCATCTAATAATAAGACGTTAGCTCGGCTAAGCATCATCTTAGATAACATCCCACGAACTTTTTCGCCCCCAGATAAGACGTTAACTTGACGTTCAACGTCTTGCCCTGAGAACAACATCTTCCCTAAGAAGCCACGTAAGAAGGTGTTATCACTTTCTTCTTTAGAAGCAAACTGACGTAACCAATCAATAATTGGTAACTCGCTACCCGCATATTCTTCATTAATATCCTTAGGTAAGTAAGTCCGCGTCGTGGTTTGTCCCCATTCAACTGTCCCACTATCTGGTTCCATTGAGCCAGCGATAATCTGCATTAAAGTGGTCGTTGCTAAGTCATTACGACTGATCAAAGCCGTTTTTTCGTTTGGTCGTAAAGTGAAACTGATGTTATCCAGAATCTTAACACCTTCGATAGTCTTCGAGACGTTTTCAACCTTCAATAAATCATTTCCAAGTTCACGATCCGGCGTGAATTTGATGAATGGGTATTTACGTGATGATGGTTTGATATCATCCAACGTAATCTTTTCTAATTGTTTCTTACGTGAAGTGGCCTGCTTCGACTTCGAAGCGTTGGCACTAAAACGAGCCACGAACTCTTGTAATTCCTTGATTTGATCGGCTTTTTTAGCGTTCACGTTAGATTGTAACTTAGCAGCTAACTGGCTTGATTCCATCCAGAAGTCGTAGTTACCAACGAATAAGGTGATCTTACCAAAGTCCACGTCACACATATGCGTACATACTTGGTTCAAGAAATGACGGTCATGGGAAACAACAATGACGGTATTCTGGTAACCTGCCAGGAAGTCCTCTAACCAACTGATTGATTGAACATCTAGTCCGTTGGTAGGTTCGTCTAATAGTAAGACGTCAGGGTTACCAAACAAGGCTTGTCCGAGTAAAACTTTCACCTTTTGAGGTTCAGTTAATTCCCCCATCTTCATGTGTTGCATTGATTCATCGATACCTAAGTCTTGTAACAATTGATCCGCTTCAGATTCTGCGTTCCAACCGTCCATTTCGGCAAATTCGCCTTCTAATTCGGCTGCACGTAAACCATCTTCATCACTAAAATCAGCTTTAGCATATAAAGCATCCTTTTCAGACATGATTTCATACAACTTGGCATGACCACGAATAACGGTTGCCAACACTTCTTCATCGTCGAAGGCAAAGTGATCTTGGTTCAAGCTAGACATCCGCTCGTTAGGACCCATTGACACATTCCCAGAAGTTGGCTGGAGTTTACCTTCCAAAATCTTTAAGAAAGTTGATTTACCGGCCCCATTAGCGCCAATAACACCGTAGCAGTTTCCCGGCGTGAACTTTAAATTGACATCCTCATAGAGCTTGCGATCTGAAAACTGCATACTAATATTATTTACGGTGAGCATTGCCATACCTCTTCTTTTTTGATTTGCGTTTGTCCGATAGAAAAGAGGTTAGAATTCAAGATTCCAGCCTCTCAAGTCGTTAACTATATAATTAAATAGTAGCATGTTTGCGTTCAGTTTGGCAATCAAAACTAGTCACTAATTTTCAGAAAGTTAATGGCTACTTTCATAAAACGTATTTTTCAATGTACTCTAGCACGCCATTAGCCGTATTAGGCCCCGTCACCGTCGTCGCATTTGCCTGCACGTTTGCTGGTGCATTTTCCATTGCAACGGCCGTTTGCGCGTAGTGAAACATTTCAAGATCATTCGTGCCGTCACCAAACACCAACATCTCATCTGCTTGAATGCCTAACCGTTGTCCCAACTGCTTCAATGCGCGTCCCTTATGCATTCCAGGTTGAATCAAATCCAAGCTGCCCTGTCCACCAGAAGCTGGTACTGCAATGTCGGCCAACTTAGGGGTCAACTCGTACACCAACTGATCCGTAATGGTTGGTGGGCAGATCACATCGAATTTGACGACCGGATCAGTAACATCGTACAAGTCCGCACAGGTTGCTAATTCATAGTAGTAATCGCGCATATTTGCAACAAAATCGGGGTCGGCGTTCTTCAATACGTGCACGGTCCGCGTCCCACACAGTGCGACCTGTAACTCTGGATAAGGCGCTAACGCGTCCAAAATGCGTTCAGTTGCCGCAACACTGAAAGTCGTTGCATCCAGCCCCGTAGTTTTGTGCCATAACTCAGCACCGTTACCACCAATCATCCACATATCGGGATAATCAGTAAAGAAATCCGCTAATTCAAGGGCCTGATGACCACTCGCAATTACGAATTGAACCCCTTGCTGTTGTAATGCGGCGTAATCTTTATTGAAACGTGCGTGATCATATTCACCGTGATTGTCTAAGAAAGTGCCGTCCATGTCCGTTGCAATTAATTTTATCGTCATTAATAACCATCCATTCTATGTAAGCCTTTACTATACCTAGATTACTGGTTTTCACCCGATAGTACAAGGGGGGCTTACTAAAATTAAGCTCAGCTGATCAATTAATCAATCACACTACTAATCTGGGTCAATGTTTGGCATAAAAAAGAGGCTATGACTTATGTCACAACCTCAAAGTTACTATACTTATATTCAACCCTATTTTGTAATAGTGCCGGTTAAAATGCCCCACCACCGGAGCCGCCACCAAAACCACCTGAGCTACCGCCAGAAAAGCCACCTGAACCACCGGCTGGTGAACTGGCACTTCCAGAAGCACTCAACGCGCCATCAAAACTGTTGCTGAGGGTGCTAGACAAATCAAAGTTCACCCCACCACCGGCATAGAATAGTGGGTAGTAGACCAACATTCCGGTAGCCAGTGCTGTCGTTCCAAAGTCAATGGCTAACTGGGCCGTCACTTGTTTGGTCAAGCCAAACGCTGCGGCATATGGCAGGAGCTGTTCCCACAGAATTAAATCGCCCACTTCCGCCGTATTGAAGTGCCCAATATCCTTCATCATCCGCCGTAAGCCATCGATTTGATTGATCAGTTCTAAACCTTCATCGGTATTAATCGCAATTCGCCGACGTTGAATCATCCAACCGCCCCAAAAGGCTAACGCGGCAATTACCGCAGCCACCCCCATGACGATCATGGTACCAATATTGATTACTAGTCCGACACCCGTTGCAAGTGCCCCGACCATCGTCACAGTCATCGCAGACGTCAACCAGCGACTACGAATAAGATAGTTCGGCTCATCCTCATAAACGGCCACGTCTTGATCAACCTCATTTTGCCATGCACTGAACCACTTGCCCATGCGACCGCTCTTATCACGTTCACCGAACTTCTTCAGTTGCCCTAATGACAACTGATCATCCACCGCAATCTGCTTAAAACAATTGGCAAGAAATGAATTCGTCACGGGTTTTAACTGTGTTAATTTAACGTCTGGTCGACGACCACCCGCCACTGGTTCGATCTTCAGTTCTTGATTAGCCGCTGCTCTTAAAATTTCGGCTGTCAGAGCATCCGTATTTGGCGAACGGTGCGCCCATAATGACTCCGCCACAGCTGGCGTTACTGCTGGCACCTCAAAGAAGTGGTTGAGCGGAATTGGCCGCTGATGGCGATTAACACGCTGCCGTGCAAGCCACCAACCGTAACCAATAATCACTAGTCCCCAAGCAGCCACAATCGTTCCAAATAGAATCCGTCGCAGCATGGTATTGCGACGACGCTTCTGGTTAGCAGTCTTCGCCAACGCCGCCTCTTGTTTTTGAACCGCTGCTTTACGTTTATCAGAACTGGTCCGCGTATTAGCGGCCGTGACACTCGTTGGAAACAGCAGGTGACTTTCAACAAATTGATTAGCTGGATTATGGCTTACCGTCATCGTGCCCCGACCAGCTGCCTTATCAACCTTAGTCTGCCCACTTAATGGTCCGTGCGTCCAAGCTTGTAACGTTGACACATTTTTTGCTGGTAGCTGCATGACAATTTTAACGTTGTCGAGAGCGACATCCCAGCCAGTTCCAATCACTTTCCAATTCAATTCCGCGGTATCGGCATAGTTGGTCACGATCCCTTTGAGCTGATAGTGATAAACAACCCGTAACTGGTCGTCCTCTTCAACGGTCCGGTACAGCTTAACGCGCATCTCACTGTCATTCTGCGTTAACTGGTACGTATTGTTAGCGCCACTAGTTGCAGCACTCGCCGTCATCGTTTTGCCGTTATTCAAGCGGGTCGTCACATTTTGAAATTGGGCGCCCTGAATGCCCTTCAGATCCTGAACGTTAAATACACCGTGATAATCATCATCAAACTGATACGTCACTGCCTGCGTCACATTGGCACTACCGTCCTTTTGAATATCAACATTGACCTGATAATTCGTGATGTCGTAATCGGCTGACGCGTGTAACGGTTGGTCGTACCACCACAGTAGCCCCATTAACAAGCCCAGCATACTCAACCAACCTAAAACTCGTTTGCGCATGGTCACCCCTCCATTTTTGTTAGCTAACCTAAGTTTAGCACACCGACTAGTCCCAACTAGTCGTAAATGATTATGCCATAACCTATTTGTTTGTTCGCTGGATAAGTATTATTCATCAAGTCTCCTGTATTGAGACCTATCTTCAAAGCATATCTCGTTTCATAATAAAATAAGCAAGTTTCACATCATAACTAATACTTTCAAAAAATCCCGTAAAAGTAATGAGTTTAACCCGATATAAAAACCAGCTGACACCCGCGCCCCATTGTTGACGTTGAGTATCAGCTGTTCTAGTTTTTTGCTTAATTACGCTTTTGCTTTATTTGTTGAGTTCCGCTTGCCTAGTATATAGCTCCAATATCCTACTCCTAAAGTGACAGCCAATAGCAGTAGTCCAATCAAGACTATAACTAATATGATAATATTCTCTCCATTCTAAATAGCTAGGTTCAGAAAAAACTAAACACCCAAACTCTCTTTCACTTTAGCCAGTAAGTCTATTAAGTCAGCACTTTTAGGATTTCTTTTAGCGCGTTTATTTATTTCATGGGCTAAATATTTATAAAATGTTGGAAAATCCAAGTAAACAAAGTCATCTTTTCCCGTAAACGAAATTGAATAATCTTGCTCTATTAAAACGTGCTTGTTATCTAACATTCGCAGTTTTTCATCAGAATCCTCATCACCATCATTGTCATAATAAAACCAGATATAGATGTATTCATGAGAATATCCTCTTTTTTCGGCGAAACTATTTAGCACTTTTCTGAGATACTTACCATGTGTCTCAGAAATAAATCTGTTCATCACCCATTCAGTTTCTTTCTCATCCATTTCATGAAAATCTTCTGCCATGACTTTTCCTCCAATTAATACTCAGTCAACTCAGCGCTTCCGCCACAAAACAAGTCGTTGTAAAAATAAAACTCCCCAATTTCACAATATAACCCTGCTCCTAGTTTCTTCAACTTAATCTATCAGCACTTACTCGTTTAATATTTTATAAATTGCCTTACACGATAAATATCAGAACTTTATTCAATCCCATCTTCTCTATTAAACTCAACCATGTCATTAATAGCGAATTTCAACCAATCCCACAAATCATTAAATTCTCCGCGTTGCTCCCAACCTGCACTAGCAAAGTCATGGATCAATTGAACTTTTTTCCCTTTACCAATCTCAAAACAAGCTATATCGTCACTGGAATCTTTTCTGGCGAACGGAACTAATCTTCTGTCTGGATATCTTTCTTTTAAATCATAATATCTCCTAGTAGCCTGATCAGACTCAATTAAATACCATGTATCAAAATCTACTAAATTTAATTCTATTAACTTATCATAAGACTGGGGATACACATATACATTGCCATCTATATAATATTTACTCATATTAGACTTCCATTTCTTTTACTTCATTTTTTCTAAGTTAAACAATCCCATCATGAGCATGGTTTCCAGTCTCAGCGTCTTTACCAGCGGGACTCGTATACGATCATTATAACCAATCAAATCAGTTATAATGGCCCTCAGACGCTTCCTAATACCCGTATTACAGCCAAGAGCTTCTATATGTAAAACTAAAGCAGCTAATCTCACCAATAAAATCAGCGATTAACTGCTTCAGTCGTTATTCTTCTACTTTGAGCGATGCTTCCCTGATACTCGT
>NZ_LFEE01000036.1:17517-17606 GCF_001039045.1 Lactiplantibacillus herbarum
AATATCCCGCCGGAATAATACTCCCAATTAGATTAGTCTGGTTATGCTTACCAATCACATAGCTCCAATAACCTAAGCCAATGGTAATG
>NZ_LFEE01000036.1:17616-18708 GCF_001039045.1 Lactiplantibacillus herbarum
AAATAGTTGTATTTTACTCATTAAAACAAAGCCTATACACCCAATCCCTTTTTGACTTTAGCCAACAAATCGATTAAATCAGCATTTTCAGGGCTTTTTTCAGCTCGTTTTTTTATTTCATACGCTACATATTTATAAAAAGTTGGAAAATCCAAATAGGCAAATTCGTCTTTCCCTGTATACGAAATTAAAGCATCTTGCTCTATTAATACATGCTTATCATCTAATTTTTGAAGCTTTTCACCGTTATTCTCATCGCCATCGTTATCATAATAAAAACATATATAGATATATTCTTGAGAATATCCTTGTTTTTTTGAAAAATAATTCAATACGTCTCTTAAATATTCACCATGTGTAATAGCAAAGAACCTGCTCATCGCTACTTCAATTTCACTTTCATTCATCTCATGAAAATTCTCACTCATTGCTATTCCCTCCGAATTATTTTTTATTGGAAAAGCTTAACACTGGGTAAAAGTTTGTTACCACGCCGTTAGAGTCCATATAGCCCACAAACTTTAAACCATTTGGAGCTTTTCCTTCAATACGATGTTCTTTTTTGTTTATTTTTCCATATTTCATGGCCTCTTTTCCCCACGCATATATTTTCTTATCACTAATTTTAGCAGGATCATACACAGTTTTAGGATAAAAATTGTCCTTATATTCTCCTGGCACTATCTTTTTATTATCCATCTTAGGAAGTTTATACCTAATTTCAGTAATTCCGTCTATAGTGGGATGATCGGTTCTGCTTATTATTAAATCACTCTCTTTGACACCAATTTTATCAGCCTTTTCTTTAATGGCCTTATAAAAGGCTTTCTTATTATGACCACCTATAACACCATTACCATTAACCTTTTCTACATTTTTCAAATGAGGCTCAGCGTTACTACTATAATTAAAATGGTGAGCTACTCTACCTTTTTTTGTCTTGTTATTGCCACCTTTGCTTCGAGCTTTGGAATTAGCTCTAGCTTTATTAGCATTTCTCCGCTTGGTAACTTTCTTTTGCTTCTTAGTTGGTTTCTTACCAACCTTACGATTATAAGCCTTTTGTTCTGCCTTAGTCAGCTTTCGCTCTGC
>NZ_LFEE01000036.1:18846-19048 GCF_001039045.1 Lactiplantibacillus herbarum
GCTGCAGCTCTTGCTGCTTTTTCAGAGTTCTCTTTGGCCAAAAGCTCTGCAGCTTTTCGCTTGGTAATCTCACTTACAGCCTTGTTGGCCCCTTTTTTATTCCTTCTAGCTTGCTCTTCGAGCTTCCTAGCCGCTTTCTCAGCGTACTCTTCAGTTCTCTGCTCAGCACGCTCTTTGGAAACAATCTTATATACCTTCTTGA
>NZ_LFEE01000036.1:19219-20071 GCF_001039045.1 Lactiplantibacillus herbarum
CGTATATAAGTCATTATACCCAATCAGATCAGTCGCCAAGGAGATTAGACTCTTACTGATACCTGTCTTACGACTAAGGGTCGCAATCATGGCACTGCCGCTAGATTTATGCTTCTTAAATGACTTTTTCTTGTGCGCTATCTTACATTGCTTGAATCCTATGTAAAACTAAAGCAGTTAATCTCACCAATAAAATTAGCGATTAACTGCTTCAGCGTTATTCTTATAAACTTAAACTAGGCTTTCTTGCGTCCCTTGCTAGCTCGTTGCTTTCCCCAAGCAAACAAGCCAACGAAGATTATCGTAATTGCTAGGTTCCCAGCTAAACTAGTAATTAATTCCTGTGAGCCTTCACATAGCACTACCGCAAAGATCACTCGCACGATGAAATATCCTGCCGGAATAATACTCCCGATTAAATTGGTTTTGTTTCGCTTCCCAAGCAGATAACTCCAATAACCTAAACCAATCGTGATCACTGCCGTAATTAACCCAATCGCTATAAACACAAACATGGTTCAACCTCCTTTGATACTCCAATTGACTTAACTAAAAACAGCTGACACCCACGCCTCATCATTGAAGTTTAGTATCAGCTGTTCTAGTGTTAACCTAATTATGCTTTTGCTTTGTTTGCTCGGTGTTTCCCCCACACAAACAAACCGTAGTAGATTAAACTAAACGTTAAACTACCAACTAACGAGGTAATCAGCCCTCGCGTAGATCCTTGCATCATCACAGCTAAGAGTGCTCGTACAATGAAGTACGCTGCCGGAATGATGACACCCACTAAATTCGTTTGGTTCTGTTTACCTAATGAGTAACTCCAGTAACCTAAACCAAAGGTAATCG
>NZ_LFEE01000036.1:20081-23007 GCF_001039045.1 Lactiplantibacillus herbarum
CACACGAACAAACCGTAGTAGATTAAACTACCAACTAACGAGGTTATAAGCCCTCGTGTTGTACTTTGCATCATCACAGCTAATAGTGCCCGTACAATGAAGTACACCGCCGGGATGATGGCTCCTACTA
Organism: Lactiplantibacillus herbarum; assembly: GCF_001039045.1. Lineage (GTDB taxonomy): Bacteria > Bacillota > Bacilli > Lactobacillales > Lactobacillaceae > Lactiplantibacillus > Lactiplantibacillus herbarum. The sequence continues at coordinate 20,212 of NZ_LFEE01000036.1, forward strand.
GATTTGTTTGATTACGTTTACCTAGTACATAGCTCCAATAGCCTAGCCCTAGGGTGATGACTAGTAACAGTAGTCCAATTAATACAATAACTAATATGATAATGTTTCTCTCCATTCTAAAAATAGTTGTATTTTACTCATTAAAACAAAATCTAGACACCTAATCCCTGTTTCACTTTAGCTAATAAATCTAGTAAGTCGCTTTCTTCTGGATCCACTTTAACAATCTTTTTTATCTCATCAGATACGTATCCATAAAAAGTCGGAAAATCCAAATATGCAAATTCATTCACTTCTACTACTGGATAATTTTGCTCTAATAATACGTGCTCATCATCTAGTCTCTTGGGAAGCCTCTCTTGATCAACATCATCAAAATCCGATTGAAATAATGCAAATATAACTTCTTGACCAAACCCTTCTTTATTTGCAAAGCACTTTAACATTTTTCTGCGGTACTCTCCATCAATTATGAAAAAAAGTCGGCCAATTACAAATCGAATTTCACCACTATTCATTATCTTAAAGTTTTCATTCATATATATTTTCTCCAGTAAATTATTTTTTAGGGCTCTTAAGCACCGGATAAAAGTTTGTTATTTCACCATTTTCATCTAAATATCCTCGGAATCCTAGCCCATCAGTTGCCAAGGCAATAATACTCTTACTGATTCCCGTATTACGACTAAGAGTTATGCCCTTTTCTATGTAAAACTAAAGCAGCTAATTTCACCAATAAAATTAGCGATTAACTGCTTTAGCGTTATTCTTATAAACTTAAACTAAGCTTTCTTACGTCCCTTGCCAGCTCGCTGCTTTCCCCAAGCAAACAAGCCAACGAAGATTATCGTAATTGCTAGATTCCCAGCTAAGCTAGTAATTAATTCGTGAGTCCCCTCACTGAGCATCACTGCGAAAATTACACGTACGATGAAATAACCGCCCGGAATGATACTCCCGATTAAATTAGTCTGATTACGTTTACCTAGCACGTAACTCCAATATCCTAACCCAAAGGTAATGACCGCCGTAATTAACCCAATCGCTATAAACACAAACATGGTTCAACCTCCTTTGATACTCCAATTGACTTAACTAAAAACAGCTGACACCCGCGCCTCATCATCGAAGTTGAGCATCAGCTGTTCCAGTTTTTAACCTAATTTATGCTTTTGCTTTGTTTGCTCGGTGCTTTCCCCACACGAACAAACCGTAGTAAATCAAACTGAAGATCAGACTACCAATTAGCGAGGTAATCAGCTCTCGCGTAGAACCTTGCATCATCACAGCTAAGAGTGCTCGTACAATGAAGTACACCGCTGGAATGATGGCTCCTACTAGGTTTGTTGAGTTTCGTTTTCCTAGTACATAACTCCAGTAACCTAACCCTAGAGTAATTACTATTAGTAATAATCCGATTAATACAACAACTAACATCGTCTACCTTCCTTTCAAAACATTTGTAATTCGCTTATTTGCAATCACAGATATCTAATCTATCAAATTGTACATGTACGAAATCACCAATTTCAAATCCATCAAAAGTATCTTTCGGTGTATCGATTACAAACTCACCAACTTTTAAATTCCACTCTGGAGTAATTTTTCCAGCTAAGTCGTAAGAATAGTCATCTTCTTCTACTCTTGTCGCCATATAGACGTGGTCATTCTTTGTATAAGCATCATCACCTGATAATGGAGACAATATTTGTGAGTATTCATCACCAACTTTATGGTGAAATTCATCCGCATAAACCCAGATTTCAATTGCACCATCGCTTAATAGCACGAACGGATCTTCATATGACGGATCAATTGGGTCAATTTGTTTAACTTTTATCATTATAATGTTTCTCCTTCCACTATTTTGGTTCCGGCCACTCTACCTTGACTCCCTTATCTTGTAATTGACGTGATGTTTTTACATGTAGAGTGGTAATTCTTCCCGTTTTAATATCAATTCCAACAAATTCATAATTATAACCATATCTCTTTTTCTTTGCTTTCGTTGCTCTTCTAATGAAAGCATGCATTTTTGGTTCATATTTTCCGTGCTTAATAACATCTTTTGCTTCCTGCAGATATTCTGTTTTATTATTTATCTCTTTTCCCGTAATCTTTCTAATTCCTACTTTATGTTTTTCAAAATGCTCATTGTACTTCTCCTTATTTATAAATCTTGTGATTTTCCCATTTTTAGCCATACCTTTGATTTTTGCTGTAGTTAAATATGGCTTGGTTTTTGTCTTTGAAACATGCTTTTTCTTAGGCGTCTTTACTTTAGCGCTCTTAGAAACCTTCTTCTTTGGTTTCTTACCAACCTTACGATCATAAGCCTTTTGCTCGGCTTTAGTCAGCTTCCGCTCTGAAATCGGCTTCTTGCCTTTTTTGACAGTCGATTTAACAGTCTCTTGCTTAATTTTTTTCTTAGCGAGAGTGTTGCCCGCACGATGTGTCGCCTCATGTATCGTTTGACGAGTAACACGTGCCTGAGATGCTTTCTTGGCTGCAGCTCTTGCTGCTTTTTCAGAGTTCGCTTTAGCCAATCGCTCTGCAGCTTTTCGCTTGGCAATCTCACTTATAGCCTTGTTGGCCCCTTTTTTATTCCTCCTAGCTTGCTCTTCAAGCTTCCTGGCCGCTTTCTCAGCGTACTCTTCAGTCCTCTGCTTAGCACGCTCTTTGGAAACAATCTTATATATCTTCTTGGCCTTACGAAGTCGGTTACCTTCTTTAACGACTTCTTCAGCCTTTCTAGCCTTGTTAATCATTTTGGCAACTTTAGCTAGTTTGGCAATC
>NZ_LFEE01000036.1:23017-23711 GCF_001039045.1 Lactiplantibacillus herbarum
TCGGTTACCTTCTTTAACGACTTCTTCAGCTTTTCTAGCCTTGTTAATCATTTTAGCAACTTTAGCTAGTTTGGCGATTTTAGATACTGGCATGAAGTTAAAGGCCGTCCAAGCCGCACCAACCAACCGTGAACGGGGTTTCCCAGTTTCAGCGTCTTTACCAGTGATCATCGTATATAAGTCATTATACCCAATCAGATCGGTCGCAAAGGCAATAATACTCTTACTGATACCCGTCTTACGACTAAGGGTCGCAATCATGGCACTGCCGCTAGCCTTATGCTTCTTCGATGACTTCTTCTTTTTAGAAGATTTGTGCTTTTTCGAAGACTTATGTTTCTTTGAAGATTTGTGTTTCTTTGAAGACTTGTGTTTCTTCGAACTCTTCTTGTGGGACTTTTTCTTCTTTGAGCCCTTCTTCTTGTGTGAAGATTTGTGCTTCTTTGAAGATTTCTTACTCTTCTTATGAGCTTTCTTCTTTGAACTCTTCTTCTTTTTGTGCGAAGACTTGTGCTTCTTCGAAGATTTCTTACTCTTCTTATGAGCTTTTTTCTTCTTTGAAGTCTTCTTTTTATGTGAAGACTTATGTTTCTTAGAAGATTTCTTGCTCTTCTTATGAGCTTTCTTTTTCTTCGAACTCTTCTTCTTGTGTGACGCTTTTTTCTTCTTTGGCGACCGCTTCTTCTTATGCGAC
>NZ_LFEE01000036.1:23721-23902 GCF_001039045.1 Lactiplantibacillus herbarum
ACTCTTCTTCTTTTTGTGCGAAGACTTGTGTTTCTTCGAAGATTTCTTGCTCTTCTTGTGCGCCTTTTTCTTCTTAGAAGACTTCTTTTTCTTGGAAGATTTATGCTTCTTCGGCGACTTCTTACTCTTCTTCTTGTGTGAGGCTTTCTTCTTCTTCGGCGACCGCTTCTTCTTATGCGAT
>NZ_LFEE01000036.1:23912-24142 GCF_001039045.1 Lactiplantibacillus herbarum
AGCGCTGTGGCGCACCTTATGTTTACGAGAGTGCGTCACACCCCGACGATGGGCCGAGACTGAATCCACGGAACTACCGAATGACGTGAAGAATAGGACGAAGACCATTAGCCCAATTAGGACTTTTTGCATGATTTTCCAGAATCGTTTCATGTTAGTTACGCCCCCGCTTTCTGATCAAGAGGGTCGTACAGATAGTTACCACTAACATCAAGAGTCCTAGTTGAATA
>NZ_LFEE01000036.1:24222-24344 GCF_001039045.1 Lactiplantibacillus herbarum
ACGCCCCCGCTTTCTGATCAAGAGGGTCGTGCAGATGGTGACCACTAACATCAAGAGTCCTAGTTGAATGACTGAATAAGCCACGGTCGAATTCGTCTGTGGCAAGATCGTCCCCAGAATAG
>NZ_LFEE01000036.1:24354-24624 GCF_001039045.1 Lactiplantibacillus herbarum
GCCTTTTTCTTCTTCTTAGCTGCCTTATGCTTCTTCGGTGCCGCCTTGTGCTTCTTCTTGTGCGCTACCTTACGTCGCTTAGGCGCATGCCGCTTAGCCACGTGGCGCTTGGCCTTACGCGTTGCGCGATGGGACTTTTTCGCATGCCCGCTAGCGCTGTGGCGCACCTTATGTTTACGAGAATGCGTCACCCCTCGGCGATGAGCCGAGACTGAGTCGACGGAACTACCGAATGACGTGAAGAATAACACGAAGACCATTAGCCCAATC
>NZ_LFEE01000036.1:24634-25068 GCF_001039045.1 Lactiplantibacillus herbarum
GGTGATCCTTCTTGAACTGTGACGCTTGCTCTATGTAAAATTAAAGCAGTTAATCGCACTTATAAAAATTAGCGATTAACTGCTTTAATTTCATTCTTCTACTTTGAAATATGCTTCCCAACTACTCGATTGGCTCGTTGCTTGCCCCAGAAAAACAGACCAACTAAGATTATCGTAATACATAAATTACCTACTAAACTAGTTATTAATTCATGCGTTCCCTCACTGAGAGTCACCGCAAAGACCACTCGCACGATGAAATATCCCGCCGGAATAATACTCCCGATTAAATTAGTTTTATCTCGCTTCCCAAGTAAATAGCTCCAAAAACCTAAGCCAAAGGTAATGACCGCCGTAATCAACCCAATCGCTATAAACACAAACATGGTTCACCCTCCTTTGATACTCCAATTGACCTGACTAAAAACAGCTGC
>NZ_LFEE01000036.1:25167-27388 GCF_001039045.1 Lactiplantibacillus herbarum
AGCTAAGAGTGCTCGTACAATGAAGTACGCAGCTGGGATGATGGCTCCCACTAAATTAGTTTGGTTACGTTTGCCCAATGCATAACTCCAGTAACCTAAACCAAATATGATAACAAGTAACAATAAACCAATTAACAATCTAAAAACCTCTCTCTCTTCTTAAAGTTAATTCACCTGAACTTAATCGTTTAATACTTTATCAGCTGAAGCCATCCAATTTTTCCAAATTTCAGTTTGCTGACGATCCTCTGTCGACATATAAATTGTATTCCAAATATCTCGAGTTAGCTTTCTTCCAAAATCAGTATGCAATGCATTATCTGGCACCCATACTTGCATAAACTGACTCACGACAGCCAGTGCCTGTATCAAATTAACGGTTTTAGATTTTTTTGATACATCAACAAAATAGGCATTCCAACTATACCAATGAGTTTTCTGATTCAGTGTCTTACGCTTCAAGGTAAATTCATTTAGAATCTTTTTCAGATCTCGGTTGTCAGGAATTCTTTTATAATAAGAATTGAGAAAATCTATCATTATGAAATAATTCTGCATTTCAGAAAATTTTTTCACTCCAGTACTACTATCTATAGCAGGACGCATCGGCGGTAGCACTTCAGCCTTTGGAAAGCCTCCCACCCGATCACTTTCAACAAATGCTGATTCTTCAACTTTGATAGTATTTGGATTCATAATCCATTCACAAGACGCAACCCAATGCTTCCATACCGGATGTAGTTCTCGTTCACTGACCTGCATCTCACAAATCATTCTATTTGCATAAACTAAATTTCTTGATACCTCAGTGTAATACTCAACATCAGGTAAATATTCATTAGTAAATTGATTAACTGCTTGGAATCCTTCAAATAGCGAATGGTCTTGTGAACCTAATGAATAGTAAAATTTTTTCCAGTCATCCGCAATACCTTGATCAAATAATTCATCGATACCATCATTACGATAAACCGCTACTCCTCCCAAAAGTGATCCTAAGCTATCATCTCCTGAAGCTATAAAATACGATTCAAACCATTGTGACATTGCAAAATAAGTTTGATTAATATTTAAACGTAACATCGCTCTAATCTCCTCGCCATAATATGACTAATCTACTCTACAAAAACATTATCGGTCAACACTTTATGCAAATCAGCCGAAAAATATATGAGCCAACTTAATACCGTCAGCATTACGAGTCAGATAGTATCACTTCAAGTATCCCTACTTTAATTCTGGATAATATGAGACCTTATGCATCCCACTGTCTAGCACAGGAACAGCTCGCGAGTTAATTCCGCCGTCTGTAATTCCACCATCACGCACCCGTGCCCATATTTGTCGACCATCTTTTAGAGTTTTTGCATACCATCCATTACCATTTACATCCACACGTTTAAAGTTTGATTGATCTCTTACAACATCCACTATCGCTTTATCATGAGCCTTAGTTCGAGTTAAAAAATGTCCTTCTGTATTTTTATAAATATGAGCCACAATACCATCCTTCACTGGAAATTTCACATGCTTGTAAAGAGGTGCATCCTGTACAGCCTTTGCACGGGCAATAATCTTTCTATCTTTAATTTTAGCTTTAGGTTTTGCCTTTACAACCTTTTTACCCTTAGCCGCCTTGCTAAGCGTCCTACCTGCCCGGTTAGTAGCCTCATGTTTAACCTCACGCGCCGTATTCTTGCCAATCTTCTTGGCTGCGTCTTGTGCGATTTTTTTCTGAGCCTTTTCCATCGCAAGTTTGGCGGCCTTTTTCTCAGCTGCTTTTCCGAAAGCTCGCTTAGCACCAAAACTAGCTACAGCCATTGCTTTATGAGCCACTGAAGCATGCGCCGCAAACTTCCCAGCCACACCAGCTACCGCAATCAGTTTCGCAAACTTAGCAACTGCTAAGACCTTCGAGACTGGCATAAAGTTAAACGCAGTCAATGCACCAGCTAACACTCGTGAACGTGGCTTCCCAGTAACTGCATCTTTACCAGTAATCAACGTATATAAATCATTATAACCGAGTGCATCGGCTAGCATACCGACATTACTTTTACTAATTCCAGTCTTACGGCTAACCAGGGCAATCATTGAACTACCGCTAGCCTTACGCTTCTTTGATGACTTCTTCTTTTTAGAAGATTTGTGTTTCTTCGCTGATTTATGCTTTTTCGAAGACTTCTTTTTCTTGGAAGATTTATGTTTCTTTGAAGACTTA
>NZ_LFEE01000036.1:27398-60660 GCF_001039045.1 Lactiplantibacillus herbarum
GATGATCCTTCTTGAACTGTGACGCTTGCTTAGCTTGACTCGCTGAACTTTGACTCACTGACTGACTAGCCGTTGGTGTACTTGACGCACTGGCCGCATTCGCACCCTGTGCTGGCTGTGAACTAGCCGTCTTATTGGCTTTCGTCGTCGGTGTTGACGAACCAGATTGCGCTGCACTACCTGCTTGACTAGCCTTGTCGCTAGAACTGCTGGTCGTGGCGCTGCTTGATGACGTACTGTCGCTGCTCTTGTCCGTCGCACTTGAACTGGACGAGCTTGAACTAGATGAACTTGTTAATGGACTTGAACTTACCAAGGCACTACTATCACTAGCCGCGCTACTTGATGACGCATCACTTGAATCCGTATCTGCGTCTGGGTCATCGCTGACGTCATTTTCTTCAGCGGCCCATTCATAACCGGCACCCATCGTGTAAGCCATGCCCTTATCACCATCGAAGGTATCGACATAGAAGCCATCCGCATCACTACCCGCATCAACTTCTACTTCCGTATCTGGTGAGACGTACAAGTTCTTCTCGTCGTCACCATCTTTTAATTCACCAGAGTACAGTGACTTACCATCTTGGGTCACGTCTACTTGCGTACTTGCGGCCTGTGACAACGGTGTTGCGTCACTGCTAGGGTTGTTATTCGGTGAGACGTCTTCATCATCACCAAAGACTGGTGTGTTGATAGGTTCGCCTTCTTCGAATGAAGAATCTTCGCCTAACGTGATTGGTGAATCATTAGGGGTCGCAGCATCCGCATCCGTGAATTTGAAGTTGCTAGACGTCGTGGCCGTCCCTAAAGCACTCGTTGAATCCTTAGAATCATCGAATGGTGACGTGACACTGATGTCATCCTTATCACCACTTGTGTTGCCCGTACTACTATCGGTATCTGTACCAGTGGTGCTGCTTGAACTGTTGCTGTCAGCACTACTTGAACTGCTGCTTTGTGAACTTGAGCTGGTGCTCGTATCTGAACTAGCATTCGAGCTAGTATTGGAACTAGAACTGCTGCTTGAACTGGTACTACTTGAGCTCGTGCCACTAGTCGTATTAGAACTCCCGTTGGCGTCCGTACCAGAACCGCTATTAGTCCCAGTCGTTGAACCGGTCGTATTACCGTGCTGCTAGTACCGTCCAAGTTAATGTTCTTAGTAGCGACAACTTTTAACCCGTTCGTTAAGTTCAAATCATACTTTTCAGCGGTGACCACTGATTTGAGGCCATCCACAGCATCGACTTGTTTACTCAACGTCCCATTATTATTGGCCGTTGTCGTCTGCGTGTTGATTTTACCGCTCTTATCGAAGGTCGTCAGCGTCTGTTCACTGCCTAACGTCCGGGTAACCGTCACGGCACCCTGATCATCAACCTTGAATGTCATCTGTTCGTTCTTCGAAATCTGATAAGTGTACTTAGAGCCATAGTCGAAGACCTGACTAGTACTACTTGCCGCGGTACTACTGTCACTGGCCGTAATAGCGACTTGCGACGCATCCATGTTGTACTTAACGGTGAAGCCTGAACCGTTCGCATAGTTCTGTGAGACTGAGCGGACTTGGTTCTTGTAATCTTTCCGCGTCAAGATACTACTCTGGTTACCCACGTCGACCCATTGGCCAGTAGTTGGCTTGTAGTAGTAGTTCACCGTAATTGGCTTCTCTGTGACCGTATCCTGAGCATTGCCCGGCATCCGGTCCGTGTCTAACGTATAGAGGTCTTCAAAGTCGGTGGCTTCGGTCGTATAAGTATCACCATACAAGCCTTCAACATCGAGTTCATCTAACTTCTGACCGTCTTCTAATAGGTAGTTGACGTGCACGTTGTATGGCAATGGATCGTAATACATCGTGGCTTCGTCAGTCTTGTTCGTAGCCGTCCCAGTGGTAGCGACGTCCAACTTGTCATTGTACTTGTATCCCGTAACGGTCTTTGACTTTGATTTCAGTGAATAAGGCTTACCATAACTGACTTTCACTTTTTCATCAGGCGCAATCTTATCCGTTGAATCCGTCATGTAATGGTGCAACGTGATCTCACGCTGATTAGCTAGCGTGGTACTGACGGTATTAGAATCCTTACTCTGTTTGTCGACCACCGTTGTGGCAACGGCCGTGACCTTAGATTGATCCGTCACGTCGGTACCGAACTTGACGCGCGCCTTGAAGTGGTAAGTTTCACCCTTGAATGGCAGCTTGGCGATTCCAGCAGCCGTTAGCGTCCACTTAACTTTGTGAGTCGCCGCATCGTAAGCAAGCTGGTAAGAATCCTTAGATAAGGCGTTACCGCTATCGTCGACGACTTCGCCATCCACGTAGGTCGCGTTACTTGGAATCGTTAATTCTTCAGACCAATCTTTGTATTTCGTCATCAAGTCCTGATCCAAGACGTTGACTTTCTGCTTAACCTCATAATTCAATAATTGACTCTGCTTGTCACTATCACTCTGAGTTGCACTCAACGTTGGCGCCGATATTGCGGGCGCCCCTAGCGTGATCGTGCTAATCGCAAAGACCGGTTGTAACCAGTGATCACTATTGTTGACCCGCGTTGTCCCATAGATAAAGTCCAACTTGCTACCACTAACGGCAAAGGTCGCACCGGTTGCGGACGCGTATGGCCAGCTAGGATCACGATCCGACTGACCAGCCATAACTAACTGGCTACCACCGAGTGGATTCGCAATCTGCTTAACGATGGAATTCTCAACGGTGTAGATCGTCCCACCACCAAGATAGGCCGTGTATTCAAATCCTGTTGAAGTCCCAGATACGGGGCCATCAAGACTTGAAAGCGTAATGAAGGCATTTTGAATATCCACTGCGGCCTTCGTATCTGCGTAGTAGAACTCATAACTGACGTTGGTTTGAGCAACGTTTGAGATTAGGATACTACCTGAAAAACTCGGTGGAATCCCCAACTTAACGTCATTCTTCCCGACACCCCCGGGCGCTTTGTGATCCTCGTTATGGTTAGTGATGTGGGTATACGTGACTTTGGCGGTAATCGCCTTGCCATGAAATGTCCCAACCGTTCCGTAAGTCGCCGTAACGGTATCACTATCTTTGACGTCCTTGATGAGCACTTTTTGTGACTCATCATCTGGCGTGATGGTCGCGCGGCTTCCCGCACTGGTCGTCACACCTTGAAACGCGCCGTCATCCTGCTTAATGACCAGCTGATTGACTAGTGGCAGTGTTCCCCCATTACCCGGTAACACCGTCACGGCAGCATTTGCCGTAAGACTGCTCGATTGCACGCTAAAGAAAGCAATAGCTGTAGCCAACGTCATCACTACTAGTAGTAGCTGCGCAGACACGCTATGCCCTGAACCCCTGTTTTTCATGTTAAACCCCTTTTATTTAGTAGTGCCGTGATTGTTAAATATCACAACTAACTGATGATAGTAATTTAACATGGAAATCCTCGAATTACAATAAATAAATTAATATTTTCTTAAAGAATTTTAACTATATTTATCAATCACAAATCGGTCTGAACCAATATTATGATTGATAAGTCCAAATAATACCGGTTACAAATACCTTATCAAAAATATTAATAATATCATTAATACAACACTAGCTATATTGGGTGAAAATGATTACTGAATTTAAAGACTGCTTCTTAGGTAAACTTACCGTTTTGTTGTAGCATGGACAGTAATATGAAGGGAGTCTGATCACATGCCACACACCACGTTACCGACTCACATTCAAGTGCGAGGCGCACACGTTAATAACCTTAAAAACTTAGATATCGATATTCCACTCAACCAATTCGTTGCCATCACTGGCCGCAGTGGTTCCGGCAAATCATCGTTAGCGATGGGGGTGCTCTATGCTGAGGGCGCCCGACGTTATTTGAACGCCCTCTCAACCTTTACGCGTCGGCGGATTAACCAAGTCGGCAAAGCCAACGTTGATTCCGTGCAGTACTTACCATCAGCCCTTGCATTACGGCAACGGCCCCAAGTACCCGGCGTCCGCTCAACGGTCGGAACGATGTCAGAGAGCCTGAACATTTTAAGGCTCGTCTTCTCACGACTTGGCGCCCCAGTCTGTCCTAATGGTCATCAAGTTCCACCTACTTTAGCCATCGCAGAAAACATGGGTCACCTAACCTGCCCAACCTGTGGCGTTCACTTTACGGCTCCGGGTGCGGAAAGCTTTGCCTTCAACTCTAACGGTGCCTGTCCAACTTGTGGTGGTTTAGGCGAAGTACGTCAAATTGACCCTGACTTAATCATCGCGGACGAGAATCAAACGATCGAAGAAGGTGCCGTCGCTTCGTGGCACCTCCCCGGCCGTAACTTCATGCCGGTCGTTGCTCGTGAAATCGGTATTCCCGTTGATGTGCCGTACCGCGAACTCAGTGACGCCGACAAACAACGTGTTTTGCATGGCCCCAAGCAGACGATCGCCATCAACATTCCAAGTTCTAAGGGCAAGATTTTCCATATGGACAACGCCGTCTACGAGAATGCTTTTGCCGCCGTTGAAGATAGCATGGCGACCACTAAGAATGAACGGGCAATCACCCGTCTCAATCGTTTCTACAAATTCGATACTTGCCCAGACTGTCACGGATCACGTTTCAATCCCAAATTGTTAAAACAACTATTAAATGGTAAAAACATCGCTGAAGTCAGTGACATGACCGTTGTTGATCTACACCAATTCGCAACGACCATCGTTGACTGGTTACCAGCAGACATGCACCACCTCGGTCACTCATTAGTCGACGAACTGCTACTCAGTCTGCAACCAATGGAAGAACTGGGTCTCGACTACTTAACCCTTAGTCGCCCAGGTGCTACCCTATCAACCGGTGAACTACAACGTATTCAGCTCGGCCGGACTTTACGCAGTGCAACAACCGGCGTCCTCTACGTTTTGGATGAGCCCTCAGTTGGACTGCATCCAGCCAACGTTGACGGCTTAATCAAAGCCTTCCGCGGACTAGTCGCTCAGGGAAATTCAGTTGTCGTTGTTGACCACGACACTAGCATTATCAGTGCGGCTGACACGGTGATTGAGATTGGCCCGGGCGCGGGGAAACACGGCGGCACCGTTGTCGATCAAGGAACTGTGGCGCAGGTCAAACAACAACCCGATTCCCTCATTGCGCCATTTTTAGCGGGGACAGCGACCTTACGTGAACGGCCAGTATTAGCTGACGCTGACTTATGGAAAAAGGGCGCCCTCTCAATTGAAGTCGCCCACCACTTTAATATTCAAGATATTACCGCTAGGATTCCTAAAAATCGCTTTACGACCGTCACTGGCATGAGTGGTGCCGGAAAAACGACGCTGATTCTGGATAGCTTGATTCCAGCATTGACTGCCACAGCCAAACATCAGCCACTACCTCAGCACGTCAAACAGTTCGATAGTCAGCATATCCGTCACGTCGTTGAAGTCGATTCAGTTCCCGTTGGCAAAAACGTGCGCTCAACGGTAGCCACCTACACCAACATTTTAGATCACTTGCGCCAGCTTTTTGCCAACACCCCCGCAGCACAGGAACAAGGCTGGACTGCTAGTCAATTCTCGTACAACGTGGCAGCTGGCGCCTGCCCAGTCTGTGGTGGCACCGGCCAGATCTCATTAGATGTTCAATATTTACCAGACATTACCGAAGTCTGCCCACAGTGTCACGGCAAGCGTTACAATCAACAGACCTTAACGGTAAAATGGCACGGCTATACGATTGCTGACATTCTTGACCTCTCCGTTGACGAAGCCCAGCCGCTTTTTGCAGATGAAGCTAGCATCGCCAACACGTTGCAGATTTTACATGACATGGGACTGGGATACCTCTTATTAGGTGAAAGTACCCCGGCACTCTCAGGTGGTGAAGCGCAACGATTGAAGTTGACCTCACGGATTGGCAAACGTCAGACCGGCACCCTGTTTGTCTTCGATGAACCCTCAGTCGGCTTGCACCCCCTAGATATTCAGCAGTTAGTTAAAGTATTCGATCAGCTGATTCAACAAGGTGCGACTGTCATTGCGATTGAACATGACTTAGACGTAATTGCTAACGCTGATTACATCATTGATATGGGCCCAGCCGGCGGGATTCACGGTGGAAATATCGTTGCAACTGGAACGCCACAGGAAATTAGTGAAAGCCCCACGAGCGTGACGGGTAAATATTTGAAGCAACATCTCTCATTATTTAATGCCCAATAATCATCACTCAATCTAAATTAGTTTTCGAAGTACAATAAAAGTGGGTCGTAACTTAACATTAAGTTGCGCCCACTTTTTATATCCATTTTATAATCACTAACATAATTATTAACTCACAGACCCGTGGCGATGCGCGACTAACGCCCAAATTAGCGCACTCATTACTAGTCCCAACGCTAACTGGCAGGCCGCCGTAACGCCAACTAGATTATACAGGAGGATGATGCCGACGCTTCCCATTGGTGCAGCAACCGTGACAATTGAGCTGATTGTTCCGAACACGGCACCAGTCTGATGCGGATTAACTTGGGTCATAAAAATAGCAAACATCTTTGGATCCAGTTTGCCACTCATAAAAGCAACCATGAACATCCCCAGTAGAATGGGCACTAACTGCGGGTACCACAGGAGAATCCCGTAAGTGACACCTGGCGTCCCAATCGCCAGTAATAATAAGTGAAATAAGCTCATTCGGTCAAACCAAGTCTTCTTGGTGATACCACCTAGAACACTCCCCATCACGAATACAATATTGACTAATAAAATAGCCGTCGCATAACTCAAATGTAAATGTGGCGCTAAATCAATAAAGATCAAATTTAGGACAGCATCTAAACTCATCGTAGCAACATTTAATACCATTAGAATTCCAAGATAACTGATTGCTCCCATCCCCGTCGTTGTCACCATCAATCGTTGGATCGTTGGCCAAACACGTTCGCCAACTGGTTGAGCCGTGATGACTTCATCTAGTTCAACCGCCCGGCGGCCAACGAGTAGACAGCCTGCTGAACATAGAAAGGTCAGCGCATTGATCACACCCGCTAACGCATAGTTGTGACTTTGCGCAATAATCAGTACACCTAACGTCTGCCCTAGTGGCTCAACAATGGTGCTCACACTCTGGTTAAACCCAAGCGTCTGTTGTCGTTGCGTTGATGGGACACGATTTTGGATAACAATCGTTAACAGATTACCACCATAACGACCGATAACATCTGAACTGATATTAATAAAAATAACGACTGCGAAGATGACGGCCGTATGTCGATCAATCAACTTGGCAAGAATGAAGTACAATCCCGCTTGCACAACTTTAGACCCAATCAACCAATTCGTTTTACGCCTAGTTTGATCCGCTAAACGTCCCGTAATCGCTCCTGTAACGTATGGCATAACCGTTGCAACTGACACGATTGACACAAACCAGTGAGGATGATCAAAACTTTTAGCATAGGTTAACAAGATAATATTGAAGATACTGACGCCCAGTGTAGCAAAAAAATTCGCACTGGCTAGGACTTGTAAGGTTCGATTCTTAAGTACGGTTACCATGATAATGCCTCCTCATTAAGTTGGTGGCCTTATCATAGCAACGGTTACCGTGCTACAATCAATGGATAGGTTGCATATATGCCACATATGGGAGGTTAATTATGAAAGCAATTGGGCTAACAGTTCACCAAGTTCGGCTGGCTAAAGGGCTGACTCAGCAAGAAGTCTACGGTGGTATCGTTTCACGTTCCTTTGCTTCACGCTTTGAAAGTGGGAGTAATGACATTGGTGCCAGTAAGTTGTTTGCTATCTTAGATAACTTAGCTATTTCTGCTGACGAACTTCGCTTTATTCACCAATCGTACCAGCCATCACCTATGGAACAGGCTTTAGCTCAAATCCATCAATACTACGCCGCGGCTAACTTTACCGCCCTCACCGACTGGGTCCGTGATCATCAGCATAGTCCTCGCGCTTATGAACAATTAGTCGCCAGTTACGCTAGTATCTTATTGATTGCTTACGATCATGAAGCTGTTCATCTGACCGTAGCCACCCGTCCAGCTTATCGGCACCTACTAACTGCTAAAACTTGGACGGTACAAGAACTTAAATTGGCTAACCTACTGATTCCAATCATTGCCACAACGGACGGCTTACCAGCACTAGCTCCTCTGACAACTAAGATGGAAAAGAATTGCCAACGCTATCAAACTCAATGGGGAGATCCATTCAACGTTCTGGACAATCTAATTGAATTTTACGGTTCACTGTTACAAACCTACCTGAACTTCCATGATTATGACAACGCCCGGACACTAAAATCAAAACTCAAAACAATTGAAGCCGAGCACCTTAACTGGGATGGTCGACTCAGCCGTCAACTCTGGCTAGGACTCTGGGAATGCTATTTCGGTGACTGGGACCTTGGACAATCCTTGATTGACGAAGTGATTGCAGTCGAGGAACGGCATCATCCCCGCATTGATAATTCACT
Source organism: Lactiplantibacillus herbarum (assembly GCF_001039045.1). Classification (GTDB taxonomy): domain Bacteria; phylum Bacillota; class Bacilli; order Lactobacillales; family Lactobacillaceae; genus Lactiplantibacillus; species Lactiplantibacillus herbarum. Next base: position 35,879 of record NZ_LFEE01000036.1, read on the forward strand.
GTTCGCAATTCGGAATGTGCGGGTTAAGCAGGCTAGGGAATATCGGAATAACCAATAGATACTCATGTCAAAAATCGAATAAATACATCGGAACAATCAGCTTAGACCCTACTTGTATTAGCTAACAGATTTTGGCATAATAATGATGAAATGATATTAACTATCTGAGTTAAATTATTTTGAACGGGCTAGTAGCTCTTGCTCCACATCCATTCGGGATGCAGCAAGGCTTTTTTTATACAACTACACAACTCTAGCCTCCTTTATACATAAGTAATTACGTGAATTAACCTTTTAAATAGCACCCATAATCAAAAAAATTTCATACTAAAACAATCTGGGAGTACACGCTAACGTGTACTCCCAGATTGTTTTCTACCATACATAACTTAATAACAAGTTAAACTGATTTATTCTGATTCAAATGCGGCAAAGCTAGGAAAATCACCAGCCCGACCAAGAACAAGATACTGAGTGAAGCCGCCCCAATCGTTGACTTACCCGTCATCTGGGTCACAATCCCAACTAACACTGGTCCCATCACCGCTGAGAACTTGCCTAAAATGTTGTAGAAACCAAAGAATTCACTACCACTCTGCTTCGGAATCAAGCGGCCAAAGTACGAACGGCTGAGTGCTTGAATCCCACCCTGACTAGTTCCAACTAGTACGGCTAGCACCCAGAAATCGGTAACCGTTTGTAGCCGCAACGCGTACAGACAAATTCCAAGATAGATGACAATCCCTATTAAAATACCGGTTCGCGTCGACGTTTTATTGGCAATCCAACCGTAGAGTAACGAGAATGGGAACGCAACTAATTGAACGACCAGTAAGACAATCATCAACGTGGTAGTCGTGATTCCCATATCCATACCAATTGAAGTAGCCATGGTAAAGATCGTGTCAACACCATCAATATAGAAGAAATAGGCTACTAGAAACCATGCCGCCGTCCGGTAATTCCGAATATGCTTCAGTGTGGAACCTACTCGCTGAAAGCTTGCTTTTACGGGATGCGCATTAGGCGCCAGCGCATACTTTTGGTGCACATTTTTCAGTAATGGAATGTAGAAGATTATCCACCAAGCTGCCGCCAGCACGAAGCTCCAGCGAGCGACACCAAAGCTGGACAACAGACCAAACCCACTCGTTAACTGCAAGACTAAAAATAAAATAAAGGCCATCACACCACCCAAATAACCAAAACCGTAGCCATATGATGACAAGCGGTCCATCTGATCATTCGACGCCACATCCGTTAGAAAACTATCATAAAATAAATTACCACCCGAATAACCGATAATCGAGAGAATATAGATTCCCAACAGCCATTTCCAAGCATTGGTCGGTGCAATACTGAGGCCTAGCGTCATCACCATCCCCAGTGTCGAGAAAACGTTGAGCATCCGCTTCTTCGCGTGCGGATAATCTGCCAACGCCCCTAGTACTGGTGCCAAAATCGAGACAAGTAGCGTCCCGATACTATTAGCGTAACCCCAGTAAGCCGTGGCGTTTGCGGGCGTTACCCCGTTGCCCTGCGCGACCGCCTTAAAGTACACCGGTAACACGGCCGTCGTCACAATAATGCCGTAGCCGGAATTGGCCCAATCGTAGGAGATCCAACTCCACTGCTGCTTGTTAAATTTCATCTGGCGACTCCTTAAAAATGCCGTCTAAAGCGTGACCTGGCATTGCTCCTTCAAAATGTAGACCTAATAAACGGGCAAAGGTTGGCGCTTCATCTACCAGGTTAGCTTCATCAATTGTAGCCCCCGCCTTTATTGCGGGACCGTTGAATAGTAATGTCGTTTGATAATCCGGCTTAGTTGGGTCATAACCGTGAACTCCATGGTAGCGGTCTGGTTGACCCAAAGTATCTGGGTGAACGGGTTCAACTACGAGTGGCCGGCGACTCTCATCAGTAAAGTAATAGCCTTCCTTGGCTTCAACCATCAGTGTACAAGTAGGATCAGCCCCACGTTTAGCAGCTGCTTCCCCTGTGATAACCGTTTCAACACCCTCAACCTGACTGATAGCCTCCTTGAGTTCATCCAATTGGTCAAAGTAATCACGCACATAAATATACGTCGAGCCGTCCGCCGTTTTTGCCATCACAGACCAATCGTTTTCAAAGGTCTGATCCGCGCGGGGTGTCAACCAGCCCTTGTGTGCAAACAACGTGTTGAGGTGAATCATGTGATCAACATTGATCTGATAATGGTCACCTAAAATCACAAAGTTCGTATCCTCAAATGTGCCAGCTTTCTTCGTTGCGTCAATAATCTGACCAACGTGTTGATCAAGGCGATGCAACCCTTCCATGGCTTCCTTAGAGCGAACGCCATAGCGGTGGCGCATACTATCCATGTCTACTAAATGGATCATCGTCAAGTTAGGCCGTTTCTTCGTGATGGTCTCGACGGCACACGCCGTGATAAATTCATCCAGCTGCGGCTGTTTGATGCCGTTACGTAAGTGACCAAACTTATGATTCATTTCCAACAGAAATAGTGGCGAACTAGCCTTTAATGAAACTAAGACTTGATTCGTCCAGATACGGTTAGGAAAAATTTCAGCGAGGTTATATGTAATCTTGCTCCCCGCCGTCACTGGCCATAAAAAGGCCGCTGTCGTCATCTTTTGTTGCCGGGCCAAATCGTATAGCGTTGGCACCTGCACATCCTTTTGATACCAATACCAATCAGGCGATCGCCGAGTCGGTTGTAATTTAGTATTATTCACGATACCGTGCACATTGGGATACTGCCCCGTAATAATAGTCGTATGTGACGGGTATGTCAGGGTTGGATAAATCCCCGTAACCGCTTTGGCCCAAGCACCCCCGGTCATTAATGCATTCAGTACGGGTAGTTCTGCTTGGTGTTCTCGTAGATCACGAAATCCTAACGCATCTAACGAAATAATCACTAGGTGTTGATTAGTTGCCATCTCAATCGCTTCCTCATCTTAATATGCTTGTGCGTTTTATTATACCGCAGAAAAATAACCGCTGTCAGGATCGTTGACAAAAAAACAAGCACGTCTCAAAAGCTGACCAGTCGCTGCGCGTAACCTAGAGAGCTCCATAGTCAGGATTTTTAATCATATCATTTGCAAACTAATGAGCCAGATTTCTGTCATTAATATCTAGCATACTAAAAGGAGCTATGACTTTTGCCATAGCTCCTACTTGTTAAAAAGTACCGTTTAAAATGCCCTGTTGTTGTAACCAGCGTGTTGCGAGTTGAGGCCAGTTAGCTGCCTGATCATTCAGGTACTTGGTTTTACCTGGCTTCTGCGTCACGTGGTTGGCCAAGGCTAGCCCGTGAATACCACTGCCGAACAAGTGATATTCAACCGCGACGTGCTGTTGTAATAACGCTTGAACATACATTAATGAATTAATAGCTGGTACTAATTCGTCAGTTGCCGTCTGCCAGACAAATGCTGGTTTAGTTGTAGCTGTCACTAAACTTTGAGCAGCCCATAACTGTGAGTCAGTAGTGACTTTATTTCGTTCAGCCTCACTGGTTGGAAAACCCGCTGTTAAGTCGATCACTGGGTAGCCTAAGACAACTGCCGCATGGTGACCCTGATACTCATCTAATTGATACTTCGCTCGTAATTGAGGATTGGTTGCCACACCATTAAAAGTCGCCACCACGTGTCCACCGGCAGAAAAGCCGGTCAAAATAATGCGCTCAGTATCCGCATGGTGAGCGGCTGAGTTGGCAGTTACCCATTCAATGGTTGCGGCCACTTGCTGCAACGCTGTCGGATAGACCGGTGTGTCTTCAGCTTCTAATTGATAATTTAAAACAATCGTGTGCATGCCTGCTGCCGTAAACTGCGCCGCAATAGGTGCTTCTTCACGGCCAGAATGATAGGTAAAGCCCCCACCCGGACAAATAATCATCACGGGGTAGTCCACCGGCTCCTCAAAATCACTAATTTGATCTAACCAGTAGGCGGTTACTTGAAATGACGTCCCATTAGTACTTAAACCCTTTTGTTCAACTTGCATTCTGATTCCCCCAATATCATTTGAACAGTATGATTGATTACGCTTCCATTATAAAGAGATATTTTACCTAATGTCAATTTTTATTCGAATAAATTTCAATATTTATTCGTTCATTTGTTCAATTACAGTACTTATTTGTTATAATTAGAACTATAATATTACAATCGAAGGTGACAGCATGGCAGCAACAACATTTGAAACAATCTACACGACTTTAAGAGAACGGATTCTCAACGGATCCTACAGTATCAAAATGCGACTCCCAATTGAGGATGATTTAATTGCTGAATTTAGTAGCAGTCGTTACGCAGTCCGTAAAGCTATCGAAAAATTGGCCGCTGACGGTTTAGTTTACAGCGTCAAAGGACGGGGCGTCGTCTTATTGGAACACACCCCCCAAACCCAAGCCTTTAATTTAGATTTAGGTAAGCTCAATGGTCTTCAAAAACTGAATACCAACCGGAAACTAAATTATCAGACTGATGTCCTTCAATTTGAGCAGGTCATCGTCGACCAAGCTTTAAGCACAAAAACAGCTTTTGAAGTTGGTATCCCAGTCTACGCTATTCAACGCCTTCGAATCATTGATGACGTTAGGGCCGTTCTAGACATCAACTACTTCAACGCCCAGCTTACAGGTGAACTGACTGAAGATATTGCCGTTCATTCAATCTATCATCACCTCAAACAGAATGGCTTAAAAATTGCGGTCGTCAAACGGATGCTCCGAGTTGAATCCGCTACGGCACTCGACCAACAACAATTAGCTCTAGGAGAAAACAATTGCATCGGTAACATGATCAGTATTGCTTTTAACGATGCTGGTCGCCAATTTGAATATACCGAATCACACTTTATTCCCAACCAGTTTAACTTCAACCAGTTAATTCGTAATTAAACATTACCAACCACTTAGGCGCCGGGTATTTAATCAAATACCTGGCGTCTAAGTGTATTAATACTGTTTAGAACGATTTTAAAGTGGAACACATCAGACTCCAAGAATACATTTCAATATAGTTCAAATATTTATTCGAATAAATATTGACTAATTGTACTATCCGTTTATAATATTCATTATAAATACTAATGGGGGTTAGTATTCGTACCATTGATTGTTAAGTTTAGGCTTAAGGTCAAAGAATTAGGTAGGTCAAGGAGCATCGGGCGTCACTAGACCAATTATGGCTTAGTGACTTTTTTTGTTATAAAAAACGATCACGAAATTCCGTGATCGTTTTTCAATCTATCCTAAATATTAATTACGCTGCTTCCGCCGGCTCGTGTACGCTCCTAATGCAAGTGCACTAGCTAGCAGTACCCCAGCTAATACTGCCGAGTGATCAGTACTTTCACTAGTCTGTGGTAGCACCTTACCTTGCGCAACCGCCAGTGCTGAAGCCACTTGGGCTCGTAAAGCTGTTAGCTTGTCAACTAGCGCCTGATTATGATGAGCTTCAGCTTGTGCAATCGCTTGGTCGATAAGTCCTAACAAGGTCTGTCCGTCCTTGATCTGTTCACTAACCGTTTCCTTTTGAATTTCTTCAAAATCAATTTCCATCTCTTCAACGGTCTCATCGGTGACCTGGTTATCCTGAAGATCTTCTTCAATCTCGTCTTCGATTTGGTCAATAATCTCATCAGGATCCACGCCGTCTTCGATCTCCTCTTCAAGATCATCGACATTTGGCATTTCTACGTCAATTGTTGGTGGCACTGGCTTTTCATAGCCGTCTTCGCCCTCATCAATATTAGGCATCTCTACATCAATTGTTGGCGGTACCGGCTTTTCATAACCATCTTCGCCTTCATCGATGTTGGGCATCTCTACATCAATCGTTGGTGGTACTGGCTTTTCATAGCCATCATCAATTTCTGGTAAATCAATATCAATGATTGGTGGCACTGGTCGTTCGTAGTCGCCATCCTTCTCATTATCAACGTTATCTTGTAAGTCCCAACGATGAGTCTCAGCCTTAACGTTGACCTTATTGGCAATCAAGTTACCATCAATATTTTGGTTTGCATCAATTTCTGCAGCCGGTGCCAAGATACTCCCTTGGAATGGCCGGTCAACGCTGATCGTTCCGGTAGCTAACTTGTCACTAGCTGTAGAATCGTAGAAGTTCCAGAGTAAATGGTTATCCCCAAAATCTTCGGTTTCTTTGTTATTACGGTCTGAACCATCATCATAGATAATTTTGATCTGTGAATTAACGTGGTAATCCTGTTCCCCAGCCGTATCAACATTGATAATAACGGTATTACCATCCGCATCCGCTGATAGGCCTTTAATCGTCAGTGGTGTACTTGCGTTCAAGACGTCAGCCGACAAATTGATTACAATGTGACCGTCCGCATCTGGCTCCATACCTGTCACATCGATAACCCGTTGATTCATGTCTTCAAAATCATCGTTCGAGTAAGTCTTATTAGGCGTTTGCTCACTCAAGCTAGCACTTAATTTCTCTAACTTTGCAAATTCCGCGTCAAAGTCAATATACAAATTGCCATCTTTATCCTGATAAACTTCAGAAGCTAACAGATGGTCAATGTCGACACCATTAATTTTAGGACGATCAGGATTTGAAATATCAATCGTCACATTCTCCCCAAAGATCACTTTGTTAATCCGGGTATCTCCAGCCGAAACAAACGAACTGCTAGCAATATTATCAACGTTTTGGATGTACGAAATATCTTTGTCCAATAATTCCTCAATAATATTGGTCCCAAAGTTAACGTTACCAGACAGGGTTCCCACCGCAATATTTCCGTTCGTATGCGCATTTAATTCAGCTTCTCGTGCAAAGATATGGAACTGTGATGATATCCCAAGCATATTATGTAAATCTGGATAATCATCTTCAACGTTCCCACCATCCGTCACCGCAGTGTTAGCCTTAGTTACAGCCTGACTGGTTGCTACTGCAGTTGTCTTAACGCTCACTTTAGCCTGAGCTGCCACCGTATTACTGGTTGCTTGGGCTGGTTGCGTCGTCTTAGCACTTTCGCTAGTCGCTGTGACCGTCTTTGTAGCTGTAGTGGTTGTCGCATTCGTTACTTGCGCACTATCACTAACTTTTGTTACGGACTGAGCATTGCTACTCGAAACAGCCTTGGTCGCACTACTTGAAACCGCAGCACCTGACGTTGCACTACTGTCAGTGTTGGCTGTTGTATTAGTAGCGTCTGTCCCGGTAGTTGCCGTGGTCGTCGCTTGACTAGCTTTAGTGGTACTCGTACTGGTTCTCAACGCTTGAACTTTAGCCGTTGACGAACTCGTTGTGCTGGTTGTACTGTCGCTTGAGCTCGCTGTCCCCGTAGCAGTCGTATCTGCTTGGGCAGTTAACGTGGTACTCCCTAACAATTAGTACCGTTGCACAGGCAAAGGCCCACCGTCTGCCAATTTTATACATTTTAAAATGCGTTTGTTTACGTTCCATCATTATCCCACCCATGTTTATTAATTAACATTCCTTAGTAATTAACTCCTATTTTCACGCTTTTTCAGTCAACATTCAACTACATTTATAACTTATTTTATATACATCCATAAATAATAAACCCCTTACAAATATCGTCAGGTCAACAATCATCGCACTTGACCATTATTCTTGAAGGTCCACTTACCTATAAACCAACCTCTAGCTAGCAAACTTGTTCACAATTATTCTTTTCACTAGGCTTACAATTGCCAGCAACTACTCGTTTAACGCCTTCCGCTAACCAATGTTTTTTCGATTCGACACCCTATGTCAACTTGCCCTATCGTTGCTTGCATCATCGTTATCACAACCAGAGACCTTCTCTTCTGATCGACTGGTTAATTGCAAAAGCTATCAAAAAACGACGCCCAATAAGGTCGTCGTTTTTTGATAGCCACTCGATCGCTAATTTAACTAACTTTGTTGAAATTTATTCAGCTACATACTGACCTACTACGGCCAACTTTTGTAATACTTTACGTCCGTGTGGTGATTTCGAATCAATAACTGCGGTTAATTCTTGCCCCGCTAAATTACCGTGGTGCTTACCACCAGCCCAAGCTGCAACTCCTGAGACATCGTAAACGACACCATCAACTGCCACATACGCTGGTTGACCATCCTGACCGTTATACTTCGCTAATTCAACTTGATTAAACGTCATTGCACTCATTTCGAATCACTCCTTTACAATATTAATTATATGATAGGCTGGACTACTAAGTAAAAGCAAATAATCCGTTTGTATATGGTCAATCTAATAAAAAAAGCCACCAACCAAAGCTATGTCCCCACACAACCTTACTTGATAGCATTCCGTAACCGTTGAAGACTATACTACAACTCAGTATTCATTGAAGACCTCGAATCAAAATTATGACTACCTAACGTAATCACTACTGAATAACGGCTAGCTAATTAAGTCTGCCAAAACCTATCTTCTAACTAACATAACCATTGTTCAACTATCCTATCCTTGTTACCATCAGCGACGTTACACTCATATCTATAACGACCTTGTGAACCAGCACTACTAACATTGTGCTGCCCCTAACTACGTTGTTTTCACAACGGACACCTCAGCCACTGCAAACCACCTATGACGGGCAGTTCATCTTTTGTAATCCTGCAAGCCAGGCTAACCGACTCACTTAAACGTACATTAACTCATTTTAGCAATTAGTTAAAGCCATTGACGGTCACGCTTACATCGTAAACTTTAACATAATTAACTTAAAATACCAGTATAATCAATTCATTTTATTAACGTTTACATTAGTTAATCTTTTGATCATTGTTACCTGAGCTAACTAGCAACCAATTGAGTTAACCAAACCACTGCTAGCCTTTTTGGAGCACTACTCTATCCAGTAATATTTTGTTCAACATCTCCACATCGCAAAAAAACTCTGGGCATTAAGTCATCACCCAGAGTTTTTATATTACAATTCAAACAAATACTTAATCCCACCGTTTTATATCCAACTTAGACGGCCGTGATCTGTATCCGCCCATTACGTTTAGAATGATACAAGTTCTGATCAACTCGGTTATAGAGGTCACTGGGACTCGTATCCTCCTGAGACAGTGTTGAGACACCTACTGAAATAGTAATTGAAATCTCCTGATCGTCAAACTTCACGACTAAATGGTTGACCGCAGTAAAGATCTGATCAACGATGACCGTCGTACTTTTGAGGTCGTATCCCGAAAATAGTACGTTGAACTCTTCCCCACCTGTTCGATATAGCTTAACTTGTGGATCATTGGCATTCAATACGGTGTGTACTGTTTCCGCAACCGACTGCAAAACGCGGTCACCCGCTAGATGCCCATAAGTGTCATTGATCTGTTTAAAGTGATCAATATCAAACATCATCATTGAAAGGCTAAGATTGTTCTTAGTGCTAGAACTGAATAGATACTTAATAGATTCCGTATAGGCCGCAAAATTTTCAGTCTGTGTTAACGCATCGTGACTCGCAAACTTAGCTAGACGTAACTTAATTTCACTATCCTGTGTCAACATGTTGACATACGCGTACAGTAAGCAGGCAAAAATCAAAAAGTAACCATACTCCTGTAGACAATTTGACCAACTAAGATTGTACTTAACCTTGATCAAATACCACAAAACGTTACCGAAGAAAGCAATCGCGCCAAAGTAGTATAACCACTGATAACGTCGCGTCTGAACCCATATTCGTAACGAATTCATCGCCCAGAAAAAAATCACGAAAACAAGCGCATAACTCCATGATTCCCAGAAAAAGATAGATTGGTCGAACGCCATGTAAACAATGACTAGAGGTAACAGTACGTACGACGGCATCCGAATATTTAAGAAATACGCACAGAAGACAACAGCAATTAAATGGAAATTCACAAATTCCCAACTGTCTGCTTGACCGACTACCGATAGTTGCAAAACAAAGACAAACGTCAACATATAAATGACGCCATGCCACGCATTGACGGTATCATCATCAATCTCAATATGCCGTGCGTGGAACCAGGTGGTAATCCAGTTGAATAGGACCCAGTAGAGCGTTAAGACACCCAAAATAAAAAAGATACTTGTTACAAACGGTGAAAGTTGCCAGTTAGACCATGTCATCGTACGTTATCCTTTCTCAGCTTCGGCAGTTACCCTTAACTTAATTGTTGGCCATCGCTAACTAAGTGTGGTTTGCCATAGTAATACCCCTGATGGCATTCAATCCCTTGTTGTTTCGCCATCCGTTGGTCTTTTTGATCTTCAATGCCTTCCAAAATAAATTCCAAGTGATAATCTTGTGCAATTTGTCGCCAAAAAGCTAACTCACTAGGAATCCGTTCCGCTTGACCACCCATCCGCAAATTCTGCATAGCAAATTTAATCTGATCAACAAATGGTAAAACATGTTTGACCTGATCAAACGTATTAGAACCAGTTCCCACATCATCCAAACTTAATTTAATATCATGTTGATGAAATAACATACTATAACGCTGAATCTCAGCTAACGTGGGACTTTCAGTCAACTCAATGGTGAGTGCTGCTGGATTCAAACGTTTCTTTAGATAAATAATAGTGCCCAACATCAAATCATCTTCAGCCTGCTGCCGATTTAAGTTCAATGCCAATACTTGGTTGGTCGCTTTCGTCCGTAGCTTTCCAGCTAGATTTTCTAATAATTGCGCTTGCTTCTCTAGGGACAATTCAGTGAAGGACTTTGGAACAGCCCAGTGACCATTGGTTTCCTTACGTAAAAGTAACTCATAACCGAATACGAGTTGCTTACTTTGGTCAACTTGGGGTTGGACAAAAAAACGATACATGTACGCGGCCTCATTTCTAAAATAGTTTACGTCAATCTTAATAGACCATATTAAGTATAACTGCTTTCATTATAAATATCGGGGTTTATCATAATCTATTAGTACTAACTTAATGAGTCTAATCACCGGTATACCCACTAAATCAATACCTCGACAGTATAATTAACCCGCTTTTTTATCAAATAAAAAAAGCCTCAAAATTAGCTTTTCAGTCTAATTTAGAGGCTTTATATTACTTAATTCTAATAGTTATCGTACAAGTTTATCCCAGATAACGACATCTCCGCTAGCTAGTGACTTCGGGACGTCAATAATCCGCTGATTGGAACTGCCACGGAATTGAAGTGACAAATCCATCTTATCCTGTAGGAAACGGCCGTCCACCAAAATATCAATCAGTGAAAGCATCTTGAGCTTATCTGCCGAATCTTTCTGCAGTTCATCCCAAGTATACCCCGTCCATGACCAGATATCCTTCGTGTGGCCGAACTCTTCACGAATCCGTTCACAAATACGAATTGCAACTTGCGTATTCAAGAACGGTTCGCCACCTAGCAAAGTCAGCCCCTGAACATAATCCTGACTGAGGTCTTCCATAATCTGATCCTCTAAGTCCTGACTGTAAGGCTGACCATAGTGAAAATTCTGCGCCGCAACGTTATAACAGCCTGGACACCGGAAAGGGCAACCACTTAAATAAAGGCTACAGCGAACCCCTTCACCATCCACAAAATTAAACGCTTTGTAATCAGCAACGTATTGCTCACTTAACTCCTCTGCTAACCACTCGTTCGGCATCGGATTGTTTGGTCCTTTGGTAGCTCGCGGCATTCTTAATCATCTCCGAAGACATATTTTTAGCACGTGATGAAATCTCAACGTGACGACCATGAACCATTGGCCGTTGTTGGGGGTTACCTAAGTAACCACACGTCCGTTTAACAACATCACAGTATTTTGGATCATGATTGCCACATTCAGGGCAAACGAACCCACGGGCAGTGGCCTTGAATTCACCATTAAACCCACATTTGAAACATTGATCGATCGCCGTATTCGTTCCTAAGTAACCAACATGATCGTAAGCCCAATCCCAAACGGCTTCCAATGCTTTCGGGTTCTGCGCTAAGTTAGGATATTCACAGTAATGAATAAAGCCACCTGAAGCATACTTAGGGAACCGTTCTTCTAGTGTTAATTTATCAAATGGCGTTGGGTGTTTGCGGACATCAAAATGGAAACTATTCGTGTAGTATTCCTTGTCCGTAATATCCGCGATCCGCCCGAATTTCTCAATATCGTCACGACAGAACGTATCCGTCAATGATTCGGCAGGCGTTGAGTACAGGCTGTAATGATAGCCACTCTCCTTGGCCCATTCGGCACACTTGTCATACATCGCTTTAATGATCGTTTCAGCAAAGGCTAACGCGTGTTCGTCGGTTTCCCAATCTGGACCAAAGAAGGTCGTGCAGACTTCGTAAATACCGATGTAACCTAATGAAATCGTGGCCCGTTGATTCTTGAATAAATCATCAACGTTACCACCAGCAGGAAGCCGTTTACCAAAAGCCCCGTACATGTAGAGTAACGGTGCATTTTCTGGCTGCGCTTCTTTCGTCCGTTCAATCCGATAAGCCAATGCTTCGTGACACAAGGTCATCCGTTCATCAAAAATCTCCCAGAATAACTGTTGGTCACCGTTGGCAGCTAACGCGATACGTGGTAAATTAACCGTCACGACTCCTAAGTTCATCCGACCAGAGTTGACTTCAACACCATTTTCATCCTTCCAGCCTTGTAAGAAAGAACGACAGCCCATAGGTGCCTTAAAACTCCCCGTTAATTCCTTGATCTTATCGTACATTAAAAGATCGGGGTACATCCGCTTAGTCGAACATTCAATGGCAAGTTCTTTGATATCGTAGTTAGGATCATCAGGAGCTAAATTCAGCCCCCGTTTCATCGTAAAGACCAGCTTAGGGAAAATAGCAGTCCGGTGTTCCTTGCCGAGACCTTTGATCCGAATCTGTAAAATCGCTTTTTGAATGGCCCGTTCGATCCAGCTCTTGCCGAGACCGAAGTTAACCGTGGTAAACGGCGTTTGACCTTGAGAGGAGTACAACGTATTGATTTCATATTCCAACGCTTGCATCGCGTCGTAAATGTCCTTCTTGGTCTTCGTCTTGGCGTAGGCTTCGCGTTGGTCAACCGCCACCCATTTTTCAGCGTCACTCATGTGCTTTTGATAATTAATCGCTGCGTATGGCGCCAATAATTGATCGACACGGTTAGCAGAACAACCACCGTATTGTAAGGAAGCCACGTTGGCAATAATCTGAGCCATTTGTGCCGTGGCCGTTTGAATCGAACGTGGTGAATCGACCTCAGCATTACCGATCTTGTAGCCATTCTTAAACATGCCATCAAAGTCGATCAGACAGCAGTTAGTTTCTGGCGTTACGGGTGAATAATCCAGATCATGCCAGTGAAGGTCCCCACGTAAATGCCCCTTAGCTACCATATCTGGTAGCATCTTCAAGCCCAAAGCTCGGCTAGCTGCTCCGGCTTCCAAGTCACGTTGGGTATTAAAAATTGTACTGTCCTTGTTGGCATTTTCATGAACCACGCTGGCGTCACGTTGAAATACCTTTTCAATGCGTCCCTGAACGTTGGTTGCGCTGGCAAAACGTTCCTGTTCAGCAACAAAGTAATCTTGATAAGCTTTAGCCGCCGTAGTTAAGTTTAAGTCTGTTAGAATCCGAACTAGGTCAGCTCGCAAGTCACGCGTATTGATTGCTTCTGCATCCTGATAGTGAGCAACCAGTGCCTGCTTGACCGCTTGTTGATCATCGGCACTCGCTAACAACTGGGATAAAATAAAATTGAGTTTATATGGATGAAACTTGGTTTGAGCTCCCCCTCGTTTGATTACGGGAAGTGCTCGTAATTGATCTAAAATGTCATTAGTTGTCGTTGTTAGCATGCTAAAGCCCCACTTTTCAAGAATAGTTATGTAAATACAATTGCTAGTGCCGTATATGTTAGTCAGCACTATATATAGTATCCCATTTTAAGGATTTTGCCTATCACCATCCAGTAGTAGTATCGTCAGTTGCGTACGCCAAATAGCCCAAGTCATAGTCTTAAAACGTTATTGAAATATTTTTAAGTTTTATTTTATATCGTTTTAAACACAAAATATGAATATTTGATCAATTAGCTTAACTGTTAGTTGAATACAATGCCACTAAGTTTTCAGCTCGTTTTCAGTCACAACTTGTTAAAAATTCAATGACAATAAACTATAACGGGTGCAACTTGGTTGTCAGCAAATTGATTAACTTAATCATTATTCGGTTTAACTTAATGGTCGTTTTCGCTATAATGATAACTAAGGCCTCATCGGGAAAATGTGGCATTGGAGGAGAATAATGATGCAAAAAGTACGGGGAATCGGCATAATTCTGCTATTAAGTGGCTTATTAATGGGGTGCCAAAAAGCCGCTGACCAGGGTGCTAAAATCGTCCGGCCTACAACGGCAAGACTTAGTGCGGTGAATTCAGTCTCGACCCATGATTTTTGGGGCCGCTGGGTCAGTTCTAAACCCGCAACTAGTTTATATTTAAGTGGTAATCAGCAATACAGTTTGTTTCAGGCTGATCAACCAACATTACAGGGACATTCTGATCTAAAATTAGACAACAGTCATGCCACCTTAACTATCGATAAAACACAGGCGCAATTAACATTAACGGACGCCAATCAAATGACACTAAATTACAAAGGAACACAACTTACCTTAACCAAAGATCCCAATTGGGAACCAAAAACTGATGCTATTCCAGAAAAGGCAACGACTGCGCTAAAAGCAACGTCGCTTTCACCAGCCTTTAAAATTTCCTACTAGTTTTTGAAAGCAACCACCTAGCTAAACGCTGAAGACGCGTCCAACTAGGTGGTTATTATTTTAAAGCTATCATTCAGCAGCACGCACTTGCTTCCCGTGCCAACGCTACTATAATTAAATCAAACAACCATTCAGGAGGTTCAACCTATGATCAAACCCATCGTTCACGATCCAGCAGCATTAAGCGTCCCTGCCACCCCAGCTACACCTGCCGATAGCCAGGTCGTTACCGATCTAATTGACACCTTAGCAGCCCATACTGAAGACTGTGTCGGCATGGCCGCTAATATGATTGGCACAAACAAACGGATCATCGCCGTCCAACTAGGCCCCTTTACCATCGTGATGCTCAATGCCAAAATCACGCAGCAACATGGCAGTTACCAAGCAACCGAAAGCTGTCTGTCAATCGCTGGTGAAAAGACTACTACTCGCTATCATCAAGTGACCGTCGATTACTACGACCGTAATTTCAAGCATCAACAACAGCGGTTCAACGATTTCACTGCTCAAATCATTCAACATGAACTAGATCACTGTGATGGCAAACTGATTTAATTCAGTTCGCTGAACATTCTGACAATTAGAGAATAGGACTGGTTTTATGGCAACTTTAAGTTATACCGGCACCCCGGCAACACCCGCATTAGCTCAACAGCGGCGGCACTTAGCTCATCACGCCCTTGGCACCGATATTGACCTGACGTTATTCGGTAGTGACAGCGACCATTATTTGGCCGAAGCACGTACCCTGATCGATCAGTACGAAGACCGGCTAACCGTGAACCGCGTGACTTCTGAAGTCATGGCAATCAATCACGCTGCTGGAAAACAACCGGTTCAAGTCAGTGCTGCCACCTACACGCTCGTCAAGCAAGCTGTGACATTAAGCCAGCAGCAATTTGGCTTCAACGCTCTGATTGGCCCTTTAGTAAAACTATGGCGAATCGGGTTTGACAATGCTCAGGTTCCTAGTGAATCAGCTATCAACGACCGCTTACCCCTCATTGATCCCAATCAGGTAGTCTGCAATGATGCTGATCTCAGTGTCTACCTTGCAAAACCAGGTATGGAACTCGACCTAGGCGGTATCGCCAAAGGCTATATCGCTGATCGCATTCAGGATTACTGGGAAGCTTATGGGCAACGTGCCGGTATGATCAATCTGGGTGGTAACTTACTCATGGTCGGTGATTCACCGCTACACGCAGATGGCTTGTGGCGCGTTGGCATTCAAGACCCCACTACACCACGGGGGACCGCAATTGCCAGTGTCGCTATCGGTGCTTGTTCAGCGGTCACCAGTGGTATCTATGAGCGGCACCTCGAATTTAACGGCAAATCTTACCACCATATTCTGGATTCACAGACCGGTTACCCACGACAAAATGACCTTGAAAGTGTCACGATTTTCTCCAAAGCTTCCATTGATGGTGAAATTGAAACAACCCGGTTATTCTTCGCTGGACAACCGGTACCAGGCTGGGCCATCGATCGTCCTGACATTTATGGTGCGGTCTTTGTCACCAAGCAACGAGAACTTCAAGTAGTTGGACTACCTGCCGACAGCGTTACGCTACTGGATCCTAGCTTCACGCTCATCTAGAACTTAGTCAGCTAACACCAAATAAACCCGCGTCCAAGATAATTATTATCTTAGACGCGGGTTTATTTTTGAACACTATTTTTTATAGTATGCTTTTTTTACAACTCTTGTTCCAACTGATCAATGATCGCGCGAACATCGTCAGTCGTCTTCGTTTGCATCAATTCGTTTCGTAGTTCAGCGGCGTGACGCATGCCCCGAACATAGATTTTGAAGAAACGCTGTAGTGGTGCAAAATGCCCAGGCAAGCCCATACTAGCGAACTGATCATAGAGGTCAACTTGGTAACGTAATAGTTCCAATTGTTCTTTGATTGTATGCTCACGCGGCTGGGATTCGAACGCATAGGGATTTTGGAAGATTCCCCGGCCAATCATCACACCATCAACACCGGGATGTTGTTGCGCTAACTGAATTCCTGCTTGATAATCAAGGATATCCCCATTAATTTGTAACAAGGTGTCTGGTGCCAATGTATCGCGCATCTGAACCAGATTATCGATCAGCTCATAGTGTGCTGGCACCTTGCTCATCTCCATCTTGGTCCGCACGTGCACAGTGAGTACTGGGACTTGTTGTTCTAACAAGAACGGAATCCAAGTTTCATACTCATTGATTTCGTCAAAACCTAGCCGCGTCTTAACACTAACAGGTAAGTCAGCCTGACGCGCACCTTCAATGACTTCCTTGGCACGGTCAAAATGGCGAATCAAGTCACTCCCACTGTTATTTTTGATTACAGCCATGTCAGGACATCCCATATTGAGATCAATCGCTTCATAGCCCTGCTGCTGTACTTCACGAGCGGCTTTAGCAAAGTCTTCCCCACTATTCCCCCATAATTGGACGATTGGTCGTGGTTGTTCGCTAGGATCGATGTATAGGCGGCCCCGGGTGGTAAACTTCGCTTTTGGATGAGTGATGCTCAGGGCGTTTGTAAATTCAGTATAAAAGACATCGGGAGCGGCAGCTTGCATGACAACTCGCCGAAAAACGGATCCCGTCACGGCTTCCATTGGCGCTAGGCTAAAAAATGGCCGGTGTTCCTGCTGCGCAGTTTCAATCATTTTTTGCCAGTATGCCGATTTCGTCATGATTATCCCTTCCCTTCTAATTTCATAATTTTAAAATCACTAATCATAATAATAGCGATGATGACCCGTTCAATGCAACTATTTTGGTCAATCGTTCTTGATTAACTCAAAATAAAAAGCCCAGCCGAATAGCTGGACCTCGTAAAATAGCTAAATTAATATTAATGAATTAGAGTCAGTGCCCACACCAATAGTCCAATAATGAGTACTAGGTTTAAAAGTGCCATCCGCAAATCAGCCAATTTCAGCGAGCTGAATGTGACTCCGGAAGTCGTTTCCATATATCGGAAGAAAATCCCACTCAAAACTAACCCAACTAGTAAGACCAACACAAACATCATTCCTGTCATCATCATTACAAACTCAACTCCTCAATTTGGTAAAAGATTGTGGTTTTTAAAACCAAGTTCATTGTGGACCCGTGATCGCTTTCAAGCAAGCATTTTCGGCCGAAAAACCGGTCTTCTTAGCGTTTTTTTATTAACTAAATCTAGCCCTATTTTACATCAATAATTCAATGCCACCATTTCAATTTCCACCACGGTTTTCAGCACTCATAACTACTTTATTCGGCTATTGTACCGTCCGTTCATGATTGTGTTTCTTAAATCCGAACCAACCCGTTAATCCAATCAATAATAGACCAAGCATTGAAACTGCCGCATCAGACGTTTCACCCGTCTGTGGCAAAGTCTTAGCCTTGAGTGGTGCACTTGCTGTCACTGAATTACCAACTGGTTTGGCAGTCGTCGAGATAGGTTGTGTAACCCGTGGTCGAACTGGTGTATCAGTGTTGGCATTTGCCGACTCGTCATCAACACTTGTGCTGCCATGACCAGCATTATTAGCTGTACTGGTATTTCCAGTTGTCTCTACCTTACTTTTATTATCCATCGCCGGTTTTAGCTCAGTTGATTGCTCTTTATGTTCAACAGTCCCTTGCTGACTCGTTAATACTGCACGTACCTGGGTGCGAGCAGTCGCCAACTGTGCTTGGCTTGCCATCAAAAGTTGTTGTGCTTGCGCTAATGTAGCAGTCGCAGCCTTACTCAACAGTACCTGCTGATCAGCAGCCGTTTGCGCTTTAGCCACACCCGCTTCCGCTTTCTTAAGTTCTCCCTGTGCGTAATGATCGTCAATGGCCGACCCCGAAACTTCAATCTCGGCATTTTCTAATTCAGTTTTAGCCTTCTCAACGTCGATTTGTGCCTGCTCTAAATCAGTCTTGGTTTTTTCCTGTCCTGATTTACTTTGAAGTTGTTCTAAAAGCGTTGTTTTCTTCGTTAAATCAGCTTTAGCAGCCGTTTGACGTGCATTCGCTTCAACGACTAACATGTGCATATGTTGCCCCGCACGTTTTCGCATTGCAAGGTTTTCCTGTGCTTTAGCCAGTTGTTGATCAACAACTGCTTGTGCTACCTGCTGTTGTTTCTGCTTATCCGTCGCTGTTTGGACTACTTTTTCAGCATCCGTTACATGGTGTCGAGCAACCTGAACTGCTGGATTAGCTTCAATCTGTTCGTCAATCGTTAACTGATGGACCCGTTGAATATTATTCGCCGGTGTTGCTGGTTCGTGATTAGCTGCAGATGCTTGTAACCCACTAATTGTTAGTGTCCCTGCAAGTACCGTTGCCCCAACCACTAGCTTAGTCGCCTTTGCCATAATAAATCCAATCCCCTTTGATACTGCTTGCCACGTGTAACAATGCCTAAACAGTAGCTCTAATTTTTAACACGACTATATTCTGCCGGAATAGGACTGAATAGCAACTAACACCAGCCAAGTTGCCACTCTAAAACGATTAGACCAGTCAAGTTTAAATTAGTTTAGGCCAATTTTATTTATATGCTAATTATGATTTCAAAAGTCTTACTCATCCGTTTTCTAGCTCACCATTACCTTCCATAAGATGGCCATATTTATTAACACTACTGCCAACCGCAAACTAATTAGCTCAAGCGATTGATAACTTTTTACCTTCAAAAAAATCAATTAATATTTTCATTGCCGTAACGTGCTCACAAAATTAATGACTAATCATAACTACTGAAGATTGGGCAGCACTGAACTTCGGTGTTAGAATAGACATTATTCTTAAGAAGAGTGTGACTGACATGACCATTAACGACCTACAAGCATTTGTGATGGTGTACGATTTACGCCACATTTCGAACGCAGCCGTGGAACTACACCTTTCACAATCAGAACTTTCCAAACGAATGCACGCACTAGAAACGGAACTCAATATTAAGCTCCTCGATACCCATAACAAACGACGACTTCAGATTACTACCGCTGGTGAAACCTTCTATCACCACGCCCATAAACTGATTGCCAACTACGAAACAATGATGCATGACTTGGCACCCAACCGACCAAATACATTAAAGGAACTCGTCATTGGCTCGATTCCAGTGTCTGGTCAATATAATATTGCCCAGAAGATTGCGGCTTTTGATGCGCGCCATACGGACATCAACCTAAAAATTGTTGAAGGCGAAGGCGCTCAACTCGTTCAACGACTTCTAATTGGTGACCTACAAGCAGCCATCATCCGCGATACCCAGACGCATCAGTTACAGCCAACTGAATTTCAAAAACAACCGTTGCTAGCAGATGAACTTAAAATCATCCTGCCACGAGATCACCCCTTAGCAGCGCAACCTGTCATTCGAATTCAGGATTTAGCACAACAAAAGATTGCCACCTTGCCACCGGGTTCTGGCGTTTATGAACCCATTGCGGAGCTTTTCGCACGTCAAGGCTTAACGCCACAGTTCTTCTTTGAAAGTACCCACATTGAAACCTTACTGGGGATTCTCAATCAGACTAATGTCACCTTATTATTTGAACAGTCAGCCTTACCATTCATGAACGACAATGTTGTCATGCGTTCACTGGTGATTCCCTATATCAGCCAATTAAACTTTGTCTATCCACAACGAACAGGAAATCAGCTACTGACCGACTTGATCGACTACTTAACGGTGACGGCCAGTACAAACTAAATAACAACGCAAAAACGCACCCATCCAGCGATGAGTGCGTTTTGTGATTGATTAACACTAGTTACATCTGATTTTATTTTACAGGAACCGTTACTTCTTCATTCAACGCACTGGTTGCAGCAATTCGGCCAAACGTAAAGATATCCGACAACGAGTTACCACCTAACCGATTACCCGCGTGAATCCCGCCAGCAACTTCACCGGCTGCGTACAGACCGTTGATAACTTGACCGTCAGTATTAATGACGTGCGCACCCGTATCGATCTTCAACCCACCCATTGTATGGTGGGTCGCTGGTTTACGTGGTGTCGCGTAGAATGGTGCCACTTCAACCTTCAAATCAAAGGCATTCTTATGGAATTCAGGATCTTCACCCGCATCGGCGTACGCGTTGTAGTTCGTAATCGTCTCAGTCAAAGCAGCTGGGTCCATGTTGATCTGCTTAGCTAAGTCAACTAACGTATCCGCTCTAAATAAGGTTCCAGCAGCGACCTGGGCATCCAACTTAGCTTGGGTCGTGTTGTAAGCCGTCTTCTTGATTTCGTCATCAGCAATCAAGTAGAACAAACTACCGTTGTCGATAGCGGCCTGCGTTAACTCATCACGACTGCCGTATTCGTTAACGAAGCGTTTACCAGCTTGGTTGACCATCACAAAGTTCTGAGGCGGCACTTGAACACCGGTAAACAGCTCACCAGTCTCAGGGTCAGAGACGGGCATCATCTGTGAGAAGCCCATGCCAACTAGGTCAGCGCCAACGCCCGTCCCTAGTTGAATCCCATCACCCGTCATGGCTGGGGAATTAGTTGTCTTGATGTCGTCATCAATGCTTGTCCAATACGTATTGTATTCTTGTAACATCTTAGTATTCGCTGCAAAACCACCAGAAGCAAGAATAACGGCTTTAGCATGCACGATTACTTTAGTGTTATTAGCACCCTTAGCGATTAAACCGTCAACTTTGCCGGCAGCGGTCGTCGTCAATTCTTCCGCGGCCGTTTCCGTCATAATCCGCCCACCATGGGACGTCACAAACCCTTGCAAGCCTTTAATGTAAGCAAAGCCTTGGTCACCAAGTGGTTTGTGTCCCCGACGCCAGATGGCACCGACCGGCATCGTCACTTGTTCTTGGTCAAACTCAACACCGATCTTCTCTAACCACTTAACTGATTCTAAGGCGTGATCGGTCAATTCTTTAACGAGATCATACTGCCCGTAGATTGGTTGGCCGTTCAGATCAGTCCGTTTGCCACCTAGATAAGTTTGAATGCGGTGTAATAGCGTCGAATCAAACAAGTACCCACGTTGATCTTCATTTTCTTTGAGATAGTTAGTAATCTGCGCTTTTAAAGCACGGAAATCTGCTAGATATTCTGGTGCAATAGTTGCTTCGTCAATCTGGGTAATCTCAGTCAGCGTGTGTTTTTCACCTGGAATAGCTTCAAACTTATTCTGCCACTCTGGATCAGCAGCGTTCATCGGGCCACCTGCTCGAACCGTATTACCACCTACAGCTGGGAACTTTTCAACGACTAACACATTGCGACCACTCTGTAAGACTTGCGCTGCTGCCGTTAAACCGGCACCACCCGCACCAACGACGACGACATCTGTCGTAATGTCGGTAATATTTTGAGCTGCCGTTGCTTGGGCGGCACGGCGTTTCTTCAAGGCATCTGGGTTAGCTCCAGCAGCCTTAACTGCTTCAGCCACCCCATTGATAACCCCGTTACTGGTCATAGAAGCACCAGAGATCGCATCGACAGCCAGTGTCTGACCATCAATGATCTCTTTAGGAATCCGATCAAAGACGACGTCGGCAATCCCTTTAGTTTCAGTCGAAGTATCAATCTGAATATCTTCGATTCGATCATCAGATAGCGTGACGGACATTGGTAAATTACCATTGTGACCAACTGCCGTCACTTCATACGTTCCGGGTTGATACGTCACGGCATCAGGCACGTTCATTTCAGCGACGATACCCGCAAACTTGATGAATTTCATAAAGCAGCTGTCCAAGAAGTTGACGGTACCTTCAACCTTCAAGGCACCCTGATCGTCAAACGCAGTCTGAGCACGTCCTAACAAGAATTCTGAACCAGGCATTACCGTCGCATTAACACCTGGAGCATCCAAGATTTGGCGTAAGTGTAATTGTGACCGTGATGAGCCTTGGACACTGTAAGATGCCCCGACAATCATCACCGGCTTGCCATCTAGTGGATGTAATTTATATGATAGCCATTCAATAATACTCTTCAATGCTGATGGCACGGAATGGTTATGTTCTGGTGCCGCAATAATTACCCCGTCAGCGTCCATGATTTTCTGATTAAACGACTGAATCAAGGGGCTCTGTGACTGGTCATCAGATTCATTAAACAGTGGAACATCAGTTAATTCTAAGATTTCGATTTCAGCTTGATCTTGGAAGTGATCCTGCATGAATTTTAGTAACATCCGGTTATACGACTTTTTAGCGTTGGTCCCAACGATTCCGATAAATTTCATAGTTAGTCCCTCCCGTCAGTGATCTGGCTCCACGAAAACTGTTGATTCTTTTCCACAAATTTATTAGCTGGCGTAATTTTGGCAGTCAATTCGATAAAGGCAAGGAAGGCCATGAAGTCAGCATCTAGTTCTTGTGCTTTATCAGCATCCGTCAGGTTACCGGCTTCATCAAAAGCCTGTAATGAATGCCCGAGGAAATACTCCACGTTAGGCATGACTAATGCTTTCAGTTCTGGTGCTTCTAAAATCTGACGTAAATGTGTTTGCGCCCGTGATGTTCCCAATGAACCATTTGAAGCCCCAACGATCATTACTGGTTTGTTGATTAATGGCCGCGTAGTGTAAGAAAGCCACTCAATAGCACTCTTCAACGCGGCTGGAATGGAATGATCGTATTCTGGCGTTGCGAAGATTACACCATCCGCTGCCTCAATCTGATCGGATAATACTTGAACCTCGGCTGGTACAGCACGGTCCTCCGGTTCATTAAAGGCTGGCAACGGTGCAATCTCACCAATTTCAATGGTTGCTTGGTCGGTGAAATGTTGCTGCATATATTGCAATAATTGGCGGTTGGTTGATGCAGTCGCATTCGTACCAACGATTCCTACTAATTTCATAAGCTAACATCCTTTCGATACTGTCGTTCATCAATTTTAATATGCCACAATTAAATTATTATCATAACTTGAATTAGTAACTTCCTAATCTAACAAATAAAGCGGTTACCAATATACCTATAGTTTATGGTAAGAAACGCTATTTGTGAAATATTTATTTAGCTATTGCGTTATAATCAAATTACTATTATCGCTGGGAGGAACCGCTATGCCGAAACCTGATTCAATCAACATGCTCCGCTTTCTTGACGTCTTATTAAAACACGGCAACTTTACCAGAGCTGCTAAAGACTTATACATCTCCCAGCCTTATCTAACTCAAACGATTAAGAATGCTGAACAAAAACTTGGCATTCAGATCATTAATCGTGAGTCGGTTCCCTTATCATTAACGTCGGCCGGACGAGTCTACTACCAGTATTTGACGACTCTTGAAAATCAAAAAGATGCCTTTCACAAACAGATCAATCAGTACCGGACATCTGCTCATCAAGTGATTCGCATTGGCGTACTCTCCAGTCTTGGCTCCTACTTACTGCCGTTGGTCTTACCAGATTTCTTGCAAGTCCATCCGACGACTAAAATTGAGCTAACTGAAGATATTTCTGAACACAACGAACAACGCCTTCTGCACAATGAATTAGATTTTTTGCTTGGTCAAAATCCAGAAACAATTGCGCCCGGCCTTACCATTCATGACCGTGGCAAGGACAGTTATTACGCCATTATTCCGCGGACATCAGCGCTTTATCAGCCTGAACAAGACTTTATCAATCCAGGAACGATCAACATCAATACCCTGTTACGTGAAAAACTAGTGCTCTCGCCACGTGGATCCTCAATTCGGCGGCAAGTAGACTACCTCTTACAAAAATATAACGTTGCCCCTAAAACTATCGTTGAGAGTACTAACATTGTGACAATTACCGAACTTGCAACTGCCGGTTTAGGAATTACGTTACTGCCAAACAGTGTTGTGACACGACCAAATGCCGCTCAGTATAATCTCTATCCACTGTCAGAAAGTTTGATTTCACTCAATTACTTCATTGCATTACGAGAGAACCGAACTTTAAGTCAGAGCGAACAGGACTTCATGACGATCTTTTTGACTAACCTTGAGACTAGTATGGCAACGATTAATATCCAGAACACTAAAGGTTAAAAGTCAGATTAATTATCACAGTATT
>NZ_LFEE01000036.1:60670-60968 GCF_001039045.1 Lactiplantibacillus herbarum
GTGGGCAGTACTAGCGGTGCTGTGAAGGTGTTGTAAGTTGGACGTTTTTTTTCTAACTTACAACACGGGACGCGCTTAGCCCTTGGCGAATTGTGCCAAGGGCTAAGGCGAGGGTCAAGACCGGTCCTCAGGCTTGGCTCGGTCACCACAGCTGAGCTAGTGCTGACCACCGGAGGCGAAAATAGTGACTTTTTCAATATGGTCATACCGACACTTTCAATCTTTACGTAGAGTACAAAAACAGCGCATTTCCTGATTACGGAATGCGTTGTTTTTTTGTACTCTAAATATTGATAGC
>NZ_LFEE01000036.1:61054-87811 GCF_001039045.1 Lactiplantibacillus herbarum
GGCTATGCTCGGTCCCTAACCGCCTGCTGTCACACTCTTTATTAAGCCAATCCCACCAAATGGAACCAGAACATTTCAACCAGTGCGACGATAAAGACAACCCCAGTCAAAGGAATCCCAAGACGCATCACGTCTTTTTGCGTGTAGCCACCACCAGTATCAGGGTCGCTGCCTACTAAGACTGCCAAGTTATGGAATGGCAAGATGTAATGCAAGTTAGTTACGGAGAAGACTAATAATGAAACAGCCAATGGTGAAATTCCCATGTGAGAAGTTGCCGCTACAAAGGCCGGAATCGTAATTCCCATAACAGCAATTACGGAACCCATGAACATGTGGATGATCATGGCAAAAATCGTGATTACAATCGCTAATAGGTAAATATTAGTTGGTAAGTTGCTTGGAATCAACGTCTTCGCAATCCAACTATTCATACCAGTAACCGCACCAACGTTACCAATGGCAATCGCTGAGGTTAAGAAGACGAGCACGTTAACGGGCACACCTTCCCACGATTTGGCCGTTAAGATGTCACCGACAACTGGTAAGCTCATCATCAGTGCGACACCTAACGTTAACCACCCAACATCTAAGCCAGTGATCCCACTCGTTAACCAGAGTGCAATTGCAATGATCAACCAAACAACAGTACGGATTTCCTTACCCGTTACGGCGCCTAATTGTGATTGTTGTAATTTCAAGGCATCAACGTCAATGTGTACTTCTTGACTTGGTTTGAATAAGAATAAGAAGACAAACATCGTTAAGAGTGCCGCGATGATCATTGGCACACCCATATAAACAAAGTATGAGACAAAGTTAACGCTCTGACCTGAAGCTGCAACAGCTAATGGGTTCAGTGACGTATCACCAGTATAGAAGACCCCAGATAATGGGCATGAAGCAGCAAAGACTGCCAGTCCAAGTTTAGCAAGATCGCGTTTAGGCATGTGCGCCGTTTCCGCAACCACTGTAATCACTGACATGATCATGAAGGCACGTGGCCATGGATGTGGAATAAGTAGCGCAAGGATAAAAGTCAGCGCGAAGATCGAAATAACGATTCCCTTCCAACTACGGACAAATTTAATAATAAACGCATACGCGATTCGTTGACCCAGACCAGATTCATTAACAGCACCGGCAATCAGGTAGGCTCCAATCACTAACCACATAATTGAACCCGTCCACGCCGATGAAAAGACCTGCTTAGGTGTTGCGACGTTTAAAATAATCAACGACATCAGGTAAATCCCACCAACAAACGCTGGTTGCGCAATCTGAGTGGCCCACCAAACAACAGTCATCAAACTCAATGCTAAATCCATTTGGCCCTTAGCGGATAAACCGGCAATCGGTAGTAAGTAGATAATGAAAAATACGGCAATCCCACTAAAAAAGCCAATCGTTCTCTTGTTCACGGTACAATCGCTCCCTTCATTTTTGGCAGTGAAAAACCGCCAGTCCAGCACGAGGTGGTCTGGCGGCTCACACTAATTTTCAACTACAGACACTAATCGTTACAGTTTCATACGATTGACGGCATCATATGACTGCTTTGATTGCGTCATCTTTCTTATTTCAAATACTTTTCCCAATCATCGACTTCCATGAATTGGGCGCGTTCGAATTGGTCTTTCATGTCGTATGGCACGGTACCATCGATAACTAATTTCGAACTCATCCCGCGGAAACGAATTGATTTTGGATCGTATTGTGGCCGTTCTGATGGATCCAATGGGTGATTACGCATCCCAGATAAGACCATTAAGTCGGTATCCGCTTGGAAACGTGTATTCATCGTCCAGATAACGTCGTTCATATCGAAAATATCAACGTCTTCATCAACTAGGATAACGGTCTTCAATTCCTTAAAGGCAGAGAAAGCTAATAACGCGGCTTGCCGTTGAATCCCTTCATCGGCTTCGTTTTCCTTGTGAATCTGCAAGATACTCATCAACTTACCGCCACCAGCTGGTGGATTGTAAACGTTGAGCACCTTACCAGGAATAGCGCGGTCAACCAACTGCAAGATACTTGCTTCGGTTGGAATACCGGCCATGCTGACGTGTTCTTCGGAAGGTCCGATAACACTCTGCATGATAGCGTCCTTACGGTGAGTAACTGCCGTAACTTTGATCACTTGTAAGGCTGGATTAGCATCACCATCGTAACCTGGAAATTCAGGCATCGCTTTACCCGTGTGGGTGTTGATGTCTTCTTGAATCCGTTCGTTAGGCATGATGTATCCTTCCAGCGTGTATTCAGAACGGGCGATCGCCTTTTCATCAACGGTGATTCCGTCAACTAATTGAACGGCCTCGTTCCGAATCGCACCGGCAACCCCAAGTTCGTTGTAACCGAATGGTGTAGTAGGTGCTTCAAAAGTAGCCCCAATTGTGATTGCTGGGTCCAAACCAATATTGATTGTGATGGGCATTGGCTTGTTAGCAGCTTCGTATTCTTCAGCGAAGGCCCCGATATGACGACCACCAGGCATGATGTAGATCCCAAGTTTGTCCTTATCTTCTAAGACCATCCGGTGAATCGTAACGTCACTCTTAGACTTGTCCATGCTTGAGCCGAAGACAACCCCGACCGTAATGTATGGACCGGCATCTTGTGGCGTATTAGTAGGCGCTGCCACTAACTTGCGAATATCAAAGCCTTCATCAGTTGCCTTGTAGACAACTTCATGAGTTGGCGCATCTTTTTCATCAACCGTTACTGGTTGAACGGGTGCTGAAACGGCTTCGTTCAAGTATTGACCTAACGTTTGGTAATCGTGGTGGAACATCTTCCCAACCCGACGACGGCTAGCCATTAACCCAGTTAATACCCGGGTGTCAGGGAAACCCTTAACATTATTAAACATCATTGCAGGGCCTTCCTTAGTTGGCCGTTGCACAGTCCCGCCGGCACCAATATACCGATAAACACCTGAAAGTTCTGCATTTGGATCGACTTCAACGTCTGTTTCGTGATAGTTCTGAGGATCATCTTTGATTTCATCAAGAACGCGACGCAAGTCCCATGGTTGTTCTGCCATATGAGTCATCTCCTTTAAAATTTACAAGATAATCATACGGCCGAACGACAGTCCGTTCAATTCAGATTACGCCGGTGTATTATTCGTGAATGGAATAATACGCTTGCTTGCTAAAAGTAGGCTGCTAATTAGAGCGTTTTTCCATTCATAACTATCAAAAAACTCCGGGTAGTAAGCCGTTAATTAACGCCTCGTCACCCAGAGTTCCCTTACTTCAGTTTAATTTTCTGACCAGCTCGATACACAGCTAAAATTAGAGTTATTAAACCACTTGCTGTCAGCATGGTTTTCAAAAAAGCCAACCGTTTTGTCATTCAGTTTTCCTCCATACTAGCCCAATGCCTTGAATCTTAGCACGTCGTTTGGAATGGACTGAATTTCAATTTCGATTGGCTCATTGATTGAAACAACTATTGGCTCACTATTAGAATCACCTTCAATATAAGCCACGTTGAACTGAACACCTAGTCCACCTAACGAGTTCAGCAAGTCAAAAGCAGTTGGAATTTGATACGCAAACAAGTGCATGTGATTATCTTCGTCGTCTGATGATTCCGCAATCACCCAAGCTTCCGCATAATTCGGCACACTGATTTTCAAAACGTGCGTTAAAGCTAATTTAGTTGCTTCTGTCATGATCAACACACTCCAATACGACCTGAATTGCTTCCGTCCCCGCTGCTCCCATAAATGAATGGTCAGCGCCAGCTAATCGGTGCAAGTGACTATTTTGATAGATTTCATGGTAGCGTTCTGAAGCTTGCGGATCAACCACCGTATCCGCCGTTCCGTGAATCAATTCCACCGGACCAGTATACTGCTGCGCAATTTCATAAATCGGTAGCGTTTGTGCTGTCCGAAGGTAGAATCCGCCTACCATTAACCCGTTCACTAGTGATAATTCTGCGGGTACGTGTTTAGGATCATACGTACTACCTTGTAAAACGCCCTTTTGCGCATCACTTTTTAATGTCGCAGCTGGTGCCAACAAGATCAATTGAGCAATCTGTTCAGGATAATACCCTGCCAGCATACTAGCAACGACGCCCCCCTGAGAATGACCAATTAGGATGATGCGCTGATAATTAAGCGTCAGTGCATAGTCCAAGACTGCCTTGGCATCCGCAATCTCGTTGAGTACCGTCATATCTTGAAAACGCCCCGCACTGCGGCCATGGCCGTTAAAGTCAAAACGCAGCGTTGCAACACCATGTTCCAGTAAAGCCGCTGCCAATCGGGGAATGATCCGCGTTTCATCATAACCCATATCGGCTGTGAAACCATGCATCAGAATTGCTAACGTCGACCCTACCACCGCTGGCTCTTCCAATCGTGCTTGCAGGTCCAATCCATCGCGTTTAATCACAAGATCCATCTTAATCATGTCATCCTTTCTTTCAACCAATGCCTATTCCGTCTATCATAACACCACGAACTTTAAACGTAGTCTACATTTGCTTAGTTGTCATCATGTGGTGCAAAGCCAACCATTCTAGTAGCGATGAATTGCAGCAACGTTACACCGACAATCAGGATTGCCCCAATAATGCCGATCAGATTGAAGTGGACATTTAGAAAGACCACACTCAGAATCGTTGCGGCTAAAGGCTCGATGGCTCCTAAAACACTGGCCGTGGTGGGTAAAATAAACTCAAGGCTCTGTAAGAAAAATAGGTAAGCTAACATTGTCCCAAAAATAACGACAAAGCTCACTTGCAGCCAGGCTCCAACTGATAGCTGTGGCATATCTCGCCACGCACCAGTCCCAATTAAGACCAGAACACCACCGATCAGCATCGACCAGCCGACAATCGTTGTAGCGCCATACGTTTTCAAGAGACTTACCGGCATCAGTGTATAAACCGTGGCACCGACCGCCGCTAGTAAGCCCCAAATAATTGCAATAACTGGTAATGCTAATGAATGTAAGTGCCCTTGTGTCACGATTAAGATCGTCCCAATCACCGCCATAACGACGGAAATGACATCCAGCTTACTGGGCAAACGCCACGTCGTCACCGCTAAGTACAAAATAATTAATACTGGTGATAAGAATTGTAAGATTGCGGCCAACGCGGCATTCCCCGTACTGATCGCCATGAAATAGGTCAATTGAACCCCCGCCATACCAAACAGACTAAACGCGATCAGTTTTAGTGCTGCTCGTGGTTGCTTGAACACCGCTAATACTGGCAATCGGCGGCCGATTCCGTAACCAATCAGTAACGCCCCTGAAACCAACATTCGAAGTGCAACCAACCATAATGGTGAGATTGCTGTCGTATTAAATAAGTGTTGCGCGACCGTTCCAGAACTTCCCCAGAGAAATGCCCCCGCGCCTGCCAATACTAATCCCCACGTCTTCTTTTGCATCGACTTCGCCTCCTATCCCCAGTCTAACAAGTTGATCTCCACTTGCCAACATCAGTATTGACTCAGTTTGCATGAATTCCTTACAAACTTGCTACAACACTGACTAACGTTATCCAGCTTGATTTCACAATTGACACCGTTTCCAGTCTAGACTAATCTTATAGCGGAGCATGGAGGTGCAACATGAAACATCAGAAGTTAGTCTATTGGTTACTGGGGATTTTTGCCGTCATTTTTATCGGCGGAGCACTCATTGTTCCAACGCCAACACTAAAGAAACAAGTCGTTAATATTAGTAACAAGCTTACGGGTAAGACCAAAACTAAGAGGGCAACTCACACCGTTGCCGCAACCGACTTAGGAGAAAAGTATCAATTATCTAATCATGAAATAACCGTGCTAAAACAGCTCAAAGTCACCGGTATCGGAGATTCAATCATGGTGCGCACTACGCCTGATCTCAAACAAATCTTCGGTCAATTCAACGACAACGCTAAGGTCGGCCGCCAAGTAGAAGCAGCACCGGCAATCATTAGCCAACTTAAAACAGATAACGCCATTCAAAAAAACGTCCTGATCAACCTAGGCACGAATGGCCCCACTAGTGCGAGTGAGATTGACAGTATCATTGAACAGATTGGCAGTAGCCACCAGATTTACTGGGTCAATACGCGGGTTCCTGGCAAAAGCTGGCAGGACAGCAATAACCAGTTAATTGCTGATGCAGCTAAAAAGTATAACAATGTTCACTTAATAGATTGGCTCTACGTCGCACAGGACAATGACAATTGGTTTGTCATTGATAATCTTCATCCGAACACGCTGGGCGAACGTGAATACACAAGTACTGTTGGTCAAACGATGGCTAAAACCGCGACACCTTAATCCAAATAAAAACTGGTTCATCACCGTGTGCCCACATCACGGTGATGAACCAGTTTTTTTAGTCTTTAAATTGAATCTTCACATAGTCCCGGTATAGCGGTACATCCGCCATCAATTCCTGATGAGTTCCTGAACCGCTGACGTGACCATTTTCAATGAAGTAAATCTGATCAGCGTCAACGATTGTACTCAATCGGTGTGCAATCACTAACGTTGTTCGGCCCTTCATCAATTCACCCAAAGCCTTTTGAACCATTGCTTCGGACTCAGAATCCAAACTAGCCGTCGCTTCGTCTAACATCAAAATCTTTGGATCACGAAGGAAGGCCCGCGCAATCGCTAACCGTTGACGTTGACCACCACTGACTTTAACGCCGCGTTCACCAACTTGGGTATCCAAGCCATCGACCATTGCGCGAACAAAGTCGGCGGCTGACGCTAACTCTAAAACGTGCCAGAGTTCTTCATCACTATACGACTGATCAGCCCCGTACGTTAAGTTCTGCCGAATCGTCCCCGCCATAATTGCGGAATCCTGACTGACATAACCTATCTGGGAACGCCAACTGTTGATACTCAATTTATCAATCGCTTGGTCGCCAATGGTAATCTGACCAGCACTAGGTTGATAATAACGTTCCAACAAGCCGAAGACCGTTGATTTACCACCGCCGGAAGGCCCAGCAAAGGCTACGACCGTATTCGGTTTGGCTTCAAAACTAACGTCGCGTAAAATCTGTTGCCCGTCATCTTCATAAGCAAAGTCGACGTGTTTCATTGCTAACGTTTGATCAGCAACGGATTGGTCATCCCCAATGGTTAATTGTTCTTCTTGCTCAATCAATAAATCCCGGATCCGTTCCGTTGAACCACTAGCCTTTGCCAACGTCGTGAAGAATTGGCCTAACGTGCCGGCAGGTCCAATAATTTGGAAGAGGTACATTAAGAATGAAACCAACGTCCCCATCGTCATGGTACCACTAGCAACCCGAGCGGAAGCGTAGACTAATACCCCAACGAACAAAGCCGTCATTGTCGCTGTCATCACTGGCCCTGAGATTGAATCATAAATCGCTTCTCGTAAGCCGATCTGATATAAGGATTTAATCTTTCCTGAACCGGTCGTCGTTTCAAATGGTTCCGCGTTGGATGATTTTACTAATCGAATCTCACTCAACGTTTCATCAGCGGTGCCGCTAAAATCAGCCAGTGCATCTTGGCGTTGCCGACCGATTTTGCCCGTCTGTTTCATAATTGGAAACATCACTAATAGAACGGCAGGTACGGCTAACACCATGATCAGCGTCATCTTCCAGTCCATCAGTACCATAATCACGATGGCCCCAACTAGCTGCATGATCGACGTCACAACTTGTGGAAAGGCGTTCGCTAACAAATCCTTGATCTGCGTAGAATCGTTAACTAGCCGAGACGTCATTTCACCCGTCTTCACGTTGTCGAAATAACTGACTGGTAGTCGAACTAATTTATGCCAGAGCGTATTTCGTAAATTAGCAACGACGTTTTCACCAAAGATTCCTAATAAGGAACCCGAAAGCGCGCTGATTAACGCACTGACTAGGAATAGACCGATAACTCCGATTAATAATGTCTGGTTGATGCCGTGGCTAAACCCATTGATCAGTGTCTGAGCAAACTTCGGTACCATCAATTGGGCTCCAGTTGCCAGCAATCCTAGCGCTAACCCTACCCAGAGCTGCCAATACCGTGGGCTCGTCTGCCGAATTAATTTCAAAAAACTCTTTAAATCAAATTTACCGCCCGCTAATTCTGGCGATGTTGCTTGTGGTCGTCCCATTCTCCTATGCCTCGAATTCTCATTTTATTTAATTGAACCAGTTGCGGCCGTGTCCCCAACTAGGACGGCCACCCCAACCATGTTCGTGACTGAAATTCATCACGTCTTGAACGTCAATCTTACTGGCATTTTCGCCTAACTTGGTGAGTAGCCGCTGAAACTGTTCACGCTCTTCATCCGTAAAGTTTCCGAATAATTGATCAACAAAATCGTTAGTCCCCTGTGCCCGGTTATCAGCCATTTCACGACCCTTGTCACTCAAACGGATAATGACCACCCGCTTATCGTGGATACTAGGTTCGCGAACAATGAGGTCGGCTTCTTCCAAACGACTGAGTGTGGCACTCACGGAACTAGGCCGAATATCCAGAATTTCCGCAATTTCCGCGTTAGTCAGGCCAGCCGGTGCATCGACTAATACGCGTAGAATTCCCATTTGTCCGCGACCACTGCGTTCGTTACCTTGCCCACCGAAATGATATTGCTGTGCCACTGCCATTAGTAGTGCTCGGTTTTGTAGTAAGTTACCAAAGTTTTTGAATAAATCTCGATTATCAATTGTCATTAAATATGACCTCCTTGATTTGAATGATGATAATATTAGCACCTTAGTTAGTCTAATACAACAAAAACTAACTAAAATTCTAAGCAAATTATAGAATTCAGCATAAAACCCTTATTCCATAAGGGCTCTCATGTGCAATCATTTATTTAGCTTTCACTCAATTACATCAAAAAAGCTCACGAATTGCTTCGTGAGCTCGGAAAATTCGATATTAGATAAATTCAGTCACTTGAGTCCCAGCGTAACGGGTTGTTGTAATTGGCTCGCTAGCTTTTTTACCAACGGCAATCGCCATAACTGGTACGTAACGGCTAGCATCCAAGCCAAAGGTCGTTGCAACTTTTCCTGCAGCGTAACCGGCAATTGGATTAGCATCGTAGCCGTGAGCACGTGCAACTAACAAGAGTTGCATGGCAGCCATACTACCATCGATGGTAGCATCCATCTTCAAGAAGTCAGGAGTAGCTTTTTCATACATTGGTAAGAAGGTATTGAAGATTTGATCACGTTTTTCAGGTGTAATTCGCCCTTCTTCACAAGCCTTATTCCAAACGTCACGATAAACCAAGTGTGATTGGGTATCACCCAGTACGAAGATCATTGCGGAACAAGAATCGAGTTGAGGATGGTTGAATGGCATCAATACTGATTTGGCCTTTGCTTTACCTTCATCACTATTAACAACGACAAAGTGCCATGATTGCAAGTTACATGCAGATGGTGCGCTGATAGCTTCATCGATCATTGCTTGTAATTCAGCTGGATCAATCTTGAAATTGGGATCGAATTCACGTACGGATTGGCGGTTAAAAACCACGTCTTTAAAATCGTTATTTTTAATTTCAGTTGTTGTCATTTGAACAACCTCCTATGATGTTTAAGTTATTAGGTCTATTATAACCGACATTGTACGAAAATTCACATATATTTTGAAAACGTTATCATTAATTTTTCTTAGACCTCTCCACATCATGATCCATCTAACCCTATGTTAAAATTAGGCTGTAAGAAGTTTTAAGGGCGAGGGCTTCACATCTGAAAGGATTGATGCCAATGATTTGCGAAAATTTTGAAAGGTTCCAACATGTCTGTCTTTCAGGCACTATCATTGATGATTGCATTTGCGACATTAATGATTCTTGTTGACCGTAAAAACGACCGCAAATAAAAAATCGCCCACCAAATAACTTTAGCGAGTTATGGGCGATTTTTTATTTAAGTTGTCTGTCACTTGCCACCGCCTTTGAAGCGGCTTGCAAGGGGAATCGGTATACCACTACCGGTTCCTTTTATGTCTCTATAATAACACATCTAAATTTCAAGCGCTGGTTTAAAATCTTATTTTTGAGAGTCATAGTGCTACATATTGCTTAACCACGCAGATTCATAATTGATAATTTCAATACTAGCAGAACATGTAGAATACAAAAAAGCCAACACAGGTCTAGTGCGTTGACTAAGAACAACTAAATACTAATTAGTTCAATATCTTCAAATAGCTTGAATCAGTCTACCTTCTGAAGCTCATTCAAAAAGAATACCGAATTAGCTTTCAAATAACCCCATCAAATCTTCAGCATGTAACGCCTGCTTTTCAGCTCCCCGGACATCCAACTTAATCTGACCATCCTGCACCATGACTAATCGGTTGCCGTACGTCAACGCGTCACTCAGCTTATGGGTGATCATCAACGAAGTTAGGTGTTGCTCTGTGACAATTTGTTGCGTCAATTCCATCACTTCATGGCTGGTCTGTGGATCTAATGCAGCGGTGTGTTCATCCAGCAATAGTAACTGCGGTTGGCTGAGCGTTGCCATCAAGAGTGATAACGCCTGCCGTTGTCCACCAGATAAATACTTAACCTGGGTATTGAGACGATTTTCTAAGCCCATGTTCAGGCTCGATAATAGGTCTAAATAGCGTTCAGTCTGCCCTTTACGACGATAACGCCGTAAGCTCAAACTGCCGGTGTGCTTTTCCGCTAAGGTTAAGTTCTGCGCAACACTCAAATCCCCCGCAGTCCCCATCTTAGGGTCTTGGAACACCCGTGATACCCAGCGTGACCGGTACGCTACGGGTTTATTGGTTACCCGGTGTTCAGCCAAATTAATTTCACCGGCATCGACACTCAGCGTTCCGGCAATTGTATTCAATAGAGTCGATTTACCAGCCCCGTTGTTTCCAATCACGGATACAAAGTCACCGGGTTCAATCGTCAAGTTCACGTCCTTTAAGACGTGGCGTTCGTTGCTGGTTCCGGGAAAAAAGACCTTTTGTAAGTGTTCGACGTTCAGGATGGCTGTTTGTGGCATTTTCATCGACTCCAATCTGTTTGAGGTACCGTTTCAGCTGACGCTTCGTCCGGTATTTATTCTGTAACAACGGCAGGCAAATCACGATAACTAAGATAACGGCGGATAAGATTTTTAAATCGTTGACCGGGAATCCTAATCCCATCGCTAAAGTCAACAGGTAACGATAAATAATCGCCCCGACAACCATCCCAGTGAGTCGAATCCACATCTTACGACCATGTAGGAAAATCTCACCGACTAGGACGGAAGCTAAACCAATTACGATGGTTCCGATACCCATACCGATATCAGCATAGCCATTACTCTGAGCAATCAGGCCACCTGACAAAGCAATTAAACCGTTGGATAACATGTAACCAATAATGACCATTCGATCTGTGTAAATTCCGTTAGCGGCACTCATGGCGGGATTGTTACCAGTTGCCATCAGCGACAAGCCTAGGCGTGTTCGGAATAACCAGATGAGCCCGCCAACGACAACCAGCACGATTACCCCACCAACAATGATTGTCTGTAGATTCAACGACCATTCCGCTGGCAATAATCCTAATAACGTTCGTTGATCAAGTAGCGGTAAGTTGGCCTTGCCCATGATATGCATGTTGATTGAATATAATCCGGTCATCGTTAAGATTCCAGCCAGAAGTGAGGGCATTTTTAACTTAGTGTCCAAAATCCCAGTCACCCAGCCAGCTAAGCATCCGGCGATGAATCCCATCAACGTTGCGACGACTGCGGATTGACCGTTCAGCATCATGCTAATCGTAATCGCAGCACCAAGTGGAAAACTACCTTCAGTGGTCAAATCCGGAATATCTAAGATTCTAAATGTGAGGAACACCCCGATAACTAACGGTGCCCAAAGTAATCCTTGTCCAATACTCGTAACTAACATCGTGTCGTGCCCCTTTCTTACGGTTGTTTGATGGTGCTTGGTTTCAAACCGATTGCTGTAGCGTTAGCCTTGTTAACGTATAAGTGTAACTTTTCAGCAGTTTGAACAGCCATCGTCTGTGGTTTTTGCTTCTTGATCAAGACTTTGTAAGCCATCTTACCGGTTTGTTCACCGAGTTCGTGGAAGTCTAAGCCGTACGTGGCTGTTCCACCGTCTTCAGCCATTTCAATCGAACCCGTTACGACTGGCAACTTAGCTGCTTTGGTCTTCTGACCAATCGTCTTCATGGCACTAGCCATCAAATTATCCGTTGGCAAGTACAGTCCAGAAATCTTACCTTCTAATCCAGCTAAGACGCTGGCAATGTCATTGGTACTCGTGGCGCTGACAACTTTTAATTTCAGGTTATGTTGCTTGGCGTACTTCTTTGCAATATTGACTTGTAAAACCGAATTTTCTTCCGATGAGTTGTACATAATTCCTAACGGTTTGTCACTCGTCGTCATGCTCTTCAATAACTTCAACTGCTTGCCAACTGGCATTAAATCACTGGTCCCGCTGACGTTGGTCTGAGGCTTAGTCGTGCTCTTAACGAGTCCAGCCCCTTTCAAATCCGTTACCGCCGTAACTAAGATTGGCGTCGTAGTCGTTTTCTTTGCCAATGCTTGCGCTGATTGCGTTGCAATGCCGACTAACAAATCATTTTTCTGTTGAACGAGTTGCTGGCTCATCGTGTTCAAGTTACTCTGATCCCCCTGCGCGTTTAAGTAGTGATACTTAACCTTGGTTTTGTCACCATGCGCATCGAGTTCCTTCTGTAAACCAGCCTTGAATCCCTTACGTGCCTGATCGAGTGACCCATGTTGAACCACTTGTAAAATCCCAACTGATACTGTCTTTTCATTACTTTTTGTCTGGTTACCGCAACCAGCTAATAATAATCCCAATCCTAATACTAATGAGCCTAACATTGCTTTTTTCATTTTGAATTTCCCCTTATTGGTTGTGTGTGAGTTTTGAATGAGTTGCTGAATCAGGTTTGACTTTACTAATCTTAATAGCCGAAACGTACGCCAGCAGGCAGAGACTTCCGCTTAGCTACGGAGCAGTAACGATGGCAAGGAACACCATCATCACTACTCCTATGCTATGCTCAGTCTCTAACCGCCTGCTTGCCCACTCTGCCCATCAACGTCTTGATGGCCTCGCCAGAAAATAAAAAACACCAGTTAGATTCTGAGTAGAATCTAACTGGTGTTTTTTATCGGGCCCGATAATTTTCTCCAGATAGATTGTACCCGCATCTATCTGGTGTCTAAGTCATACTGAAATAACTTTAGCTCCCGATAGATACAAACGCAGTGCGCGCGTTTGTATCCATCTTCGAATACAAACGCTATCTAAAGAAAAAGCTAAAGGCAAACTGATTATTCAATTGAAGGTTATTTGTTAATGACATATTAGTCATCCTCCCATTTCAATTTACAAATATTAGTAAACCATGTAAGAAATCGCTTGTCAACGTTTATATTTTCATTGAATTATCATCTTCAGGATAAATACCACCCTAATTAGCGTAATGACAAGGCTTCTCAATAACTAATGAATTTTTTTAACCATGAACAATTTTGCCATTTTGTAATTATAATACTGCTTAGAAAAGGCTAATAGCTGTCCCGTGATTAAATATGATTCATCTTGAACAACTAAACTTGGTGCACCTACTGGTAAAGCCATGAAATCACTAGCTGCAGCGGGTAACGGCTCACTCATGATTGACTGATCAATAAAACCAATCTTCGTTTCCCGCTGTTGCTCACAGTAATTGAACAGTGAATCGTACAGCGCTGAGTCCGGAATCGTTTTGATCACTGATTGCAGATAATATGAGCGTTCCATCAAGTACGGTTGCCCGTCTAATTCACGAAAACGGCGAATCTCAATCAACTTTTCGCCAGCTTCAAAATGACTGGCTGCAGGCAAGAAATCCGCATCCGCAACGTCAATCAACCGCTGTTCGGCCGTTTTAGTCGTTAACTGGCTCCCAGTACGGGCCACTTCGTCCGCCAAACCACCGTTATGTTCCAAGGCAATCGAATTAGTCGTCTGTTGCGGCCGGACAAACGTCCCTACCCCGTGTGTTTGGTAAGTATAGCCCATATTTCCCAGTTGCTTCAATGCTTGCCGTAGCGTATAACGCGTCACTTGATAGTGCGTCATTAATTCCGGTTCTGCTGGTAGCTTTAGTTGATCATCCGCTAGACTCCCAGACTGAATGTCGGCAATAATCTGTTGTGCTAACGCATTTGCATTTAAGTGTGCCATGCTCTAACTCCTCAATTCGTTCTATCAATAAAACCAGCGCGGTCGCCGACTGTCGTTGGCTTCCGCGCTGGTCGTTATTTAAGATTATACGCTTTTAACTAAGATCGGCACCATTACTTGCAATTACTTTATGGAACCAATCAAATGAATCCTTCTTACCACGGGCTAATGTTCCCTCGCCCGCATCGTTCTTATCGACATAGATCAGGCCATAGCGTTTGTCCATCTGCCCAGTTCCAGCTGAAACGAGATCGATGAAGCCCCACGGCGTGTAACCCATCAGATCAACACCATCTACATCAACGGCTAGCGCCATTTGTTCGATGTGTTGACGCAGATAACCAATCCGATAATCGTCATGGATTTGACCCTCATCAGTCACTTGATCAAACGCACCCAAGCCATTTTCTACGATGAATAGCGGTAGGTCATAGCGTTCGCTAAACCAATTCAAGGCGTAACGTAACCCAACTGGATCAATCTCCCAGCCCCAGTCCGAACGGTGTAACGCTGGATTAGGAACTTCCAGATTGTGAGTTGGCGTCATGAAGTCGGCTGGTTCATCTTCAGCGGCTTTGATGACGTGGGAAGCATAGTATGAAAAGCCAATGTAGTCAACCTTACCGGCTTGTAACACATCCAGATCACTTAACGGCATGTCTAAATCGAATTGACGCCGGTCGAAGTAACGTTGTAACCACTTAGGATAACGCCCTTTACACTGAACGTCAGCAAGCCAGTACCCAGCTTGCATCGACCGTTCCGCCTTCATTACGTCAGCTGGTGCGGACGTTGCTGGGTAGGTAGGCCCCATCGCTAACATACACCCAATTTGGAAATCAGGGTTGATACTGTGACCAATTTGAACTGCTAAGGCGCTAGCAACTGCTTCGTAGTGGGCTGCTTGGTACATCACTTTTTCAGCATCTTCGTCTGATTGAACCTGAACACCTGAATTGGTAAAGAGTGCCCATTCGTTCAGACCAGTCTGATTATTGATTTCATTAAAGGTCATCCAATACTTAACCTTATGTTGGTACCGTTTGAAACAGACATCGGCAAATTTGACGAAGAAGTCAATCATCTTACGATTGCGCCAGCCACCGTACTCCGTGACTAAATGGTACGGCATCTCAAAGTGAGATAGCGTAATCACTGGTTCAATGTTGTATTTCAACAGTTCATCAAATAGATCATCGTAGAATTTCAATCCCGCTTCGTTCGGCTCATCTTCATCACCATTAGGAAAGATTCGCGTCCAAGCGATGCTGGTCCGGAAACACTTCAGACCTAACTCTGAAAACAGCTTAACGTCTTCTCGATAGTGGCCATAAAAATCAATCGCCTCGTGGTTAGGGTAGTTCTCTCCAGGTAAGATACCGTTCGTGATCTTACGG
The DNA here is from genome assembly GCF_001039045.1 of Lactiplantibacillus herbarum. Taxonomy (GTDB): domain Bacteria; phylum Bacillota; class Bacilli; order Lactobacillales; family Lactobacillaceae; genus Lactiplantibacillus; species Lactiplantibacillus herbarum. The sequence goes on from NZ_LFEE01000036.1 coordinate 76,679, forward strand.
ACTTGTTCGTTACTCCCGGCCGTCATAACATCCGCAATACTGACACCCTTGCCGTCAGCCTGCCAGCCACCTTCAAATTGATGAGCGGCTACCGCACCACCCCATAAAAAGCCTTCTGGAAACTTAGTCATCAATAACTCCTCCTCATTTAACACTACTGATAATAGCCAGCCAGCAGTTACACGGACCACCGACCGGCTCGAAAACTACGCTGCTTTGACGCCACTCTGTTCTTGGACAAACAACTTGTTGTCGTAGAACTTGATGAATGGGAACCAAATGACAAATGCGACTAACGCACAAACAATGGCTAAGACGAATGCACGCCAATCACCACCGGAACCAACGAAACCAGATAACCCAACAGGAGTTGGCCATGCAACTTGCGCAATTGGTGGTTTAACCATGTGCCACTTAATTGCAAAGTATGCGATCGACATTGAAGTCATTGGTGCTAAGAAGAAAGGAATCGCCGTGTATGGATTATACACAACTGGCATCCCAAACAAGATTGGTTCATTGATATTGAAGAAAGCTGGTACGATACTGGCCTTCCCAAGTGCACCCAATTGAGCAGACTTAGCAAAGAAGGCAATGAAGATAACCATTCCTAAAGTTGCACCAGAACCACCGATAGTAACAAAACAGTTATTGAATTCACCGGCAAACGGAATGTTACCCCCATGATTATTGGCTACCATGTTCGACAATACGATTGGTGTTAAGAAAGAAGTTACGATGGTAGCACCATGAATCCCAACTAACCAGAGTGCGTGCATGACAAAGTAAACAACCAATAAACCAAGCCAAGTATTCGTCAAATAAGTCACAAAGCTGAATGGAATTGCAACGACCTTGTAAATGTCCGTTCCAAAAACAACTAATAAGCCATTGATAACCATAACTGTTATTGCAATTAAAGCAGTTGGAATCAATGCTGTAAATGAACGTGAAACGCCGGTTGGTACCGTATCCGGCATCTTGATTGTCCAATTACGTTTGACACAAGTGGCGTAAATCTTAACTGCAATAATCGACATGATGATGGCAGTAAAGATACCGGTTGTTCCTAAACGTGTGACCCCACCACTGACTTCCCAACCATCAATGATCTTAGAGTTCTTATTGAAAACGTTGATCAACGTCATGGCGCCGTCTTTGAAGATCAATTCTGGCAAGCACATGAAGAAGGCCATCATTGAAATCAGGGCCCCATTCAATGGATTGATGTCGATTTTTTCTTCTTGTGCTTGAATCTTCGTGTACTCATAACCGAAGACTAAGCAAAAGTATAACGATAGCACTCCCATAGTGGCCGCATTCGCTAACATGTATAACGGTGTAATCTTATCGAACGTCACCGCGTAAAATTCGGCTAAGCCGGGGAAACTCTGTGGTAACACGCTGATAACTAAGAACATTGAACCCACGATCGTAAATGGAATGGTCGCCATCCCGGCAGCCATAACCCCTCGAACAATTCGGAACTGGGCTAACTTACCCATCGGACCCATTAAATGATTATTTAAAAATTGAAATAACTTGTTATTACTCTCATCCATCAAAATTCACACCCTATCTTATTTATAAGCTAGCAGCGAACTGCTTAATATGTTGTAAGTACCGATCGCGGTCGTGTTCTACCAAGTAAATACGGCGTTCTAGTAACCCACAAATAGCGGTGCCGACTGCTAGAAAGATCACTAGCCATACCGCTGCCTGATTCGTTAGGAACGGATAAACTAGCGATAATTGACCGCTTACGACGAGCACCATCAAGGCCAAGTTCACCGATAACTGAATCCCGTAATACCATTTAGTTAAGGTCAATTGATTCGTCGGATGCCAATACTTACCGGCCTGTTCAAACATCACCGTCCCAGCCATTACCATCAGTAATGCTGGCAATAACCACATCACGCGACCAAGTCCAGCGAGTAAAACTAGCCAGTATAAATTAACGAAGAAGATGATAGCGGTTACATATCTGAATAACAAAAAGCGGTTAAACTTCATACTGGTTAGACTTAGTTGACGTTTACTGGCCATGATTGCGGCCTTTGAATCTCGAGATGCCATTAGACATACTCCTTTCATAGAATATATAGTCATTCGAATGAGTTGTCGTTCGAATGACTATATATTAGCAAAGTTAGCTGAACTTGTAAACGTTTTATTTTTTAAATGCACAAAAAAATCGTTGAACAAATTGTTCAACGATTGCATTAATTATTTGGTTGCTGTATCTGATAACGTCCAATTAACCGTACCACTGTAAGAATCAGCGTAGATACCAGATTGCGCATCTAACAAGATTCCCTTAGTCGTCCCTGACCAATCACTGGTGACATTGGTTATGTCGGTGCCACTAGCTTTGGTTCCTGTCATAATCGGTGTTGAATTGTTAGTCAAAACAGTCTTACTACTGCCATCTTGATAGACCAGATTTCCCTTCAAGGTACGACTCTTATCGGCATTCTGCATCGGTGTCGCACTAGCAGAAACCGTCCAAGTCGCTCCAGTTGCCCGCGTATCATTAACCGTGACATTCCAACTACTAGTTGGTGCATACAATGTTTCTGAATTAGGAATCGTGATGCTACCGAAGCCAATATCTGAGCTGACTGTATCGAATGATAACGTCCCCGGTTGCTTGGTTATCGTGATGGTCAACGTATCCGACTTAGTACCATTACTATTCTCGGCATACACATCAATCGTCGTACTATCACCATCTGCAAGGCCTTTAATAATATCTGCTAAACCGGTCGTATCTGATTTAATCGTAATACCGTCCGAACTATTCGTATCAGCATTTATACCAACAATATTGGCTTTCTTGACTAACCATGCAATGAAGTCACTATCACTCAAGCTGCTAACATCGCTAACTTCATCAGGTAAGAGGCTTAAATTAGTTGTATCTGAGGAAATTGTCGGTGGATCGTCGGCAACCGTGACAGATTTAGTCCCATAATCCCCGAATGCATTACTTTCTTTAAGGGTTACTGTACTTCCGCCAACTAGTTTATTTTCTCCTAAATCAAATTGATAAGTATTATATCCAGTTGTAACTGAACCCAATTTTCCTGTCATAGTCATACTATTGAAGGTTAAATCGACAACATTTCCTCCAAGATTACTAGCACCACTAGTATCACCTGTTAAAATACTAGTCGTTTTAGTTGTTAATCCCAAACCAGTACTAGGATCTACTAAGTCTGGTTTTAACGTCGTAGTATCATTCGACAGAATCGCCAACATATAGTAATTGTGCGTCGTTTGCGTTGTACTAAAATCCAAAGCAATATATAGTGGCATATCCCCTTTAATGTCGGATAAATCTACCCCCATCGTGTAGCTTGTACTGGGGGTCGCCGTTGTACCAGTAATTGTTTTTGCTGTAGCAGGAGTCGTTACCACTGATTTTTTATCAGCATTCTTATTACCATCAACAGTCGCTAATGCGTTTACCGTAACAGACGTAAAAGTTTCGGCCGAACCTGCACTTAACGTCATACTGCCACTCATAGTAACTGTAATACTTTTAGTGGAGCTAGTAATTCGCTGACCGCCATCACTACCAGCGGCACCAACATCAACTGAAACTCCTGATAACGTAGAATAATTGCTAAGCGTACTACCAGAACCAGTCCCTGGGACACGCCCATTACCCGTTGCATAATACTTACCACTAAGCTTAACTGAATTAGCAGCCTCAGCAGTCTGATTATTAAACAGCCAGCCACTACCTACTAGGGCTATCAACATAAGCACAAACGAGATTAATTTATGACTTTTACTCTTCACGTTGCAGCCCCTCCCCTCGTAATTGGCGGTAGAAGACCCACATTAACAAAATTGCTAACAGTAACATTCCACCCAATATCTGCTGGTACCGTGTAACGTTTTCACCAGTTTGTGGTAAACGACCCGATTTCAACACTTGCTGTAATGACCCAGAAATCGTTGCCGCTTGAGCCTTAGTCGTTTGATAAGGTCCCGTACTCTTGGCAATGTCTTTATTAACATTAATTTGGTCGCCATCTGAACTGGTCGTTGGACCTTCGTAGAAACTAATCTGCGTTTTTGTGGTTCCGATTGAATTCGATTGTGCTTGACTCCATACCGGTTGGTAAATAAATAGCAACAGGCCCGCTAGTAAACCTAATATTAATTTTTTCACGTTGCCTGCCCCCTTTCTTTACTAAGCCTCGTCCTTACCCTTGTTCTTCCGCTTTTTTCTGATTAAGAAGATAATTAATAGTACCAAGAGTACTAGAATTAACATTCCTAACGCACCCAGTGCAACCAACCACCAGATACTGATACCACTGTTATCCATTGAGCTCTTATTGTACTTTTTAGCCGTTGCTTCAGTAATCTTAAAGTCACGATCAAACGTCCACTTATGATCACTATTCTTAGCAACCATGTGTAAATGATAGGTACCCGCTTGCAACTTAGTCTTCCCAAATAGTAGTGGGTAATTGTATGTCGTATTTGGTGCAATCATGACATTCTTCTTCGTTTCTTTTTTAACGACTTTACCACTGTTCTTGCTGGTAATCGTCGTATTCGGCGTTCCCTTTGGAATCATCACAGCAGCCGTATTCCGTAAAGTTGCGACAACCCCAGTATGATAGTTAACCATCCCAGCTGAGACATCACTCAACTTCAAGACTGGTGCTGGTGTGGTTCCCGAACTGTACTTGATCCCCAGAACGTATGAATATTGACTAGAAATATTTGTAGCACCCTTAACTTCACCGGTAGCCTTTTCATTGACCCGTTTAAAGTACCAACCACCAAGAATTGCACCATTGAATTGTTCACTTGGCATCTTAACGGTCGCACTAACGACCTTGGAGCCATTGGCAGGAACGGTCACTGTCTTAGCCCCGTCTAACTTCGTAATATCACTCATCTTATACTTCAATGAGCTATCATACTTCTTCCCAGGAGTGACATACTCAATCGCACCCGCAGTATTAGTATATGCAGTGTGAATTGCAGAAGTAACTTTAATATCACGATTCGTTGAATTGTAAATCGTAGTTTTTAACGTCTGCGTTTGACCTTTATCCATCTTAAGGTCGAAGAATGACTCTTTGTCATCAATTTGGTTCTTAGGTAGCTGTGCCGCTACACTAAAACCGATATTGTTACTAGTCGTCCCATTAGAACTGCTAGATTTAGCTGCTTGGGCTGGTAGCCCACTACTGAAAACTGCCAGTCCTGCCAACCCTGTTAGGACCCATTTCATTAATTTACGCATGCCGACCATGCCCCCTTATGTTGTTATTATACGTTATATGTAAAAGAGACGTCTACCGCCACGGCAGTAGTCATCTCTTAAAAAAATCATTTTAATTATTAGCTAGCTGGTGTATCTGATAATGTCCAGTTTAAAGTACCCGTGTAAGTCTTTGCTGCAGCAGCATTGGCTGGCACACGTAAGAGAATATCATTTGGGTTCATCAAGTCAGACGTAATCCCAGAACCAGTAGTATTGGCAGCTGATAACACCGTACCTGAAGCAGCACCTACCAACGTACCATCAGTTGACGTTGAAGCTTGACCGCTCACACTGATTTCAGCACCAGCAGCAACGGCACCATTACGCGCAGTTGCACCACTGTCAGTCCCCTCACCAGTAGAAGTTGCTGTACCAACAGGTAATTTGTACGTTGCACCCTTTAAGGTTGACATACCAGCATTACCACTTGCAACGGTACCATCACTGGCAGTCACATTTAATGTCCAGCCCGCACTAGTCCCACGTTGGTCAGAGACTTGTAAACCAACTTTAACAGTATTTCCCATAGTACTGGTACCCTTAGTACCATCACCATCAGCCGCAATGTAGTCTTGATCATTGACTGTATCGATCGAAAGCTTTTCACTATCACTAAAACCAAGTGTCACTGGCGCATAAATCAATGATAATCCCGAACCAGCTTGCGCACCGTTACCATCACCCGTACCATCTGGATCAAGTGGTTTTGTTGGATCAGTTGGGTCAACCGGATTAACAACATCCGTGTTAGCCTTAAACGTTGCCGTCGTATTAGTAGTACCAGTCCGGTTTTCATCTGCGTGTGCCACCATTGGCATAACAGCCCCTAATAATAATGTGCTTGTCATCAATAGTCCGCCCATAACTTTTTTCATAATTGAAGTACATCCCCTTAAATTGTTTTATCTATTCGTTAACCATGTTCATAATTTACCACATCCCAGAACAATGTACAACCCCTTAATCTTTGACTTGTTTCTTTGTTCGCAAGTGGAATCCCAACATACAGGCTATTTCTCCGTTATTAATTTTTTTATTTAATTTTGTTTTCCATTATTCCTTTGCCTATCTGCTGCTATTCCTAGTCATCCAGTGACTTTTCTTTTATTTCTAGTTATGGTCTTATTAACTTTTTTAAACTTAAAATACAAGCTAGTCGTTCTTACTATTCATCCTATATTACATAAATATTCCTAAGTAGCAAAATAGCCACCACCGGCAAGCGCGGGTTATTACGTTTCGTTATACTGATATTTTTCGAATATCATAAAAACACCGTGAAATCAGCTTTTATCTCTATTTTTAATTTTTGAACAACTCGTCATTATAAGTATTGCTTATCAAAATTTGCCAAATAACAACTATTTTTATACATCAGCCCTATGACAACTGATTTAAGATACTGATTAAGTTGTAGTACGCGTTCGCCATTTCCCCCTACAAAACACTATTCAAACCATCTCAATTCATAAACAATAACCAAGATAACGAGTGACACAAAAAAAGATCACTCTCCACAACAGAAAGTGATCTTCTCAATTTAGTTATTTATATCGGTCGTCATTACGACTAAACCTTCAAAAGCGCTTCAACCGCAGCCTTCAACTTAGCATCATCCATCTTCATATAAGGTGCCACCTCATCAGCCGTCTTATCAGTATCGTGACCATTAGCATCCATGTAATGATTCCACACTGCATCCCGCACAGGCACTTGTGAATCACTCCAATCAAATACATCCGTCATCTTTTCATCTAGCATACTGTTCATTGCAACTGTTGCAGCCATAGAAAACAACCCCTTTGCTATATTTTGATTCACCTATAGTATAGAAGGATTGGTTCCATGTGGCTAAAACTTACACTAGGTTCGGCAATTACATTTACGAGTTAGTTGGATAAATAGTCTTCAAAGCAGCAATGTCCGCCGTGGCTAATTCAGTGCGACCTTGGGACACGGGATACATGACAGAAATCGTTGACTGACTATGATCTAATCCTAGGGCATGACCTAATTCATGGACCGCAACGGCCTTACTGAAGGCGGTTGAATAGGAACCATTCAAACTGGCCTTGGCATTATTCCAGTACTGAGTTCCTCTGAAACTAACACTCTTAGTGATCATCGGACCACCGTGACCGAGTTCCAGCGTGGTTGCATCCGCGGACTCCTTCTTATGATACATCGAGAAGGTCACTGAATTTTGGTGACTGCTAGCTTTACCGGCAACTAGATGCACAATTCCAGTCTTATTATAGGTCGCAACGGCTTCTTGGAACACCTCACGCCCAGCCTGTGGTAAGTCACTGTCAAATGAATAGTAATAAGTCCGACTAAGCTTGGTATTCTGAACAATACTCTCAATAGGTGTTGCTGATTCCGACTTAGCTGTTGAACTACTAGTTGTACTAGCTTGTTCGGTATCAGTTGTCGTTTTTTGATGGCTACTAGTCTCAGAACTCTCCGAGGTTTGATTAGTCTCATCCACACCAACTAATCGGCTAGACAAGTTACCTGATAAAGCAGCGACTAGATTTGTTTTGCCCGTATTAAATATCGAAACTGCTTGCGGTGCTAATGTGTCATAGTGACTGATGCCCAAAATTAATAATCCCATCCAGATCAGCGTCTTGAACAAACGCCAAACATTTTTCTGCATTGCGAGCACTCCTCTAAATAGTTACAGTTACCATCGTTATTGCTATTAAACCACAAGTTTCCCGCTTAGACAGCTACTCTCAATGAATCATTAAAAATATTTAGGATTGCTGCAATCTAATTGTCACTTAATTCGCTTTCATTATTTAGATAAAAAAATACCGACAAATCCGCCGGCATCGTTCTGACTTTTATTTATTTCGAAAAACATATAGCTTAGAGAAAAAGAAGTTACCCGTAATGGCACCAACTTGGCCCAGAATCTTCGCTAAGACTGCTGAGGTTCCTAATACTGAAAGTAGTAGCCATAAGATCACAGCTTCAACCACATAAGTGACAATCCGAGTTCCGTAGAACTTACCCATCTCACGATACACATGGTTTGAATGGTGATCGAACACCTTCCAACGGTCAACCCAGAATGAGACTTGCACCGCGATTACCCAAGCAATCCCGTTAGCAATCAAGTACTCCATACTGAAGACTTGGTACGTCACATAAAAAACAGCAAAGTTAATCGCAACACCGATTAATCCCCATAAAATGTACCGTATAGCTTGATTACGCGTCTCCTTAACTGGTGACACAATCTGCTTATCAAGTTCTGCGGTGGGTTCTAAGATTTCCGTAACAGTTTCTTCCGTATTATCAACCGTTACTGATTTTTCTTTACTCATGGTCATCCTACCTGACTTTCTACACCGAACCGTAATTTCCCTTAAATAATTCGTTTCGAATTTAATTTTCGTAATGAGTAAAATTCCAACACATATTAATCTTAGCACAGCAGTTAACTATTGGCGATGACAACCATCCGATTACGTCAAAATATTCTAACTAAGTCTGTTTATCGATATTGGTGCCATGGTATTCCGATTGCTAACACGCATGCTGCGGGACGAATAAATAGTGCACTAACCCCTCTGACCATGTAACCAACGGCTTCACCAGCTAAAAATGGTGTTGAAGAATGTGCTAATTGACTGCTCGTTGGAAGCCCAGCGATTAACTTAGGAAAAACCAGTGCAAGATTAAGGCTAACCGCTATTAAGACTAGTGCCAGCAAACCGTACTTTTGTCGTGACGTTACCGTCCATTGATCAAAGTCATCATAGTTCATAATCATCGTTAAAGTCATGGCAATCAACAGAATTTCAATCACACTATCTGGTGCTTTCCCCCACCCTAGTAAGGTGATCAAGTAACTCACGAATAATGCCCCAACCATGACGTAATAGCCCCCTGCTAATAAGTGAGCGTGTCGCTGATTAACCACCGTCTGCGCTTCATAATGTTTTAACATTCCCAAGTCCTCCTTTAATAACCGATCAATCGACAGCGTATAGACCTCACTTATTTTCACCAACATCCCAATATCCGGATAACTACGTTCGTTTTCCCAACTCGAAATCGTCTTTCGAGAAACATGTAGTTTGGTCGCAACATCTTCCTGTGTCATTTGTCTTTGCTTCCGCACAATCTTTAAATTGTCTGCAAACTTCATTCCCCTCACCACCCTGCACATACCGTATCAATTCAATGACCATTTAACAAGCTAAGCTTCTGAGCATCACTGCTATAGCAAGCTTTGTCAACTGATAGCAATTATCATCCTGCAATCATCTCAAACGATTTTTATGTTTCATCAAGCGCTATAACCCAGTAGCGTTTCACAAAAATCAGCATTATGCCGCATGAGGGCCTTAATTTGACTGCCAATCTCAAGCAACTATAATAAGAGACGAAGGGAGTAGATTAAAATGACACCTAACGAAACTTTCACTGCACTATCCTGTTGGCACGTATTACCAACCACTAGCTTTACATGGCGGCCCTTCTCGGCAACAGCCATTTATGTGACTGGTCCGGGTATTCGACGAGTTTACCAATTAGATTTATCTACCGATACGATTGAGATTTTTCAATCTGATCCACATTCTGACCTGTCGGAACACTTCGCACCACTCAAAACAGTCGTACTCACTGCGGCCCAGATGAAGCAGCTGCCCCACTCACAGTCAGCAGCCTCATAACTGAAAGCGATATGACTTAGTTAAAAAGATGACGAATGATCATAACTTACCGTTACGATTATTCGTCATCTTTTTATTGTTGCTTTTTAAACTATCCTAACCCTACTCAACTTTAGCGTCTCGTCGTCGATCCCGGTAGATCAAACCAATCAAGCCCAGTAGCAATACCACGATAACTGCCAATACCAGTGCTTTCTTGAAATGTGCCGTAATCAGCGCATCGCCACCCCACGCGTAAATCACTGCCGTGGGAATACTACCAACAAACGTTGCTAGCGCTAATTGGCGGGGCGTCACCGCTGTTTCAACGGCAGCTAAACTAACTAACGAGGTCGGAATAAAGGGTACCGTGTAGCCAATCATAATACCTAATAAAGGGTGTCGCATTCGGCCTATCTGGGCAACTAATTTTGAAGGTTCCTTGGTTCGTCGCTCCGACACCCGGCCAAAGAAACGTTGCGCAATCAAGTTTCCAAGTGTAATACCAATAATGTTCAATACAGCGCCCAGCCCCTTACCAAAGCAGATCCCGGCAACTACACTAATCATGGCCACGGGTGCACCCGGAATGATTGAGAAACAGATCAGTAGCGGGACTACTAATAAGATGTCGACTGCCCGGTGTTGGCGAACCTGGGCAACGATTGCGTCTTGACTAAAGACCCGTTCCCGCAATAAGGTCCAGGTGCCATGATAACGATAAATCAAGATGCCAATCAATAAGACTGCCACAACCACAGCAATCCCAATCAATCGTTGTTTATTTGACGTTAATTTCACGACATCCTCCTTCATTAACCAACTCCAAGTCTATAGTTAGTCTTCCGATAATATACTCTTCAAAAAGTGTAACATGCTTTTCCCTGTGAGGACAGGCAAAGCGACTGCTCGCCAGTGTGCGAAAACTTTACTCTAGCTAGTTGGGAACGCCGATCACTTAACAGTTAGGACACAAAAATGGAACTACGACCTTAGCCGTGGTTCCATTTTGCTCTTCTTATTTTATAGCCGAAACGTGTTTCAAAAGCCAATTGCCTCGGCTTTTGCGCACCTGACCTTTATAGCTGAAACGTGCGCCAGCAGGCAGGGCCCTCCGCTTAGCTACGGACAAGCAACGATGGCAAAATGCACCATCATCACTTG